>JAYKHR010000047.1:0-5088 GCA_035285125.1 Candidatus Sericytochromatia bacterium | reverse complement strand
TGCCGAACCGGCGCGGCCGCGACAAGAAGTACGGCTTGCCCTCGGCGATCAGCCGGAGCGCCAGAGGGGTCTTGTCGACGTAGTAGTAAGCCTCCTCGCGGATCTCGCGGAAGGTCTGGATCCCGATGGGCAGCTTCTTGCGTCGCATTGCGCCTCCGATTCGGGATCATAGCACGGGGGTCCTGGCACCACGCCTGCGTGGCCCTCTGCCCTCTGCCACCTCGAACCCCACCACGTTGCGCTGCTCGCGGCTGAATCCGAGGCCCACCAGCGTCACGGGCACGCCCGGCGCGCGTTGCTTCTCCTCGTAGCCCTTTGCCTGCAGCTGGGCCAAAGACGACCGAGCGCGTCAGTGGGGCGCCACCAAAAGCCGCGCGCGCTGCACCTCAGCCTCGTCAATCGGGCAGCCATTCTCGTCGACCAGCCAGACGCTCCAGCCGTTCGCGTCCTGCTCGACGTGCACGAGGCGGGCGCGCGACCAGGGCTCGCTCCACCCCGGCGCGCTGCCGACCACGATCTCGAGCGGCAGGTTCATCTCGAGCGCAGACCGCTTGAGGTGGTGGAGCATCGACCCGTAGCGGGGGCCCCACGGCACGACGATGTGCTCGTTGAGGAAGCCCCAGCGCAGGCGAGCCACGCCGTGGAGGCGGCCATACTCATAGAGCGCGTGGAGCGACTTCACGTCGGCCTCGAGCCGACGACGCAGCTTGGTATCTTCGCCCGTGGCCAGATACTCGGAGAGCTTCTCCGCGTCACCGAAGGGCTTGCTGATGCCGCATGAGCCCTGCACGAGCAGCGCCGTGGTGATCTTCAGCGTGCGCCCGCGCTGGTTGAGCTCCTTCGTCTTCTGGGGCGGACCGAGCTCGGCGAGTCGGCGCCTGCCGAGTTCGAAGCCGAGCGCGCGGACACTCCGCGATCCCGGCCTCCTCGAAGCGGGCGGCCACGTCCACCAGCGTCATCGGCCGGCCCCGCTCGAGCAACGCCACGAGCAAGAGGGCGAACGTGTTCGCCTCCCGGTGACCCGCGACCGCCTCGAGCCATGGGGGCGCGATGCCCAGGGTCTGGCACCAATCGTTTGTGGAACCCAGCTCAGGCATCGCGCGCTTGGACCTCTTGCTGTCTATCATCATCAAAAACCGCGTGAACTCGCGCGTGGGTGTGTCACAGGATCGGGGGGAGGGCCATCGGGCGGAGGAAGCAGGCGAGTGGGTGATCGAGCCGATGAGCCCCCGGCCCTCACCTGCGTAGCTACGCCGCCTTCCGCGGGCGGCTCCGGCTCAACTCCGCGGCCAGCGCCTCGCGCGCCACGAGCATGTCGTAGCGGGCCTGGACGTTGAGCCAGCAGCCCTCGGGAAGCCCGAAGTAGCGAGCCGCGTCCGCCGTGATGCCGCGCCGCGGGTAAAGAACTGGGCAGGCACGTCGCCAGGACGCCCTGGCTGCAGAGGAGGCTCCCCGTGAGGTTGTTCCGCGGAGCAGGCGTGGTGCTCGTCGCCGTGAGCCTCTGCGCCTGCACCACCCCCATCGTTATCACGCCGCTCCCGCTGGGTGCTGCCGCCCTCGGCGGCGCGGGCGCAGGCGGTGATGTGCCCTCGCCCTCCCCCGGGCAGCCGCCGGACAGCCCGCGTCCGAGCGTGCGCCCGACCGGCGTGGCGCCTGACGGGGTGGCCCCCGCCTCGCCATCAGCCGTCCCCGCCCCGTCAGAGGCCCCTCTCGCGTCGGCCGCCCCGCCGGCGACGTCCCCTGAGCCCGGTCCCACAGAAGCCCCGGCCGCCCCCCCGGCCTGCCCCGAGGCCTTCCAGCGGCTCGACTTGAACCGGGACCGCGCCCTGGAGCCTGCCGAGGTCGAGACCCCGGAGCGCTTTGCGGCCCTCGACCGGAACGGCGACGGGCTCGTGGTGGCCACCGAGTTCTGCAATGGCCCGGCCGAGTTCGACGGCAACATCCCCTGCGAGGTCCACTTCCGCCGCGCCGACCTCGACGCGGATGGCATCGTCACGCAGGATGAGGCCATCACCCTCGATCGCCAGCAGGCAGGCCGGTCCAACGGGCCCTTCTACTTCGACTTCCTCAGGAAGAACGACCTCGACAAGGACGGGATGATCACCGTCGCCGAGGGCTGCGAGGGGGTGTTCCCGCCAACCGGCGACGCCTGCGGCGACAGGTTCCACCGGGCATCCGGGATGGCGCCGCTGCTGCCCCTTGCGCAGGCCAACCTCCTGGGCTGGACGCCAGAGGAGGCGACGATGCGCGACCTCAGCCTCGACCGACACATCGACCGGCAGGAGTACGGCTGGGCCAGCTGTGGCGAGGCGATGCCCCCGGATGCGGACCCGTGCGAACGCACGTTTCAGGCCACCGCGGGCGAGGACGGGTTGGTCTCCCCCGCGGAGGCCGATCGCTTCGCCTGGCAGCCTGGCCGCCACGCGGCGGCGGACACGTCCGGCGACGGCCTGCTCGACCAGCAGGAGTTCTGCCGGAGCATGCGGATGGACCGGCCGCCCCAGGGCTGCGTCTACCAGTTCGGGACCTTCGCCGGCAACGACGAGCAGATCGACGCCGACGAGGCCGCCTCCCACGGGCTCACCGTGGCGCTCCGGGTCATCGACTTCGACCGAGACGGCAAGATCAGCCGGTTGGAGTTCAGCAACTTCCTGTGCTGGGGGCCGCCGGCGCGGTAGTCAGGGGCTGGAGCCTGGATGGCTCGGACGCGGCCGCCCCCCCTCAAGCCCGCAACACCTTCACCCCATATGGCGCCAGCCGCCCGTCCCGGCTGATGAGCGTGAAGCCCTCCACCAGCGCCTGCGCCACCAGCATCCGGTCGAAGGGGTCGCTGTGGTGGGGTGGCAGGGCCCCCGCCCGGGCCGCGTGCTGCCAGGTGATGGGCAGGGCCGCGAAGCCCTCGGGCTCCAGCACCGCGTCGAGGGGCCCAGGCAGCGCCAGCTTCCCGAGGGCGGTCTTGATGGAGACCTCCCAGATCGTCGCCGCGCTCACGAAGACGGGTCGCTCGGTGCCGGCGATCGCCGCGCGGGCCGCAGTGCCCAGCCGGGGGTCGTCGGCAAGCCACCAGAGCAGGGTGTGCGTGTCGAGCAGCCAGCTCACGGGCCCTCGCCCTCGAAGGCACGCATCAACTCGGCCGGCAAGGCGTCGAAGTCGGGCGCGAGTTGCACCTGGCCCCGCCAGCGTCCCGGCGTACGCACGGGTGGCCCGGGCTCGTAGACCGTCAGCCGCGCCACGGGCTTGCCGGCCTTCGCGATCACCACATCCTCGCCGGCCGCCACCTGCTCCAGCAGGCGCGACAGGTGGGTCTTGGCCTCGTGGATGTTGACGATGCGCACGGCGGGGCCCCCAATGCCATAATTGGTTTAGTCTAGTCTAGTCCATATTGAGTGTCACGGCAAGACCCATCTCGCACGGTGGCACCGGGCAGGCCCCTGTGGCCAGCCACCGCCCCTGATTCCGCCTGAGCCCTCATCCCCGCTGACGCGGACCTTCTCGCCCAGGGAGAGGGGAGCACGGTGCCTTCGCACCCACTGGATGGAGCCGGAGTTAGCCCCCTGTCGGCCGCGGGCCGAGTGAGGCCCGAGCGCGGCATCAGAGGCTGCCACCGCGATGCACGGCGCGGCACAATGGGTAAGATTTCCGCGTCCACGTCGGGCAGAGCCCCGCGCGTCGCAGCCCCCAGGAGGCCCCGTGCACGTCCACCGTTCCCTGTTCCTCGCCCTGGCCCTCGTCGCCACCGCCGCCGGGCCCGCCCTGGCCATCGACCTGCCCGGCGTGAAGATCGACCTGCAGGGGCTGCCGGAGGTCATCACCCTCCCCGGTGGCTCGCCCCAGCCGGGCGCGGCCCCCCAGCCGGCCGCCACGCCGTACCTGCACCCCTACACCGAGGACCTGTTCCGGAAGTGGGTGGCCGGGCTGGACGAGGACTTCGCCACGCTGGCGGGGCCCCGGCCGCTGGACGAGAAGGCGCGAGAGCTCGAGGGCAACTGGCGCTTCTTCCAGAGCAACGAGCGCGAGCTGCGCAAGCACCCCGCGTTCGAGGGGGCCTATCAGCGGATGGGCACCCTGATGCTGAAGCTCGCGGCCCTGAAGGGCGCGCAGGCCGAGGCCATGGCGCAGAAGGGGCTGAAGGACCGCAACCCCAACTACTTCAACGGTAGCTCGGGCATCGACCAGTTGCTGAAGGAGGCCGACCGCCTGGTGGCCTTCGCGGGCTTCAAGGGCGAGGGCGACGCCGACGTGGTGGCGGCGAAGCAGGCGCTCGCCGACGCGCGGGCGAAGGTCACCCGCAGCGCCTCGAGCTTCTCCGAGGCCGCCGCTGCCGCCTACCGCCTGCCGCCCGAGGCCTACCACGGGGCCGACAAGGCCCAACTCGCGGCCGTGGTCCGCGCCACGTGGAAGGAGAAGTACCCGCAGGACCAGATCCTGGCGCTGCGCTTCCCGCGGGCCGGCTGGAAGCGCGACCGGGAGTTGAAGCAGAACGCCACCGGCTGGTACCGGACGGACGTGTCGAGCCTGGTGGTCTACGTCGTCGTGAAGCAGTCGGCCACCGTCGCCACCGTCTACCCCGCCTACCTCAACAAGAACCACATGCAGGGCGACGCCCTGACGGTCGGGGCCGACACCAAGGGCAGCGGCTACGTGCACGAGGAGCTGCTGATCAAGCACCTGTGAGCGTCACGGGCTGGCGCCGGGCCGCGTGGCACGGAGCCGGAACCCGCTCGGGCGACCGTGGGCCTCAGGGCCCGAGCACCGCCGCGTCTCGTCCCGCAAGTCGGTGTGCCCGTGGAACTCCTCGCGGAAGTCCTTCGCGAGGTTGCCGAAGTCATGCGCGTTGCGCTGGTAACCCTTCAGCCCGTGCACCCCGTAGCGGGTGGGCGCGAAGGCGAGCTTCCGGCCCGCCTGGCTACGCCGTCTCCCGCGGGCGAATCCGGCTCAGCTCCGCAGCCAGCGCCTCGCGCGCCACGAGCAGGTCGTAGCGGGCCTGGACGTTGAGCCAGTAGCCCTCGGAAAGCCCGAAGTAGCGAGCCAGCCGGAGCGCAGTGTCCGCCGTGATGCCGCGCCGCTCCCGCACGATGGCGTGGATGC
>JAYKHR010000046.1:0-7257 GCA_035285125.1 Candidatus Sericytochromatia bacterium | reverse complement strand
GGCTTTCCGAGCCGGAGCTGCGCACGCTGATGGACTATCTGGACGCCTATGTTCCGCTGGATGAGGCGCAGCGGGCCGAGTTCAAGGCCCTGATCCGGAAGGAGGACCCCGCGATGGAAGAGCCGCTCCTCGAGTTCGACAACCGGTGGATCCGGGAAGGGATGGCCCAGGGCATGGCCGAGGGCGAAGCGCGCGGGCGTCACGAAGGCGCCCTGCAGCTGGCCCGGCGCCTGGTGGCCGCCAAGGTCGGCGGGGTGTCGGCAGAGGTGGACGCGGCGCTCGCGGCGCTGCCGGTGGAGGCCCTGGAGGACCTCGCCTCGGCCATCTTCGGGCTGGACGACGAGGCCGCGCTGCGCGGCTGGCTGGCGGGGCGCTGAAGGAGCGCGCCCGTTCACCGCTCGTTGAAGCCCTTGCCGGCCAGGATTGCCGGACCGCAGCGTTCGACGCGCCGGGCACGCGTCTCGGGCTGCTTCGCGCCGGCCACGTGCAAGACGTGGCTGCGCCGTCGCCCGGGCGTGAGGGCCTCGAAGGCCTGCTGCAGTGACGGGTCTGCCGCGAGACGCTGAGCGAGTTCCTCTGGCATCGGCTCCGGCGGGGCCTCGGGGATGACGCCGCCGCCGGCTTGCTCCAGCGCGATGGCTTGCGCGAGGTACCGGGCCGCCAGCGGCCGTCCGGCCAGGGCCTCCTCAACGGACCGGAACCGCAGCAACCGCCCGTGGCGGGAGTTCGGTCCCGGCGGCTCCAGCGCGCCCTCGGCGTCCTGCAAGGCTGCGCCCTTGAGGAACGACAGGCCGAAGCTCTCCCGCATCGAGAGCAGCATCGCCACGTTCTTGCCCCCGAGCATGTAGCAGGGCGAGCCCCACTTGATCGCCTCCTGCAGCCCGGCGGCCAGCAGCACCTCGCGCAGGGCCTCCAGGCCCACCCTCCAGGGATGGACCTTGCAGCGTGGCGTCCGGTAATGCTCGCAGCGGCCGCAGCCCTCGCGGAGGTAGGCGTCGACGTCAGTGGGGGGCACGGAGCCTCCGGGGGGGCGTGGAGGGGCGTTTCCGGTAGTCTAGCACGGAGGGTGGCGCGCCCAGCGGGCCAGCCTCACGAGGCGTGTTGCAGGCATTCCCGCAGGCAGGCCCCCGACATCGGCACCTCCAGCTGCCAGATGATGCTCATCGGCCGGCTGCCCTGGTGGCGGACGTAGCGGACCGGGCCGTGTTCGGCGCATGTTCACGGCGCGTCGTGTGCCGCCTTGTTGGAACCGGGAAGGGTTGCAGGGAGACCCTTTTCACGTGCGCGAGCACCCTCGGACGCCCCCTTGACGCGCGTGGTGGGCGCAAGTGGTTGCCGTCATCCCCCGACAGCCCCCCCATGCACCACGACCGCCGCCACAAACGGATCGTCGAGACCTTCCCGGGGCCGTTTCTGCAGGCCTTCGCCCCGGCGTTGGCGGGGGCGATCGCGCCAGGCTCCCTGCGCTCGCTGAACCAGGAACTGCCGGGCGACGCCGTGGACCAGGGCGATCGCCGGGCCGACGTGGTGCTGCAGGCGACGCTCGCCGGGGAGGAGGCCTGGCTGGTGGTCCACATCGAGCTGCAGGCGCGCAGCGACGCGACGCTGCCGGTGCGGATGTACGACTACGCGACGCGGCTGGAGGTCCGCCACGGCCGGCCTGTGTACCCCATCGCCCTGCTGACGTACGACCGCCCCCGGGTGCCGGCGCCGGACACGTACGTGCGGGTGCTCGCGGGGCGGGAGGTCGTGCGCTTTCGCTACCACGTGGTGCAGCTCTCGCGGCTGCGCTGGCAGGACCACTGCGGGCTGGGGAACCCGGCCACGGCGGCGCTGATGGCGCGGATGAACGTGGCCCCGGCGGACCGGGCGCGGGTACAATGGGAGGGGCTGCGCCAGGGCTTCGCGCTGGGGCTTTCCGAGCCGGAGTTGCGCGCCCTGGTTGACTACATGGACGCCTATGCCCCGCTGGACGAGGCCCAGCGGGCCGAGTTCAAGTCCCTGATCCGGAAGGAGGACCCCGCGATGGAAGAGCCGCTCCTCGAGTTCGACAACCGGTGGATCCGGGAGGGGAAGGCGCAGGGCCTGGCTGAGGGCGTGGCCCAGGGCCTGGCCCAGGGCGTGGCCGAGGGCCTGGCCCTGGGCCAAGCGCGCGGGCGTCACGAAGGCGCCCTGCAACTGGCCCGGCGCCTGGTGGCCGCCAGGGTCGGCGGCGTGTCGGCAGAGGTGGACGCGGCGCTCTCGGCGCTGCCGCTGGAGGGCCTCGAGGCCCTGGCCTCAAGCATCTTCGGGCTGGAAGACGAGGCTGCCCTGCGCGGCTGGCTGGCGGGTCGCTGACGGGGACGGTTCCTTTCGCAACGGGGCCTCCGCGGGGCGGTCGGGGAAAGGCCTTGGCCTGGCCCTAACCTGGCCTTACCCCTCCTCGGAGGCCTTGTTGGTGGCCCGTTGGCCGCCCGGGCGACACCCTTCGCGTGAGGTGACAGCGGCCTGGGGCCAGGCCCCGCGGCGCCGCCCGAGAGGAGGACAGGCGATGGGCTTCGTGAACGAGGTGGTGGCCAGGGGGGTGGCGGTGCTCGCGCACCGTGCCGAGGCAGCCGCGCCCGGCGCGCTCAGGGTGGGCCTGCCTGACGCGGCCCACGCCGTTGCCGATCGCCTCGCGCTCGCGGCGGCCAGGCCCGCCGAGGCCATGGTGCCACGCACGGCGGTGGGCCTGGCCATGAGCCAGCAGGCCGCCCAGGACCGCCTGGCGCCCGTGATCAAGGAGGCCGGCAGGACGCTCACGTTCGCGCCCCTGCGCTACGGGGTGCAGGACCTGAAGGCCTACCAGCAGAACGCGCACAGGTTCCTCACCCTCGCGAAGGACTTCCGGCAGGAGTTCCAAGGCCACACCTACCTGCGGGACCGCACGCGCGAGGTGTTCGGCGCCGACGACGCCGTCGCCGAGCAGGCCCAGGGCCTCCGCACGAGCCTCTACTGGCGGATGCGAGATGCCGCGAGGCTCCTCGAGCAGATGCCGATGGTCACGCCCGAGTGGGTGCGGCAGGCCTGGCGGCTGGTCGGCTTCGACGCGGACGCCTTCGACCGGAAGATCGTCTCGCAGCTCGGGCCCCAGGGGCTGGCCGAGATCCCGGGCTGGGTGCCGCGGGCGTGGGAGCAGGGGGCCGAGGCGGTCGGGCGCTGAGGGCCCGCCCGAAGGCGGCAGCCGGCGCCTCGATGAGGAATGGGGGAGCTTCCCGCCTGGCGAGGAGGGCACACACGTCCGCGAGAGGGCAGGCCAGCGGGGCCTGCTTGTCCGATTGTTAGCTGGTTTTTAACCTCAAGAAAATGTTTTTACAACCGTCAGGGCTGCAGGCAGGCCGACAACCTTGTTGTTCCAGTCACCCTTTCTCGAGGCTGTCCCCCGATGCCTGTCGCGCCGTTCTCGCCCGCTCGCCCCATCGCGCCGATCCGGCGCCCTGCTGCCGTCGCCCCGGGCAACTCTGCCGCCCCGGCCGAGGCCGCCAGGCCACCGGCGCCCAAGGTGCAGGCCCAGCAGCAGCCCTGGACCGTCGGCCGCGTCCTGGGCGCGGCGGGCGTCGGCACCGCCGGCTTCGTCGGGGGCTCGGTCGCCACGTTTGTCGTCGACCTGTTATTCCACTTTGGCAACAATGGCGGCGTCGCCTGGCCTGGTGGGGTCTACCTGGCGGCGGCAGGCCTGGTCGCGGCCGGGGCGATGGCCCTCTACGCCCGCGCCACGGCCAAGTAGGGCGGCTGCCCCACGGTCGCCTCGCCCGCTGGCCAGCGGGCCGGCGCCTACGCCCTCACCGCACCTCGTCCGGGTCGATGTTCCCCCACACGGGCAGGTCCGGATCCACCCACAGCGGGCCCTCGTCCTCCGGCGAGGCCTGCGCCAGGCCCTGGGCCCAGGCCTTCTTGACGGCGTCCACCAGGGTCTTGCCGCCGAGGACCATGCCATCGACGACGTGCTGGGTCTGCTCGCCCGAGCGGGCCGGGTCGGGCAGCGGGGGGCACGGCTTGCCCGGCACCGACCACGCCGCGGCCCCGCGCGCGCAGAGCGCCTCGGCGTGCCAGGCCAGCCAGTCGTGGCCCCACAGCAGGAAGCGCCAGGCCTGGGGGATGGCGCGCTCGCCGTAGTGGGCCCCGGCGAGCATCCCCGCGATCGCCGCGGTGGTGTCGGCGTCGTGGCCCAGGTTGGCGGCCTCGAGGACGCAGGCCTCGAAGCGCTCCGTGCGGGCGAAGCACCAGCACGCGGCGGCCAGGCTGTCTGGGGCGTAGCCGCCCGAGCGCACGGCGTCCCGCTCCCAGCCGAGGCACGCGCCCTCGGCCGTGGCGCGCACGTCCGGGTGCAGCGGGGTGAGGTCGTCCGCAAAGGCAGCGCGGGGCGAGGCCAGGATCGCGTCCTTGCTGGCGCCCTGCAGGGCCTGCACGAGCAGCACGGCCATCACCCGGCAGGCGTCCACGGCGGCGGGGTGGGCGTGGGTCGTGCGGCTCTGAAGCGCCGCGTGGGCGATCGCGGCGGGGAGGTCGTCCCACCAGGCCAGCGCGACGGGCGCGAGCCGCATCAGCGAGCCGTTGCCGCCGTCGAGGCCGTCGCTGGTGCGGTGGGGCTCGCCCGTCCGCGCGAAGGCGTCGAGCGCCCGCGTCGTCGCGCCCCCGATGTCGAAGCAGCGGCCCTTGCTGCTGAGGTGCCCCTCCCGGCGCCAGGCCAAGTAGCGCGTGAGCTGGTCGCGGGGGTCATGGCCCCGGCACGCGACCAGGCTCTCCGCCAGGCAGGCCGCCATGCTGGTGTCATCCGTCCAGTCGCCGGGGCGCAGGGCGTGCGGGCCGCCGCCGACTACGTCGGTGACGGGGGGAAGGTGTCGCGGGCCAGGAACTCGCCCTGGGCGCCGAGGGTGTCGCCGCAGGCGAGGCCGAGCAGGGCGCCGCGGGCGCGCTCGCGAAGGGTAGGGGGCACGGAGGCTCCTTTCGGTATGGGGGGTTCCAAGGTCCCTTCTCCACACCTGGCGGGGGGTGTCTGCCCTGCGGGCTGATATCTTTCGCGTGGGTCGCCACCGAGCGGGCTCTCGACCCTCGCAAGGCCGCTGCCTTCGGGGTGGGCCTGCTCGGTGGCACGGGTGCGCCGGGCCGTCGGGTCGCTGGGGCCGAGGGCGGTTGGTCGGACTTTAACCATGCCGCATCTCGGCGGTGGGTGCATTGTTGGCAGCGCTCACGACACCTTCTTCGTGTGAAGGCAGCCAGCCCTCGCGGGCGGCAAGGAAGGAGAGCGCAGATGAAGGGGGTGTTGGCCGAGGCGGTCGTCCAGGGGGCCAAGGCCCTCGCCCACCGGGCGGAGGTGGCGGCGCCCGAGGCAGTTCACGCGGCGATGCGTGAGGCGGCCGAGGTGGTGGGCGATCGCCTCGCCTTCGCTGCGCCCAGGCTTGCCGAGGCCCTGTTCTCCCGCCCGGCGGTGGGCCTGGCGATGAGCCAGCAGGCCGCCCAGGATCGCCTCGCGCCGGTGATCAAGCAGGCGGGTCGGACGATGCTGTTCGCCCCGGAGCGGTATGGCGTGCTCGACGCCGGGGCCTACCAGCGCAACGCCCACACCTTCGTCGGGATCGCGAAGGACTTCCGCGAGGAGTTCCACCGGCACACCTACGTGCGCGACCGCACGCGCGAGGTCTTCGGGGCGGACGACCCCGTCGCCGAGCAGGCCCAGAGCCTGCGTACCAGCCTCTACTGGCGGATGCGGGACGCGGCGAGGCACCTCGAGCAGTTGCCGATGATCACGCCCGGCTGGGTGCGCAAGGCCTGGAAGCTCGTCGGCTTCGACGCGGACGCCTTCGACCGTAAGGTCGTCTCGCAGCTCGGGCCGAAGGGGCTTGGCGAGATCCCCAGCTGGGTTCCGCGGGCCTGGGAGAAGGGGCCGGGGGCCATCGCGCCTTGAGGAAGGCGCGCCATCGGCTACGGCTGTAGCGGCAGGCGCCTGGTGGGATGCGAGCAGCCGCCTGCGCCCACCCGAAGCCGAGCACGCTCGCGAGAATCTGTGGCCTGCGGCCCGGGTATGTTCCCCGGATCGCACCAGGTCGGGCGGCGGCGCAGCCGCCTCCCGGGTGCCGTGGCTTCCAGGAGGAGCAAGTGACCGAGACAACCGAGGGGTGGCGGCTGGTTGGCTACCTGTGTCTGGGGGCCGCCGCGATCGCGCTTACCAGCGCGTTTCCCTACAGAGGGCTGCCGAAGATTCCCGGAAAAAGCGAGACTTTCAAGGCCGTGGGCTGGGTCTCGTTCGCCGCTGCCCTGGTGGCCAGCGTGCTTGCCCTTGGCGCCCTGCAGGCGCGTTACCGCGTCGATGAGGTGAAGTTCGCCCTCGCCGCGCTGGCTGCCGTGGTCTTCGCCGGGCTGTTCCGAGCCCTGGCGAGCGAGGCTGGCCAGCGGCGTTTGATGAGAATCCTCAAGCTGGAGGAGGCCCACCTCGAAGACGTGGACCGCTGGTTCCTGGGGGCCACGCCCGTGCTGGTCGTGCTGGTGGGGGGCTTTCTGCTGGTGTTTGCCATGGTCCTCGGCTCGCAGTGGACCCGATGAACCTGCCACAGGGCCGCCGGCGGGAAGCCCGTGCCTCCTTCACAGGTGCTTGATCAGCATCTCCTCGTGCACGTAGCCGCTGCCCTTGGTGTCCGCCCCGACTGTCAGGGCGTCGCCCTGCATGTGGTTCTTGTTGAGGTAGGCGGGGTAGACGGTGGCGGCGGTGGCGACGAGGGCCAGGGCGAGGAACAGGGAGCAGTGGACGTGCACGGGGCCTCCTGGGGGCTGGGGCGCGCAGGGCTCTGCCCGGCGTGGACGCGGCCATCTTACCCGGAGGGCCGCGCGGTGCATCGCCTCAGTGGTGCTGGAGCCCGAGGGCTTCGCGGCCCTGCCCATCACCTGGCAGCACGCGGCCCGGGCGGGGGCGCTGCCACCCCACCACAGCGACCCCTTCGACCGGATGCTGGTGGCCCGGGCGCTGGTGGAGGGCTTCACGCTCATCAGCCGGGACGGGCGGCTGGCGCCTTATGGGGTGAAGGTGCTGCGGGCTTGAGGGGGGCCCTCCCGCTGGGCCTCCGTCCGAGGGGTGTTGATTTTCTTCGCATGGCGTATTACGCTGGACGTATGATCAAGTCGTTCCGGTGCAAGGACACGGAGCGCCTCTTCGACACGATGGCGTGCCGGCGCTTTGCCGGCTTTGCTCGGGTGGCGTTGCGGAAGCTGGACCAGCTTGAGGCGGCCCAGCGCCTGGAAGACCTC
>JAYKHR010000045.1:0-278690 GCA_035285125.1 Candidatus Sericytochromatia bacterium | reverse complement strand
CAGGTTACCTACGCGTTACTCACCCGTCCGCCACTAAGCATTGCTGCTTCGTTCGACTTGCATGTGTTAAGCACGCCGCCAGCGTTCGTCCTGAGCCAGGATCAAACTCTCCAAGAAATATTCTCGGTGAGTCAGCTTCAACTCGCGTTGAAGGCTAGCTCTCTTTTTGCTCTCTTCTTGAATCGACAAGAGCTTGGTGCGTTCGCTTGGCTATTCAGTTGTCAAGGTCCTGATATACCGGGCGGTTAACTGTTCCTTGGGGAACCCTTGGTCCAGGCTTAACTTTGCTCGGTGGATTTTTATGATGACAGACCTGGCCGGCACTGTCAACCCACAACATCAAAAAGCGGGGTGGCCAGATCCGTGCTGGTCAGCCTTCCGCGGCGGGGCCCTTGCCCGCTCGCCGCAGCACCTCGAAGGCCACGAAGCTCGCCACGTCCTCGGCAAAGGTCCCAGGGCCGAAGCCGGCGTCAAAGCCGAGCTCGGTGGCAAGCTGGTGCGAGATGCGGGGCCCCCCCGCAATCAGCACGAGGCCGTCGCGGAGACCTTCCGCCTCCAGCATCTCCACAAGCTGGGTCATGTTGGTGATATGGGCGTTCTTCTGCGTGACGATCTGAGACACCAGCAAGGCGTCCGCCTGCTCGGCACGCGCACGCGCGACGAGGACCTCGTTGGGCACCTGCGCGCCCATGTTGATCGCGTTGAACATGCGGTACCGCTCGAGGCCATAGTGGCCGCCGTATCCTTTCATGTTCATGATGGCGTCGATCCCCACGGTGTGGGCGTCCGTGCCGATGCACGCCCCAATGACGGTGAGGGGGCGCCCGAGTTCGCGTTCGACGAGGGCATCCACGCCGTCCATGTCCAGCACCGGGAACCGGGCGAGCGGAACGTCAATGGACGCGTAGTCCACGGCGATCGGGCAGCGGGCGTAGGCGACAAACATGGTGAGGCCCGGCCCCATGCTTTCCATGGCTGTGACGAGGGGCTCTTCAAGGCCCAGCCGCGCCAGCAGGATCTTCGCAGCCTCCTCGGCCTGGCGTCCGGCCGGCACCGGCAGACAGAAGCTGAACTGCATGGCGCCGTCATCGAGCGTGTCGCCATAGGCCTTCACGGCCCGAAGGTTGACGGGCGCCGGGGCGGCACCGCGGTTGGAGCTGGCGGACGTCTTCATGGCGAGCCCTCCTGGAGCCTTCAAGCCGGGACCGGCCTGCTGGTGGCCCGACGCTCGAGCTCAGCCCAGAAGGGGTTGTGGTAATCCGGCGCCTTTTTGAACACCCCCTCCAGGCCCTTGCCTCCCTCGGGCAACCGCTTCACGTCGGCGAAACAGCCCTCGCCGAGGGCCGCCACGAGCCCGACCTCATCGATGTGCCGGAGCTGGGCCACGGCCTCGCGCAGCACCAGGTCGGCCCGCCGCGCGATGCGACCATCCGCGCTGAGGTCGAACTCGCCGACCAGGTCCCGCGAGAAGTTTTCGATGTAGGTCATGTTGCGAAGCGCCAGGTAGCGGTCGGCCACGAAGGGAGTGTGGATGGCCTCGGTAAGGATGCCCAGGAGACAGATCGACTGCCGAGTGAGCACGGTGGCGAGGTTGTACATCGTCTGGTGGGCATAGGACTGGAAGATGTTGCCCGTGATGTGCTTGGTGGGCGGCATGTACTTCAAGGGGTGGTCCGGGAAGACCTGCCGCACCAGCTGGGCCATCGCGAGTTCGTCAAGGAACCCGTTTTCCCGCGTCGGGTCGATTTCGAAGGCGTGGCCGAGCCCCATCAGGTGGGTGGGAATCCCTGCCTCGAGGGCGAACCGCTCGTTGATGAACTGGCTCGCCAGCACGGTGTGTCCCGCCTCGATGGCATCGGCCGTGGTGAGGTAGTTGTCCTCCCCCGTGTTGATAAGAATGCCTGCAAATCCGTTGACCAGGCGCGAGAAGTACTGGTCGGTGAGCGTGCGGTACAGGTTGATGTCGCGGAACAGGATGCCGTAAAGCGCATCGTTGAGGAGCATGTCCAGCCCTTCCTGGGCAGCCAGCACGGAAATCTCGGGCATGCAGAGGCCTGAGGCATAGTTGGTGGCCTGCACGTAGCGCCCCAGCTCTTCGGAGACCTCGTCCAGGGCCTCCCGCAGCAGCCTGAAGTTGGCTGCCGTGGCGTAGGTGCCGCCAGAGCCTTCGGCCGTCGTGCCGTGGGGCACGAAGTCCAGCAGGCTCTGGGCCGTCGCACGGATGACGGCGATGATGTCGGCGCCCTGCTTGGCGGCCGCCACAGCCTGCGGCACGTCCTCATGGATGTTGCCTGTGGCCACGATGAGGTAGCGCAGCGGCGCTGGCCCCTGCCCGAGCCGGTCCCGCCGCGCAGCCCGGGCACGCCGGGCCTCCGCCAGCGCGTCGAGGGCGCCGTGAACCCGCACCGCAACCCAGGCCTCGCGAGCCTCGTCGGAGACCTCAAGCGTCGCCCAGGCCTCAACGGGCGCGGTGGCAATGAACTCGGCGGCAGCCTGGGGCTCGAGGCCCTTCGCAAGGCAAACGGCAGCCAGCCAATGACACACCCCGCGAGGCAGCAGGCCAGCCGCCTGCACCGCATCAACGGTGCGGTTCGGCCACGGCACGTCCTCAACGTCGACCCCGTCCACCGCCAGCAACCGCAGGGCCGCGCGCTCGATCGAGACCGTGGAGTGCGCCCGGATGTAGTCCATCACCCGGTCCACGATGCGGCTCGCAAGCCCCCGGGCGTCCTCGACCAAGGTCCTGTCGATGGGCAGGTGCATGGCTTCCCTCCGGACGGACAAGGCGCCTCGCGCGACGTTGCGCGTCGACGCTCCGGGCGTCAGGCCACATTTTAAGCCGCACGCAGCCCTTTTGGAAAGGCTTCGGTGGCCTGGCGCGGGGCTGGCGCCCGCACCAAAAAATTGCCGACTTGACACCGATTATCCGGTTATGGAAACATCGGGGGCGGTCCATTGTATGTCGCCTCTTGCTTCCCCACGCCCCGCGAGCCTCCGATGTCTCTCCGGTATGCCATCCTCAGCTTGCTGTCCAGGGATGCCCTGACGGGCTACGACCTCACGAAGCGGTTCGAGACCATGGTGGGGTTCTTCTGGGCGGCCAAGCACAGCCAGATCTACCCCGAGCTCGCCCAGCTGAGCCTGGAAGGCCTCGTGACTTACGAGGTGATCACCCAGGTCTCGAAGCCAAACAAGAAGGTGTACACGCTGACGCGCGACGGGCGGGCATCCCTGGAAGCCTGGGTCGCGAGCGACGCGGAGCGGCGCTCGGTCAAGGACCCCCTCCTGATGCGGATCTGGTCTCTCGGCGCGCTGCCGCCGCAGGCAGGCCTCGCCCGCCTGCGGGCCCTCCAGACCGAGCTCGCGCAGCGGCTCGAGCAGGTCGAGGAGGCACTGGAGGGGCTCGCGGCTCCCTCCAGCGCGGGCGATCGTGCCCTTGGCATGCGGCTGGTGCTCGACCTGGGGCGCCGCCAGTACGACCTCTACAACGAGTGGACGGCGCAGGCCATCGCGACGCTGGAGCAGGCCGTGGCCACGGAGCCGCTCAGCTGAGGCCCGGCTCCGTCCGGCAGACATCGATCACGGGAAGCTCTGGGAAGGCGTCCTGAAGCCTGGCGCGCAGCCCGTCGGACTCCACCTCGCGGCCGTCGGGGGCCGTCGGATTCACCGTGATGGCAACGGCGCGCAGCGGTTGCAGCGCAAAGCAGGCCTGGCCCCTTGCGGCCAGCCGCTCCAGCAGGGCCCGCGAGGCCAGGACGTGGGTCCCGGCAGGCACGATCAGGTCAACAGGGCGGCGCAGGGCCAGCAAGACCTCCACCAGCCCGTCAGCCAGAGCGCCCGGGACATACAGCGCACGGGCGGAGTCGGGGAGCCAGGCCCCCAGGCGTTCCAGCCCGGCCATAAAGGACGGGCCCTCCCAAGGCTGGAAACCGTGGTCCGTGATCGCGCCAGGCGCCTGATGCGCGCGGCAAGCCTCGGTCCAGCTGGCACGCGGGGCCGGGAGCGACAGCCTCGCCAGCACGGCGCGCGTCTCCTCCACGACCCCCTGCGGAGACTCCGCCAGCACGAGCCCGGTCGCCAGCACGAAGCCGTCGACGCCGGAGGCAATGAAGGCCCGACGATCGGCCGCGCCATCCAGCAGGATCTTGGTGCAGCCCAGCGAGGCCAGCTGTCCGAGCAGCGCAGCGGCCTCTCGGACCTTCACCGGGCCGGCAACCTCCACGAAGCCAGGATGCACCACACGGTAGATCCCAACCGGCCCCAGGGCCGTTCGGAAGGGCGTGGTGGCAACAGGCTCCAGGGTGGCCTGCGAGTACAGGGCAGACTCGTGCGACGTGGCCACCAGGGAGCCCACGGGGGGCTTGATGCGGGGCTTCGGCCTGTTGGTGATCTGATCGACAGCCTCGCCGTCGCGGCCCACGGAAGACAGCCCAAGCCGCTCACCGGCAAGCCCGAAGTGGGCGACGAGGTGGTTCAAGGCCGTCGTCTTGCCGGCGTTCTTGGCTGTCCCCGCAACCGCGAGGCTGCGGAGGTCGGCGCAGGCGGAGGCGAGCTTGGGCGCGGCGGTGGTCATGGCGCTTCGACAGGCGCAACCAGGCCCAGTTGCTGCCGCACGGCCTCCTCACAGGCTGGAATGACGGCGGCGACGGCAGCCTCCAGGTCAGAGCCGTGGCGCGCCCCGGCCGCAAACAGGTGGCCGCCACCACCAAACTGCTTGGCGATGACGTTCACGGCAACACGCCCCTTGGAGCGGAGGCTGATCTTCACGCCCCCCTTGGCCGATTCCTTGAACAGGACATAGACCTCGCCGCCGCGGATCTTGGGGAGGTGCTGCGTGAGCAGCTCCGTGGGCTGGTCGGCATCCGCGGCCTGCGCGAGCAGGGCACGGGTCAGGCAGGCGTATACGACCTTGCCATCGAGGCTGGTCCGCAGCCCTGCCAGGCCCTCGCCGTAGACCTGCAGGTCTCGCAGGCCCACCTGCTCGTGGAGCTCCCTGTTGACCTCATCGGGGCGCGCCCCGGCGGCCACCAGACGGGCAACCTCGGCAAACAGGGCGGCATCGCACCTGTCCGTGATGAAGCCGCCCCGGGTGTCGAACAGGATGCCGGTGAACAGGCACGTGGCCGTCTCCGGGTCGAGGTCGATGCCGAGGTGAGGCTGCAACTGGGCCACAATCAGGGAGGTCGCAGCCGCCCGGGTGTCCACATAGATCCACTCGGCGAACCGCCCGTTGTCGAGGTGGTGATCGAGGTTCAGCCACGTCGGCCAGTCGCGCGTCGTCTCGATCTGGCGGTGGCGCTCGCCCCCGTCGAGAAACAGCAGCTTCCACTCTCGCGCATCCGGGGGAAGCTCCCGGCTCACCGGGAAGCAGCGCGTCAGGAAGGTGCAGTTGCCGGGCACCGGCTCGTCGCAAAAGACGACGGCCTGCTTACCCAACCGCGTGAGGAGGCGGGCCAGCGCGAGGGTGGAGCCGAAGGCGTCCGGATCCGGGGCGATGTGGGGCACGATCAAGAAGCGGTCATGGGACCGCAACAGCTCGGCCACCTGCCCCAACCCGGCCACGTTGCTCACCGAATCCACGCGCGTGTCCTCCTCGTCCGGGCACCGCCCCGCCCGAGATCTTAACAGGTTTCCAGCGGCCCGGAGCCGTGGCATGCTGCAGGTGTGCCGATGGGAGGCTGACCATGCTGCCACTCCGCGACGAAAACCCACGCCGCACCACCCCGTGGGTGACCTATGGCCTGCTGGCCGCCAACGTGCTGGCGTTCGCCTATCAACTCACGCTGCCGCAGGCGGCCCTGGCGAGCCACCTCGCCACGTGGGGACTGGTGCCAGGCGAGCTCATGGCGGCCCTCCAACACCCGGCGGGGTCCACGGTGCTGCTGGAGATGGCGGCGGTGGTCACCTCTATGTTTTTGCACGGAGGGTGGATGCATATTGGAGGCAACATGCTGTTCCTCCACATCTTTGGCGACAACATCGAGGACGAGTTCGGCCACCTGCGCTACGCGCTGTTCTACCTGGCCTGCGGGGTCGCCGCGGGCCTGGCCCAGGTCGCGACGGCTCCCGGCAGCGAGGTGCCTGTCGTGGGGGCCAGCGGGGCCATCAGCGGGGTGCTGGGGGCTTACATGGTGCTCCACCCCACGGCGCGCGTCGTCACCCTGCTGTTCCTGGGCTTCTTCATCACGCACCTTCGCGTGCCTGCCTTCGTATTCCTGGGCCTCTGGTTCGCCTTGCAGTCCTTCAACGGCCTCGCGAGCCTCGGCGCGCCCGACGCCGGCGGCGGCGTCGCCTGGTTTGCCCACGTCGGGGGGTTCGTGGCGGGCATCGCCGCGGGCCTGGCAGCGCGCACCGCGAAGGGTTGGCAAGAGCCCCGACGCCCCCGGAACGAGCCCAGATACCGCCGCTGAGGGTCGCCTCAGCGATTCATGACGTTGAGCGTCAGCGTCACGTTGCTCGTGCCCCCCGGGCCGGTGGCCGTCAGCGTCACCTGGTGGGGGCCGTTGCCGGACGCGCGGGTGTTCCACGAGAACGCTGGCGCAGCCCCGGAAGCCGTGCCGATGGCGACGCCGTCGACTTCACAGACCACACGCGTGGGTGCGCCGCCGATGGAGGCCCGGACGGTGGTCCGCCCTCCCACGATGGCGCCATCCGCCGGGGCGACCGAGTGGAACGACACGGGCCCCACCGGCGCAGCGTGCGCCAGCATCGCCTGGCGGGCCTGCTGGCGAACGGCAGGCGGTACGTCCAACGGAGCCACGGGGGCGCGCCTGGCAGGCTGGTCCGGGACGGGTTCGGCCATCGACACGCGACGCTGACTTCGCAACTGCGCCATCATCGCCCGCTCCTGCGGCGAGAACTCCGAGGACTTCAGGCGCTGAAGCGCGGCGGTGGCTGGGTCCGGCCCCTCAGCCACGGGGTGCTTCAGGCGATGAGCCCACCACCCGCCCCCCAAGACCACGAGCAAGACCAATCCGCCCCGCTGGGCCCACGCGCGACGCTGCTGCCCCGCTTCCCGTCGGCTTTCCTCTGCCGCGCCCGGGATGGTGAAGGCCTGCCGTCTGGCCTCCTCGTTATGCTGGGCACACAACCCACAAAACCCCACGGTGTTGAGGCACGCCGGACAGCAGGGCCGACGACACGTGCTGCAGGAGGCCTCCGCCCGGATATCCCGGTGCCGGAAGCAGTACACCACGTCAGCTCGAGGGGCGGCAGCCGCTCGCTCCGCCCTTTGCGGCACAGGCCTGATGCCGGGCGCCCCAGGGATCGGCGGCGCCTGCCGGGGACCGCCCGGCGCGGAGCCGTCCCTGCGAGGAGCGGGCCCTGCAGGCTCGGGCCGGCTGAGCTCGCCCCCCCCAACCTGCTCCGACCGCTGCTGGGTCGCCGCCCGTCCACCGCTGGCATCGGCCTGCGTCGGCCGGGTGCATCGAACGCACAGCCCGCGCTCCCCCACGTCACGGCACGTCGCACACACGGGCTGCTTGCAGCCGAGGCATCGGGCCACCGCACGCGAGCGGGAGTGGTAAGCACACTTGTCTTCCACGGAGCGGCAAGCCTCCTCGAGGTGGGCGCCCGGGCGCCACCCTTCCCATATACCAAGGAAGCCAGGTGTCCTAGCAGCACACCGTCACCGGGACGGCGAATCTCCGCGGGCGCGCCGTGCAGCCTCCGCCGCGCGCAAGGCGGCACGCTCCGCACGGTGGTCGATGTGCACGGGCGCGCCGCGTTCGGTGAACGGCACCTCGATCCGATCGAGGTCGCTGGGCAGGACCACGCGCGGGTTCACGGCCCGCGCCTCCGCGAGCAGCTCCCGCGCCGAGTGGCGGAAGCTGATGTGGGTGAGGGCCAGCAGCCCCACGCCTGCCTCGAGCGCCAAGGCTGCCGCCTCCCGGGCGGTCGAGTGGTAGGTCTCGCGGGCCCGCTCGAGGGTCTCGTCGGCGAAGGTCGCATCATGGACGAGCACGTCAGCCCCCACGGAAGCCTGCAGGACCTCGTCACAGGGCCGCGTGTCGCCGGTGACGACGAGCTTGCGCCCTGGCCTCGCGGCCCCCATGACCTGCTCGGGCAGCACGAGGCCGTGCAGCCCAGCCACGGGCGTGCCCCGCTGGAGCAACCCGAAGCTGGGGCCTGGCTCGACCCCCAGCGCGACGGCCGTCGCGGGATCGAACCGCCCCGGCCTTGCCTCCTCGCGGAAGACCCACCCCACGGAGGCCACGCGGTGGTCCGTCCGCACGGCCTCGAGTTCCAGGCCGTCGAGGTGCGTGCGCCAGCCGGCCTCCACCTCGTGGTACGTGACGGGAAAGCTGATGGCGCCGATGATGCGCTTGAACATGGTCACCATGGCGTGCAGCCCCTTGGGGCCGTACACGACCACGGGCTCCTGACGCCCCCACAACTCCCACGTCTTGAGCATGCCAGGCAGGCCGAGGTAGTGATCCGTGTGCATGTGCGTCAGCGCGACGACGTCGATCTGGTTGATGCCCACCCCGGCACGCATCAGCTGACGCTGGGTCCCCTCGCCGCAGTCGACAAGCACGCCCGCCCCACCCCGCCGAACGAGGGTGGAGGAGAGGCCGCGCTCTGGGGTGGGAACGGCGCCGGAGGTGCCGAGGAAAACGAGGCCGAACTCCATGCCGTCAGAACTTGAGCGCCCACCGCAGGAATGCGAACAGGAAGGCGGCCAGCGTGGCGGTGATCGGGATGGTGAACACCCACGCCAGCACCATGTTGCCGGCCACCCCCCAGCGCACGGCCGACACGCGCTTGGTCGCCCCGACCCCCATGATGGCGCCAGACACGACGTGCGTCGTGGAGACCGGCAGCCCGAAGTGGGAGCAGGTGGTGATGGTGAGGGCCGCGGCCGTGTCGGAGGCAAAGCCGTTGATGGGCTGAAGCTTCACGATGCGAGTGCCCATGGTCTTGATGATCTTCCAGCCACCTGCGGCCGTGCCCAGGGCCATCGCCGTGGCGGCCGCCAGCATCACGGACCAGGGCACGTGAAACCCCTCCGCCGGGTTGAGGTAGCCCCCTGAGAACAGGGCCAGGGTGATGATGCCCATGGCCTTCTGGGCGTCGTTGGTGCCGTGGGAGAACGCCATGAACGCCGCCGCCACGACCTGCAAGGGACGGAAGATGTTCGTCACGGTGGTGGGCAGCGCCCGCCGGAAGACCCACATCAGCAGCACCATCAAGGTGAACGACACGGCGCCACCGACCACGGGGGAGGCTACAAGGAAGACGAAGATCCGCTCCACGCCGACCCAGTTGAGGTAGCCAGGGCCGTACCCCATCAGCGCGGCGCCGATGAGCCCGCCGATGATGGCGTGGGACGAGGAGCTCGGCAGCCCCCACCACCACGTCAGCAGGTTCCACGTGATGGCCGAGACGAGCGCCGCCACCACCACCCACTGGCCCAGGACGGCACCTGACTCGAAAAGCTTGCCGTCGACGATGCCCTTCCCGATGGTCTTGGCGACCTCGGTGCCCCACAGGGCGCCCCCGAAGTTCAAGACGGCGGCCATGAAGATGGCGTTGCGGGGCGTCAGCACACCGGTCGAGACGGACGCCGCGATGGCGTTGGCGGTGTCGTGGAAGCCGTTGATGAAGTCAAAGGCCAGCGCGAGGATCACCACGAGGGTGACGAGCACGAAGAGTTCGTTAAGCATTCTTGAGCACGATCCCGTGCAACCGGCCGGCCACGTCTTCAGTCATGTCGATGGCGGCCTCGATGGTGTCGTAGACCTCCTTCCACTTGATGACGTCGAGGACGTCCCTCGGCTGGTCGAACAGCGAGCTGAGGGCAAGCCGGTTCAGCTTGTCCGCCTCGTTTTCCAGGCGGTTGATCTCGACCACGTGCGGCAGGATCTCGCGGTGGCGCCGAGGGGTCCGCAGCAGCGGAACAGCCTGGTCGATCTGCTCGCAGCAGCGCTCCAGCAGGCGCACGAGTGTGATCAGGAGGTCGGTGGGCTTTTCGATGCGGTAAAGCAACAGCCTGTCAGCCACCAGCTCGGTCGAGTCGACGATGTTGTCGAGATCGATGGTGAGCGTGTGGATGTCTTCCCGATCGAGCGGCGTCACGAAGGTCTTGTTGAGCTTTTCGAGGATCTGGTGCGTGACCTTGTCTCCGACATGCTCGGCATCCGTGAGCTTTTGCAGCCGCCCCGGCACGTCGCGGTAATCCTCCGCGAGGTCGCGCAGCAGGCGTGAGCCGGCGAGCGCGTTGCGCGAGGAGGCCTCGAGCAGGTCGAAGAAGCTCTCCTCCCGCGGTATCAGGCGAAACACCGTTCAGCTCCAGTCTACGAAAAAGGGTGGTAAGGGCTGGGGCGTCGAGGGCCGGGCTCCCGGAGCCGTCAACCAAGGTTCGGGGGACCCGTCCGTCGCCGCGAGGCAAGGAACTGCCGGCCGTTTTGCACAATCTGGAGGGCGTTGGCCACCTCGCCTTCCAGGCGCTCCAGCACCTCGTCGGCGTAACCCTCGGCACCCTGGACGAGCTGGCGGGCCTCGCGCTCGGCGTCCAGCAGAATCTGCTGGGCCTTCGCCCGCGACTCCATCAGCTCGCCATGGGGCACGGCAGGGGGCGGGGCAGGTTCGACCGCAGGCACACCCCATGGCGCCTGCACCGGGGCAGCTGCAGGCGGCGCATAGGCCTCCGCGTCGGCCCTGGTCACGGCACCGATGGCCGAGGCGGCGGGGCTCGGCGCAGGGTGGCCGTTGCCGTAGGTGGTCTTGATCGGGCGCAGGAAGCTAAGGGTTTCCCCGAGCATCTCGGCCGCTGGCGGCCGGGCATTCCTGGGCGCCGAGGCAGCCCGCTCGTAGGCCTGGAACTGGGCGACCAACGCCCCCCCGTCGAGCCCGAGCAGCTTGGCGTACTGCCGGATGTAGCCGTACGTGTGCACCATGGCGGGCAGCTTGTCGAGCCGCCCCTCCTCCAGGGCCTCGAGGTAGTGCAGCTTGATGTAGGTGCGCTGCGCCACCTCGTCGAGGGTCAACCCCTTTCCGAGGCGGGTCTCCCTGAGAAGTTGACAGACGTCAGTCATCGCAGCCGGCTCCCCTGGTTCCACGCACGTGCGCATCGCGCCATCTCTCACAAGCAATCGAACAGCAGCCGAAATTCTACCACGGCCCCCGAGGAGCCGCCGCGTGTCAGGGTGAAGTTTTTTGATTGCGGCGCCCTCGACACCCTTGCTAAGATGGCGAGGGCACGGCCTCGAAGGCCGCTCTCCCACCGAGGTGGCCCCCCTTGCTTGCTGCCCTCTCGATTCGGAACTTCGTCCTGATCGACGCGCTGGAGCTCCGCTTCGAGCCGGGCTTCTGCTTGCTGACGGGCGAGACGGGCGCGGGCAAGTCCATCTTGATCGACGCCCTGTCGGCAGCGCTCGGGGGGAGGGTGAACCTCGAAGACATCCGGCACGGCGAGCAACGGGCGTTCGTCGAAGCCACGTTCAACCGGCCAGGCGCGCTGGGGTGGCCCGAAGGCCTGACCAACCTCCTGGACGAGGAGGGCATCGTGCCGGCGGTGGAAGGCGAGCTGACGCTCAGCAGGGAGCTCACGGCCCGCGGTTCGCGGTGCCGCCTCGACGGCCACCAGGTCACCCAGGCCCAGCTCCGCCGAGCCGGCAGGTGCCTGGCCGACATCGTCTCGCAGCACGAGCACCAGCGGCTGCTGGACCCCGAGTACCAGCTGGAGCTGCTCGACCGCCACGGCCGGCATGGCCCGTTGCGCGAGGCAGTGGCCCGGACGCACGCCGGGCTGCAGGGCGTGCGGATGGCGCTCAGACAGCACCGCGAGGAGGCCCGGGAACGGGCGCGGCAGGAGGACTACTGGCGGTTCCAACTCGCAGAACTGGAGGCCGCAGGGCTCGAGGCCCCCGCCGAGATGGAGCACCTCGAGGCGGAGCGCCTGCGGCTGGTCCATGCCCAGCGCCTTCGACAGGCCTGCCAGGACGCCTACCAGAGCCTCTACGCAGGCGAGAACGGCCCCAGCGCCTACGACATCCTTGCACGTTGCCTGCAACCACTGACCAGCCTGGGCGAGGTCGACGCGGTGCTCGGTGAAGCCGGCCGCGAGCTGGCCGGCCTGCAGGCCGCCTTGCGGGACGTCGCGGCAGACCTCCGGCGCCACCTGGACCGGCTGGAGGCGGACCCGGCCCGCCTCGCCGAGGTCGAGCAGCGCGTCGCCCAGCTGCTCGACGTGGCGCGCAAGTACGGGCCCGGCCTCGAGCAGGCGATCGCCCGCCGCGAGGAGCTGTCCAGGCAGCTCGCGGCCGTGGCCGCCGACGACGAGCGCCTGACGGGCTTGGAGGCGGAGCGCCTGCAAGCCGAAGGGGCGCTGGCTGCGGCGTGTGAGCAGCTCACGCAGGCGCGGCGTGCCGCCGCCGGCGAGCTGGAGCGGGCCGTGGAACGAGAGCTCGAGCACCTCGAGATGGGGCGGGCCCGGTTCGCCGTGACGCTCTGCCCTCACCAAACCGCCCCGCGCCAGCGGGCGAGCGGCCAGGAGGAGGTGGTGTTCGAGGTGGCCCTCAACCCGGGTGAGCCTCCGCGGGCGCTCGCCCGCACCGCGTCCGGGGGTGAGATGGCGCGGGTCATGCTCGCGCTCACGTCCGTGCTGGCCGGCCTCGACGCGGTGGGCACGCTGGTGTTCGACGAGGTGGACACGGGCATCAGCGGCCGGGCCGCGCAGGCCGTGGCCGAGAAGCTGGCCACCCTGGCGCGGACCCACCAGGTGCTATGCATCACCCACCTCCCGGCCGTTGCGGCGATGGCCGACCAGCACACGCACCTGGAGAAGGGGGTGGACGTGGACAGGACGCGTGTCCGGGCCACGGTGCTGGCAGGAGCGGCGAGGGTTCGGGAGCTGGCAAAGCTGTCGAGCGGGGATCCGGGGCCAGCCGCGCTGCGTCACGCCGAGGCGCTGCTGGCGCAGGCAATGACCCACAAGGGGGGCCCCTCGGGCGGCCCACGAAGGAGCCGACGCGGCTCCTGAAAACCAGGAGGGCTGAACGTGGAAGCCAGGGTTCGCATCCGGGAGGGCGAGCGCGAGGTGGAGCTCGAGGGCAGCGAGGCATTCGTGGCCGAGCTGCTGGAGCGCCACCTGGCCGGATGGCTCGTGTCAGCCCCAGGCCTGGCCATGCCACGGGTGTCCGCGACCCTCGCCCCGGAGGTGGCAGACGAGCAGGCCGAGCCCACCGACCCGTTTCCGCGCGTCAGCCCGACCTTCACGCCCAAGGTGAACGTCTCGCTGGCCGAGTTCACGCGGATGAAGCAAGCCGTCTCGCCAGCGGACCTCGTGGTGGTGACAGCCTACTACCTCGAGAAGTACCGCCGCCTGGAGTCCTTCACGACCGCCGACATCCAGGCTGCGCTGGCCGAGCTGCCGGCCTGGTCGTGCCGCGAGGCAGGCGAGGAGCTGGAGTTGCCGATGACGCTCGGGCACATCGAACAGTTGCGGGACGGCCGGCTGAGCCTCACCTTCAAGGGCCAGAACTACGTCCGAGACGGCCTCACCTGACGCCATCGTCGCCTTGTCAGCCCTGACCACGTTATGTTAAACATGGGTCCTCCCACATCCCTGTGGAGGGCCTGATGACCGCTTCCTTGCCGCGAACCCTGCCCAGCCTCTGTGGCCGCCTGCGCCAGGAGGCATTCGAGGCCGAGTGCCTGCACCCCTTGGCGGCGCGCGCTGCCCTCTCGCGCGGCCGCGACCAGGCGGAGCAGCCGTGTGAGCTGCGGACGGCTTTCCAGCGGGATCGCGACCGCATCCTCCACGCCAAGGCCTTCCGACGCCTGAAGCACAAGACCCAGGTCTTCATCGCACCTGAGGGAGACCACTACCGCACCCGCCTGACCCACACGCTGGAGGTCGCCCAGATCTCCCGCACCGTCGCCCGGGCACTGGGGCTCAACGAGGACCTCACGGAGGCAATCGGGCTCGGCCACGACCTCGGCCATGCGCCCTTCGGCCACGCCGGCGAGCGCGTGCTCGACGAGTTGCACCAGCCTGACGGGTTCCGCCACAACGAGCAGAGCGTCCGGGTGGTGGAGCACCTCGAGCCGATGAACCTCACGTGGGAGGTCCGCGACGGCATCTTGCACCACACGGGGCCCGGGCGGGCAGCCACCCTGGAGGGCCAGATCGTGAAGATCTGCGACCGCGTGGCCTACCTCAACCACGACCTCGATGACGCCATCCGCGCGGGCATCATGGCCGAGCAAGACCTGCCGGCCTGGGTGAACCCGACCTTCGGCGCCTCGCGCGGCACGCGCATCACCACGATGGTGCAAGACCTCGTGGCCGCGAGCGACCTGGAAGGCGGCGAGATTCGCATGAGCGAGGCGCTTCACGACCCTTTTCTGGAGCTCCGCGCCTTCATGTTCAAGCGGGTGTACACCGGCAGCCGCGCGAAGCGGGAGGAGGGCAAGGCGATGGGCATCGTGGAGCGCCTCTACCGGCACCTGGTGACGGACGTGGAGGCGCTGACACGTGGGCTCGGCCGCGCAGTGACCCCGGCCGAAGCCCCCCGGGCCGCCGCCGACTTCATCGCCGGGATGACAGACCGCTACGCCATCGCCACGTTCGAGCGGCTGTTCCTGCCCGCCCCGTGGCGGCTGGCGGATGAATCTGCCACTATGGGCGCGTGAGTCTCATCCCCGAAGACCCGATCGCCGAGGTCCGGGCACGCGCCGACATCGTCGAGGTCGTGTCAGACACCGTCGTGCTGAAGCGCAGCGGCCGCAACTACACGGGTCTCTGCCCCTTTCACAACGAGCGCTCACCGAGCTTCAACGTCAACCCCGAGCGCCAGATCTTCCGCTGCTTCGGGTGTGGCGAGGGCGGTGACGTCTTCACCTTCGTGATGAAGGCGCAGCACCAGACCTTCCCCGAGGCCCTCAAGACGCTGGCGGACCGCTACGGCGTTCAGCTTCCGGAGCGCCAGCCCGACGCTGACGAGCGCACGCGCATCCGCCAGGCCAACGAGCTTGCGGCAGACTACTTCATCTGGATGCTCGAGCACGAGCGCCTCGGCGCCGAGGCGCGAGACTACCTTGCCGGACGTGGCATCGACGACACGCTGCGCAAGCGGTTCCGGCTCGGGCTCTCTCCCCAAGGCTGGGACGGGCTGCACCGCCACATGCTGGAACGCGGCGTGCCCGCGGACGTTCAGGAGGCCGCCGCCCTGGCGCGCCCGCGCGCGAGCGGCCAGGGCCACTACGACTACTTCCGCAACCGGGTCATGTTTCCCATCACCAACGAGGCGGGCCACATCGTGGGCTTCGGCGCCCGGGCCCTCGCCGCCGGGGACGAGCCGAAGTACCTGAACAGCCCGGAGACGCTCGTGTACCGCAAGGGGAACGTGCTCTACGGCCTCGGAGAGGCGCGGGCCGCCATCAAGGCCCGGGACCGGGCCCTGCTGATGGAGGGCTACATGGACGTCATCACGGCCCATGCCCATGGCTTCGAGGAGGCCGTGGGCGTGCTGGGGACGGCCCTGACACCGAACCAGGCCAAGGCGCTGCTTCGCTACACGCCCTCGCGGCGGGTGGTGCTGGCCTTCGACGCCGACCGCGCGGGCCTGCAAGCCGCCGAGCGCGGCGTGGCGACCCTCTCCGAGGTGACGCAGGGCGTCGGGCTCGACCTGCGCGTGCTGGCCGTGCCCTCGGGCAAGGATCCCGACGCCTACCTGCGCGCCGAGGGAGCGGCGGCCTTCGAGGCCCGGCTGGCCGAGGCCCCCGTGCTCTTCGAGTTCTTGCTGATGCGCGCCATTCAGGCCCACGACACGAGCCGTCCCGAGGGGCGCTCAGCGGCGGTCGCAGACGCCTTGCCCGTGCTGCGCCGCATCGAGAGCTACGTGACCCAGGACCACTACGTCTCCTGGCTGGCCGGCAGGCTCGGCGTGAGGCCCGAGGCCATCCGCCTGGAACTCGGGCGGGGCCAGCGCCCGGCAGCCGCGCCCGCCCGCGGCCCGGGGCCCCGCCAGGCCAAGAAGCTGTCCACCCACGAGGCCGAGCGGATCCTGCTGTTCATGGCCGTGGAGCGACCGGCCTGGCGAGAGACCATCCGCAGCCGGACCGAGGCCATCCCCTTCTCGGCGGCACACGAGCCCGTGCGGCAGGCCATCGCCCACCTCGCGGCAGCGCCTGGCCCCCTCGGCTGGCCCCAGCTGCTCGACGCCTTCAAGGGCGACGCAGAGGTGCAGCAGACGCTCTCGGCGCTCTCGTTCACGGACGGAGCCGCCTGGGGCGACCAGGAAGAGCAGGTGGTCGAGGACTGCCTGTTGAGGCTGGAAATGGAGTTCTGGCAGGGCCACAAGCAAGCCCTGATGGAGCAGATCAAACACGACGGCGACCCGACGGGAGAGGCGACACAGCGCCTGCAGGCAATCATCCAACACCTGCGAACCCTCGACCAGCGGTGGCGAAAACTGGCCGTATCAGGCGCTCCCGGATAGGATGGAAAGCCGCCCTCGGTGGGAACATAAGTGTTCGGAGCCTGGGCTGGAAAGGAACACCCCAACGTGGCTGATAACACCGACACCCTGAAGCGCAAGGACGCTGAGGACGAACTCCTCGAGGCGCTTGGCGACGGGGAATTCGGCCCGCTCGAGGGTGACATCTTCGAAAGTGCCGTCGCCACGCTCGATGAGGCCGACGCGCCGGCGGAGGCGGATCTCCAGGGGATGCAGGACGAGGTCGAGATAGACCTGTCGGTGCCCAAGGGCATCTCGACGGACGACCCCGTGCGGATGTACCTGCGGGAAATCGGCTCGATTCAGCTGTTGACGAGCCCCCAGGAGGTCGCCCTGGCGAAGGCGATCGTCGCGGGCGGCAAACAGGGCGACATGGCCAAGCGCAAGCTCGCCGAGGCCAACCTGCGGCTGGTCGTCTCCATCGCCAAGAAGTACGTGGGGCGGGGGATGCTCTTCCTCGACCTCATCCAGGAGGGCAACCTTGGCCTCATCCGGGCGGTCGAGAAGTTCGACCACCAGAGGGGCTTCAAGTTCTCGACGTATGCGACGTGGTGGATCCGTCAGGCCATCACGCGGGCAATCGCCGACCAGGCCCGCACGATTCGCATTCCGGTGCATATGGTCGAGACCATCAACCGACTGCGCAAGCTGAAGCGCAAGCTTCAGCAGGACCTCGGGCGTCAGCCCACCGAGGAGGAGCTGGCCCGCGACATGGAGGTCACGGTCGACCGCCTGCGTGAAATCGTGAAGGTCGCCCAGGAGCCCGTGTCGCTGGAGACCCCCGTCGGCAAGGAGGAAGAGTCCCGCCTCGGCGATTTCATCGAGGACCGGGACACCGAGGCGCCCGTGCAGTCCGTGACCCAGGAGCTCCTGCGGGAGGACATCACGGACGTGCTGAACACGCTCTCGAGCCGCGAGCGCGACGTGCTCAAGATGCGGTTCGGGCTGGAGGACGGCCGCCAGCGGACGCTCGAGGAGGTGGGCCAACAGTTCGGCGTCACCCGCGAGCGCATCCGGCAGATCGAGGCCAAGGCCCTGCGCAAGCTGCGGCACCCCAACCGGAACAAGCGGCTTCGGGAGTACATCGACTGACGCCGCCCCGGACCAGGCGCGCGTTTGACCCCCTCCCGAGCGGCTGCTAGACTGGGCCTCCCGGAAGCTTAGCTCAGCGGTTAGAGCAGGCCACTCATAATGGCTGGGTCGTGGGTTCGAACCCCACAGCTTCCACTACTGGGCCTTACCTCCGCCAGGTGCTTGTGGGTCGCGCCACCGTGAGGCACGCTGAGCCCATGCGGTTCAGCACGCGAGAAGCAGCCGGAGAGCAACTGGCCGAGGCCCTGAAGGGGCGCGTCGGGCCAGAGGCGGTGGTGGTGGGGCTGCCCCGTGGCGGCTTGCCCGTCGCGGCCAGCGTGGCGCGCCACCTCGGCGCGTCGCTGGACCTGCGGGTGGTGCGCAAGATCGGGCTGCCGTGGCAGCCGGAACTCGCCCTGGGGGCGGTGGCTGCCACGGGTGAAACGACCTGGAACGAGACGCTGGAGGGCACCGTCGCACCGGCGAGCCGCGAGGCGCTGCGGCAGCAGGCCTGGCGTGAGGCCAGGGACCGGGAGGCCTTCCTGCGAGGCCTGCTGCCGGCGCTTTCCCTTGCCGGGCAGGCCGTCGTCGTCGTGGATGACGGGGTGGCCACCGGGATGACCGTGTTGGCGGCGCTGATGGCCATCCGTCGGGAGCGCCCGGCCCACCTGACGGTGGCGGCGCCCGTGATGGCGCCCGGCGTGGCGGAGGTGCTGCTCGGCCAGGCGAACGAGGTCGTGGCCCTTGCCGTGCCGGAGACCTTCACGGCGGTGGGGGCACACTACGACGCCTTCCCGCAGCTCACGGAGGCGGACGTCCGGGCGGTGCTGGCCCCCTGGCGCCAGGCCAGGCAGGCCGGCTGAGGGCCCCCTCAAAGCGAGGGGGCCAGACGCCTCAGGCGCCTGGCCCCTGCTCTCACGCGACGCGCGGGCTACTCCTCTTCACCGCCCTCTTCGGCGGTCTCGGGCCCCGTCTCCCCCTCCACCGCGGCCTTGGCTCGCGCCCCAGCGCGCCCACGGCGAGCCGGCAGGACGCTCGTGAGGCTGATCGGCTGCGGCTTGGGGGGGTTCAAGAGGCGTTGCACCTGGTCGAGCAGCGTCTGCTTTTGCTTGTCGAGGGCGGCAGCACCGCCGTCACGCAGCGCCTGGATCTCGAAGCTGGCGAAGTAGGAGGTCTGGAGCGCCTTGCCCTCACGGATGATGCTCAGCGAGCCGCGCTCAGCCCCGGAGTAGTGGTACTCGACGGTGGCATCGACGTCTCGCAGCGACGCGTCCAGCGCCTCCTTGAGCGTCTTGAGCACGTCCGTGCTCGTGGCCTCGCGTGCCATGGAATCCTCCTTGCGTGGACCGGCCCGCCTGCGGCGTGCCAGTGGGGTGTCAGCGGGGCGAGCCATCTCCGGTGACCCCGGAGATCGGCAGGCGAATGGTGAAGGTGGAGCCAGCACCCACCTGGCTCGACACCTCGATGCGTCCCCGGTGCCGATCGACGACGGAGTATGCGGTGGTGAGCCCTAGGCCGGTGCCCTCGCCGATGGGGCGGGTGGTGAAAAACGGATCGAAAATCTTGGACAAGTGCTCAGGCGGGATGCCCGCACCGGTGTCCGTCACGCGCAGGACGATTTCTTCCCCCTCCTTCGCCAGCCTGACTCTGACGGTGCCGGGCGCGGAGAGGGCCTGGCAGGCGTTTGTGAGAACAGCCAGGAAGGCCTGGTTCAGCTGCTTGCCGAAGGCATTGAGCTGGGGAACGGCCTGGATGTCAAGCTCGAAGGTGACGCGCTCGCCGAACCGCCCTTGCACGACGGAGATCGTACTCTCGACGCCCTCCTTGAGGTCCGTCTCCTTGAGCTCGGCCTCGTCGTGGCCGGAGAAGGTCTTGAGGTCCGCCACGATCTTCTGGCAGCGGACCGTCCCCTTCAAGACGCTGTCGATGGTCTTGGTGATGTCGTCCTGGAGGTAGTCGAAGTCGATGTCCTGCTTGCGCTCGGCGATCTCGGGGTCGCTGGGCAGCTTGCGGCCATACATCTCGATGAGGCCGAACAGGTCCTGCGCATAGTTGCGGAACACCTTGGTGTTTCCGTGGATGAAGTTCAGCGGATTGTTGAGCTCGTGGGCCACGCCAGCCACCATCTGGCCGAGCGAGGACATTTTCTCGGCCTGCACCAGCTGCCCCTGGGTCTTCTTGAGCTCGGCGAGGGTCGACTCGAGCTCAGCCGTCCGCAGCTGGACCTTCTCTTCGAGGCCCGTATTGAGCTCACGGATGGTCTGGTAGGCCCGCGCGTTGGCGAGCGCAAGGCTGACCTGGCCCGCGAGCCCCTCCAGGACCGAGAGGTCAGAGGGACCGAAGGTGCGGGCCACGCTCTGGGAGCTGACGTACAGCACACCCAGGACGTCCTTCCCGGCCCGCAGCGGCACGCACATGATTGACCGCAGCCGCAGGTTCATGATGCTGTGCTTGTTGGCAAAGCGCTCGTCTTCCTGCGTGTCGATGAGCGCGATGGGCTTGCAGTTGTCGAGCACCTGCTGGATGACGCTCTGGCTGACCTGCAGCTCTGGCACGGGGACTCCCTGCCGGTCCATCGTGGCGAGGCGCTCCATGCCCCAGAACACCGCCCCCTGCTCGGCCTCCGAGACGTCGAGGGCCTGCCGGAGGACCATGTCGAGGATCGCACCGAGGTCGAGGGTGGCCGAGACGGCGCGAGCCAGATCGTTCAGCCGCTCGAGGTGGTGCTTGTCTTCCTCGATCCGGCGGATCCGAACGTCCGCGACCACCGCCGCCCGCCAGTGGGGCCAGATGTCGAGGGCCTGGTGCGGGCGCACGGACACCTCCGGCCCCTCCAGCCACAGGCAAGCACGGACCTGGTCGCCGGAGACCAGGGGCAAGGCGACGCCGAGACGCCCGTCCGCCCGCTGCTCGTTGGGCTCGCGGGCGTGGCGCGCACGCTCGATGGCGTGGCGGGCAATGTCCGTCACGTCGGTGGCGTCACCGCCCATGACCACCAGGGGCCCCTCTCGCCCGTCCTCGGTGAAGGGCTGGAAGCACACCCGCTCGGCCCCGGCGTAAGCCCGCGTCCAAGCGAGCATCGCCTGGATGCGCTCGCCTTGGAGCAGGTCGCCGAGCGCAAGGGCCGCGGCCCAGTCCTCGTCCGGCCCCCCCCCCGCTGCCGGGGCAGCAAGCTGCTCGCCGGGCTGCTCGTGCAGTTCGAGCGTCATGAAGAGGAAGCCCTGCTCCGTCAGGCCCAGGTCATAGACCTCCCACCCGCCCTGATCGACGATGCTGGGCGTCCGCCTGAACTCGGTTTTGAAGCGATGCAGCCGCGGTGGGGCGATGGGATGGTCGCCGTCGAGGATCTTCAACCACACGGGACGCTGCCGAAGGTGGTCGACCGCCCGGTAGGTGTTTCCCATCCCCCCCTCGGCGATCGTCTCGACCAGCTCGAAGCGGTTGTTAATCAGCTGCTGTGGGGTGGTTGAGTTGCCGAACACAGCCAGTCCTTCGTAACCCCGGGGCACTCGCGGGGCCGCTCGAGAGGCCGCGCTCAACTGCAATTTCGATCTGCCCGATGCCTGATCATACCCGATTGCCGGCTGCGGTGCACCCGCAGCCGGACACCTAGAGTTCGTACGGTGAAATGGGGTCGTCTGCCAGAGCCGGGTCGCACTCCAGTGGCAACACGACGCGGAAGGTAGTCCCCTGGCCGGGGGTCGAGTCGACCTCCAGCTTGCCCCCGTGCTTCTCCACGATGCGCTTGCTGATGGGCAGTCCGAGGCCCGTGCCCTGGTCGGCTCCCTTGGTGGAGAAGTAAGGCTCGAAGATGCGCGGCAGGACCTCTGGCGCGATGCCAGCCCCCGTGTCGCAGACCTCCACGACCACGCCAGCCTCGCGCCGAGCGCCTCGCAACACCAGCGAGCCCTTGTCTTCGATCGCCTGGCAACCGTTCACGATAAGGTTCATGAAGACCTGCTGCAGGTGCCCACTGACGCCCACGATGGGCACGAGGTGGTCGAGCTCCAGCGCAAACTCAACGCGCCCCCTGTAGGACGTCTGGAGGAGACGGACGGTGGAGGTGATGAGCCGCCGAAGGTCGACCGGCCCGACCTCGTAGTGGTTGGTGATGGAGAACCGGCGAAGCTCGTCGACCAGCGCCCGGGCGCGGCTGGCCCCCTCCCGGCAGCTCATCATCACGCGCGGCAGATCCTGCTGGAGGTAGCTGTGGTCGATCTCCTCGAGGTAGGTTTCTATCTCCTCCGTGCTAGCACCAGACCTGTAAAGGCCATTGAGATGAACCATCTGGCCTACATACTCCTCCAACACCTGGAGGTTGGCGCCGACCAGGGTCAGCGGGTTGTTCAGCTCGTGGATCACCCCTGCAACCAGCTGCCCGAGGCTCTGGAGTCGCTCGGTCTGGGCAAGGCGCTGGGCCTTGTCCGGAGCAGAAGACGTGTTCATGGCGTCAATCCCCATCGGTCAACCCACGCTACGGAACGGCCGGCCAGCGCTCGCCTCGGCCAGCAAGCTGACATAGGCAGAGCCGGGTGGCTCTGTGAGAAGCACCTCAGCCTCGAACCGACCGGAAGGCACCGCGCGCGTTGCCGTGACCTTCCCCTGGAACGTGATGCCCACATCGACCCCAACCGCAGGGCTCAGCACCGTCGTCTGGATGGGCGTGTTGAAGCGGGGTTCCTCATCGAGCCCGGCCAGCAACACGCCTTGGCCATGAAGCTGGGAGACCATCGCGGACTTCACGACGGACCCCGGCACGAGGTAGCGTCCCTGGTAGTTCACCGGGATGCGCAGCACGTCCGGCGGGTCTGAGGTGCCCGGATCGCCCGCCGGAAAGACCGCCAGGCCAGCCTCGTTCTCCTCGTCGAGCAGCACCCGTTGAAACACGCGGGCGCCGCGGTCGAGGTCGAAGCTGATGGTCCCCATGCTGCCCACGGGCGCGAGGCCGAACAGCCTGCCGATGGTGCCGTCACGCAGCCGCTGGGGCTCCTTGTCGAGGTACAGCGTGCCGTACTGGTCGATGAAGCGGAGGCGCGCCACGATCCGCGTGACGCCGAAGCTGGCCTCGATCGGTTGGCTCACGGACGGCGCTGGCCGCACCACGCCTGCCAGGTTCTTGAGCAGCACGTTGACGTCGATCGGCTTGAACATGATGGCGTCCGCCACGGCCCGGAAGGTGTTCACCACGTGAGGGGCCGTGGTGTCCCGCGTCACGAGGATCACGGGGATGCGCCGGAACTGCGGGTTGCGCTTCAGCAGCAACAGCGTCTCGAGCCCGCTGGGCTCGGGCGTCTCCGCGTCCAGGATGATCGCCACGGGCCTCGTGGTGTGGACGAGTTGCAGCACCTTTTGACCGGACTCGGCGGGCACCACCTCGTAGCCCTCGTTCTGGAGGACGGCCGAGATGGACCGGCGGAACAGGTCGGACTTGTCGCCCAGGATCAGCTGAGGCATGAGGCGAGGTCCGGGTTGGCCGCGAGCAGCGCGGCAAACTGGTCCACGAGCTCCGGATCGAGCCGCGTGCCCTTCATCGCGGCGAGGGATGCCAGCGCGCCCTCGGTGGAGCTGCCCCCGACCCCAGAGGTTGCTTCCTCGAAGGCGATGGCAACATGGAGGATTCGAGCAAGTTGCGGAATGGAGGCCCCACTCATGCCGCGCGGGCCGGAGCCGTCGTACCGCTCGGCGAGCAGGCCGCAGATCGGGGTGGCCTTCACGAAGAAGGGCAGGGGCAGCAGCAGCTCCTCGGTGGCCCCTTCGGCCGCCGCGAGGGCCTCTCGGCCATCGGCGTCGAGGGCGTCCTCAGGGGTGTTGAGCACCGCGTCCGGCAGGACCAGGGTCCCGAGCTGGTACAGGTGGGCCGCGGCCTCCAGTTGCGTCATCTCTTCACCGAACAGCCGCAGCTCGCGCGCCAGGGCGCTGGCGTAATCCTTGACCCGGGCGGCGCGGCCGCGGCGGGCAGGCACCCGGCGCTCGAGGCTCCCGACGATGTTGGAAAAGGCCGAGAGCACCATGGCCTCGTCGTTGCGGTACTCTGCGAGCATGCGCCGGTTGTCCAGCGTGAGCTGGTAGGACTCAAGAGAGCGCCGCACCACGAGCTTGAGCTCGTCAGGGTCCCAGGGCTTGGCGATGTACTGGTAGATGTGCCCGGCGTTGATGGCCTGGATGATGTCCTTGACGTCCGAGTACGCTGTGAGGAGGATGCGAACCTGGTCGGGATTGCGAAGGTAGGCGGACCCGAGCAGCTCTGCCCCCGTCATGTTGGGCATCCGCTGGTCGGAGATGATCATATCGACATCCATGCCCTCGAGGAACTCGAGCGCCTCAGCGCCGCTGTTCGCGGAGAACACGTTGTATTCGCGCCGCAGCACGCGCTCGAGCAGGAGGAGGTTGTCGGGCTCGTCATCGACCACCAAAATGGAATATTTCTTTGACACGAAAGCTCCTCGCTAAGTCGGCTCAGATGTCCCAACCGGCCTCACTCCGGCGTCTCGGGTCGCGCCCGACAGGATAGGGGGTCGTCCCGGGGGCGTCAAGCCGCTCGGCGCGCTCGTGCAGGGCACTTTCGGACCTTCCGAACATCCTGGCGGCCCCTCGTGGGATGGCGTATCATGCGTCGTCCCGACGAGGCCGTACCCCGTATACCCAACTACCGCCCACCCATGGTGCGAGGAGTCCAGATGAATCCAACGACTGCGACCGCCAACCCGATCCGGGAGGCCTTCGAGGACCGCGACAAGCTGCGCAACCCGGAGGTGCGGGAAGCCGTCGAGGCGACGATCGCGGCCCTCGACCGCGGAGAGGTGCGCGTGGCGGAGAAGCGCGACGGGGCCTGGGAGGTCAACGAGTGGGTGAAGCAGGCGATCCTGCTGTACTTCGCCATGCGCCCCCTCGAGGCCTTGGAGGCTGGCGACCTCTCGTTTTTCGACAAGGTGCCGCCCAAGCGCGACCTCGCCGCAGCGGGCATCCGCGTGGTGCCGCCGGGCGTCGCCCGCTACGGCTCCTTCCTCGAGCCAGGCTGCGTGCTGATGCCAGGCTACGTGAACATCGGCGCCTGGGTGGGGGCGGGGACCATGGTCGACACCTGGGCCACGGTCGGCAGCTGCGCCCAGATCGGGCGCAACGTGCACCTGTCTGGCGGCGTGGGGATCGGCGGGGTGCTCGAGCCCCCCGCGGCACGTCCTGTGATCATCGAGGATGGGGCCTTCATCGGCTCCCGCTGTGTGGTCGTCGAGGGCGTGCTCGTCGAGGAGGAGGCGGTGCTCGGCGCCGGGGTCGTGCTGACTAGCTCCACCCCGATCGTGGACGTGACGGGGGCCGAACCGCACATCACCAAGGGTCGGGTGCCGGCGCGCGCCGTGGTGATCCCCGGCACCATGCCCAAGGCCTTCCCGGCGGGCACGTACCAGGTTCCATGTGCCCTGCTGATCGGACACCGCCAGGCCAGCACCGACAGGAAGACGAGCCTCAACGACGTGCTGCGCACCTTCGACGTGCCGGTCTGAGGCGTCGCCATGCGCGTCTCCGAGGCAGACCTCGCGGCCTACACCCTACACTACTGCAGCATCCCCTCCGTCACCGGCGACGAGGGCGCCCTGCGTGAAGCGCTCCGAAGCCAGCTCGAGGCCGCCGACGCCGGGTTGCACGTCAGGCCTGTGGCGGGCGGGTTGGTGGTGCGGGGCCCGGCGCAACCAGGCCGCCCCACCATCGGGCTGTTCGGCCACCTCGACACCGTGCGCCCCGCGACCGATCAGCCACTGGAGCAGCGCGACGGACGCGTTTACGGCTGCGGCGCCAGCGACATGAAGGGAGGCCTGGCCGTGATGTCGGCCCTCCTGCTCGAGAGCCGCGACCTCGCGCAGTGCAACATTGTTGGGGTTTTCTACGACAAGGAGGAGGGGCCCGCCAGCGAGAACGGGCTGGAGCCTATGTTCGCCACGGGAGAGCTTCCGACGCTGGACTTCGGCGTCTGCCTCGAGCCCACGGACAACCGCATCCAGATGGGGTGCGTCGGGGGCCTGCACGCGCTGGTGACCTTCCGGGGGCGTCGCGCGCACAGCGCCCGCCCCTGGCAGGGCGACAACGCGATCTACAAGGCCGCCGGGCTGCTCAGCAGGCTGAAGGCCCGCGCCCCCGTGACCGTGCGCCTCGGAGAGCTCGAGTTCCAAGAGGTCATGAACGCCACCACGGCGGCCACGAGCAACTCTCGGAACGTGGTTCCGGACGCCTTCACGCTCAACGTCAACGTGCGCTTCGCGCCGGGGCGCCTGGCCGAGGAGGCGCTGGCGGACCTCCGCGCCGTGGTGGGCGACGAGGCCGACCTCGAGGTGGTGGACGAGGCGCCGGCAGGGGCCGTGTGCCTGGGGCATCCCTGGGTGGAGGCCTGGCGCGCGGCCACGACGTTGGCCGTGGAGCCCAAGCAAGCCTGGACCGACGTCGCGCGGCTCACGGCCCGTGGCATCCCGGCCGTGAACTTCGGTCCCGGAGAGACGGCGCAGGCCCACCAGGCGCGCGAGTCAGTCGCCATCGCGGACCTCGGGACCAACGCCAAGGCCCTCCGTCAGCTGTTCGAGGCCGTGAAAGGGCCCAGGTTGCCGGAATAGCCGCTTTCTGGCATCATGCCGAAGGAGCTGAGCCTCCGAAAACCACAGCCTTGCCCGCGCCACCGGCGCAGCCGCGATACGCCCCAGGAGCCCTCCGACATGGCCGACAAGACCACCAAGTACGCCGACAACGCGCCCGGCAAGTACTACGTCGACGAGACCTGCATCTTCTGCAACCTCTGCGAGTCCCTCGCCCCGGACAACTTCAAGGCCGTTGACGACGGCACGCACGACGTCTGCTACAGGCAGCCGAACACGCCTGATGAGGACGCCGCCTGTCAGGAGGCCCTGGCTGGCTGTCCGGTGAACGCCATCGGGGATGACGGCGACATCGGCTGACGGCCGACCCAGGGCCGCGAGGCGCGCCACGTGAACCCGGGACTGCAGGCCATCCCGGGCTCGATGATTCGGGCCATCGCCGCGCTGAAGCAGCCAGGTGACATTGACCTGGGGCTCGGTGAGCCGACGCTCCCCGTCGACCGGGCGCCTTTCCAGGCGGCCGTCGAGTGGGTCTCTCGCCACGGCTGCCCCTACACGCCCAACGCCGGCGACCCAGAACTTCGCTCGCTCATCGCCAGCCGCTGCGGCCAGCCAGGCCTCGGCAGCCCCGAGCACGTGTGCGTGACGCTCGGGTCTCAGGAGGCGCTGTACCTCGCCATCAAGACGCTGTGCGACCCCGCGCGGGACGAGGTGCTGGTCGTGGCCCCGTGCTACCCCGCCTACGAGAAGTTGTGCGCCCTCGAGGGCGTGGCCGTCAGGCGCGTGAGCCTCTCCCCGCAGACGCACTTCGCCCCGGACGCGGCCCGCGTCCTGGCCGCAGTGGGCCCGGCAACGCGGCTCATCGTCCTGGCCTCGCCGGCGAACCCGACGGGCAGGGTGTGGCCGGACGAGGCCCTGCAAGCCCTGGCGGACGGACTGCTCGCCCTCGGCGAGGCACGGCCCTGGGTGGTGGTGGACGAGGTCTACCGTGCGCTGTGCTACGTGCAGCCGCCCGTGCCGCTCGCCGCCCGGTATGATCGGACGGTCGTCGTCAACAGCCTGTCGAAGAGCCATGCCCTCACGGGCCTGAGGCTGGGGTGGCTCCTGGCCCCGACCGAGGTCGTGCAGACTGCCGTGAAGGCACACCAGTTCGTGGTCACGGCGGCCAGCACCTTCTCCCAGCGAGTGGCGCACGCCATCCTCTCGTCGCCTGTGGCGCTGGATGCGCAGCGTCCCCACTACGAAGCCGTCCGAGCCCACGTGGTGGCCGAGGCCACCCGGCTCGGGCTCGCGCACGTGCCGCCCGAGGGCGCGTTTTACATGATGCTCGCGCTGCCTCCCCACCTGCAGGCGGACTCCCGGGCGGCCTGCATCCAGCTGCTCGAAGCCCAGCGCGTCGTCACGGTCCCGGGGGTGGCCTTCGGCGCAGAGGGCTGGCTGCGCCTCTCCTGGGTGGCCCCGCGGGAGGCCATCGACCTTGGCTTGGAACGGATCGCCGCGTTCTTCTCCCGTCAACAGACACCACTGCCACCTGCGTGACACCGGTGGCAGGTCCTGGCCCCAGCGGCCGATCACCAGGGCCACGGGCAACGCCCCCGCCGCTCCCCAGACGCAGCGACGGGCGCGCCCTCCGGCGGCCCAAGCCCAGTCATCACTTCACGCCAATCCCGCGTGGTGCAACACCCTACGGGTTAAACCTCGCCATCGCGCGGGTGGTGTGGTAGGATGCTGCCGCCCCGCTGGAGGGCGCCCACGGAGGAGAAATCGATGCGCGCCTTCGACACGGTCACGGACTACCACGTCCACATCGAGCGTGGCCCCTACACGCAGGAGTGGCTGGAGACGTTCGTGGCTTCCTCCCGCAAGGCCGGCGTGACCGAGCTCGGCATCTCGGAGCATGCCTACCGCTTCCATCAGACCAAGCACCTGCTGTGGAATCCCTGGGTGGAGCGCAAGAAGACCGAGGACCTCGACGCCTACCTCGGCCTGTTGCTGGATGCTCGCGCCCGCGGCATCCAGCTCAAGATCGGCATCGAGATGGACTACATGCCCGACAACGGCGAGGCGATGAAGCGCTTCCTGGCGGAGCACCCGTTCGACTACGCCATTGGCTCCGTGCACTGGCTCGGGGGCTTCGGCTTCGACCTCGATGAGATGCGCGACCACTGGGAGCGCGGGGACGTGGAGGAAATCCACGACACCTACTTCGGCATCCTGGAGCAGATGATCGAGGAGCGCCCCGTCGACATCATCGGCCATGCCGACGTGATCAAGGTCTTCGGCTTCCATGCCCCGCGCGTGGCCATGGCGTGGTACAGGCGCCTGACGCCGAAAATCAAGGCCAGCGGGATGGCCGTCGAGGTCAGCACGGCGGGCTGGCGCAAGCCGGTTCGCGAGATCTACCCGGCCCCCGAATGGCTCGCCATGCTCGTGGAGGCGGAGGTGCCGCTCGTGCTCTGCTCGGACGCCCACCGTCCCGAAGATGTCGGGGCGGGCTACGCCCAGGCGCTGGACCTTCTGCGTGCCCTGGGCGTGCGACGGTTGCACACGGTCACAGCCCGGACGTTGCAGCCCGCCTGAACCTGACACCGGACACCAGACGGACACCGAGCCCGGCACGCCAGCGCCGTGGCGGGGCGCCCTTGCCCACTTGACGGTCCGGCCCGCGGAAACAATTTATAATCCTGGCTATCTGGAATTTTTAGGCCTATGCCGTGCGGGACCCGACAGGGGCCCTCACGTCAGGAGGTAGGTCAGGTCCTCCAGCGTCAGCTCGGCGCCGAGATCCGAGCCCCCAAGCACGTCCTGCACGATCTGCCGCTTCTGACCCTGAAGGCTCAACACCTTCTCCTCGACGGTGCCGCGGGCGATCATCTTGTAGCTGAAGACGTGCCGGGTCTGGCCGATGCGGTGGGCCCGGTCCGTGGCCTGGTCCTCCACGGCGGGGTTCCACCACGGATCGAAGTGGATGACGTAGTCGGCCCCCGTGAGGTTGAGGCCGGTGCCACCTGCCTTCAGGCTGATAAGGAACACGGGCGTGTCGTCCTGGTTGAACCGCTGCACGCGCTCGAGGCGGTCGCGGGTCTGGCCGTCGAGGTAGGCGTACCGGATGTCCTCGGCCTCCAAGGCCTCCCGCAGGAGGGCCAGCATCTTCACGAACTGCGAGAAGACGAGCACGCGATGGCCCTCTGCCAGCATCTCCCGCAGGAGCTCCATGAAGTGCTCCACCTTCGCGGAGGGCACGTGGCTGTCGTCCCGCAGCACCAGGCGCGGATCGCAGGCGACCTGCCGGAGCCTCAACAGGCCCTCCAGCACGTGGAAGTGGGCCCGTCGCAAGCCCCGCGAGCGCACCTCGGCGAAGATGTGGCCCCGCACGGCAGCCAGCGTGTCGTCGTAGAGCTTGCGCTGCTCGGGCCCGAGCTCGCAGTACGAAACGATCTCGCTGCGCGGTGGCAGGTCGGTGGCGACGTCCTGCTTGAGCCGGCGCAGCAAAAACGGCCTCGTCATCCGGCGCAGGCGCTCACGCGCGAGCTCGGCGTCCTCGGGGTCGGGCTTGAAGTAGGTCTGCCGGAAGTGCCGCTCGTTGCCGAGCAGCCCGGGCATCAGGTAGTTGAACAGGCTCCAGAACTCCAGCAGGTTGTTCTCGATCGGGGTGCCCGTCAGGCAGAGTCGGCGCCGGGCGCGGATGCGACAGGCCATCTTGGCCGCCTGGGAGCGCGGGTTCTTGATCTTCTGGGCCTCGTCGAGGATGGCGTAGTTGAAGGGCTGCTCCAGCAAGATGGAGCGGTCCCGCTGCAGCAGGCCGTAGCTCGTGATGACCACGTCCGACGTGGGCAGCTCGTCGAACCGCGCGTGTCGGTCCTGTCCGTGCAGCACCAGCACCTTGAGGCCTGGCGCGAAGCGGGCGATCTCCTGCTCCCAGTTGTAGACCACGCTGGTGGGGGCCACGAGCAGGCTCGGGCCGGCATTGCCACCCTCCTGCTCGGCCAGCAGCAGCGCGATCGCCTGGATCGTCTTGCCAAGGCCCATGTCGTCGGCCAGGATGCCGTGCAGGCCGTAGTCCCGCCAGAAGCAAAGCCGCGCCAGGCCACGGGACTGGTAGTGGCGCAGCTCGCCGAGGAAGCCCTTCGGGGTGGGCACCTCCTGGATCGCCTCGACGCCCTCCAACCCGGAGAGGAACCGGCGCCAGTCGACGTCGACGCTGGCGTCCTCGACGGCCTCCAGCATCTCCCGGGCCGCAGGCGCCAGATAACGCGGAAGGCGCTGAACGAAGCCTTCCTCGGCCTCCTCGCCAGAGAAGCCCAAGCTCTGTGACAGCTGAGCCTGGCGGGTCAGCCAGTCCTCGGGCAGGCGCCCGAAGGCCCCGGAGCCCAGCCGAACGAACCGCGAGTTGGAGCGGAAGGCCTCGCGCAGCGCCGCCCAGGGCACCTGCTCGCCGTCGATCGTCACGGACGTCTTGACGTCGAACCAGTCGATGCCGGAGCTGATGCCGATGGAGACGTGGGCCGAGGAGCGGTTGACGCGCAGCCGGGCAAGCCGCTCCTCGCCGTAAACCTCCCAGCCCTCGGCGATGAGCGCGGGCACGCCCTCCATGAGGAAGGCCAGGGCGGGCTCTCCCCAAGCCAGGTACTGCCCCCCCCCACGGGAGTCGAGGGGCGTGGCCGCCAGGCGCTCCACCAGCAGCCGCTCGGCGGCCTGGTCTCGCTCCCAGGCCCCCCAGGCGCCCTCCACCTCGCCGGGCACCAGGGAGCGCGCGTCGTGTGGCGAGACCGGCGACGAGGTGGCGTAACGGAAGGTCAGGCGGGCCACCAGGCGGTCCCCTTCCTCGGACAGGTTGAGCCGGGGGCGCGGCGCGACGGGCGGGTGGAGGACGGTCTCAGCCAGGTTGAGTTCGATGGCGGGGCCGTCGGCCTCCGGGTCACCATCTGCCGCCGGGGCGACGGGAGGCTCGAGCAGCGGCCGCAACGCGTCGCGCACCAGCAGCCAGGGCGGGTCCTGGCCCACCAGCCGCACGGGCACCCCGGTCACCAGCTGGCCGTCGATGTCCCACAGCGACTCGTAAGGGCCTCCAACGCTCCGCACGGGCTGGTCGGGACGCAGCTCGAGCGGGGTCCGTCCCGCGCCGAAAATGAAGGGGCAACGGGCGAGGAGCGCGAAGACCTGGTTGACCATGTCGTCGCGAAGCGGAATGCCGTGGGCATGCGAGGACGAGAAGTCCCGGTTGCGGGAGCGGTAGTAGGGCTCGAGCAGGTCGAGCACGGCCCGGTCAGACTCCGTCAGCCCATCTCGCTTGATGGGCCCCCACATCGCCAAGGGCCTGGGCATGCCCGGCAGGCCGTCTTCCATGACGATCGCGCGCTCCAGAGACAGCCAGACGGCCAGGCTGCGCAGGTACTCCCGCTCCATGCGCTTCGGCGGAGGCGCGAGGTGCACATTGTAGAACAACACCTCCTGCCCCGGGCGTGGCCCCGTGCCAGCGCTCGGCAGCACGTCGGGGGCGGGGTCCTGCATCTGGGCCAACGCGACCGCCACGGTGTGCTTGCACGGCGGGGCCATCGGACAGGTGCACGTCGCCGTCAGCTGCCGCCCATCCCAGGCCAGGTTCACGACCATCGGGGCGAGGGCGCCTTCGTCCACCTCCGCCTGGACCGTCAGCGCGCCGCCGGGCCCCGCCGCCACGGTGCGGGGCCCGACGGCGCCGCGCTTGACGTAGGCGGCGCCTCGCCGCAGGGTGGCCGGGTCGGCCCACTTCTTGAGATCCCAATCGAGCATAACGGTCGCGGCAACCCCGTGGCGTGGCGCTCGAGCCGGGCGGGCCGGGCTGGTGGAGGGAAAGCGAGATTGTACCAAGGATTGGCCCGAAGCGTGATCTGCGTCATTCCCGCCCCGCCCGAGGGTATGATACGGTTGGGTTCAAACCCGCTTCCTGCGCAACTTTGACAAGCGGGCGACGCGTCGGAGCCGCTCCGGCACCCTTTCATTGGGAGGTGAGGGGGTGATTGGGGAGGACCGAGGCCTCGCCGCGCCGTCTTCTGGTGCTCAGGGCATGGGGGCGTAGCTCACACTCCCGGGCCAGAGCGTCCGGGCGACCACGGAGCGTGACTGACGGAACGATGGCGAAAGAAGACGTCCTCGAGATGACGGGCACCGTGCAGGAGGCTCTCTCCAACGGCATGTTCCGCATCATCCTCGAAAACGGTCACGAGGTGCTCGGCCACCTGGCGGGGCGCATGCGGCGCTTCCGCATCAAGGTGCTGCTCGGAGACAAGGTCCGCGTCGAGCTCTCGCCGTACGACCTGACGCGAGGCCGGATCACCTTCCGCGAGAAGGTGTCCTTCGGCCCAGGAGGCCCGGGCGGACCCGGTGGCCCGCCCAGGCGCTGAGCCGGGCCCACGCCCGGAACTCGATCGCGCCGTTGCAAGCCTGGCTAACCTATCCGGCGAGCGGTCTCCTGACCTCGGCACCTCTGCCGGGCGAGGGTGGCGTCTTTTCGACGTCTCGGCCAACTGGCTGATCTTGGTGCTGGCCATCGTCAACCTGACGCTGGTCCTCTTCGACTACACCTACCTCACCTTCCGCCACGTCTACCAGGCCCAGGGCTGGTCGGCTCTGGTCGCCAAGTATGACGCCGTGCGGGGCATCGAGCCCCACCGGGAGACGGAGGCGTACGGGCGCGAGGCCCGCGCCGCCTTCGCGCTGCTCTCCAAGAGCCCGCAAAGCATTGCAGCACGCGACGCGATAGACAAGATGCGGCGCCGGTCGACCGACCTCGTCGACCGCGACCCCTTCCTGACGGCGGGGCTGCGGGGCGTGTCTGAGCGACTCAAGTCGCGCTTCAGGCGCCACGCCTGGGAGGAGGCTCCGAGGTTCCGCAAGGCCGTGCGGACGTGGAAGGCCCCCTATACCTGGGCATGGTGCCAGGAGCGGTGGCGCCGCGACCGGGACGCCAGCGGGCGCCCGGTGCCCCTGGAGGTGAGGCTCTGGGGCTTCTTGAAGCCCACGAACCCCTGGGACGCGCTGTCGGCCACCGAGTCGATGATCGGGTCGGTCGCCTACGCCGCCCGGCGGCAGCAAGCAGTCCCGTCCGCCGACCGGCGGCTGGACGGGTTCTGGTCCGCTGAAAACCTCTCCCCCGAGAGGCTGGAGGGGGAGGCAGCCTGGTTCGAGGCGGAGGTCGTGCCGCTGCTGGACCGCAACCACTGGCAGACGTACAGGGAGAACGGGGAGCCGGCCAACTTCTTCTGGCTCATCGACTGCATGTTCTTGCCCGTCTTCGTGGCGGAGTTCCTGACGCGCGGCCTGGTGGGCGTCAGGCGCGGCGTGTACCCCAACTTCACGCTGTTCGTGGCGGCCCGCTGGTACGACGTGATTTATGTGCTGCCCCTCTTCATGTACGCCCTGCCCAGCACGCTGCAGGGCCCCCTGCACGTGGTGCGGATCATCTCCGTCAGCGCCCGGATGGAACGGCTCGGGCTGATCAACCCGGTGGCCATCATGCGGCCCTACCTGGCCCGGCCCCTCGACGCCGTGGCGGACCTGGTGAACGTCAAGCTCTTGTCGAGCTACCAGGATGGCGTGCGCGACTTCAGCCTCGAGAAGGCCCTGGACACGCTGACGCCGCGCCAGCGCAAGGAGCTTGAGGGCCTGATCGAAGCCAACCTGGCGATGGTCGTCGAGCGCGTGCTGCCCGACGTGCGACCCACCCTGGAGGCGCTGGTCACGCGGACGGCCCAGCAGGCGCTGGAGCAAGCCCCCGCCTACGCGCAGCTGAAGGAGCTCCCCCTGCTCGGCGACTGGCCCGAGCTCCTGATCCGGCGGGCCGTGGCCGAGACCGTGGCCCAGATGCAGGCCACGATGCTGCGCGCCGTGAACGACCCGAGCAACGTCGCGCTCACGCGGGACCTCGTCACCGTCACGGCCCGCTCGCTGCTTCGGCACACGGCCACGCTGGGCACCGAGGCGCAGCTCAAGGCGATGGTCGTGGAGGTGCTCGAGGAGCAAAAGCGCAAGACCTTGCTGGGTTGAGCGGGCCCACCCGCACGGGGGCCCGGCCCGATGGGGTAAGATAGGCGCATGACCAAGCCGCTGCATTTCTTCGTCGTCATGGCCGCCACCCACGGCCTCTATGCAGAGTCGTTCCTTCGCGAACTCAAGCGCCAGGGGCACCGCGTGGTGGTGCTGACGCGGGCGGACGCGCTGGGCTACGACTGGCCGCGGGACCTGATGGACGCGCTTTACGCCGTCCCGGACATCTTCGACCCGCTCGGCGTCGAGAACGCGGTGGGCTACCTCGCCCGGACGGAGCAGATCGACCGGCTCGTGGGCCCTGGCGAGTACGACATCGAAATCGCCGCCCGGCTCCGCGAGCACCTGCGGATCCCGGGGATGGGGGAGACCACGGCCCGCTACTTCCGTGACAAGCTGGCGATGCGCGAGCGGGCCGCGGGACGTGGCATCAAGGTTCCAGCCTACATCGGGGCCATTCACCACCCCGCGATCGCCCAGTTCCTGCAGGACGTGCCGGGGCCATGGGTGCTCAAGCCTCGGATGGCCGCGTCGTCGAAGGGCATCCAGAAGCTCAGCGACCGGGACGCGGTCTGGAAGGCGCTCGACGCGCTGGGCGACCGGGCCAGCCACCACGTGCTGGAGCGCTACACGCCAGGCACGGTGTACCACGTAGACGGCGTGGTGACGGGCGGTCAGGTGGTCTTCGAGTCGGCCCACCGCTATGGCACCCCCATCTTGGACCTCCACACGCAGGGCGGCGTCTACACCACCTGGCGCCTCGAGGAGCAAGGCGAGGAGGCCCAGGCCCTCTACGCCCTCAACCGCCAGGTCATCGCGGCCTTCGGGATGCTGGCCGGGGTGTTCCACATCGAGTACATCCGGGGTGCGGAGGACGGCGAGTTCTACTTCCTCGAGGCCAGCGCCCGCGTGGGCGCGGGGCTGATCGAGGACATGATCGAGGCTGAGAGTGGCATCAACCTGTGGGCCGAGTGGGCCCGGCTCGAGGTCGGCGAGGTGCAGCCCCCCTACTCGGTGACCCGGAGCAAGGACGTGTACGCGGGCGTGCTCGCCACCGCCACGGCCACGGAGCGTCCGGATGCGACGCCGTACGTGGAGCCCGGCGTGCAGGCCCTGCCAGCCAAGCCCCACCACCTCGGGCTGCTCGTGACGGAGGGCAGCGAGGCCGCCCTTCAGGCACGCCTGTCGGCCCTGGCCGAGCGGGTCGGCCGCGAGCTCTCCGTGCGGCTCTGACGCCCGTGCCGCGCTCCACGGACGACTTCTACGAGCGCCTCGGCGTCTCGCCAGCGGCCTCCGAACGGGAGATCAAGGCGGCCTATCGGGCCCTGGCCAAGCGACTGCACCCGGACCTCGGGGGCGACGCGGCGGCGCTGGCCGCCGTGAACGAGGCCGCTGACGTGCTGCTGGACGCGGGCCGGCGCGCAGCCTATGACCGCGACCACAAGGCCCGGCCAGCCGCGGGGCAGCCTGCGCGGCCGAGCCCCCGGTCCACCGGCGGCGCCTCGCCGCGGCCGCCGTCAGGCAAGACCTCGGTGGCCCTGTGCGATCAGTGTGGCGCCCTGAACCGGGTGGCTGCCGACCCGCGCGTCGTGGCGGCCCGCTGCAGCCAGTGCGGCCACAGCCTCGGGACGCCCGCGCGGGGCGAGCCGAGGGACGCCGCCCACGAGGCCCCGCCGCCAGCTGCGGGCAGCCAGGCGCGCTGCCCGCACTGCCAGCAGCGCAACCTCGTCACGGCGGCCCCTGGGGCAGCCCAGCGCTGCCTGGGCTGCGGCGAGACCTTCCGACCCGACGAGGCCCACGAGGGTGAGCGGCTCGGCGACCTGTTGGGTGACGTCAGCCGGGCGATCTTCGGCGCCGAGGGGCGCAAGGCCTCGGCCCGGGGCCTGGCCTACGTGGAGGATCAGCTGCGGGCCCTGGCCGACGAGGCGCGGAGGCGCCGCGAGGCCCTGGAGCGCGACTGAGGGCGGGCTCACGCTGGGCGGCGGGAGAGCCACCTCAGCCGCCACGCCCGGCCGGCGGCCACCAGCAAGAACCCCGCGAGGCCGAGCGTGGCCGTCACCCCGGCCGGGCTGGCGTTGAGCCAGACGGCCACGGCCATCCCTGCGACCGCCTCGCCCGCAGCCAGCGCGACGGCCCCCGCCAGCACGCCGGGCAGCCGTCGGGCCAGCAACATGGCCGTCGCGCCCGGCGTGATGAAGAAGGCGATGGCGAGCACGATGCCGACGGCCCGCAGGGCCGCCACGGTGGCCAGCGCGACGAGGGTCAGCAGCGTGAGGTGGAGCAGGCCAGTCGGGACGCCAGCCACCTCTGCGTGGACGGGGTCGAAGGTGGCGGCGACCAACGGGCGGTAGGCCAAGGCGCCCGCGAGGAGCGTGACCGCAAGCAGGATGCCTGCAACGACGAGGCTCTCGGGCCGGGAGGCCAGGGGCTCCCCGTAGACCACGCAGCCGGGGTCGAGGTCGAGCCCGCGCACGGCGGAGACCATGACGATGCCCGTGGCGAAGAGGGCCGAGAAGGAGACGCCCATGGCCGCGTCCTCCTTGAGCCGGGTGTGCCGGGTGATCCACCCCGTCATCCCGACGCAAGCAAGCCCAGAGGCCACCGCCCCGGTCAGGAAGGCGACGACGGAGTAGCCCCCCACCAGCCAGCCGAGCACCACGCCCGGCAGCACGGAGTGGCTGACGGCGTCCGCCAGCAGGCTGAGCCGCCGCAGGATCAGGAACACGCCGACGAGACTGCACAGCACGCCCACCACGACGACCTGCAGCGTGGCGTGCCAGAACCAGGGGGCCGTGAGGCTGGACGACCACTCAGGCACGGGCGGCAGGCCCTCCCGGGCGCAGCCGCCGGCGCGTGGTGTGCACGACCAGGGCCAGAGCGAACTCACAGGCCGCCGCCAGGACGATGGAGGCCCCGCTGGCCCAGCCGCAGAGGTGGCTGAGGGCCAGCCCGCCGAAGGCGGCAAGGCCACCGACCAGGCCCGCCAGCGCCAGCATGGGGCCGAACCGATCCACGAGCAGGAAGGCCGTGGCCCCGGGAATCACGAGCAGGGCCACCACGAGCAGGGCGCCCACGATCGGCAGGCTCACGACGACGGTGCCCGTGAGCGCCAGCATCAGGGCTGCTGTCAGGGCCAAGACGGGCAGCCCACGCGCTGCAGCGCCCTCAGGGTCGAAGGTCAGCAGCTGGAGGGGGCGCCACCCGAGGGCCAGCAGCAGAAGCGTCCCGGCGAGCAACACCGCAGCCCTGGCGACGTCGTCGGGCCCGATGCCGAGGGCCTGGCCGAACAGGAGGCTCGTCACGCCTCCCGAGCCCACCTGACGCGTGCTCAGGATGGCGACGCCGAGCCCGAACATCCCCGTGAACACCACGCCGATGGCGGTGTCGGGGCGGTGGCGGGTGATCCGCGGGATCACGGCCACCAGGCCCGCCGCCACGAGGCCGGCCACCAGCGCCCCGCCGAAGATGGCGGGGTAGGACCACCCGCCAAGCACCCAACCAAGCAGCACGCCCGGCAGGACGGCGTGGCCGAGGGCGTCGCCGAACAGCGCGAGGCGGCGAAGGATGATGAAGCAGCCCAGCACGCCGCACGACACGCCGATCAGCGCCGTGCCCGCCAGGCTGAGGCGCAGGAAGTCGGGCTGCAGCGTGAGCAGCTCCCACAGGGAAGAGAGCCAGGCTGGCTCGACGGGGCTCGCCATCACGAGGCCCTCAGGACGGCTGTCCGAGCGGCTGGGGCGCCGCCTGGGCGGCCCCCGCGTCGAACACGAGCAACCGGCCGCCGTAAGCCGCCTGCAGGGCCGCAGGCGTGTAGACCTCGGCCGTCGGCCCGCAGGCCACGACCCCCCGGTTGAGCAGCAACAGGTGGTCGAAGGCCTGTCGGGCCGTGTGCAGGTCGTGGTGGACGACGACCACCGTCCCGCCGCCGTCTCGGATGGCCTGGAGCTGCGCGAGGATCAGGGCCTCGCTCGTGGCATCGACGCCCGCGAAGGGCTCGTCGAGCAGGTAGAGCTCGGCCCCCTGGGCCAGCGCCCGCGCCAGGAAGACCCGCTGCTGCTGGCCTCCGGAAAGGTCCCCGATGCGGCGGTCGGCCAGGGCGCTCAGGTCGACGCGGGCCAGCGCGGCCTCGGCCGCCGCGTGGTCCGACCGCCGCCAGGGCGCCCACCAGGGGCTGTGGCCGTGGCGGCCCATGATCACGACATCCTTCACGGTGGCGGGGAAGTCCCAATCGACGGCCGAGCGCTGCGGCACGTAGGCGACACCGCGCCGCCGGGCCGCGAGGCCCCCTCCGAGCACCCGCACCTCCCCCGAGGCGTGGGGCAGGAGCCCCAGCACGGCCTTCAGCAAGGTGCTCTTGCCCGCCCCGTTCGGCCCGAGCACCCCCGTCAGCGTGCCCCGGGGCAGGCTGAAGGCGACGTCCCGCAGCACGGGGTGGCCGGGGTAGCCGGCGCTCAGGCCCGTGACGCCGAGCCCCTCGTGGCAGCGCTCGCTCATCGCAGCCCCTCCACGAGGCGCGTGACGTTGTCCCGCACCATCCCCACGTAGCTGCCACCCGAGCCCTCGAGGACCCCGGTCGAGTCACTGTAAAGGGGCCCCCCCAGACGCACTTGGCCCTGGGAGGCCAGCGCCTCGATGAGCTTGGGGTTCACGGAGCTCTCGAAAAAGACCATGGGCACCGCGCCCGCCTTGAGGATGGCGAGCGCCCGGCTGACATCCTGCGTGCTGGCCTCCGCCTCGGTCGAGACGCCCTGCAGGGCGACGACCTCAAAGCCGTAGGCCTCGCCGAAGTAGGCGAAGGCGTCATGGCTCGTGACCAGGCGGCGCCGCGGGGTCGGCACCACCGCGAGTCGACGCCGCACCCAGGCGTCCAGCGCCGCGAGCTGGGCGTCATACAGGCGGCCGTTGGCCTCGTAGGTGTCCAGACCAGCCGGGTCGAGCCGCGTGAGGGCCCCCACCACGACGCCGACGGTCCGCCGCCAGCGGGCCACGTCGAACCAGACGTGGGGGTCGGGCACCTTGGGGTCGGCCTGGCTCTGGCGGTGCGGGATGGCCTCGGCCACGGCGACGACGGGCACGGTGGGGCTGGCCTGGCGGGCCAGGTCCGGCAGCCAGGGCTCGAGGTGGAGGCCGTTGTGGACGACCAGCCGGGCCCCGGCGACGGCCTCCGCGTCGGCGGGCACAGGCCGGTAGACGTGGGGATCGCCGCCCGGCGCGAGCAGCCCGTGCACCGCGACGCGCGGCCCACCGACGTGCCGCACGAGGTCCGTCACCATGGTGGTGGTGGCCACCACGGGGATTGCCCCGCCCCCGGATGCTGGCCTGGCGGCGCACGCGCCCGAGCCCAGGAGCCCGGACAGGGCCAGCGCGAGCAGGCGTCGGCGGCTCATCGGGCCACCTCCGGGGCGCTCAGGCACTCGACGAACACGCTGTCCGTGACGTGGGAACCCAGGGCGTGGCGGGCATCGCCAGGCTGCACGCGGATGGTCAGGGGCCCGTCGAAGGGGGCCCGCTCCAGAACGTCGAGCACGGCGTGGGGGTACATGCCGAGGCCCCCGAGGTAGCGCAGCAGGGCCGGGTCGCTGTCCTTCACGCGACGGATGCGCACGGCCTGGCCCGGGGCGATCGCCGAGAGGGGCGTCCAGCGCACGGAGGGCATCGAGCCATCGCGGGCCGGGATGGGGTCGCCGTGCGGGTCCTCGGTGGGCTCTTTCAGGAAGGCGGCCATGCGGTCCTCCATGGCCTCGGAGATGACGTGCTCGAGCCGCTCTGCCTCGGCATCGACCTCGTCCCAGGTGTAGCCGAGCGCCTTGATCAGGTACAGCTCGATCAGGCGATGGTGCCGGATCAGCTCCAGCGCGAGGCGGCGGCCCGGCTCCGTCAGCTGCACCCCCTGGTAGGGGTGGTGGGTCAGCCACCCGGCGCGCGCCAGCTTCTTGAGCATCCCGGAGACCGAGGCTGGCGCGAAGCCCAGCTTCTCGGCGATGGCGGTGGTGGAGGGAACCTCTCCGCCGTCCTCGAGCTTGAAGATGGCCTTGATGTAGTCCTGGATGGCGGGTGAGGTGTCGCCCAGCAGGCTGGTGTGAACGAGTGGCTCTTTAGGCATGCCTAAATAGTATCGATGGCCATGGCAAAATTCAAGACCCAGGCGGGCCCAAGTCAGGCCCGCGCGGGGCCAGGCGAGAGGGAAGGCCGCGCGGCGGGTATCTGGCCAGGACCGGGGCGTTCTGCGCCCGCCGTCCCCCCACCTCACCCGTAGGTGCCGTGCAACTCACTGCCTTGGTTGCCATGGCCTGGCCACTGCTGGGCACCACCCACCTCGTCTTGACGGTGTGGAACCTGCGTCGCTTCCGGGGACAGGCCCCGCAGCCCGGCGGGGGGTCGGCCCCAGAGCCCCCCGACAGCGCCGCGGCTGCCAGCGGCGGGGTCGAACGCGGCCCGGCCTTGGAGCAGGCCACCGCGCCGGGGGACCCAGGCCTAGCCCCGGTGCTGGCCACCGGGCTGGGCGGGCAGGAGCCGCCACGGGGTGACGCCCCCCCCGCCCCGCAAATCTCGGTGGTGATCCCGGCCCGCGACGAGGCGGCCGGCATCGGGGCCTGCATCGCGAGCGTGCGGGCGCAGGATCTCCCCGAGGTGGAGGTGCTGATCATCGACGACGGCTCCACCGACGGCACGGCCGACGCCGCCCGGGCAGCGGCCGACGAGGATCCCCGCGTGCGGGTGATCGCGACCCCCGAGCCCGAGGCTGGCTGGTCCGGCCAGGCTTGGGCCTGCGCGAGGGGCTACGAGGAGGCGCGGGGGCGCTGGCTGGTGTTCCTGGACGCCGACGTCACGCTGGCCCCTGGCGCCTTGCAGGCCGCCCTGGCGGCTGCCGAGGACGCCTCGGCCACCCTGGTGGCCTGGTGCCCCCGCGAGGCGGCGGGGCCCCCCCTCCAAGCCCTGGCCTCGCCCCTTCACCAGGACCTGCTGCTGGCCCTGGCCCCCCTGGAGCTGCTGGAGAGCCATCCGGATCCCCGCCTGGCCTGGCCGTTTGCCGGGTGCCTCCTTGTCGAACGCGGCAGCTACCTGCGCGCGGGAGGCCACGCCGGCACCCCCGCTGCCACGGCGACGGGGCTGGCCCTCACCCGGGCCGTCAAGGCCGCCGGGGGCCGGGTGCTGCTGCGCGATGCCGGCGCCGGCACGGTGACAGGGCCGCTGGCCGGTCCCCCGGCCGTGCTGGAGGCACTGCGTCGGCGCCTGTACCCGGCGCTGGGGGGCTCGGATGGCCCCTGCTTCGGGCTTCTCGCCGCCGTCGCCGTGCTGTACGTGTTGCCTCCCCTGGCGGCCCTGGTGGGCTGGTTGGCCGGCTGGCCCGGGCTCGCCACGGCCGGGTTGCTCCAGACCCTCCTGGCGATCGCCGGGCGGGCCTTGCAAGTGGTGCAGCTGGGGCGAGCCCCCTGGACCGCGCCCCTCGCCCCGCTCGCGGCCGGCGCCTGGCTGGGTCTCGTGCTGATGTCGCGGCAGGCTTGGCGCAAGGGGGGCGTCCCATGGAAGGGCCGCGCCTGCCCCGCCCCGGTCGCCCCCAAGGCCGGCACGGGGTAGAATGTCGCGGCGCGCTCGCAGGTGCGCGACCGACCCCTCAGGAAGGAGCCCCTCCAATGGCCCCCATGATCGAGTCCGGGCAAGCGGCCCCGGCCTTCACGCTCACGGCACACACGGGAGAGGCCGTCTCCCTGGAGGCCCTGCGGGGCAAGACCGTGGTGCTGTACTTCTATCCGAAGGACGACACGCCCGGCTGCACCAAGGAGGCGTGCTCGTTCCGCGACCACTGGGCGACGCTGCAGGCCCAGGGGGTGGTGGTGCTCGGCGTCAGCCCGGACGGCGTGGCGTCCCACGAGAAGTTCGCCACCAAGTACGCTCTGCCGTTTCCGCTGCTGGCCGACCCGGACCACGCCGTCGCAGAGGCCTATGGCACCTGGGGCTCCAAGTCGATGTACGGCAAGACGGTGACCGGCATTCTGCGGACGACGTTCCTGATCGGCGCGGACGGCATCGTGCGGCACGTCTTCAAGAAGCCCAAGACGGACATCCACGCCGAAGAGGTGCTGGCCCGGTTGGCGCCGTGATCATCCGGTCGGCAGGAGGCCCCATGCGACGCACCCACACCCCCGCGATGCTTCTGACCCTGGCGGGCGGCCTCCTGCACGGCTGCATGCTCGCGACCCCGCCCACGGGGCTGTGCCTCACGGACGCCTGCCGCGACTTCGAGGCGAAGCGCACGGCCCAGGCCGCGCCGACGCCGCAGGACCAGAGCCACAAGGCACCGGACTTCGAACTCGTGTACCCTGGCTACTGGGGAATGATGGGGACGGCGGCCCGCAACGAGGCCGGCCAGGACGTGGTCCAGCCGCTGCTCGATCAGACAGACCCTAGCGGGCTCTCGACGCTGCGCATCTCCGTCGGGCGGTCGATCCCGGTGGCGGAGGGGGGCTCGGTGGCCGAGTCGCTGCGGGTGATCACCATCAACCGCCCGCTGACCCCGGGCACGCCGCCAGCGGCCTCCCTCGAGGAGCTGACGCGCCTCACCACCCGGCAGAACTTCCAGGACGCGGCAGAGCTCGTGGAGGGCCCGGCCAAGCTGGCTGGCCTGCCCGGCTACCAGGTGTCGGTGGTGGGGCTGCCGCGCGCCGGCGGCACGCTGGCGATGCGGATGGTGACGCGCGCGGTGACCCACCGCAACCGCGGCTACATCGTCCGGCTCTCGGTGCCCGAGGTTCGCTACGCGGCGGCAGCCAGCGAGTACGACCGCGTCTTTTCAGGGTTCACGCTGCTCGACGGCGATCCTGTCTACCCGCTGCCGGCAGAGCCTGCCGCGGTGGCGTCGGGCCCGCTCTCTCCCACCGAGACGGTTGCGGCGACAGCGCCACAGCCCCCCGCCTCGCCCTCGCCCTCGCCAACGCCCGCCGGTTGAGGCGGCCGCGCCGGTCCCCGCGTCGGGGAGCCGGTCGGGTATACTGTAACGCGCCCCACCTCCGAGGAGATTCCATGTCCCGCAAGATGTTTCTCAGCCTCGCCGCCACCATCCTGGTGGGCAGCGCCTCGACGCTGGGAGCCTGGGCTGCCCCGGCCCGGACGCCCCAGGAGAACGAGCTGATCGAGGCTGCCTACGGCGGCCTGCTCCCCAAGGTGACCAGCCTGCTGGACCAGGGGGCCTCGGTGGAAGCCCAGGACGAGAACGGCTACACCGCCCTGCACTGGGCAGCCCAGTCGGGCTGGCCGCTGACGAGCAAGGCGCTCCTCGCCCGTGGGGCTGCGGTGGATGCGCGAGACAACGTGGGCCGGACCCCCCTGCTGCTCGCGACCGTGCGGAAGAAGCCTGCCGTCGTGAAGGTGCTGATCGCCAGCGGCGCGGACCCCAACGCCAAGGACAGCAACGGCCTCAGCCCCCTGGAGTATGCCCGCACGAACCGCCTGGGGCCGCTCGTCGGCTTGTTGAGCCAGGGGGCCCTTCCCACGAAGCCCGCCGCCCACGGCGCAGCCCACGGCGACGCCCACGGCGACGCCCACGCCAAGCCAGCCAGCCACGGCGCAGCCCACGGCGACGCCCACGCCAAGCCAGCCAGCCACGGCGCGGCCCACGGCGACGCCCACGCCAAGCCCGCAGCCCACGGCGCAGCCCACGCCAAGCCAGCCAGCCACGGCGCGGCCCACGGCGACGCCCACGCCAAGCCCGCAGCCCACGGCGCAGCCCACGGCGCAGCCCACGGCGACGCCCACGCCAAGCCCGCAGCCCACGGCGCGGCCCACGGCGCGGCCCACGGCGACGCCCACGCCAAGCCCGCAGCCCACGGCGCGGCCCACGGCGACGCCCACGCCAAGACCGCAGCCCACGGCGCAGCCCACGGCGACGCCCACGCCAAGACCGCAGCCCACGGCGCAGCCCACGGCGCGGCCCACGGCGACACCCACGCCAAGACCGCAGCCCCTTCGGCAGGTCACGGAGACGACGACCACCACGATGCCCCCGCCCCGTTCCCCACGCCGGCGCGACCCGCTGCGGTGAAGACCGCGGGCGGCACGCCTGCCCGGGTGGCCTCGGCCAGCGGGGCCACGGCCACGCTCGGGGCGCGCTTCCGCAGCGAGCTGCAAAAGCTCTACGGGCAGTACACCGACCACGTGGGCAAGCGCGACCCGGATAACCTCAACCAGCGGGGCTTCGACCAGGACACCGAGGACAAGCTGGAGCAGCTGTTCAACCTGCTGGCATACGGTGGCAAGGAGTCCGTCACCCGGACGAAGCTGGCAGACGCCCGCAGCCTGCTGGCCGGCGCGCTCAAGCGCGCCGAGAGCCCGGACGGCAACGACGACAAGGACTGCCGCGAGACCCTCGAGGCTGTCGACCAGCTGCTCACGGCAGAGGGTTACTGAGCCCTGAACCGAAGGGCGCCCGCCGGCAGCCGGCGGCGCCCGGCAAGACCTGCATCACCCTGACGACTTGAGGCCGCGGTACACATGCCGGCAGCCTCAGGTCGTCAGTCGGTGGCGGCGCAGGAAGGCCGCGTAGGCCGCTGAGAACACCGTGGGCTCGTACTCGCGGAACAGGTGCCCGGCCCGTGGCACAACCAGGATCTGGGCGTCCGGCCGCCTGGCCCGGACCTCCACGCAGGCTTCGAGCGGCACGAGCTCGTCACGGTCGCCCACGACGAAGAGCAGGGGCAGGCGCTCCCCCTCGGCCTCCAGGGCGTCCCAGCCCACGGCCGGCGTCTCGGGCAGGCCCTCCAGGAGGGTACCGACCTGCCGGGCCAGCCCCCGCCAGTGGTCCGGGCCGTGGTGGCGGCCGTGGAGCTCCGCCAGGTAGCGGTCCCAGTGCGGGTAGGCCCGGAGGATCGCGTCGGGCTGGAAGAACTCCTGCCGGCCCGCGGCGTGGTCCCGGGTCCAGCCCGGCCGGACGCCCGCGAGGGCCAGGGTGGCCACCCGCTCCGGCGCGGCAGCGCGAAGCGCGAGCGCCACATAGCCCCCGAGCGAGGTGCCGAGGACGTGGACGCGCCCGAGCCCCAGGGCATCCAGCACGCCGAGCACATCGTCCCGCAGCATGTCGAGCTCGAAGCGCCCCCCGGGGTTGCTGCTGGCGCCATGCCCCCGCAGGTCCACCCCGATCAGCCGGTGACGGGCCGACAGCGGCCCCAACACCAGCCTGTAGTTCTGCTCTGCCGTGGACAGCGCCCCGTGCAGCAGGAGCACAGGCTCGCCGTCCTCCCCCCAGGAAGCCCACGCAATCTCGGCGCCGTCAGGGGCGCGCCACGAGGAAGACATCGCGCGTCACCCCACGCGGCTGGGGTTGGCCTCAGCGGCGACCTCGGACCGCTGCTCGGCGGCCGGCCGACCCACGGAGTCGTACATGAACCCGAGCGAAGCCATCTTGCCGGGCTCGAAGACGTTGCGGCCATCGACCACGATCGGGCTACGCATCAGCGTCTTGAGGTAAGGCAGGTTCAGGCCCTGGAACTCGGCCCACTCCGTCAGCAACAGGAGGCAGTCGGCCCCCTCCGCCGCGGCGTAGGGGTGCTCGACGAAGGTGACGTCCGCCAGGACCTCGCGAGCCGTCTCGTGCGCCACGGGGTCGTACACCCGCACCACCGCGCCGCGCGCCTGCAGCCAGGGAATGATCTCCGCGCTGGGGGCCCCGCGCATGTCGTCGGTGTTGGGCTTGAAGGCCAGGCCGAGCACGCCGACAACCTTGCCGACGAGGTCGTCGCCCAGCGCACCAGTCACCTTGTGGGCCAAGTGGCGGCGCTGGTCCGCGTTGATGCGCTCCACGGCCCTCAGCAGCTCGAAGTCGTAGCCGTGCTTCTCGGCGATGGAGATGAAGGCCGCCACGTCCTTGGGGAAGCACGCCCCGCCATAGCCCACGCCGGCCCGCAGGAACTGCTCCCCGATGCGCTTGTCGAGGCCCACACCCTTTGCCACCTTCGTGATGTCGGCCCCGGTGCGCTCGCAAATTTGGGCCACGGCGTTGATGAAGCTGATCTTCATGGCAAGGAACGCGTTGGAGGCGTGCTTGATGAGCTCTGCGCTATTGAGGTCCGTCACGAGGATCGGGGCATTCAGCGGGGTGTACAGCTTGATGAGCAGGGAGGCGGCCCGGTCCGAGTTGACGCCGATTACCACGCGGTCGGACTCCAGGAAGTCCCGGATGGCCGACCCCTCCCGCAAGAACTCTGGGTTGCTGGCGATGTCGAAGTCGGCACCGGCGGGCAGGTGGCTGCGGAACAGCTCGGCCAGCCACTCCCCCGTGCGCACCGGCACCGTGCTCTTCTCGACGATGAGCTTGTAGCCGTTCATGGCCGGCGCCATCGCCCGCGCCACGTGCTCGAAGGCTGACAGGTCCGCCTCGCCGTTCGGTTTGGGCGGGGTGCCGACGCAGATGAAGATGGCCTCAGAGCACGCCGTGGCCTCGGCGATGTCCGTCGTGAAGTGGAGCCGCCCCTCCGCCACGTTCGTGCGCACCAGCACGTCGAGACCTGGCTCGTAGATGGGCATCTGCCCCGCCTTGAGCTTCTCGACCTTCGCGACCTGGTTGTCCACGCACACGACGCGATGCCCCAGGTGCGCGAAGCAGGCGCCGGTCACGAGGCCGACGTAGCCGCTCCCGATGATGGCGATGTCCATTGGGCGCTCCCCCTTCTCGAACGGGTCGGATGTGATGCCCATGACATCGGCGACCTGCCACCAATTCTACAGCTTTTGGCCGGGTTTCTGCGCCTCTGCCGCGAGCGCGAGCAGCTTGGAGAGCAGCCCCTGCACGGCGGGCCGGCTGAAGCCAGCGCGCGCCAGCGCCCCGATGGCGTTGAAGGTCGCCCGCAACACCTCGGCGATGGACACGGCGCCGCGCTCGGCGAGCGCGTTGGACCGCTGCTTCGCGTGGCCCACGACCGTCAGCAAGGTCGCCTCCAACGGCGCCAGGACCCGGATGAGGCCCTCCAGCACCCGGCGCACCACCACGACGCGCGTCTGGGACGCCAAGACCTTGAGGCGCTCCCAGCGGGGCGCCAATCGACGCCAGGCCCAGACGACGAGGCCAGCGAGGTGCCGCACCATCCAGGCCTGCAGGGCCCGCAGGCGAGGCACCACCACCCGATCCAAGAACAGCTTGGCGAGGAGGATGACGATCATCACCGCCGCCACGGCCATGTTGCGCGCGCGGGTCGCTGCCTCTTGGAGCACCTCGCCAGGCGAGTTGGATGGCTGGATGGTCATGCCTTCGGGAGCCCCTCAGCCCTCGTCATCACGCCCGGCGCGCAGGCCTCAGGGTTTGAAGACGCGGGTCACGACCTCGCCGTGGGCCCCGAGCCGTCCGGCTTCCCGGCCGTTCCGGAACACGTGGACACCCCCGGCGTTGCCAGCAGAGACCTCTATTTCATTGCCCTTGAAGCGGTGCATCTCGCCCCGGTTCGCGATGCCTTCCTTCACAAGGCGCCCGCCGACGCGCACCTCAATCCAGGACCGCTCCTTGAGGGCAAGCGTCAGGGAGATGGTGTCGGGCTTGGCCGTTGCCGCAGGGCTCGGGGCCTCGGTCGGCGCGACGCTTGGCGGCGCGGACGAGACCGCCGTCGCAGCCGTGGCGACAGGCTCAGCCGGGGGAGCACCAGAGGCGGGGAGGGCAGCTGAAGCCGCGGCCTCGACGGCCACGCTGCGCGTCGCCACCACGGCCTCGAGGGCAGGCGTGGCAGCGACGTCCGGGCTCACGGCCGCCACGGCGCTGGCCTCGGCCTGGCCAGGCTCGGCGGGCGACAGGGAGGGCTGGGGCGCCTCGACCACGCTGACGCGGGGTTGGAAGTACCAGGCCAGCCCGAGCAGCAGCAGCAAGAAAGCCCCGATCGCCGCGTAGTAGCCCAGCGGGCCGCTGCCCTGGCGCAGGTCCGGCAAGGGTGCCGTGGGAACCGGCGCGGGCCTGTAGAAGTCCGCCACGTCGGTGGGCGAGAGGCCCACGACCTCCGCGTACTTCTTGAGGAAGCCCCGGACGTAGAACACCTCCGGCAGGTCCGCCTCAAGGCCCTCTTCGATGGCCTTGAGGTGGCGCACGGTGATGCGCGTACGGCTGGAGACCTCAGCCAGGCTGAGGCCCTGAGCCTCACGCGCCTGCTTCAGACGCTGTCCGACCTCGCTCAGGCTAGCCACGGGCCCCCCCCCGACCTTGTGTGCGCCGCGCGCTGCGCAGCAGCGCTTGGACTTCCGCTTCCAACAGTGGCCGGAACTGCCCCTCGGGAAGGTTTCCAGCCGTCATTTCACCGATGGCGACGCGCTCCAACCGGACCACGGGGTGACCGACGGCTTCCATCATACGTCGGACCTGCCGGTTTCGTCCCTCCCGGATGGTGACGGCCAGCGTGGTGGTGTCGGCGCGCCGGTCCAGGGCCTCGACGCGGGCCGGGAGGGTGGTGCCGCCCTCGAGTCGCACCCCGTCTCGCAGCGTCGTCAGCGCCGAGGCGCTCGGCCGGCCACGCACCTCGGCCACGTAGGTCTTGGCGATGCCGTGCCGCGGGTGCGTCAGCGCCTCGGTGAAGCCACCGTCGTTGGTGACGATGAGCAGGCCCGAGGTGTCGCGGTCCAGCCGCCCGACAGGGTGCAGCCCGGGCGCATAGGGCACCAACTCCAGCACGGTCTTGCGCCCCTGTGGGTCGTAGCACGTGCTCAGGTAGCCCCGGGGCTTGTTGAGCAGGTAGTAGGCGCGTTCGGAAGCGATCAGGACAGGCCGGCCGTCGACCTCCACGCGGTCCACCGCCGGGTCGGCCTGGGCGCCGAGTTGCGTCACCACGACGCCGTTGACGGCCACCCGGCCCGCCACGATCAGCGCCTCGCTGTGGCGCCTGGAGGCGATGCCGGCCTGGGCAAGGATCTTCTGCAGGCGTTGGGCAGGCATGGCTCAGGGGCTAGTCAGGGGGGGCCGGGTCATCGTAGGGGGAGCGCGTCGGGAGATCGGTGGCGGGGCTCACGAGCCGGCCGGACGCAGCCGGCCTGTGCCGTCGTACTGGTTGAGGCCCATCGCCTCGCGCACGCGCTCCACGGTCTCTGCCGTGACGGCCCGGGCCCGCTGGTTCCCAGCCGCCACGATGTCGTCGAGGCGATCGGGATCGGCCGCCAGCACCGCCCGCCGCTCGCGCATCGGCTCGAGCATCGCGTTGATGCGCCCGGCCATGTCGCGCTTGCACTGGACGCAGCCGACCTCGCCAGCCCGGCAGGCCGCCGCCACCGCGGGCGCCTCCGCCGGGGCGTAGGTCTCCCAGCCGGTGTAGATCGCACACACCTCGGGGTGGCCCGGGTCGGTCTTGCGCGCCCGCGACGGGTCTGTCACGGTGCTCAGGACCTTCTGCGTGACGGCCTCGGCCGGGTCTCCGAGCTTGATGTCGTTGCCGTAGCTCTTGCTCATCTTGCGCCCGTCGAGGCCGAAGACCACGGGCATCGGGGCCAACAGCGGCCGCGGCTCCGGGAAGAGCTCCACGCCGAACTGGTGGTTGAAGCGCCGGGCGATGTCCCGCGAGATCTCCAGGTGGGCCACCTGGTCTTCCCCGACGGGCACCAGCGCCCCCAGCACGCCCAGGATGTCGGCCGTCTGCAAGGCCGGGTAACCCAGCAGGCCATAGCTGACGGTGTCCTCGGCCATGTGGAGCTCCCGCACCATCTCCTTGAGCGTCGGGTCGCGCTGGAGCCAGTTGACGGGCGTGACCATCGAGAGCAGCAGGTGCAGCTCAGCGGTCTCGAGCACCGCGGACTGGACGTAGATGGTGGCCTTGTCGGGGTCCACGCCTGCGGCCAGCCAGTCGAGCACGATGGCCCGGGTGTGCGCGCGCAGGTGCTCGGTCTTGCCGAGGCCCGTGGTGAGCATGTGCCAGTCGGCGGCCGCGAAGAAGCAGTCGTAGCTGTCCTGAAGGCGCGTCCAGTTGACGAGCACGCCGAGGTGGTGCCCCACGTGCAGCGTGCCCGTGGTGCGCATTCCACTCATGACGCGTTGTCTGGCCACGGACCGCATCCTCTCTCGACGGGGCCTCATCATACCCCCGGCCTGGCCTGCCGGCAATGTGCCGGCTTGTGCCTGGCCCGGGGCACAGGGTACAACGTTCGCGGCATCGATGAGAAAGGCACCTTCGTATGTACGGCCCCTCGACCAAGTCCACGCGCGCCCCCGTCACCGTGCACGAACTCCAGGCCATGCGCGCACGCGGCGAGCGGATCGTGGCGCTCACGGCCTATGACCACACGACGGCCCGCATCGCCGACGAGGCCGGCGTCGACGTGCTGCTGGTCGGGGACTCGCTCGGCATGGTGGTGCTCGGCTACGACAGCACGCTGCCCGTGACGATGGAGGAGATGCTGCATCACACCCGGGCCGTGGCGCGCGGCACCCGGCGGGCCTGGGTGATCGGCGACATGCCGTTCATGGCCTACCACGCGAGCGTGGAGGAGGCCGTCCGCAACGCCGGCAGGTTCTTGAAGGAGGGTGGGGCCAAGGCTGTGAAGCTCGAGGGCGGCCAACCGCACCAGCTTGCCTGCATCCGCGCCATCACGCAGGCCGGCATCCCGCTGGTGGCCCACCTCGGCTTCACGCCCCAGGCCGTCCATGCCATCGGGCTGCGCGTGCAGGCCAAGACGACGACGGGCATCGAGGCGCTGATCGCCGAGGCCGCCGCCGTGGAGGCCGCGGGCGCCTCGGCCCTGGTGCTGGAGCTGGTCCCGGCGGAGGTTGCCGAGCGCGTCACGGCCCACGTCGGCATCCCCACCATCGGCATCGGGGCCGGCGCGGGCTGCAGCGGCCAGATCCAGGTGGTGCACGACTTGCTGGGGCTGGACCCGACCTTCCTGCCCCGGCACGCCAAGCGATACGCCACGCTCCACGAGCCAATGGTGCAGGCCATGTCGGACTATGCGGCGGACGTCCGCGCGGGGCAGTTCCCGGAAGCAGGCCACAGCGCCCACGTGAACGTCTCGGCCCTGCCCCCCGTGGAGGCCTAGGCGCTCAGCCGTCTGGTATGATGAAGCCGATGACCGCCACCAGCAACCTCCCCGACGCCCTCCCGCCCGCCGCCGACTGGAACTGGCGCGCCGAGCTCGCGGCCCTCGAGGCCAAGATGGCCCACGTGGCCTCGCGGTCGAGCTGGGACTGGCGCCAGGCCCTCGCTGACATCGAGGCGGACCTGGAGCGGATCGCCGCCCGGCTCTCCACGCCGCCTCAAGCCACGTCCTGAGGCTCGGCCTCAGCCTGCCCCGCGACGGGCCCCGAGCGCCGCGTCAGGGGTGGCCTCCAGGGGCAGCCCGAAGGCGGCCAGCACCAACCCGTACACGTCCGTCAGCCGCGGCCTGGCGGGCATGGGCACGCCCACCGTCACCAGCGGCACCCAGGAGTCGAGGGCGTGGAGGGAGCCGTGGTTCCCGCGCCCCATCGGAAAGCCCGAGGTGAACTCGTGGCCGAGCCGCGCCGTTAGCACAAGCGTGGCCGCCTGGGGGGTGGACAGGGCTGAGGTCGCGCGCGCAAGCGCGTTGGGGTAGGCCCCCTCCTCGATGCGATCGCCCCGGACCACCAAGTCGAAGACCCCCCCGGCTCCCCGCAGCGTCCAGGTGCCGCCCCAAGGGTCGCGCACCGGGCCGCCAGGCTGCCAGGCCAGCCTGGCCCCCGAGGCAGGCTGCCAGGCATGGCATGCGTCGCCGTCGCACCAGAGGACCTGGTCCACCGCGGGCCAGGCGCCCACCTCATCGAGGACCTCCTCCCGCAGCCGCCGGGCGTCCTCCTGGAAGTAGAACCAGCACATGCGGTCATTCGGAGCGACGGCAAAATCGCAGGCCTGCCCCCGCAGCCCCCCGTCACGCAGCGAGGCGACCCGGTGGCGCGGGAACATCTTGAAGACGTTGATGGCATGGCCCGGGCGCCAGGGGTGGGTGTCGCTCTGGCTGTGGTCCCCCACCAGGATCCAGCGCGCCTCCCGCACGGCCTGGTCCCACGAGCCGTAGGCCGCCAGGAGGCGGGCAAGCTCGCCGTCGACGCGGCGCAGGCTCCACCCGATGCGGGCGGGCCCGTGGTGGTGGGTCCGCAGGTCGTTCTCGTTGAAGTAGGTCAGCACGAAGCGGGGACGGGCCTTGCGGATGAGCGCCACCGTCTCGGTCGCCGCAGTGTGGTCGTTGAAGCCGTACTTGTGCCAGGGGCCGCCGCGCGGCGTGCTGGCGCCCCGCAGCATGTCTCCGAAGCGCAGGTGGGTCGGCCCGCGGAGCGCGAGCTCGGCCGGTAACCCCCCGGCCCAGGCCAGGCCTCTTGGCACCCGCGCGCGGTGCAGGCAGGGCCCGCGCGAGACGGGGAAGTTCACGCTCGCGGCCTCGACGCCGGCCGCCTCCAGGCGCTCGAAGATCGTCAGCGCCTGGGGGCTCAGATGCTCGCCGTTGAGGCGGAGCAGGAAGTCTCCGATCACGCGGGAGAGGGTGCCCCAGACCAGAGACTGGGGGTACGGCCAGTAGTGGACGTAGCGATCGGGCGACCGGTCGTACCAGAGCACGCCCGTGATGTGGTTGTGGTCCGGCCCCCCGCCCGTGGCGATGGCCGCCAGGCAGGCGGGCGTGACCGAGGGGAACACGCTCGCGCATCGCAGGTCCATCGCCCCGTGCGCGACGAGATGCGCCAGGGCCGGCAGCCGTCCGGCCGCGAGCTCGGCCGCTACCGTGGTTGGCACCCAGCTGTCCACCACGATCAGGTGGACAGGCCGCTCATCGGGAACCCCCTGGCGCATCCCTCGCCCTCCCGGGCCACCCCAGGCCCCGTGCGCCACGAGTGTAGGGTGCAGCCCGGCAAAGGCTTGCAGGCGGGCGGGCCTTGCGGCCCAAACGCCGGCCGGGGGACCCGTCAGGGTCCCCCGGCCGTGCGTGTGTGTGAGAGAGAGAGGAACGCGGAGGTGGTCAAAAAACTTGGTTCAGGTGGCGCCCCCCTCGAATCCCCGTCACTGGACCTTGGGCTTCTCCGTGGTGCCAGGCTTGTCGCCGCCGAAGAGGTTCGTCAGGCCGTCCGCCATCTTCTGGTCGATGCCGGTCTTCTTGATGATCTTGTTCAGCACGAAGTGGGTGCCGACCAGGCCCACAAGGCCGACGCCGATGCCGACGAAGGGCAGGATGGCAGGCGAGATCGGCAGCAGGCCCATCAGCGGGCCCGTCGCGATCGACAGGCACTGGACCATCGCGCCGGCCATGATGCCCTTGCCGATGCCGAACGAGGCCTCGGTGGTCACGTTGGCGCCGGCCCGGGCCGCCGAGATCTTGTCGCTCGTGACGTCGCGGACGTTGCGGATGGCGGAGGGGACGACGAACCAGGCGATGTTGGTGAGGCTGAAGCCCGACCGGATGCTCGACTTGAAGATGTCGACGATGACGGGCGGGGTGAACGCGACCTTGCCGGCGGCCTGGCCGACGGCAGCCCCCGTGCGGACCACGTCGATGGTGTTGATGAGCGACGGCTGCATCGCGGCGACGGGCGAAAGCTGGTTCGCGGGCGGCGTAGCGGCCTGCGCCTTGGGCGCGGCGATCGGGCGGGACGCGGTGACGGTGGCGGGCATCGTTCCTCCGAATGTCGGGCCTGGCAGCCCGCGGCTCTCTCACCAGTTCTTGGTTTTAATTTAGGCTTAAGCCCGCTAAAACTTGCCTTTAAAATTGAAATATTAACCACCCCATATCCATTTTTTAACCACGACTCCGCCTGAAGGCGGCCCAAACCCGGTTCTCTGGCTGAGATCGGGCCTCCGCCCCCTGCCGCCCTCCGCCAGGCCGGCCCGCTTGCCGCCTCCCCTCTGCGGGGCCGGCGGCTATGGTGGATGCGACCACCGCCAGGCCGAGGGGGGCGCATGCGGATCGCGATCCTGGGCAAGAAGCACCCCTTCTGCGGCATCGTGACCTACTGCCGCGAGCTAGCCAGCGGCCTGCGCGAGGCCGGCCACGAGGTGCTGCTGTGCCACGTGCACGACGGGCCAAGCCCGGACGAGGCCGAGGTGGCGCTGCCGTTGATGTGGCGCACGCCGCTCTTCGTGGTGCCGTCCCCTCGGGCCCTCGGGCAGCTGGAGGCCCGGCTGCGCCGGTTTCAGCCGGACCTCGTGCACGCCTCGTTCGCGCTCGGGCCGCTCGACTGGGCCCTGCCGGGGCTCTGTCGCAGGCTGGGCGTCCCGCTGGTGGCGACGGTGCACGTGGCCCTCGACCACCGGCCGAGCCTCCCTGGTCGCGTCTCGGACCTCGTCTACCGGGCCTATGGCCCGACGCTGCGGCGCTGCGAGCTCGTGATCGTGTTCTCGGAGGCGCAGGCTGCCCGGGTGCGCCAGGCCCAGGTGGCGCCCGGCCGCATCGCGGTGCTGCCCCACGGCGTCGACGTGCAGCGGTACGCCCCGGGGCCCAGCCTGTACCGCGCGACGCTGCACGCCCGGGCCCTGGTCTGCTACATGGGGCGCATCGACGCGGAAAAGAACGTCGGCACGCTGCTTGAGGCCTGGCGTCGCCTCGGCCCCCCTGCCGACAGCCACCTGGCCCTGATCGGGGACGGCTACATGCGGGCCGGCCTGGAGGCCCGCCACCGGGGCCTGGCGCGCGTCCACTGGCTGGGCTTCGTGGCTGACGAGGCCCGTCGCATCGACATCCTGCGGGGGGCGGAGGTGTTCGTGCTGCCCTCCAGCGTCGAGGGGCTGTCGCTGGCGCTGCTGGAGGCGATGGCCTGCGGCGCGGCCCCCGTTGCGACGGACGTGGGCGCCGACGGGGAGGTGATCGCGGGCGTCGGGCGGACCCTCGACCCCCGCAGGCTGGACCAGGCCCTGGCGCCCGCGCTCGGCGGGCTGCTCGCGCAGCCGAACGAGCTGGCCCGGCTGCGCCGCCTGAGCCGGGCCCGGGTGGAAACCCACTACGCCCACCAGGAGAACATGCAGCGCCTACAGCGCCTCTACGAGGGGGTGGCGGGCCGGCGCCGGCCTCTGGCGCAACAGTGAAGCTGGCTGCTACAATGCCGCCTCATGCGCACGTGTATCACTTCCACCCTCGCATGGTCGCTCCTGACCTGCAGCCTGGCGCTCGGAGCCCCCGATGCGCTTGCGATGGGCGGCAAGGCGCGGTCCACGCCGGCGCCGGCGGACCGGTTCCCCGGCGCCTCGATCGCCGACATGGAAGAGAACGCGGGGCACCTGCTTCACCTGGGGGCGCGCCTGAGCTTCGAGACCAGCCGCGGCAGCTTCACCTTCGTGACGTTTCCGCGGGAAGCCCCGCGCACCGTGGAGCAGATCGTCAGGCTGACGCGCAGCGGCTTCTACAACGGGCTGCTGGTGCACCGGCTCGTGTCGCAGACGGTGGTGCAGTTCGGCAACCCCAAGACGCGCACCCTGCCAGCCTCGCACCCCGACGTGGGGAAGGGGGGCGGCTCCGGCAAGACCATTCCGCCAGAGTTCAAGGGCCAGACGGTGCGGTACCTGGCAGGGACGGTGGGGCTCGCCCACGGCGCAGACCCCAACTCGGGTGACAGCCAGATGTTCATCACCACCAACGACGCACCCTACCTGGACGAGTCGTACACCGTGTTCGGCCAGGTCGTGACGGGCATGGACGTGGTGCGAAGCCTTCAGATCGGCGACAAGATCCTCAAGGCCGTGGTGGCCAAGGAAGACCCCGCGCTCCAGGCGACGCCGACGCCCGCAACCCCGCCGTCTTGACGCCAGCGCCTCGGTCCCGCCTCGCAGAGGTTCGCTGAGCCCCCTGGCTGCCGTCAGTAGAGCGGTACTTCGAGGTCGGGGAACGGACGCAGGGCCTCCCCCTCTTCGGTCGGCCCACGCTCGTCGAAGATGCAGAAGGTGGACGTCCGGCGGAGGTGCCTCAGGGCCTCCAGCTGGGCGCGGGGCGACAGGCCGGCCACCAGCAGCACCTGCTGCTCAGGCGCGAGCGGGTTGGCGATCGCGGCGACGACGCCGACCTCCGGGCGTGTCCAGGTGCGCCCCTGCCACCAGAGCAGCTTCCCATCGAGGCCCGCGGCACCGGCCGCCGAGAAGCGGACGGGCAGCTGGTCGGCCCACTCGCTGGCCAGGGCATGGACGCCCGGGCGGCCCACCAGGATGAGGGCGCCCGCGCGCTCCTCGGCCGTCAACTCGGTGTCGCGGCGCACCGCCCTGGGCTGGCCGCCCGGGCCGGCCAGGCGCCGCGCGAGTTGCTCGGCCGCCTGCCGCATCGCCTCGTTCAGGGCCGCGTCGCCCTGGCTGCCCTGCACGACGACGGCGTTCGGCTGCTCGGCGGCGTCCCGGATGCGCAGGTGCCGGCGGCGAACGAGGGGGGCCCGGTCGGCCGGGTCCAGCACCAGGCGCAGGGGGCGGCTCCGGGTCACGAAGGTGAACGGCATGCGGGCCTCGAAGGTTCGGAAGGGCACCCGCTCGGCGCCCTCCTCGGTGATCAGCACGAGGTCAGTGGGCACGCCGAGCAGGCCCACGCGGTGCGCCAGCGTCCCCATGACGCGCCACTGCCCCTCGGCCTGCTCGACGCGCACGCCCTCGAAGCCCAGCGCCGGCAGCCCCCGCTCGTTGAGCCACGAGGAGAGCCAGCCGACAGGCTGCGGCGCGAGCGCGGCGAAGGCCTCCCAGCCGCCTCGCCCGGCGCGCAGCTCGGCGTGCCACGCCTTCACGAGCGCCCAGAAGGCCTCCTCGCCGAGGGCCGATCGCAGCAGCCCCCAGGCGAGCCCGCCCTTGGTGCCGACGACGGCCTCGCGCACCGACGGTGCGGCGCTCAGCGCCTCCCGCAGCGGGACGTCACGGGCCCCGGCCTCGTCGATGGAGGCCGCGTAGTCCCGCGCGAGGTCCGGGGCCTGCGGCGCGGGGCCAGGGCCGCGCTCGCTGGTGGCGGCCAGGTGCCAGGCGAGGCTCTCCACCAGCCAGGCCCGCTCGGGCGCCTCGGCGAAGTCGCCCTGCGGGGCGAGGGCCAGGGCCGCCGCCCGGGCGCTCGCCGGGCCAGGCGCGCGGGGCGCGGCCGAGACCCCCTCGCAGGCCACCGGGGCGTAGCCCGCGGGCAGTTCGAGCCAGCGCAGGCCCGGGCGGGGCACGAGCCCGCGCGCGCGCAAGGCCGTCGGCAGGGCGGGGCGCTCCTCGCCGGGGGCCCCGGGCGGGCCCCAGCCGGGCAGCCCGGCCCGCACCAGGGGCACGAGGGGGCCAGCCACGAGCCCCACGGGCTCGCGCTCGGCGGCCGACAGGCGGGCCACGCGCCCCTCGCGGCGGAACTCGGCACGCGGGCAGACGGCGATCGCGCGCCAGCCCTCCGGCAGCGTGAGGGTGAGCGCCAGGCGCGGGGCCGCCTCGGGCGGGCTCGGCCACCAGCCCCCGCCGGGGCGCAGCAGCGCCAGGCGGGGCTCCACGTCCTGGCGCAGGCCCGCGGGACCTGTCAGGTGCGGGCGCCCGGCCCAGGCCACCTCCAGCACCCCGCCGGGAAACGCCGCAGGCAGCGCGAGCAGGAGCCTGGCGCCCTCTCTGCGCCAGGCGAGGGGGCGCCCGGCCAGCGCCAGGCGCGTCGGCACGAGGCCAGGGTGCAGCAGCACCTCCGTGAGGCCCCCGGGGCCAGCCGGCACCCGCAGGCGCGCCTCGCCCCTCAGCCGCCGCGCGCCTGCCAGCAGCTCCAGCGCCACGCTGGCCTCCGTGACGGCCAGCGGGACAGCCGAGGCCGCGGGGACCGGCTCGGCCGGCGGGGGGGACGCGAGCCCCAGGGGCACGGGCAGCGCCAGCAGCGCCGCCAGGCCAGCGGAGGCGAGGTGGTGGGTGAGGCTCACGGCAACAGCCGCCCCTTCTTGATGACATGCCGGGCCAGGGTGACGCCGAAGTGGTAGGCCAGGTGGTGGTGGCTTGGCATGTCCCACACCACGAGGTCCGCCTGCTTGCCCACCTCCAGGCTGCCGATGCGGTCCGCGAGCCCCAGCGCATGGGCCGCGTTGAAGGTGGCGCACGTGAGGGCCTCGGAGGGCGTGAGCCGCAGGTGCAGGCAGGCCAGCGTCATCATCATGGGCATCGACTCCGAGTAGCACGAGCCCGGGTTGAAGTCCGTCCCAAGGGCCAGCGCCACCCCGGCGTCGATCAGGCGCCGCGCCGGGGCCCGCTCGCTCATGCCGAGGAAGAACGGCGTGCCAGGCAGCATGACAGCCACGGTGTCGGAGGCCGCGAGCGCGGCGATGGAGTCAGGGCCCGTGCACAGCAGGTGGTCCGCCGAGGCGGCCCCCCAGCGGGCGGCCAGCGCGCCGCCCCCCAGGTCGGACAGCTCGTCGGCATGCAGCCGCAGCCCCAGGCCGTGGGCGCGCGCCGCGGCGAAGATGCGCTCGGTCTGGGCCGGCGAGAACACGCCCTGCTCGCAGAACACATCCACGTAGCGTGCAAGCTGGCGGGCCGCGACGACGGGGATCATCTGCGTGGCGACGCGGTCTGCGAAGGCGTCGGCGTCCTCTCCAGGGGGCACGGCGTGCGCCCCCATGAAGGTCGGCACGAGCTCCAGGGGGCCCTCGGCGGCGAGCTCGGCGATGGCCTCGAGCTGCTTGAGCTCCGTCTCCAGGTCGAGGCCGTAGCCGCTCTTGGCCTCCAGCGTGGTGGTGCCGTTGGCCTGCATCCTCGCGAGGCGGGCCCGCCCCGACGCCACGAGCGCCTCGCGGGTGGCGGCGCGGGTGTGGGAGACGGTGTGGTGGATGCCGCCCCCCGCCGCGAGGATCTCGGCGTAGCTGACGCCCTCGAGGCGGCGCGCAAACTCGTCGGCGCGGCTGCCGCCGAACACGAGGTGGGTGTGGGGGTCCACCAGGCCCGGCGTCACCGTGAGGCCCCCGGCGTCGAGCAGCAGGCCGTCAGGCTTGAGCGTGACGGCCGAGGCGGCGTCGCGGGAGGGGCCGAGCCAGGCGATGCGCTCGTCCGCGAGGGCGATCGCCGCGTCGGCGAGCGTGCCGACCTCGCGCAGCGCCGCGCCGCGCCGCGGCGCGGCGGGGCCGGCGAGGGTGCACAGCTCGCCGATGTTGACGAGCAGGGTGTCGACGAGCGGGGGGGTGGTCATGGGCAATGGAGTCAGGGGGCTGAGGTCGTGGCGTGGTGTGGCGAGGCGTGAAGGCCTGCTCAAAAGCCGCTCAGCGCGCCGAGCCGGCCAGAGGGGGGAGCGTTCCCACCCGCGCCTTGCGGGAGGTTGCCGGCCAAGCCATTATCGCCGTCGCAGGCGCTTTGATCCAGCCGACCGAGGGAGCAGGGCCGGCTCAGAACCCCGGCGGGAAGTCCCGGTGATCACGCAGCATCTTCACGAGGCCAGGGAACTCGTGGCGCCGCACGAAGGCGATGGCGCGCCGCAGGCCGCCGCCGTAGACCGGGTCACGGGAGCGCCACATCGCCTCGCGCGTGAAGTCGGCGAGCTCGTTGTCGTTCTCCTGCAGCACGTAGTAGGCCGCCAGGTTGCACACGCCCTCTTCGAGGGCCGGATCGTGCTCGGGCTGGCGGTCGAGGAACATCCAGGCGTGCATGAGCTCATGGGCCATCGTCTTCTCGTAGACCTCGAGCGGCAGCCCGCGCAGCATGGATATGGTGACCTCGCGGGCCAGCACGCGGCCCTTGTCGTCCTTGGTCCAGCGCTTGGTCGTGAGGCCGTTGATGTTGCCGTCATGCATCGCGTTGCCGCGGCCGTACATCGCGTTGAGCGTGCCCTGCTCCACGAGCCGCACCGGGATCTGGCCGTAGTCGAAGCTCAGCCCCCAGGCGGTCATGCGGGCCCGGACCCGCTCCATGGCGGCCTCAGCCTGGCCCTGGTCGGTGATGGCCGTCTGGTGGCACACGTTGCACACCTCCCGGCCGCCGGGGTAGCGCACGCCCCCCCCCGTGTTGAAGGGCGAGATGGCCCGCGCGCAGTAGTAGCAGCGCGGGGCGTTCTGGTGCTGGAGGTGGAAGTTGGCCCGCCACTGGTCCTGCACGTAGCGGCCAGGGCCGATTTCCTTGCCGCACATCACGCACATGGGGGCCTCGGCCGCCGCTGGCCCAGCGGCGAGCACGACGGCGAGACAGGCGGCCACCAGCGCCGCTTGGCGAGAGATCCAGGTTTTCCTCATGTTCCGCAAGCCTGACTTGATCCATACCCCGCGCAGCGCCGCGGATCGGTGATCGGTGATCGGTTGCGGCGCCAACGGCGGCCCGACGCCGCCTGGCAGGCCTGCCGGAACCGCATCGGGTATAATGGCGGGCCTCCCCCCCTTGCCGCGCGCCCGCGCGGGCCACGACTCAGATGCCGCGAACCTCTCGACGCCGCCAACCGCCCTCGCGCCGGGGGCCTTCCCGCCTCAAGCGCTGGCTCCTCGCGGCCGCATTGCTCGGCGCCACGAGCGTGGCAGGCCTCGCCACCGGCGTGGGGTTCATGGTGTGGCACATCCCCCCCGTCGAGCGCCTGCTCGCGGCCCGGCCCACGGGCGCCACCACCATCTTTGATCGCCACGGGCGGGTGGTCGCCAGCCTGCAAAACGGCGAGAACCGTGAGATCGTGCCGCTCGACGAGATCGCCCCGGCCGTCCAGCAGGCCGTGATCGCTGCCGAGGACATCCGCTTCTACGACCACCACGGGCTCGACCCCAGGGGCCTCGCCAGGGCGCTCTTCACGCGCGGCGAGCGGGGCGGCGGCAGCACCATCACGCAGCAGCTCGCCAAGAACCTGTTCCTGAGCGCGGACCGCACCGTCAGCCGCAAGGTCGCCGACATGTGGCTGGCCCTGCAGTTGGAGCGCACCTTGCCCAAGCGCAAGATCCTCGAGATGTATCTCAACCAGGTGTATTTCGGTCATGGTGCCTACGGGGTCGAGTCAGCCACCCGTAAATACTTCGGCAAAAAGGCGAGGGATCTCGAGGTCGCAGAGGCTGCCCAGCTGGCCGCGCTGCTGCCGGCGCCCGAGTACCGGTCGCCCTACCGCAAGCCGGAGGTGGCCGAGCAGTGGCGCAAGGTGGTGCTGCAGCGGATGGTCGACGCCCGCTACCTCGACCCCGCCGAGGCCGAGAAGGCCGCCGCGCGAAAGCTGCGCTTCGCGAACACGCCGGACTACGCCTACCGCGCCCCGTACTTCACGAGCCACGTGCTGAGCCTCCTGACGGAGCGGCTCGGGCGCGACCTCGTCGAACGCGGGGCGCTGCGCATCCATACCACGATGGACCTCGGGCTTCAGGAGGAGGCCGAGCGGCTGATCCGCACCGGCGTGGCGAGCGCCCGCGGCTTCAAGGTCGGCCAGGGGGCCCTGGTGGCGGTCGAGCCCGGCACCGGGGCGGTGCGGGCGCTCGTGGGCGGCACCAGCTACGACGCCAGCCAGTTCAACCGCGCCGTTCAGGCCCACCGCCAGCCGGGCTCCACGTTCAAGCCTTTCGTGTACCTGGCCGCCTTCGTGAAGGGCTTCGGGCCCGCCTCCATGGTCGAGGACGCCCCGGCGAACTTCGACGGCTACAAGCCCCTGAACTACGACCACCGCTTCCACGGCAGCGTGTCCTACGAGCGCGCGCTGGCCTTCTCGTACAACGTCCCGGCCGTCCGCGTCGCGTACCAGGTCGGCATCGACGAGGTGATCAAGACGGCCCGCCTCGCGGGCATCACCAGCCCGTTGCCGCCAGAGCTCTCGGTGGCGCTGGGGTCGGCCGAGGTGACCCCGCTGGAGCTCGCGGGGGCCTACGCCACGCTGGCTGCGGACGGCACCTACGCGGAGCCGCACCTCATCTCGCGGGTCGAAGACCAGGCGGGGCAGCTGATCGAACAGACGATGACGAGCGGGGCCCCCGTGTTCCCGGCGGATGCCGTGGCGTCCCTGCACCGCTGCCTCGCGGGCGTCGTCACCTACGGCACGGGGGCCGGCGCCAACATCGGTCGCCCGGCGGGCGGCAAGACGGGCACGACCAGCGAGAACCGCGACACGTGGTTCGCGGGCTACACCCCCGACCTCGCCTGCGTCGTGTGGCTGGGCAACGACGACAACTCGCGCCTGGGCCGCACGGCCACCGGCGGCCAGCTCGCGGCCCCTCTCTGGTCTCGCTTCATGCGCGCGGCCCACCGGGGCCTGCCGGTCCGGGGCCTGGCCATGGCCGCGGCCGCCGACCCGGAGGCCACCGCCAGTGCCTCGGCCGATCCCGCAGGCAGCCTGCCCGTGGAGCCAACCTTCGCCACGCCGACGCCACCGCCCACCGAGGCCCAGCCGGAGCTGCCCGTGCTGCAGGGGTCGCCGCTGGCCGAGCCCCTGCCCACGCTGGAGCCGACGCCGGTGCCGCCGCCGCCGACGGAGGCCGCACCCCGTGAAGAGCCCACCCCGCTGACGGGCGGGGGCCAGCCCCAGCTCATCGAGGGGGGGGAGTGACGGCCAGCGAGGCGAAGCTGGACTGTCTGGCCTGCGGGGCGTGCTGCGTCGCGCCCGACATCAGCACCCTGGGCAAGGCGCTCGGCGAGCGCTGCCGCCACCTGGGGGCGGACTGCCTGTGCACCATCTACGAGTCGCGGCCGGCGGTGTGCCGGGGCTACCAGCCCGACTGGGTCTGCCTGGAGGTCGCCCCGCTGCCGACGCTGCAGGCGCGGGTGGACCGCTACCTGGCCATCTACGGGCTGGAGGCGGGCGTGGGCCCGGGGGAGGCACGGTGAGCGAGGACGAGCTGGAGCCCCACCTGCGGGCCGCCCTGGGCGAGGTGCGCGACCACCTGGAGGTGACGCGGCGGCCCCGGCCAGCTGCGCCACAGCCCGCGCCGGAGGTCGAGCTGCCGGAGCACCTGGCCGGGCGAGACACCACGGACCGCTTCACGCGCGGGGGGGGCCGCCCGGCACCGAACCCCCCGCGCCCCAAGGCTCCCAAGCTGGAGCGCCACCTGGCCGAGCGCCTCAAGGAGGTGTCGGACGAGGCGGTCCTCGGGGGGGGGCCGTCGGCCTGGGAGGACTACCAGGCCATGCGCAAGCGGCTGCAGGGGGGCTGAGCGATGGCCCCAGGCAGGCTGCTCGGCTGGTGGATCGGGCTGACGCTGGCGCTGCAGGCCGCCGCGGGCGCCGCACCGGTGCGGCCTGCCGGCGAGCGCCTCGACGAGGCGCTGCGCCAGGTGCGCGTGCGCCTCGGCTTCGTGGCGCTGGCGGGCTCGCCCCTGCTGCGGGACGAGGCGGAGGGCGAGGTGTTGCGCGCCTTCGCGGCTGGCCTCGCGGCGGCCGTCGAGGGGGGCGCGATCGTGCCCGAGCGCCACGCGCGGCTGCAGGAGGCCGGCCTCGCGATCGACCAGCGCTTCCCGGAGGCCCCCTACCGCCTGGTGGTGGACGCAGGCGACGGGCTGCCCGCCATCACGATGCGGCTCCGGCGTCACCCCTGGAGCACGCTGCATGGCCTGCCGCTGCTGGGGTGGCGGACGCACGGCATCGGGGGTGGGCTGCTGCTGCGCCCCGTGACGTGGCGCCCGGGGCCCGAGGTGCCGACGGCCTACTTCGAGTGATCAGGCGGGCGGCACGCGAGGTTGCGCGCCACCCCCCGGCCTCCTAGAATGGCACCGTTGCCTGCATCCAAAGGAGCGTGCCATGCGTTACGAGATCGCCTACCAACCGTCCTACTCGCTGGCCGTCGTGCACCTCGAACGCGGCGAGGAGATCCGCTGCGAGTCGGGCGCGATGGTGAGCATGTCGTCGGACCTCGTGCTCGAGGCCAAGATGAACGGCGGCAGCGAGAACAAGGGCCTGCTCGGCTCGGCCTTCGGTGCGCTGAAGCGCAAGGTGCTCGGCGGCGAGAGCTTCTTCGTGACGACGGTGCGGGCCGATCAGGCCCCCGGCGAGGTCACGCTGGCCCCCAGCACCCCCGGCGACATCGTGGCGATGCCCCTCGACGGCCGCGCCCTGCTGGTGCAGGCCGGATCCTACCTCGCGAGCGCCATGACGGTGGAGGTGGACACCAAGATCGACCTCGGCGGCGGCATCAAGAACCTCGTCGGCGGCGAGAGCCTGTTCTTCCTGAAGGTCTCGGGGCGCGGCCCCGTGTTCCTGACCTCCTTCGGCGCCATCCACGAGAAAAAGCTGCAGCCCGGCGAGCGCTACACCGTCGACTCGGGGCACCTCGTGGCCTACGAGGAGGGCATGGCGATGGACGTCGGGATGGCCTCCGAGCAGGGCGGCTTCCTGAAGCGCGGCCTCAACTCCGTGACGACGGGCGAGGGCCTGGTCATGAAGTTCACGGGCCCGGGCACCGTCTGGCTGCAGACGCGCAACCCGGAGGCCTTCTCGAACTGGGTGTACAGCCTGCTGCCGAAGCCGCAGGGCGCGGCGGCCGCGGCCCCCACGAGCCCCGAGGCCGCCGTGGGCGGGGCGCTGCTCGGTGGGGCAGGGGCGCTGCTCGGCGGCATGTTCGGCGGCGACGACGAGGGCTGAGCCCCACGGCCATGCGCTGGAAGCTCGACGCCCTGATCGAAACTCGGTTCGAGGGCCCGGATGACGAGGTCCGGGCCCGCAAGATCGTGCAGGCAGAGCTCTGGCGCCTGATCGAGGGCCTGGAGGCGGCGCTGGGCAACCAGCTCGGCACGTCCGTCACGGTGCTCGCCTGCGAGCCCCTCGCCGACGAGGCCGAGGGCGGCTGACGCCTCAGCGGGCCGTGGGCGCCAGGGCGCGGCGGGCGTTGATGCGGCCGTGGCCGAAGCGCGGATCGAAGCCCGGCTCGCCGAGGTCGTCGGCCGTCGCCTCGAGGTGCGCCTTGATCCGGGCGGCCGGCCAGTCGGGGTGCTGGGCCTTCACGAGGGCCGCCAGGCCCGCCACGTGCGGGGCCGCCATGGAGGTGCCTGACACGGCCTCGTACTTGCCGTACAGCACAGTGGAAAGGACGCGGTGGCCCGGCGCCACCACGGAGAGGTGGGGCCCCTCGTTCGAGAAGCCCGCCTTGGTGTCGTCGGCCTTCGTGGCGCCCACGGCCAGCACGCCCGGGTAGGCGGCCGGGTAGGAGGGCGCGTCCGTGGCCTCGTTGCCCATCGCGGCGACCACGAGCACGCCGGCCTTCACGGCGTAGGCGACGGCCTGCTTGAGCGTGTAGGAGGCGTTGGGCGCGCCGAGGCTGAGGTTCATGATCGGCACGCCCGCCTGGGCCGCGTACACGATGCCGTCGGCGATGTTCGCCCAGGTGCCCTCGCCGACCTGGTCCATCACCTTCACGGCCAGCAGGCGCACGCCGGGTGCCACGCCCGCGATGCCGTGGCCGTCGTCGAGGCCGGCGCCGATGATGCCCGCGCAGTGGGTGCCGTGCATCATGTCGTCCCGCGCATCGTAGTCGCGGTTGATGAAGTCGAATCCCGGGTCCACACGGTCGCCGAACTCGGGGTGCTTGTAGTAGATGCCCGTGTCGACCACGGCGACGGTGACCTTCGGGCTCCCCGTCGTCACGGCCCAGGCGCCCGACGCCTCGATGCGCGGCAGGGCCCACTGCTGCTCCAGCAGCGGGTCGCCACCCGTGGCCGAGCCCAGCGGCAGGCGAGGGGCCTCGCGCGTCAGCGGCGGCAGCTTCACCACGCCGTTCGGCTCGACCCACCGCACGGCAGGGTCCTGCCGAAGGGCCGCCACGGCGGCGTCGCGGTCGGGGGCCGTCATCACCACGGCCCCCAGGGCCTCCAGGCGCCGCACGGTGCGGGCGCCGAGGCGCTGCGTCAGGGCCTGAGGCTGCCGCCCCGGGTGCAGCCCGACGATCAGCTCCTGGGCAGCCCGGGCGGCGGCTTGCGAGCCGCCCGTCACCCGCTCGAGCCCGCCAGGGAGCGGGGCCTGGGTGGTGCAGGCGGTGAGCAGGCCGGTAAGGAGGGGCAGGAGGCGGCGCATCGGCAGGACCTTGTTAAAATAAGAATAAAACCAGGTTAAAAATACCACCTGGTTGCAGCCCGGAGCAAGCGGACCCCTGCTCCCGTTGGGAGCAGGGGTCCGTGAGGCCGTCGGGGCAGGGGGCCCGGGAACCCTGGCCCGGACGGTCCTGGGGCCTGGGGCCCGCCCCGTGTGGCGGGCAACTGGAGGGTGATGGGGGGCCACCCGCGAACCCGGCCAGGGCGACGGCCACGTCAAGGCAAAGCCGGCGACCCGACCTCGCGCGGTCGCGTCCGTCACTCCCCGCGAGCCATCGGGTGGTAGGGGTGGGTCGGATACGGCGGATAGGGCGGGTAGGTGGGGTAGGTCGGGTACCCCGGGTGGTAGCCGTATCCCGGATCGAAGAACGACCGCAGGCCGCGGCCGACGGCGGCCAGCGCCTCCCACGCGAGGCCCACGACGCCGACGGCGACCTCCCAGCCGAACCGCAGCGGCACCATCGCCACGCAGGCGGTCCACGACACCACCTCCCACAGGCCGCGCCCGATCTGGGCCAAGCCGTTGCCCAGGCTGGGCTGGTAGGGGTAGTACGGGTAGGTCGGGTAGCCGGGGTAGCCATGCGCCGCGGTGGCGACAACGGCCCGGGGGGCAGCCCCCCCGGCGGGTTGGGCGACGGGCAGCGGAGCCCCCCGGCGACGCGCGGGGAGGGGAATGGGCGACAGGGCGTTGATGGGCGACACGGGGACACCTCGGACTGACGGAGCAGGACAGGGTCGAGGTCGGCCTCGCCGCCAACGGCCCACCAACAGGCCCGGCTATAGTCATTAAGGTCCTCTTAAATTGTCCTTTCCTCCGTCCGCCGGCGTCAGATCATTAATCAAGTCTTTAACTTCAGTGAACCTCTTGTGAACCAGGTGAGGGCCCTGGGTGGCGACAACTCCTGCGTGACGCGATGAGAGGTTGCTGCGATGCCCACCCCCACCACCACCCCCTCCCCCTTCTACAAGAGCCTGGTGCAGGCGCTGCTTCCCACGCAGCAGACCACCAAGGTGACGGCCGCCGAGACCGAGACGGCCACGCGCTGGGAGGTCCAGCAGGGCGCAGCCAAGGCCGTGACCCAGCAAAACAGGCTGACGGGGCTCGAGACCGAGACCCGCACCCGGTGGGAGGCCTTCGCCGTGCAGCACGGCGGGCTCGGCTTCGACGAATTCGTGCGCGGCTCGACCGTCGTGCCCGGCGGCGTGAAGGCCGCGCAGCCGGTGGTGGCAACGCCCTACCAGGGTGCCCGGGCCGTCACCCAGAAGACCGTCGTGACCCAGGCCGAGACCCTCAGCGAGACGAAGTGGAAGGTCGAGGGCCAGCAGGGCCAGGAGGCCTACACCCCCGTCGAGCAGCGGACGCGGCTGGAGAACTTCGACACGAAGACCCGCACGCGCTGGGTGTTCGACCAGAAGGCTGACATCAAGCTGTTGCAGGACCTGGCGGACAAGCTGCCCGTCACGCCCTGAGCGTCGCCCGCTCAGCGCGGCGACGAGAGCCAGCGCCCGAGCAACTGGCGCTCCGCGTCAGTCATGCCCGTGGCGTTGCCGGGCGGCATGGCGCGGGCGCGCACCGCCTGGCTCAAGATGCGATCCCCGGCGCGCTGGGCCCCTTCGAGCGTGTCGAGGGCCACGCCCCTGGGGGGCGCCGGCTGGCCTGGCCGCTGGGCGTGGCAGCTGACGCAGTGGCGCTGCAGGACCGGGGCGACCTCGGCCCAGACCACCGGCTGGCCTCCGGTTACCACAGGGGCCGGCCGCGTGATCGCCCAGATCAGCCCGAAGCCGACCACCAAGGTCGCCGCCAGGGCTGGCCGCCAGGCCGGCCACGTGAAGCGGACATTCATGACGTGCCGCACGCCCGCCCCCGTGAGCATGACCACCACCAGCACGAGCCACGCGTGAGGCCCGCTGTAGGTGCTCGGGTAGTGGCCCGAGAGCATCGTGAACAGCACCGGGAAGGTCATGTAGTTGTTGTGGATGGAGCGGGTCTTGGCCGCCTTCCCGAGCGCGGCCTCCTGGCGCTTGCCGGCCTGCGTGAGTCTCACGAGCTCCCGCTGCGACGGCAAGATGTGCTGCCACACGTTGGAGACCATCAAGGTGCCCAGGATGGCGCCCATGTGCAGGAAGGCAGCCTGGCCGTTGAACAGGTGGGTGAGGGCCCAGGCCAGCCCGACCAGGGCCAGCCCGGACACCCCGGCAGCCAGCGCCGGGCGCTTGCCCAGGGGCGATCGCCAGAGCACGTCGTAGCACGCCCAGCTGCCCACCAGCAGGGCGACGCTCAGGCCGACGGCCTGCACCTGCGTCATGTCGGCGAGCTGGGCGTCGACGAGCGCCGCCTTGCCCCCGAGGTAGTAGACGACCACGAGCAGCAGGATGCCCGACACCCAGGTGGTGGTGGCCTGCAGCCAGAACCAGTGCAGCCGCGCGGGCATCTGGTGAGGCTCCAGCTGGCGCTTGCGCATCTCGTAGAAGCCACCGCTGTGGACCATCCAGATGGTCCCTTCCTCGAGCGGGCGGTCCGCCGGGGGCGGCTCGAGGTTCCGATCGAGCCAGTTCCAGAGCATCGAGTTGCCCACCCACATGATGCCGGCGATCAGGTGGACCCAGCGCACGACGAGGTCGAGGAGCTCGCGGAGGTGGGCGTCCATGGGGGCTCCTTGCGGTCACGCAGCCTTGCCGGGTCCCAGTATAAGAGCGCGCAGGCGAGCCTACAACACCCCTGGCAACCTTGAGCCAATCACGGCCGCGGGTGGTACATTGGTGCTCACGGAGGGTCACCTGCGCCACATGGGGCACCACATCGCCATCATCGAAGACGATCCCGCCATCCGGCGGCTCGTGACCTTCTTGCTCACCAACGAAGGCTTCGACACCACGGCCTTCGAGAGCGTGCAGCAGGCGCGCGAGGCGTGGCGAGAAGGCTTCCCTGACATGCTCGTCCTCGACCTGATGCTGCCCGACGAGGACGGCCTGTCCTTTTGCCGCTCGCTGCGAGAGGCCCCGGAGGCAGGCCACCTGCCCGTGCTGGCCCTCACGGCCCGGGACCAGACCGTCGACAAGTACGAGGCCTACAAGGCCGGCTTCGACGGCTACCTCGTGAAGCCCTTCGACCCGCTCGAGTTCGTGTACACCATCCGGGCCTTCCTCCGGCTCGCCAGCCAGCGCGACGAGGAGACGAAGACCGAGTTTGGCCCCCCTGACTTCCGGGTCTCGCCGGCCCGCTTCACGGTGACGGTGCAGGGCGCGGAGGTGAACCTGACGCGGCTCGAGACGGCCCTGCTGTCGCACCTCGTGCAGCGCCCCCGCGAGGTCTACTCGGCAGAGGCCCTCGCCGAGATGGTGCTGTTCGCCCTCAAGGGCCAGGTACGCACCGTGGACGCGGTCCACGCCCACATCAGGAACCTGCGGGCAAAGATCGAGCAGGACCCCAAGCAGCCGGTCTGGCTCAAGACCATGGGCCGCCGGGGCTACTACTTCGACGCCTGAATAGAATTTCACAATACTTAACCCCGTAAAGATACCGAACGCCCCGCCCGCGTGCCGGGGCGCCGACACCCACCCCAGAACCGGCGACGGCGGCGTCTCGCGCACCGTTCGGGGCAGCTGAAGCCAGCAAGACGGCAGAACGGTGGCCGGGGAAACCTCGGTTATGGGGGCCTGGTCTCCCACCTCGCCCCGGGGCGCACGGCCGCTCTACTCAGGCAGGTCCAGGCTGTCACAGTACGCCTCAAGAACCCCTCAAGCTTTGCACCTCCAGGACTTTTCGACCCCACCCCAGGGCCTGCACCCGGTCACAACAGCGGCGGAAGGCGCTGTAAAAGATGTCAATTCGGGCCTATGTCCTGGTCAGAACCATACGCATTTAAGCCGATTTTAAACCGAAAAACATCACTGTGCGGAATGCCGCAAACCCCGCAGGGAACTGTTTTCGGGGGTATTTCTTCCTGCTAAACTTTTGACATGCCAGCCACCAGACAAACCCGCCGCAATGGCAACCCACCCCCGTTCCAGACGCGCTTCGGCGCGCTGCTGCGCCAGTACCGCGAGGAGGCGGGGCTCACGCTCCGCGAGATGGAGGCCCGCGGGCCGTTCACTTACTCGCACCTGTGCCGCATCGAGCGTGGGGCGCGCAACCCGCCCGACCGCGAGGACGTCATCCGGCTGGCCGCCGCGCTGGAGGTGGACGCTGATGAGCTGCTGGTCGCCGCCGGCTACCTGCCCGTCACGGCGCCACCCCCGCCCGCCATCCCCTCCCCACAGCACGGCCGGCACCCGGCCACCCCGGAGGAGCGTCGCCTGGTCGATGAGGCCAACGCACGCCGCATCTTCGCGAGCTTTCTGTCGGACCCCGCGTTCTGGGAGCAGACGGCCGACGAGCGCCGCTCCACCTTCCGCTACCTGGACGGCCTGCTGGAGGAGGCGCGCCGCTTCTCGCTGCGCAAGGCGAAGTAGCCCCGCTGTTTGTCGTTCGCTGAACGCCGCCCGTCTCGCGGGCGGCGTTTTTGCGCGGGGCCCCGACGCTCGGCGCCCCGTGGGGCCGGGTCGGCGGTTGCCCGCACAGCTCCCGTCCTGTATATTCCCTGTACAAGTTCAGTGACGACAGGAGGTCACGGTGGGCCAGCCCAAGTCCCGCATCGCCATCGTCGGCGGCGGCCTCTCCGGACTCTCGTGCGCCCAGCGCCTGCAGGCGGCAGGGCACGCCGTCGAGGTCTTCGACAAGGGTCGCGGCCCGGGCGGGCGCATCTGCACCCGGCACGACGCGGAGGCCGGTGACTTCGACCACGGGGCACAGTTCGTCACCACCCGCGAGCCCGAGTTCGAGGCCTGGGTCAGCGAGCTGGTGCTGCAGGGGCACGCCGTGCAGGCAACGTGGCGGTTGCGGCGGCCGGGCCGGGTGGCCGGGGCGCCCGCTCGCTTTGTGGGGACGCCTGGCATGAGCGCGCTGCCGGCGGCCCTGGCCGTGGGGCTGACCGTCCACCGTCGCGCGCGCGTCACGGCGCTGGACCGGCAGACGGGGGGCTGGTGGCTGCAGCTGGACGACCAGGCCAGGGTCGGCCCGTTCGAGGCCGTCGTCGTCGCCATCCCCGCCCCGCAGGCCGTGGAGCTGCTCACCCCCGTCGCCCCGGCGCTGGCCGCGCGGGCCGGGGACGCTGAGATGGCCCCGTGCTGGGCGCTCATGGCCGCGTGGGACGAGGGGTTGGGGCTGGCGTCCGACGCCTGGGAGCCTGACCACGGCGTGCTCGCGTGGGCGGCACGCGAGGGTGCCAAGGCGGGGCGAAAGCCCGGGGAGCGCTGGGTGCTGCACGCCACGGCGGCCTGGTCCGTGGCCCACCTGGAGGACCAACCAGACGGCGTCGAGGCAGCCTTGCTGGATGCCCTGGCCGAGGTCGCGGGGCAGCCGCTGCCAGCGCCCTCCCACGTCCGCACCCACCGCTGGCGCCACGCGCGCGTGACCCGGCCGCTCGGGGTGGACGGGCTGATGGCGCCCGACCTCGGGCTTGCGGCTTGTGGCGACTGGTGCCTGGGCTCGCGCGTGGAGGATGCCTGGCTGTCGGGTTGGCGCACGGCGCAGCTCGTGCACGAGGCCCTGCTGCCGGCGCCGGCCCGGCGGGTCGGCTGATGCAGCTGCCGCTGTTCGAGGCGTTGGCCCCCACGGACGAGGCCTGGCGGCAGCGCCTCTCGCGGGTGGACCCCATCGCCTACGCCCGCACGCGGAATGCGCTGGAAGGCCGGGTGACGGGCCTGTCACCCTGGATCACCCACGGCTTCGTCACACCGGGGCAGGTGCTGGCCGACCTGGGCCGGCGCCACGCGCTCACGGCGGAAGACAAGCTGGTCATGGAGCTCGGCTGGCGGGAGTACTGGCACCACGTCTGGCGCCACCTGGGGGAGGGCATCTTCGCGGACGTCCGGCGCCCGGTGTACCCGGGGCGCTACGCGCAGGCGGTGCCGATTGACGTCCTGGAGGCGCGCTGCGGCGTCCCGGCCATCGACGAGGCCGTGCGGACGCTGCACGACACGGGCACGCTCCACAACCACGCCAGGATGTGGGTCGCCTCGTACCTCACGCACCAACGGAAGGTCCACTGGGCCGCGTCGGCAGCCTGGATGTACGGGCACCTGCTGGATGGCGACCTCGCCAGCAACGCGTTGAGCTGGCAGTGGGTCGCCGGCACCTTCTCCCACAAGCCCTACCTGTTCAACGCGGCCAACGTCGCGCGCTACGCGCCGCGAGCGTGGCACAGCCCGGGCAGCGCGATCGACGCCAGCTACGAGGCGCTTGGCGAGGTGGCGGTTGCAGGCCCCGACGTCGGGCCCGAGCCGGGGGAGCGGGTCGGCACCCCTGCGCCGACCCTGCACCGCGAGCCCCCAGCGGCCTGCCTGGTGGCCGTCGGTCGGGACACCGGGGGGGGCTGGTGGGCGGCCGCAGGCGCGGCCGGGCCTCCGGCAGCCGGCGAGGCCTGCCGCCTGGTGCACCCGTGGGACCTCGCCGCACCAGGCGACCGGGCCGTGCGCCGCGTGGGGCTGGTGCACCTGCCGTTCCACGCCCGCTTCCCCTGGAGCGAGCGGCGCTGGCGCTTCGTGCTGGCGCGCCTGGCGGCGACGTGCGACGCCGTGTGGCTCGGGGATGCCACGGCCTTCCCCTTGGCCGGCGCCCACCTGGCCACAGCGACGCTGAACCCCGGCTACGCGGAGGCGCTGCCGCGCCTCGCAACTTGCGCCCCGGCGCCCCGCTTCACGCCCGACCCGGCCCGCCTCGCGCCGTCCTTCAGCCAGTTCTGGGCCGCCGTGCGCGGGGGCCTCGAGCTCGGGGAGGCAGGCGCTCCCCGCTGAGCGCCGGCGTCAGGACTCGGCCTCCTGCAGCACGGTGGCCCCACCGGCGTCCTGCGCCGCGGGCTCTGCGTCCTGAAGAACGGGCATGGCATGGGCTGACACGGCCTCGAGCATGGCGGCCATGTGGGCCCGCTGCGCGTCGCTGGCGCCGGGGGTCTGGGCCGGGTCGCGCACGAGGCGCTGCCCGTAGCGCGTGAGGTGGGACAGCACGGCCAGGAAGTCGGCGCGGGTAAAGGCCTCCTGGCCCCCGAGGCCCAGGGCGTCGATCGAGAGCGCGACCAGATCGGCGCTCTCCGGCGGCGCGAGGGCCGCGATGAGATCCAGGAGGTCCTCGAGAGGAATGGTCGGTTCCAAGACGGTGCAGCCCCTTTGCATGGCGATCAGCCTACCAGAGATCGCCACCCGTTGGAGAGCAGCCCCAAGCCCCCTCGGGCCGCCCCCGCGATGGCGTTCCAGTTCTCGAGCACGGCGGCGCCCGCCACGAGCGCGCCGCCGACGGCCGTGCCGGCCGGCGGGAAGGGCAGCAGCGCGCTGCCCACGGTGGTCATCGCGCCCGTCGCGGCAGCCCTGTAGTCGGGCTCCGGCTTCTGAGTCAGGGCGGAGGCGACCTGCACCGTGCCGGCAATGGCCCCGAGCGCTGGGCCCAGGCGCGTCGCCACCCGCGCGACGGTGCCCGCCACCGGCGTCACGGCCTCGAGCGTTCGGGCGACCTGGGCAGTGCCCGCCGCGACCTCGCCAGCCCCGCCCACGGCGGTGGTGGCGCCCTGCAGCAGGTCGCCCTGCCGCACCTGCTCGACGCCCCGGGCGATGTTCAACGCCCCACCAACCACGGCGGCGCCCCCCCCCGCGGCCTGGCCCAGGCGGCCGACGCGGGAGGCCTCACCGAGGTGGCGCTCCATGCGCTCGGCGGCCTGCGTGAGCCGCCCCTGCTCGCCCCCGACGGCCTGGGCGACGCGGCGGGCGCCGCCGGCCGCCTCCCGGGCCGCCGCCACCGTCTCCGAGAAGCCCTTGGCGGCCTGGACGCCGCCGCCCGTCGCGTCCCCAGCCAGCGCCTGGTTGAGGCCCTCCGTGAGGTTGCCACCGGCCTCCAGTGCGCCTTGCGCGCCACGCGCCGCGGTGGCCGTGCCCCCGGCGCCCTGGCCGGTGCGCCCCACGACAGAGCGCTCCCCGACGGCGTCACGCAGGTGGCGCGCCACGGCGGCGAGCCTGGCGCTGCCGGCGTTCGCCCCCGCCTTGCTGAGGTGGTTGGCAGCCGTGCGGGTGCCCTCGACGGCGCCCGCGATGCCGGCCCCGGCCTGCGCCGCCGCGCCGAGGAGGTCGCCATCGCCCAGCAGGTTCACGCCCTCGATGATCTTGCCCCCGGCCTCGGCGGCCTCCTGGGCGCTGCGGGCGCCGGCCACGGCGCGGCCGCCGACAAGGCGACCCGTCTCCACCGCACTTCTGTCACGGGGCGCGGCCTCGGCGGGCCGGGGTGCGTCGCCCGTGGGCAGGGCCACGGCCCCCTCAGGCGCCGGCGCCTGGGCCGGGGGGCGCCGAGGCGGTGGGGGGGTGAGGGGCTGGGTGCCGGGGCGGGCGACGGGGTCGGTCATGGGGGATCCTCCATCCAGGGGTGCCCTGGGCGCAATCTGACCCGATCATCCCCCGGAAGCCCTGGCAGGGTGCCCCATTTAACGGAAACTTGATGAACTCCAAAAGGAGCCGCGCGCGGGGCGCGGCTCCTGGCGGGCCTTCAGGGGTTGCACAGCTCGCAGCGTCCCGGATCGGCCGTGCGCTCGCCGGCCGGAAACGGGCGCCGGCGCGTGTGTTCGCAGCGCACGCAGCCCTCGACCTTGGCAAGCGGCTGCCGGGTGGGCTCGCCGCACCAGCCGCAGGGCAGGCCCGGCTGCACCTCGACCACGGCGAAGCCAGGGGCACCACAGGCGCCACAGTGGCTGAGCGCCCGCGCCACCAGATCACCCGCCGCCTGCCTGATCACCGCCTGGCGCGTCGGGTTCAGGTGGGCCCGCATGTCGGTCTCGATCGCCACCGCGCGTCCCAAGCCCCTTGGCAGGGCCAGCTCCAGCGCCGCCTCCAGGGCCGCCCGCGTCGCCAGGCCCTTCGCGACCACGCCCGCCAGCTCGGCATCGGGCCCGTCGCGCACGATCAGGCCGTGCGAGGGGAAGCCGACCCGCTCGGCAAAGGCCAGGGCCTCCTCGCGGGTCGACACAATCGCCCGGGCCAGGTTGGTCGAGGGCGAGAGGGCCGCGCCCACGAGCTCCAGGCCCGTCGCACGGTCGACGAGGACCAGCAGCTCCCGGTCCGCCTGCAAGAAGGGCGCTGCCGGGTGCGGGCCGAAGCTGCCCTCGCTGGCGAGGGCGAGATCGGCCCCCGTGCGCGCCAGGGCGGCCTCGGCCTTGGCCCGCGCCGTCTCGAGCTGGCCCCCTGGTCGCGGCACCTCGCCCGTGAAGGTTCCGAAGGCGTCGGTGTCGAGATCCTCGACCCCCACGAGGCGAAGGCCGAGGCCCTCCCAGAGCAGCGGCGCGAGCAGCTCCACCTTGCCGTGACGCGTGGGCATCACGGCCGTCCGTCCCCTGAAGGGGGCCCAAGGACCCGATGCCGCCGGTTGGTCCGTGGTCGCGGTCATGGTCACTCCCCCTGGGCCTTGCTGTAGCAGGGCTGCCCGTCGGCATGGCGAAGCTTCTCGACATGCATCCACGTACAGTGCTGACTGATCTCCCCAAGCAGCTCCAGAACGTCCCCTTCGGACACCTCAGCGGCTGCCATGTAGCGGCACCGATGCCAGTCCACCAGCAGGATCTCCGGGGCAGGGCCCGGGAACACCTTGGTGCCCCGGTTCGAGATCATCGAGAGGGTGAATGGTCCCACCCGCTCGGGCAACGCGGGGATCCCCCCGTGCTCCACGAAAACGTCGACGCCCCGCACCTCCCAGCGCGGCGGCGGCGCCACCTCCCGGGCACGGGCCTGCGCGACCACCCGGCTGGCCTGCCGGACCCCCGAAGGCTCGACGCCGGCTGGCAGCGCCTTCACGATGGCCTCCGCGAACGCGTCGGTGGTGGCTGTGCCTCCCAGGTCTCGCGTGCAGATCCCCTCCGCCAGCACCTGGCGCAAGGCAACCTCGACCCGCTCAGCTTGCCCGTGCAGGCCCAGGTAGCGGAGCATCTGGACGGCCGAGAGCAGGAGGGCCGTCGGGTTGGCCAGGCCCTTCCCGGCGATGTCGGGGGCCGTGCCGTGCACGGCCTCGAACACGGCCACGTCGGCCCCGATGTTGCCGGCGGGGGCCACGCCGAGGCCCCCGACGAGCCCGGCGGCGAGGTCGGAGATGATGTCACCGTAGAGGTTGGGCGTCACCAGCACGTCGAACCGCTCGGGCGCCGTGACCAGCTGCATGCAGGCGTTGTCGACCAGAATGTCGTCGGCCTGGATGTCGGGGTACTCCGCAGCCACCTCCTGGAAGCACGACAGGAACAGGCCGTCCGACAGCTTGTGGATGTTGGCCTTGTGGACGCACGTCACGCGCTTGCGCCCCCACGAGCGGGCCAGCTCGAAGGCGTAGCGGGCGACCGCAAGAGAGCCTGGCCTGGTGATGACCTTCAGACACTGGACGACCTCGGGAGACTGCCGGTGCTCGATGCCGCCGTAGGTGTCCTCGATGTTCTCCCGCACGATCACGAGGTCGACCTGGTCGTAGCGCGTCCTGACCCCCGGCAACGATCGCACGGGGCGGACGTTGGCATAGAGGTCCAGCGCCTTGCGGATGGTGACGTTGACGCTCTTGTGGCCGCTGCCCGAGGGCGTCGCCGTGGGGCCTTTCAGGGCCACGCGGTGACGCTGGATGGCCCCCAGCGTGTCGGACGGCAGGCCATTGGCAGCCCTCCCGAGGGCGCAGAGGCCGGCATCCTGCCAGTCCCAGGCCAGAGGCGCGCCGACAGCCTCCAGCACGCGCACGACGGCGCGGGTGATCTCGGGCCCGATCCCGTCTCCTGGGATCACGGCCACGGTGGTGAGGGCGGACGTGGCCGCCTCGCTGGGGGCGTGATGGACCTGCATGGGACCTCCTTCAGTCTCGGAAAGAGCCGCCACGCTGGGGTGGACGGGGCGGCACGGGGGTGCTCAGAGTGGTGAACTGCTCCAGGGCGGGGTCGTAGGCGAGCAGCTGGTCCTGCCGCTCGTCATGGAGCCAGCCGTGGAGCCTCAGGCGGCCGCCATCGACGGCCTCGCGAACGGTCGGGTGGGTGAGCAGCTGCTCGAGCTGGACCAGCACATGCTCCTGCACGGCAGCCTCCCAGAGGGCCTCGCCATCGAGGTGCATGTAGTGCTCCCGCAGCAGGGCCCGGGTCCGGGCCGCGTGCGCCGACCAGGCCCGGTGCCCCTCACTCGGCGCAAGGTCCGGCGGCAGCAGCAAGCCCCGCAGGGCCCCGCAGGCCGTGTGGCCACACACGACCAGGTCTTGCACGCCGCGGTGCTGGACCGCGTGGGTGATGGCGGCGGCCACTGGCTGGGGGGCCACCCCATGAGAGGGCACGACGTTGCCGTGGCTCACGATGCGCACGACGTCCGTCCAGCCTGCCCCGGGCTCTCCGGGAAGCACGCGCGGGGCGTCCGAGCAGCCGATCAGCAGACAGGACCGAGGCTTGGCCTCCATCCGAGACTTCAACCACGAGGCAAGCATGGGGGGACCGTCCTCTCTCAGGCGTCGAACGCGAGCGGCTCCGCCGTGGAGAGGCGGCTGCCTGCCATGAGCCAGCGGCCCAGGCCGTCTGAGCTCAACCTGTAGAAGGCCCGCTGCCCCACCCGCCGCTGGTCGACCAGCCGGTGAGCCCGCAACAGGGAGAGGTGCTGGCTCACGGCCGGCCCCTCGAGCCCCAGGGCCTGCCCGATCGCCGAAACGTCGCGCTCTCCATCGAGCAGCAACTCCACCACCCGCAAGCGAACCGGGTGGGCAAGGACGCGCAGCATCTGGCTGAACTGGACAAGCGAAGGCGCTTTCATTTACGTCTCCATATATATGCTTATCTATATATCTGGAGAGTAACATTGAAAACACCTGCGGTCAAGCACCTGAAGACCCGGAACAGGCTTGACATCAGAACTGCAGCACGCATACATATATCTATGGAGGCGTAGGCGTCTTGCCACATCGGAAGATCGCAGCCAGGGAGCTCGGCGAGCTGTTCGGGGTGCTGTCCCACCCTGAACGGCTCCAGATCGTGGAGGAGCTGCGCCGCGGCGAGCTGGACGTGGCGAGCCTGCAGGCGATCCTCGGCATCAGCCACGCCAAGACGTCCCGCCAGCTGTCGATCCTGCGGGCCCAGAAGCTCGTGGCGGAGCGCCAGGAGGGGCGGCACGTGTTCTACCGCCTGACGGATCGCGCGCTCGCCACCTGGATCGCGGAGGGCCTGGACTTCATCCGCTCGAGCCGCTTTGCGCCGGAGGACATCCGCGAGGCCGCGCGGCTGTCGCAGGTCGACTGGCTCGGCCCTGCGCCCGAGGCCTGAGGGCAGGGCTCAGGGGCGCACGGCCCTCGCCGGGTCGATGCGGCCATGGCCGAAGTACGCGTTGAAGGCGCTTCCCCCGAGGGGCACGGCCGTCTCCTCGATGCGCCGCTTCACGGCCGCCGCGTCCCACTGCGGGTGGGCGTCCTTGACGAGGGCGGCCAGGCCCGCCACGTGGGGCGTGGCCATCGACGTGCCCGACATCCAGCCATAGTCGCGGACCGGGTACTCGCTGGCGAAGGTGGGCACCGTGGCAAGGATGTTGTGGCCGGGAGCAGCCACGGAAATCCAGTCGCCGAAGGACGAGAAGGACGCCCGCGTGTCATCGTCGCGCGTGGCCCCCACGGCGATGACGCCGGGGAAGGCCGCCGGGTACAGGATGTCGTTGTGGCCGCTGTTGCCCATCGCCGCGACGAGGATAGCGTCTGCACGCTGCGCATAAAGCACGGCATCCTTGACGACGGGGTGGGGGTTGGGCGTGCCGAGGCTCATGCTGATCACGTGGGCCCCCTGGTCGGTGGCATGCACGATGCCGGCGGAGACGCTGGCGATGTCGCCATAGCCGTGGTCGGAGACCACCTTCTCGGCCAGGATGCGGCAGCGCGGGGCCACGCCGACCATGCCCCTGCCGTTGTTGGCGGTGGCCGCCGCGATGCCCGCCGCGTGGGTGCCGTGGCCGCCTCCGTCGCGCGGGTTGTCGGTGTTGCGCAGCGTGTCGCGACCCTTGACGACCCGGGAGACGCCCTCCGCCGTGGCGAGGTCCGGGTGGTCCCAGTCCACGCCCGTGTCGAGGATGGCGACCACGGTGCGGGGGCTTGCCATCGTGATGGCGTGGGCGGCCTCCAGGTTCAGCTTGCGGAAAGCCCACGACTGCCCGAGCAGCGGGTCGTTGTGGCCCGCGACATGCCAGGCCGGGGGCGTGAAGGGCCGCGCGGCCTCGCCCTCGGGGAGGGTGACGACCTCGTTCAGGGCAGCGTCGGCCACGCCGGGGGTCGCGGCCAGGCGGGCCCGCGCGGCGGCCAGGGCCGTGCCGGGCACCGTCTGACGCACCCAGCGCCAGCCGAGCTTGGCGAGCAGCGGCTTCTCGTCCGTCGCATCCCGCAGGTGATGGGCCGCGAAGAGCTGCGTGGCCTCGGCCCGGCTGACCTCACCCTCGAGCTTCACGAACAGGCCCGCTGCGGCCAGGCCCCCAAGGGCCTGGGCCCCGGGGCCCCCCACCGCCAGGGCCTGGGGCAGGGCCTGGCCGCACCCGGGCAGGCCGAGGCCAAGGAGGGTCACACCGAGGAGCCAACGCCGGGTCATCAGGCAGTCCTTTCGCGCGCAAGTCTGGCCGGGGGGCTTGTCCGCCGAACATGCAACGAAGGGACAACGAGGGGGGGCAAGTTGTTTAAGGATAGATTAAACCCCCTAAAAGAACTTGTCCTGAACGGGCGTCCTCCCCCACGCAGGCCCGTGGGGCGCTGCTGGTGCGCCCCACGGGGGTGGGCCCGCCCTCAGCGTGCGGCCGGCGCGGCCCCGGCGCCCCAGCGTGCGCGAAGCCACAGCGCCACGTACACCAGCGCCACGAGCGCCGGCACCTCGATGAGCGGGCCCACGACGGCGGCCAGGGCCTCGGCGCTGCCGATGCCGAAGAGCCCGACGGCCACGGCGATCGCCAGCTCGAAGTTGTTGCCGGCCGCCGTGAACGACAGCGCCGCGCTGTCCTCGTAGGAGAGGCCCGCCGCCTTGCTCACGGCGAAGGCCAGCGTGAACATCACGGCGAAGTAGGCCAGCAGCGGCAGGGCGATGTGCAGGACGTCGAGCGGCAGCTGCAGGAGCTTGGCCCCCTGCATCGCGAACATCAAGACGATGGTGTAGAGCAGCCCGCCAAGGGCGAGCGGCGCGAGGCGCGGCATCAGGACGCCGTCGTACCAGGCGCGGCCCCGCGCCCGGACGCCGAGGGCCCGCGTGAGGGCACCGAGGGCGAACGGGATGCCCAGGAAGATCCCCACCGACCCCGCGATCTGCCCCATCGAGACGTCGAGGGCCGTGGCCGTGCCCCCGAGCCAGGTGGGCAGGGCCGTGAGGTAGAACCAGCCAAGCACGGCGTACATGGCGATCTGGAACAGCGAGTTGAGCGCCACCAGCACGGCCCCCACCTCGCGGTCGCCCCGGGCCAGGTCGTTCCACAGCAGCACCATCGCGATGCAGCGGGCGAGGCCCACCAGCACGAGCCCCGTGCGGTAGGCCGGCTGGTCTGGCAGCATCACCCAGGCGAGGGCGAACATCAGCGCGGGGCCCAGCACCCAGTTGAAGGCGAGCGACAGGGCCCACACCCGGCCCTTGGCCTGCATCGCGCCGAGCGTCTCGTAGCGCACCCGCGCGAGCACCGGATACATCATCGTGAGGAGCCCCAGCGCGATCGGGGCCGAGACGCCCGCGACCTTCCAGGCGTCGAGGCTGGCCCCGAGGCCCGGAAGGGCCTGCCCGAGGCCGAGGCCGAGGCCCATCGCCACGAAGATCCACACGGGCAAGAAGCGGTCGAGCAGCGACAGCGAGGCGACGACGGAGGGGGATTGGCCGGTGGCGCCCATGGCCTCAGGCCCTCCGCATCGCCAGGGCAGGCGGGAGCCACCCGAGGGCCAGGTCCGTCGCCTGGTAGTAGTTCCAGCGCCCTTGCCGCCGCGCCCGGACGAGCCCCGCTCGCTGCAGCACGGCGAGGTGGTGCGAGAGCGTGCCCTGGGGGATGCCCAGGGCGGCCACGAGGTCGCACACGCAGACCTCGCGGTCGCGCACGAGGTAGAGCACCTTCAGCCGGCCGACATCGCCGAGCGCCCTGTGCCGCCGGGCCCGCTCGGCCAGGTCGGGCGGATACGCCGCCGCAAGCGGGATGCTGCAACAGTCTTCAGGGGTTACGCCACCAGCCTGGGACATCGGACCTCCTGCTCCACGCCCCGTTGACGCGGGGCAAATCATCGACCAACTTCAATCTATTGAAAAAAGTCGATACGTCAACCCCGCCACGAGGAACCCATGCGCCACGTCCTGTTCGCCTGCGTCCACAACACGGGCCGCTCCCAGATGGCGGAGGCCTTCTTCAACCGGCTCGCGGACCCTGCCCGCGCCCGCGCCCTTTCTGGCGGCACGGAGCCGGCCACGGAGATGAACCCCACGGTGCTGGCGGTGATGCGGGAGCTCGGCATCGACCTCGTCGGGGAGGGCCACCACCCGAAGCTGGCCGAGGTAGAGGCCCTCGCGCCCGGCGATCGCGCCATCTCGATGGGCTGTGGCGTCAGCCTGGCCTGCCCGGCCGTCCTCGGCCCGCTGGAGGACTGGGGCCTCGACGACCCCAAGGGGCAAGGCATCGAGCAGGTCCGCGCCATCCGCGACGCGATCCGGGCGCGGGTGGCCGGGTTGGTGGAAGAGTTGGGCGTCGGGCGGGGGGCCTGACGGGGCGCAGCTGCCACTCGCCCCCGCTCAGGCGGGCGCGAGCGGGGGTGGGGCAGGGCAGCCGGCTCCAAGGGGAGCAGCACGGTGAAGGTGCTGCCCGCCCCGACGGCGCTCTCGACCCCGATGGTGCCGCCTCGCCTGGCAGATGGCGAGCCCCAGGCCCGTGCCGCCAACGCGGCGGCTGGTGGTGCCGTCCACCTGATGGAAGCGCTCGAAGATGGCGGCGTGGTGGACCGGGGGGATGCCGACGCCGGTGTCCGCCACGACCAGCCGGACATGGTCCTCCACCTCGTCCAGCCGGGCCTCCACGCGCCCCCCCACCGGCGTGAAGCTGTGCGCGTTCACCAGCAGGTTGCGCAGCACCTGCGCGATCTGCGGCGCGTCGAGCAGCGCGGGCAGGGGGCCTTCGGGCAGCCTGCGCACCAGCGCGAGGCCCTTCTGCTGGTAGAGAGGCTCGAGGCCGTCGAGCACCTCCTCGGCCAGCTGGCGGACGTCCACCGGGTCGCGGTCGTGGGTCATCTCGCCCGACTCGATGCGGGAGTAGATCAGCAGGTCGCCGACGAGGCGCGCCAGCACGTCGGTCTGGGCCACGATCGTCTCGCCCAGCACCTGCTTGCCAGCCTGCGCGTCTTGCAGGCCGAGCCAGGCAGCGGCCTTGATCGCGGCCTGCGGGGTGCGAAGCTCGTGGCTGACGCTGCCCACGAAGGCCGACTTCAGCCGGTCGAGCTCCCGCAGCTTGGCTTGCTGCGCACGAAGCTCCTCGGTGGTGGCCTGCAGCTCGGCCTCGAACCGCTCCAGCGTGGCCAAGCCCATGCCGATGCCCACGACGAGGTGCAGCACGCCGCCCGCCCAGTACCCCAGCCAGGCGCCCCCCGTGTCCCCGATGACGGGAAAGGCGAGGGGGAGGAGCCCCGCCGCGATGAGCGGCCAGCCGACCCAGCGCAGGCTCCCCTGGCCGAGGTGCCGAGGCTGGCGCGTCAGGGTGCACCCCACCCAGACGGCCGAGGCGCTCAACCCCAGCATCATGGGCGCCGCGGCCACGGGGAAGGGCTGTCCGAGGGCCATCGCGCCCAGGCTCCCCAGCACGGCCACGCCCGGCAGGCCCAGCACGGCGCGCGAGACGACGACGGGCAACGGCAGCTGCGAGACCATCTGCATCAGCAGGGTGATGTTCACGCCCACGATCGCCACCTCCGCGGCGTTGAGCAGCCAGGACCTCCCCACCAGGGAGGCCAGCAGCTCACAAGCGATGCTGGCAAAGACGCAGGCGTAGGAGCGGCACCAGGTCTCGAAGTGCGGAGCCGCCGGGATGCGCCGCCGCAAGAGCAAGGAGAGCCCCAGCACGATGCCGACGGCCGTGAGGTTCCAGAGGGAGGCGAACTGAACGAGAGACATGGAAGGAAAGGTGTCCAGGCTTCGGTCAGGGTCGTTGAGGCGCAAGATGCGCCGGCATCTCCCTGACAGCCCCGAACCGGTGGCTGCAGGCCATTCAGCGTACAGGTCTCTCCCCGACTGGGCAACGCTGCCCCCCGGGTATGACACCCCCATGACCGACGACGACCACGCCTGGAAGCAGCTGCTCGACCCCCACAGCCAGTTCCCCGCCGAGGCCCTGACGGGGCTCGAGCAGCGGGCCCGCGAAGCCCTGATGGCCTGCGGCGAGGTGGCGCTCGCGCGCACGGGCGAGGCCGCCGTCGACGGGCGCCGGCCCTTCGACCCGGCGTTCTGGACGAGGCTCCCGCGCTGGCGGACGCGGGACGTCTTCCAGGCCGACGTCCCCGTGGGGCTCGACTGGGGCGGTGAGGAGCTGGCCTTCCTCTCGCTCGTGGTGACGGAGGAGGCGCTGGAGGTCCGGTTGCCGGCGATCGCGTGGACCACGGGCTACGGCGGGCCCGCCCTCGTCGCGAGCCTGTGGCGCCGGGAGCCCTTCGCCAAGCTGCGCGGGTCGGCCCTGCGCACGCTGCTGGCGGAGGGCTTCGAGGCGCTGCGCGCCCGCCACGTGGTCTGCAGCCGCTGCGGCGAGGGCTTCGGGCCGGGGCGCTGCCTCACGGTGGGAGACGAGGTGGTCTGCCACGGGTGCGCGGAGGGGGAACTCGGGGTGGTGTTCTGAGGGGGGCGGCCGCCACCAGCCCGAGGCCCCGACGCGCGGCAAGCCCCGGCGGGGCGTAACCCGCTCCACCCCCGACGCCACCAAAAAGCCCCCCACCCGGAAATCCAGGTGAGGAGCCAAGGTGCCCGAGGCCGGGGTCGAACCGGCACGCCTTGCGGCGGTCGATTTTGAGTCGACTGCGTCTGCCATTCCGCCACTCGGGCAGCGGTGCTTCATCATAGCCCCTTGCCCCCCGACGGGCAACCCGGCCCCCTCAGCGCGGTGGAAAGAAGAGCTGGCGGTTGAGAGCCGGGAAGAAGTCCTTGAGCACGGGGTGCTGGTGCCAGACGCCGAGCATCGTCGCCAGGTACTCCAGCTGCTCGGCGAGCGGCTCGGGCTTGGCGCCCTTCTTGACCTCCAGCACGGCCTCCTTGAGCTCGCCGAAGATGCGCAGGGCCGTCTCGGCGTGCTGGGTGGCGCGGGGATCGTCCTTGAGGCGGGCGGCGAGCAGGCGGGCGCGCTTGGACTGCGGGTTGAAGATGTCGAGCAACCCCGTCCCGACGACGGGCCGTTGCAACTCGAGCAGGCGCCGCACCTCCGCCATGCCGGGCGCGAGGTGCTGGATGACGGCCTCCCCGCGCTGCCAGGTGGCCTGGCGCATGGCCGCGTACCGCGTGGCGCTGTCCTGCGGGTTCAGCACGCCCGTGCCGCGGGCCTGCAGCGCGCCCGTGCCCGGGGCGCGCTGGCGAGGCTCCTCGGGCGGCGGGAACATCTGGCCGAGCAGGTGGTCGTGGCGGAACTCGAGGTGCAAGATGGTGAGGGGGTAGAACTTGCGCTTCACCTCCTCGAGCGTCTGCGGGCCCGCCCGCCCCTCGCGCATCGCCCGCCGGGCACCCGTAACGGCCTGGGCCGCGTCGTGGAAGCGGAAGACGGCCACCTGCATCTGGCGCGCCAGGTCCGGCTTCATCACGGCGATCTTCTCGAGGTACGCGATGATCTTCTTGCCCTGCGGCGAGAGGGCGTGCTTGTGGGTCCACGCCTCGACGCCCGGGATCGGCATCTGGACAGCCTGCAGGGAATGGACGAGCAGCTCCATCCGTTGCTCGAGCGCCTGGACGTGCTTGGAGACCCGTGCCACCGTGGTCTCCAGTGACGCCTTGAAGACCGCCTCGTCGACCAGCGGGGCCGTGCCCGGCCGCGCGAGGGGGCCCGAGGCCGGGGGCTGCGGGAGCCGACCGGTGCCCGGGAGGGGCTTCGTGGTGTTCAGCTGGAGCTGATCCCCCTGTCGCTGGGCTCGATCCTCGCTCAACGCACCTGCGGGCTCACCCGCCGCTCGTCAGGGCCGCCCGGGCTCACCGGGCGCAGCGGCCCGGCCGCTTTTCTCCTCATACCCGCCCGTGCGGCAGATCACGCCGGGGGTGTGTCGAGGGTCCTCGCGCCCGGGGCTCGCCGCGGGGCACCATGGTCTCCATGCCCACCCCCCGTCGTCCCGGCCCCGCCTCCTTGACCCCCCTGCGACCCAACGCCGTCGAGCGGCCGGCCCAGCCCGCGCAGCGCCCCCTGGCCCTCCCGGGTTGCCTGCGCCCCGGGCCCCATGCCGAGCCCGCTGAAGCCCGCCGGCTCACGGGTTGAAGACGAGCGTCCCCAGGCTCCGTGCAATCGCGGCCTGGTGAGGCGGCAGCAGCCGGGCCTCGCCCCCGAAGGTGATGGCATAGAGCCGGTCGTCCTGAAAGAAGAGCCAGGTGTCGGCGGCCCAGCTGCCCTGGCGCTGGGCGACGTGGGCGGCCTGCACCCCGAAGCGCCCCTCCAGCTTGATGCCAGGACCGTACGTCACCGCCTCGGCCAGCAGCAGCTGGCGGGCCCGCGCCACCCGCTGGTCGGGCTTGAAGCGCGCGAGGTCGGGGACGTCCCGCCAGACAAGCAGCAGGGTCGGCGGCTGCTCCGTCCCACCTGGGGCCGCCAGCGCACTGCCGGGGCCGAACAACGCCCGGCGCTCGCCCCGCTCATCGCCCTCGTCGAGCAGCACGAAACCCGCCGGCGGCACGAACTCGAAGGTGCCGTCGAGGGCCTTGAACCAGCCCGGGCGGGCGTTGCGGGAGCGCGCCCGCGGGCCGGCGCCGGGCGCCTCCGCCGCGAGCCACGGGGTGCGGGGGGGCGGGGTGGCGGTGGCCCGGGCCGGCGTCGGCAGGGCAGGCACAGGCGTCGGCCGGGCAGCCGAAGGCGAAGCCAGGACAGCCGATGCCGGCGATGGTTGCACCGCCGGTGCAGAGGTAGACGGTGAGGGCAACGGCAGGACCGCCGGCGGGGAGGTGGCCGGCGGGGGCAGGGCAGCCTGCCCGGAGGTGACCGGCGAGGCCGACAGCGCGCCATGCGAGGCTGCCGGCGCAGCTGAGGCCGCCGGCGGGCCCGACGCTGCGGGCGAGGGACCGAGGGCGGCCGGGGCCAGCCCCTGGCCCGGCAACGCCAGCTCGCCGAAGGTCGCCAGCCACATCTCGGCATCCCGCCCGAAGGGCCCGGCCGGGTCGAGCTCCTGCACGCGGTGCCAGGCCACCGCCGCGGCCTGGTGGCGCCCGAGGCGCCAGCACACGAGCGCCAGGTAGTAGTGGGCCTCCCGGTCCTTCGGGTGCTCGGCGGCGAGGCGCTCCAGCAGCGGGAGGGCGGCCTCATGCCGGCCCTCCCTGTAGGCCTGGCGGGCCTCGCCCCAAACGTCCTCGGCCGCTCCGGCGGGGAGGCCGCCGAGCAGCATCAGGCCGAGCAGACAGCCGCCGGCGAGCCGCCCCGGGCGCGTGCACGTTCGCATGGCGCCATGTTACGCCGTCACCTCCCGGGAGGCAAACGGAGCCCCTCGCGGGGGTACAATAGCGGTCCTGCCGCTGACTGGAGCCACGCTTGCCCCACCCCGCCCGGATCGAATGGCGCGTGCGCCAGCCCGAACCCGACGCCCTGGCTGCGCTCGAGGCGATGCCGGGCACCTCCCGCCTGCTCGCGCAGGTGCTGGCCGCGCGGGGGTGGCGCCCGGGTCCCGCGCTGACGACCTTCCTCGCCCCGCCGTCCACGCGGGAGCCGGACTACGGCGCGTTGCCAGGCGTGCCAGAGGCCGTGACCCTGTTGCTGGGGGCGATCGCCCGGCGCGAGCGCATCACGGTGTGCGGAGACTACGACATCGACGGCATCGCCTCCACCTCGCTGCTGGTGCGCGCCCTCGAGCACCACGATGCCGTGGTCGACCACTTCCTGCCCCACCGCCTGGTCGAGGGCTACGGGCTCAACGCCACGACCATCCAGGGCCTCGCCGACCAGGGCACCCGCGTGCTGGTGACCGTCGACAACGGCATCTCCAGCCACGAGCAGATCGCCTTCGCGCGCAGCCTGGGGCTCGACGTGATCATCACGGACCACCACCGGCCGGGGGCGTCGCTCCCGAATGCCACCGTGATCGTGAACCCCTGGCTAATGGCCGACCCGGGCGGGCTGGCCCCGCTCGCGGGCGTCGGCGTGGCTTACGCGCTGGCCCGCAGCCTGGACCACGCCCTGCCCCCGCGCGAGCCCGACGCCCGGCACCTGCTGGACCTCGTCGCGCTCGGCACGCTGGGGGACCAGGCCCCCCTGGTCGACGAGAACCGCCGGCTCGTGAGGCAGGGTCTCGCCCGCATCAGCCGGTCACCCCGCCGGGGCGTCGCGGCACTCGCCCGGGCCGCCCGCTGCAACCTGAAGGCCGCGAACCTCTCGGAGCTGCTCTCCCAGCGGGTCATCCCGCGCATCAACGCCGCAGGCCGCATGGCGCACCCGAGGCTGGCCCTGGAGCTGCTGCTGGCCCACGACGACGCCCCCGCCCGGCAGATGGCGGACCAGCTGGAGCGGCTGAACCAGGAGCGCCGGCTGCTCTCCCTCGCCATCGAGGCCGAGGCCATCGCCCGGGTGGCTGGCGGCGACATGCCCGGCGGCCCCGCGATCATCCTGGCGGACGCGGGCTGGCACCACGGCGTGCTCGGCATCGTCGCCTCCAGGCTCGCCGAGCGCTTCAGGCGCCCGACGCTGCTGTTCGCCCCCGAAGACAACGGCCACCTGCGTGGCTCGGGCCGCAGCGTGTCCGGCCACGACCTTCACGCCACGCTGGAGGCCGTCGGAAAGGTGCTCGGGCGGTTCGGGGGCCACGCGAACGCGGTGGGGCTGTCCGTCGCCCCCGAGGACTTCGAGTTCTTCTGCGCGATCTTCCAGGCAGAGGTGGCGGTGCGCCTGACGGCGCCGGTGAGCTACACCAAGGTCTGGGAGGTCGATGCTGAGCCGCCGCTCTCGGCGCTCGGCTTCGAGGCGGTGGCCAGCCTGCAGGCGCTGGAGCCGACGGGCCCGGAGAACCCTGGCCCCACCTTCGGGCTGCGCGGGGCCACCGTGCTGCGTCAGGAGCGGCGGGGCCCCGAGGACGAGCACCTCTGGCTCGAGGTGGCCGACCAGACGGGCCAGGCAGCCGCGATCGCCTTCGGCCAGGGAAAGCGCCATCCGCTGCCGGAGGGGCCCGTCGATCTGGTCTACCAGCCCGTGGCCGAGCGCTGGCAGGGCCAGAACCGTCTCACCCTGAAGGTCCTGGCCGTCGGACCCGCTGCCGACGCCTGACGCGCATCGTGTATCATCGTCGCGTCCCCTCCCAGAAAGGAGCCGCGATGACCACCACGCCGATGCTCGACCTGGACGCCTACGTCCGCGACATCCCCGACTTCCCCAAGCCGGGCATCGTGTTCAAGGACATCTCGCCGCTGCTGCGGGACGCCGCGGCCTTCAGTGCGGCCATCGACAGGCTGGTGGCACACCACCGGACGCTGGCGGTCGACTACGTGGTGGGCATCGAGTCCCGGGGCTTCCTCGTCGGCGCCCCGCTGGCGAACCACCTCGGCAAGGGCTTCATCCCCGTGCGCAAGCCGGGCAAGCTGCCTGCCCGCACCGAGGCCATCGCGTACGCGCTGGAGTACGGCTCCGGCACGCTGGAGATCCACGCCGACGCGCTGGCGGCCGGCCATCGGGTGCTGATCGTGGACGACCTGCTCGCCACCGGCGGGACGGTGGCGGCCACGCGGGCGCTGGTCGAGCGCCTCGGGGGCCACGTCGTGGGGGTCAGCTTCCTGATCGAGCTGGCCTTCCTCGGCGGACGCGAGCGGCTGCCAGGGCTGGACGTGCACGCCCTGCTGACCTACTAGAAGCCGCACCTGCACGGCCGGGCGGGGTTGCAGCGCCAGGACAGCTGGAACTCCCGCCCGTCACGCACGTCCGCTGCGGATTTCTGCTAGGATTAGGGGTGAGGAAGGCGTGGCCGGCCTCACCTTCCGGCTCCTCGGAGCCCCCGCCGGGTCCCGCCCCCCGCCAGGCGGCGACCCACCCCCGACGAAGTGGGTCCAGGCGAGTGGACGAGCGCGGCGCGCACGTGGCACATGGCCAGCGAGACCTCCGTCGACAAATCAGGGCTCTTCAAGACCGTCTCCGGCTACATGAAGCCGGAGGACGTGGCCCTCGTCGAGCGCGCCTGCGCCTGCGCCGAGGGGCTGCACGACGGGCAGACGCGGAAGTCAGGCGAGCCCTACATCATGCACCCCGTGGAGGTCGCCAAGATCCTCGCGGGGCTTGAGGCCGATGGCGCGACCGTCGCCGCCGCGTTGCTCCATGACGTGCTCGAGGACTGCCACATCGAGCCGGACGACCTCAAGAAGCAGTTCGGCTCCGAGGTCTGCCGCCTCGTCGAGGGCGTAACCAAGCTCGGCAAGATCTCGTTCTCCAGCAAGGAGGAGCGCCAGGCCGAGAACTTCCGTCGGATGTTCCTCGCGATGGGCAAGGACATCCGCGTGATCCTCCTGAAGCTCGCGGATCGCCTTCACAACATGCGCACGCTGGCGCATATGAAGCCGGATAAGCAGCAGGAAATCGCCCGCGAGACGCTCGAAATCTTCGCCCCGCTGGCCCACCGCCTCGGCCTCGGCCGCATCAAGGCCGAGCTGGAGGACTGGTCGCTGCGATACCTGCATCCAGATGCATATTACCGCCTCTCTCAGCTGGTGGCGGCCAAGCGAGAGGAGCGCGAGGCGATCATCGCGCGCATCGTCGGAGACCTGCAGGGCGAACTCGGCAAGCTGGGTGTCACGTGCAAGCTGTCCGGGCGCCCCAAGCACTTTTACTCGATCTGGCAGAAGATGACGAGCCAGAACAAGGAGTTCACGGACCTCTACGACATCACGGCGGTGCGGGTGCTGGTGGACTCCCTCAAGGAGTGCTACGAGACGCTCGGCGTGGTCCACTCGCTCTGGAAGCCAATCCCGGGGCGGTTCAAGGACTACATCGCCATGCCGAAGTCCAACCTCTACCAGTCGCTCCACACGGCCGTGATCGGGCCGAAGGGCAGCCCCGTCGAGATCCAGATTCGCACCTTCGAGATGCACCGCGTGGCGGAGTACGGCATCGCGGCGCACTGGCGCTACAAGGAGGGCGGCAAGGAGCTGTCCGACCTGGACACCAAGCTGACGTGGCTCCGGCAGATGCTCGACTGGCAGAACGACCTCAAGGACGCCAACGAGTACCTCACGACGGTGAAGGAGGACCTGTTCGCGGACGAGGTCTTCGTGTTCAGCCCCCGCGGCGACGTCATCGACCTGCCGCGCGACGCCACCCCCCTCGACTTCGCCTACCGCATCCACACCGACGTCGGCCACCGCTGCGTGGGGGCCAAGGTCAACGGCCGCATCGTGCCGCTCGACACCCACCTCGCCAACGGCGACATCGTGGAGGTCATCACGAGCAAGAAGCCCTCGCCCAGCCGGGACTGGCTCAAGATTGTCGCCACAACATCTGCGAAAAACCGCATCCGTCAGTGGTACAAGAAGGAGCACCGCGACGAGAACATCGCGCTGGGCCGGGAGGCGCTCGAGCGCGAGGTGGGGCGCAACGGGCTGGAGCAGCTGCTCCGGAGCGACAGGGCGCTGGAGACGGCCCAGAAGTTCAACTGCCCAACGGTCGACGACCTGCTCGCGGCGATCGGCTATGGCGAGCTCGGCGTGATGCAGGTGCTCAATCGGCTGCGCCCGGAGCCGACCGCTCCGGCGCTGCCGCCCGAGGCGCCTCGCGAGGTCCTCCGGGACCGGAACGGCGCGCGCGGCAAGAACGCCATCCTGATCGACGGCAGCGACTCGATGCTCGTGAACATGGCGCGGTGCTGCATGCCGCTGCCGGGAGAGGCTGTGCGCGGGGCCGTGACGCGCGGTCGTGGAATCACGGTGCACGCGGCGGACTGCATGAACCTGGCGCAGGTGGATCCCGACCGCACCGTGGCCGTCGAGTGGGCGCAGGCCGCCTCGGGGGCGACGTACCCCGTCGAGATCGAGATCGAACTCATCGACCGCGTGGGGCTGCTCAAGGACGTCTCGGCCAAGATCGCGGACGCGAAGACCAACATCCGGGCGGCGCGCATCCGCACGCTGAAGAACAAGGCTGCGCTGATCTCGCTCGTCGTCGACATCTCCGACACGGCGCACCTGCAGCGGGTGCTCTCGACCGTCGGCAAGATGAGCGACGTGATCCGCGCCAACCGCGTGACCAAGCTGCGGCAGGGGCCGAGCCCCGGGGCCTCGCGATGAGCGCGCCCACGACGATCCACCTGACCTCGACGAACGCCCACAAGCTGCAGGAACTCTCCACGATCTTCGCAGCGGAAGACGGCGCCTTCGTCTTCGCGCCGCCGCCCCGGCCGCTCGAGGTCGAGGAGACGGGGGAGACCTTCGCCGCCAACGCGCTGCTGAAGGCCCAGGCGGCCGCGGCGGCCTTCGGCACGCCGTGCCTGGCGGACGATTCGGGGCTGGCCGTCGAGGCGCTCGGCGGCCGCCCCGGCGTGTACTCCGCGCGCTACGCGGCCACGGACGCGGCCCGCATCGAGAAGCTGCTCGGGGAGCTCGCGGGCGTGCCCGCAGCCCGCCGCGGGGCTGCCTTCGTATGTGCCATGGCGCTCGCCTGGCCGGATGGGCGGACGCTGGTCGTGGAGGGTCGCTGCGAGGGCCGGATCACCGAGGCCCCGGCCGGCAGTGGGGGCTTCGGCTACGACCCGGTCTTCCTCGTGCCCGCGCACGGGCGGACCTTCGGCGAGCTGCCCGCCGAGGTCAAGCACACGATCAGCCACCGCGCGCAGGCGGCTGCCCGCCTGCGCGAGGCGCTGCGGGCGGCGGCCCGGACCCCTTAACGGGAATAAATCAAAAAATTATCCTGCGCATAACCAAGATCGCGCACCGTCGGGCGGACAACCATGGCATCCCCACGCCGAGAGGTACCGCCCGATGCCGGAAGGCAACCCCTATAAAGTGCAGCCCGCCACGCGGGTGAACCCCGTGCTACGCCCGACGCAGCGCGCGGCCGCCCCTGCAGCCCAACAGCGCGAAGCCACCGGCGGCACGGGCCTCGGGCAGGACACCTACACCGCCCAGAACCCCTATGCCTACAACGGGCGCTACCCCGGCTACGGGTACCAGCAGCCCGGCTACGGCTACCCGACCTACCCTCAGCAGCCGACCTATCCCACCTACCCGACCTATCCGCCGCAGCCGACCTACCCGACCTACCCACAGCCCGGCTACGGCTACGGCTACCCGCAGCAGCCGACGTACCCCACCTACCCCACCTATCCGCAGCAGCCTACCTATCCGCAGCCTGGCTACGGCTACGGCTATCCGCAGCAGCCGACGTACCCCACCTACCCGAGCTACCCGCAGCCCGGTTACGGCTACCCTGGCTATCCCGGGTACGGCTACCCGCCCGGGGCCGAGCTCGGCTACGCCATCGGCAACCTCGTGGACAGCTTCCAGCAGCTGTTCGGCCGCAGGTGAACGCGGGACCAGTTCATACGTATTTATACTCGCGTTAACCTTTATTTTATGATACGCTGAAGGCGTGGCCTCGTTCTCAGGACAGGCCGCGCCTGAGGTGTCTCATGCCCGCCCCGTCGGCGCGTCTTTTCCCATTGTCCATCGGCCTGTGCCTGCTGGTCGCAGGCTGTGGCCCCAACCGCCCGGGCGTCGTGCCGTCCGCCGCGCCGCGCGCGGGGGTGCTGGCGACGCGGGCGAGCGGGCCCGGGGCGATCACCGGGTCCCTCACGGCCTGCGCGGTTCTCGCCACCGCCCACGTGCTCGCCCGTCGCGCCGAGCCTCACGCGGCCTTCACCGCGCTGGTGGGCACCCGGATCGGCGTGGACGGGCTGCCGGCGGCCCAGGGCGAGTGGCAGGTCCACTACGTGGGCACGGAGCCGGCAGCCCAGGCCCTCGGCCGGAAGCCGGGCGTCCCGGGCCTGCCGACGTACCGCCATGTCGCCGTCACCGCGACGGCAGGGGGCGACGTGCGCGTCGAAGTTACGGAGCAGCCGGGCATGCCCCTCGGGCAGGCCTTCTTCGACGCCCCGATGCCCCGCATCGACAGCCAGGCGGCGATCGCCCATGCCCGCATGATGCGCCCCACGCAGCCGGCGGCCGGAGAGTTCCAGCTGACGCTTGGAGGGTCGATGAGCCCGGCCCATTTCCAGGAGCTGGTCTGGAAGGTGCAGGCGCCCATCCAGTCAGGGCTCGCCCGCCCCGTGGTCTTCAACGCCACCACCGGACTCCCCGTCGACCGCTGACGGGCAACCGGGGGGCCGCGCCGAGAAGGGCGCCGCGCTGACCGAGCCCCTCAGCGGGACACGGGGCGGTCGAGCGTCCACGTCAGGTACCGCAAGACGTCCGTCTGGCTGAGCAACCCGACGAGCCGGCCGCCCGCCTCGACGGGGAGCCGCCCCTCGGCCCCGTCCAGCAAGAGCGGCAACACCTCCCCGACCCCCATCTGCGGCGTCACCACGGGCAGGTCCGCCCGCGCGACCATGGCCTGGCCGACCGTCACGTCTGCCCAGCGCCCCCGGGGCACGGCCCGCACGTGCTCACGCCCGATGAGGCCCACCAAACGGCCCTCTGCCACCACGGGGTAGGTGTGGAAGGGGCGTGGCAGGAAGTGGTGCTCCACCGCCTCTTGCAGCGTGAGGTCGGGCGTCAGCGTCGCGGGGGCGCGGGCCATGAGCCCTGCCACCGGCACGTGGTCCAGCGCGCGGCTGACGACCAGCTGGACGTAGGCCCCCTGCGCCGCCTGCCCGATCAGCCAGCCGAGCGCCATCAGCCAGATCCCCCCCACCCAGCCGCCCGTCGCCAGTTCCACCAGCCCGACGGCGACGAGGGCCCAGCCGAAGCCCCGCCCCACGCGGGAGGCCCAGCGCGTGGCCCTCACCATGTCGCCGCTGAGCGCCCACAGGACGGCCCGCAGCACGCGCCCACCGTCCATCGGGAACCCCGGCATCAAGTTGAAGAACGCCACGCCCGAGTTCACCAGCGCCAGCCAGCCCAGCCCCGCAGCCAGGAGCGCGGGGCCGTCGAGCGCCCGCACGGCGACCGCGAGCCCGAAGCAGCCGGCCGCCAGGGCCAGGCTCGTGAGCGGGCCCACGATCGCCACCGCGAGCTCGATGCCCGGCGTGCGCATCTCCACCCGGGACTCCGACACGCCGCCGAAGAGGAACAGCCGAATGCGCGCCACCGGCATGCCGAAGTGCTCGCTCATGCGGGCATGGGCCAGCTCGTGTAGCACGAGGCCGACGAAGAACAGGAGCGTCAGGGCCAGGCCCACCCCGAGGGCCGCCGGACGTGAGAGGCCAGGCTCCCACCCCGGCACGACCTGGGTGCCGAGGCTGAGGGCCACGACGGCCACGATCAGCAGCCAGCTCGGGCTGATGGTGACGGGGATGCCCGCCACGCGCCCCAGGCGCCACCCGTCAGCTTCACCCATCCGTCCGCCCTCCCCCAGCGCATGGTGGCGGGAGGACCGGCCTCAGGCAACGCCCGGCAGGGCGTCAGGTGAACGCCATCAGATGGGGCGGAGGTCCAGCGTGACGTCGGGGGCGTGGGTGGGCTCGTGGCTGCGGGCTGGCGCTCCGAGCCAGCGGGAGACCAGCCCGCGCAGGCCCACGGCCGCAGACCGCGAGGGGGACAGCGCCGCCAGCTGGGATTGCAGGGCCGCGCGCTCGGTGCGGAGGCTCGACACCTCCTGCTCCAGCCGGGCCAGCCGACGGGCGGCCTCGGCGTGCTCATGCTGCAGCGCGTTCCACAGCGGCCGCACCACGGACATGACCTCCGTCACGCGCTCGTTGGAGAGCTCGACGCGCGGTGCCTGGTCGAGCCGCTGCGGGTGCTGGGGCACCAGCGGCTCGATGAAGCGCCGGATGGAGGCATACGAGGCCTCCTCGTCGCGCATCGTCTTGACGGCCTCCAGGATGCCGAGGACGTCGGCGGGAAAGTACCGCGTGCCGTCCGCCTCGACCCACGAGGGCACCGGCAGACGCACGGCCCAGTTCTTGACCTGGGACGGCTTGACCCCCAGGCACTGGGCCACCTGATCACAAGACAGGATCGTGTTGTCGGACATCGGCTCCTCCCGGGCGGCTGCGGGCCCTGCGGCTTGCAACCTCCAACATAACATACCGCAGCCCGTCACATTTGTGTCGGATGCACCATCGCACCCGGCAGGCGGTCGCTCCTCTGCCCCTAGAGGCCGGGGTCCTCGGGGGGCACGTACAGCTGGAGCGTGAAGTCCTGCCCTGTCAGGAAGGCCTGTCCGACGCGCGCCCCGACGTTGAAGGTGGGCGTCCAGATGGCTTCGTCGCCCGGTGGCCGCCGGGTGGCCTCCAGGCGGCCGCGCAGCTGAGCCGCCCACCACGCGAAGCGGGCCGCCGAGGACGTGCCGCGCCCGGGGGGCATGTAGGTGCCGACGAAGGCGTCCACCAGGGCAAAGCCAGGCCGCGTGCGCTGCCACCAGTCGAGGCCGTCGCCGGGGAATCGCTCTAAAAAGGCCTCCAGGGACCCTCCCGGCAGCTGGTCGGCCCGGGGCAGCCGCCGCCGGACCTCGGGATCGACGGAGACAAAGGCGAGGTCCGTCGTCAGCAGCAGCTTGCTGCCGCCGTCCGGCATCGGGGCGAGCAACACGCGGGCGAGCCCATCCGGCGTTCGGTGTCCCCAGACCCCCGCCTGCCCGCGCCTGAGCTTGACCTGCAGCCGCATCGAGACCTGCGGGGCCTGCCTGTCGACCCGACGGGCCACCTCCGCATTCGAGCGGGTGACGGCACGCTGGCCGGCCGCCTTGGGAGCCGGAGAGGCCTTGCCCGTGGACAGCCAAGCCCCCGCGATCCACGACGCCGCGCGTGCCCCGAGGCCTGGCGGCGGCGAGGTGGGCCGGGGGCGCGGCCTCGGCAGGACGGTGCGCTCGACGGCCTGCGCGGCGGCTCCTCCCGGGTCGCCGGCGTGGGCACCTGCCGCCGGCCTGGCGTGGCCGCCCGGATGAGCGGCAGCGCCAGCGCGGCCGTGCGGCGTCGCCTCAGGCGCAGCCCCGCCGGGTGCGGGCGCCTGACCGTGGCCCACGGCCTCGGGCGCAGCCCCCCGGGGAGCGGGCGCCTCACCGTGGCCCGCGGCCTCGGGCGCGGGTGCGGCCGTGGCGCCCCCCTTGCCGGACCTTGCCGCGTGGGCGACGGCTGGGCGCTTCGCCTCCCCGTGGATTCCGGCCGTCGCCGCGGCGGCATGGGGCGAGGCCCCCTCCGGGCCTGCGGCCTTTTGATGCGGCTCCTTGCCGGGTGGTGCCTCCTCCCACCAGGACCGAAGGCGGGCCCCCAAGGCCTCGAACCAGGAGGGCCCCTGCGCCTTGGCCGGGCCTTTCTGCTTGAGCCCGAGCAGGTCGTGGGTGGGAGGCTGGGCCTCGTCACGGGCCACGAGCGACGGCGTGGCCGCCGGCTTGGCCTGCCCATGGCCAGAGGCCGGCTTGCCGTGGCCGTGGGCCTTCGCGTGGCCGGCGGCCTTGGCAGGGCCGTGGCGCTCTCCGTGCTCGGCCGCCTCGCCGTGGCCGTGGCCGGGGGCCTTGGCCTGCCCGTCGCCAGAGGCCGGCTCGCCGTGGCGGTGCCCCTCCCCGTGGCCGGCCGCCACCTCGTCGTGCACCTCCGCGGCCTCGTGCCGGCCCGGCACGGGGATGGTCCCATCCATCACGAGGCTGCCGACGAGCAGCATCGGCAGGGGCAACACCGCCCCGAGGAGGGCAAGGATGGCCCGACGGCCGGACGACCCCTCGGGCCGCCACCGGCGCCCGAGGCGGCCGCGCACCACCTGCAGGCCGACCCCTCGGTGCTTGGCGCGCCGTCGCACGCCAGAGCGCGCAGCGGGGGTGCCTTCGGGGGAGGCGCCGTCGGTTGCGGTTTCCTCGGTCATGGGGGCGTGGGGCGTTCCATCGGGCTCGGGCGGTCCACCCCCGCGGGGCGGGCAGGCTCTTCATACCCTCGGGGTGGCCGAACACTTCTTCCTTATAATATTTATTATCTTTACAACTGCAATGTGACCGGGAAACGAGGGGGTGCCGTCCCCCCCGTGCTAGAATGACCCACCGGCCCCGCCACCACCACGCAGAAGGGACGCGCCATGACCCTCACCCGGGACACCATCCTGGCCTGGCCGAAGGCCGACCTGCACTGCCACCTGGACGGCTCGCTCAGGCTCTCCACGCTGCTCGACCTCGCGCGGAAGCAGGGCAAGGTCGGCGAGCTGCCCACCGACGATCCCGCCGAGCTCCAGCGCATCCTGGAAGCCATCGACTCCTCGAGTTCCCTGGCCGACTTCCTGGTCTGGTTCAAGTACACGATCATGGTGATGCAGGACGCCGAGAGCCTGCACCGGATTGCCTACGAGCTGGTCGAGGACGCCGCGAGGGAGAACGTCATCTACCTCGAGGTGCGCTACTCGCCGATCGAGCACCGCCGGGAGGGCCTCAGCCTGACCGAGGTGAACGACGCCGTGCTGGCGGGCCTACGCGACGCCGAACGGGACACGGGCACCAAGGCCCGGGTGATCATCTGCGGCCTGCGCGACCGCTTCGAGTCGGAGTCCTTCCGCCTCGCGGAGTTGGCCGTGGCGTATAAAAACAAGGGCGTGGTCGCCTTCGATCTGGCGGGCGGCGAGGCAGGCAACCCGGCCAAGCTCCACGTTCATGCCTTCGCTCATGCGAGGGACAAAAACCTGAATATCACGGTGCATGCCGGCGAAGCTTGGGGCCCTGCGAGCATCCACCAAGCAATCAACGACTGCGGCGCGCATCGCATCGGGCATGGTGTCACGCTGCGTGAGGACCTGGATCTCCTGCAGTACGTGATCGACCACCGCATCCCTCTGGAGCTCTGCCCCACAAGCAACGTGCAAACACGCGTGGTGCCAAGCCTGGCTGAACACCCCATCAGGGACTACATTGACCAGCAGGTCCGCGTCACCGTCAACACCGACAACAGGCTGTTCTCTCGCACCTCCGTCACGGACGAGCTGTGGCGCTGCCACACGGCCCTCGACCTCGATGAGCGCACGCTGAAGTGGATCGTGCTGAACGGCTTCAAGAGCGCCTTCCTGCCCTACGAGGAGCGCCAGGCCCTGCTCCGGCACGTGCTCCCGATCCTCGACATGAGCCGCTACACCCTCGAGCCCCCCGCTTCTCGCTGAGCCCCCCATGGTTCTCGAACTGACGTCAGTCTTCGTCGGCTTCGTCGCGGCCTGCATGGGCGCGACCCTGATGCGGCGGCGCTTGTCGGCTCAGCGGCGGGACCTGGAGTCATCACGCAACGTACAAACTGAGCGAATCCTGGCCCTGCTGGCTTCCCAGCAACCCGGGGTCTGGGACGTGGAGGAGCTTCGGGACCTGGTGACCCGCACGGCGTCGTCGTTCTGGAGCGCCCCGACGCGAGAGGCGCTGGAGGGCCTGCAGGCCTGGGTGCAGCCAGAGATGCTGAGCGGGCAGGCTGCACGGTGGCCGGCAGAGGCGGTGCGGCGCGAGGCCGTCGTCACCCTGGCCCGCCCCCCGGTCTTCGTGCACGTCACGGAAGGCGGGCCGGGCGCCGATCGTGTGGTCGTTCGCTTCGAGGCCCACATCTCCCAGGACTTCTTCCGTGCCGATGGGGTCTGTATCCGCACGGAGCGGCACCCTGCCGGGGTCTCGTATCACCTGTGGCACCACGAAGACGGGCAAGGTTGGCGGTTGGAGGGCATCAGCGAGCGCTTCCCCGGGCACGAACCCAGCCCCTCCTCCACCACCGCAGGGATCCGCCCGCTGCACGGCTCGCGCCAGGCCCGGTGAAGGGAATGACCTGGCGCGACCAGGAAGGCCCTCAACGGCAGCCACGCGTTATCTTGTCTCCTGACGTACCCCCGGGGGCTTTCGGTCGTGTTATCCGGAACCCATTGACCTTGAAACGCCGGAAACCCGCACCAGAGCGAAGCAGCCTCACAGCGGGGCTGATTCGGATAATCAACATTATCTGAACCAGCGCGATACCCCCCGTCCAGCCTGCTTGAGGCGGCAGCGTCCCAGGCCGTCGGCCTGGGACGGCCTTGCGAGAGCGCGGCGCCCGACGTCAGTCAGCCGCCCGACCTGCTGGTCCGAAGGGAGCCCGCTCGAGGATCAGGCCAGGGCCTGGCCGTTGTCGACGTCATCCACGCCGGCGATGAGGGGGGCGCGGCCCGTCACGTACAGCTTGATCGTGCCCTCGGGGTGCTGGATCGTCAGGCTGCCGTCGGCCCCCTGGGTGATGGAGCCGGCCTTGCCGTCCGGATCGCGCAGCGTGAGGCTGCCCGGCCTGGAATCGAGCACCTTCAGGTTGCCCGAGAAGACGCTCTTCTTGGCCCTGCCGTCACTGCCGATCTCGTTCAGGGCGATCTTCATTCTGCCATCCGGCTGCGCCTCGGCCCGCAGGCCATAGGTGCGGCGCACGAGGCCGAACAACGCAGAGCCCTTGGCGATGAGGTCCAGCACCTGGGGGCTGGACTCCCGGATCGCCGCGGTGCCCGAGACGTCGAAGCCCTTCACCGAGGTGCCGGGGGCCAGCCTCAGGCGCGTGCCGGCAGGCAAGCCCGAGAGCTGCAACAGCCCGGGCCGAGCGGTCGTCGGCTGGGAGGGAGCCGGGATGACGGGCGGCGGGGTCGGCGAGGGCGGGGTGGGCGCAGGCGTCGTCTGGGCCGGCGGGATGACGGGCGGAGGCGCCGGCAGCGGCGGCGCAACGGGCGGAGGCGCCGGCAGCGGCGGCGCGACGGGCAGAGGCGCCTGAGGCAGCGGCGCTGGGGGCACGCTCATCGGGAACGCAGGCGTCGTGGGCTGCATGCCCCAGCCCGGGGTGGGCCCGGCGGGCTGCGTGCCCCAGCCCGGAGCCGGCTGAGGCCGCATCGCCAGGATGGCGTCGAGTTGCTGCTGGAGCCGGGCGACTTCCGCCATCAGGGCCTGGATCTCGGCCACCTGCGCGGGCGTCGGCCCCGGAGCCACGGGCGGCGTCTGGCCCCAGGGCGAGGGCTGCTGCGGCACGCTCGGGTAAGACGGCGTCTGGCCCCACGGCGAGGTCGGCTGCTGCGGCACGCTCGGGTAAGGCGGCGTCTGGCCCCACGGCGAGGGCTGCTGCGGCACGCCCGGGTAAGGCGGCGTCTGGCCCCACGGCGAGGGCTGCTGAGGCACGAAGGGCGGCGTCGCGTAAGGCGGCACCCCACCGAAGCTCGCGCCGTCCTGGCCCCAGGCCGCGGCGGCCGGCTGAGCCGGCGGGGCGACGGGCGCCGCCACCGGAGGCCGGCCGGGGAGCTGCTGGATGGAACCGACGCGGTGGATGCCCATGATTCTTCCTCCGAAGGCTGAACGCCTTGGAGTGCTTATCGGGCCCACGGCGCCCAAGGGTGCCCAAGGTGGGATTAAGCTCGATTAAAAACGCCTAAAAGTTGGCGTAAGGCTCCGCGTCGCCCGGCACCTCGGACGAGCCCCCCGCTGCCAGCACCCACGTGTCTCGGGCCAGCGGACGATCAGGGGCCACCAGCCCCCGCAGCCAGCCCCCCCACCGCCAGTAGCGCGGCGCCCGCACGCGGGCGAGCGAGGGGGGCGCGATCGGCTCACCGCGCGTGATCGCCCGGAGCACCCCGTAGGCGGCCTTGCGCCCCCCGTCCCGTCGCACCAGGCCGAAGTGATCCTCGATCGCCAGCAGGCCCCCGCCCCCCACGGGCCGGGGCGCATCGAACAGCTCGTAGACGTTGATCCATGGGGCCGGCCCCCCCCCGGCCTGCCCTGCCAGCAGCCCCGCCACCTGGGGCAGGGCGGCCGCGTACCAGGCCGCCATGGTGTCCTCACCCCGGGGCGCCGCCGGGAACCAGCGCCAGGGGCCCAGACGCGGCCCCGCCGGGGCGCTGGCGTAGCCGAGCTCCGCCACGGCCAGCCCCTTGCCGTGCCAGGGGCTGCCCGGCGTTCGCTGCCGTGCGAGGGCCTCCTCCAGGCAGGACCACTCCAGCGGGCCCGTTCCCGGGTGCCACGTGTCAGGGTAGTGATCGAGCGCGACGACGTCGATCGCGTCGCCCGCCTCGCGCAGCAGGCGCTCCGTGAACGGCAGCCAATCGAGCCAGCAGCCCACCGAGGGCAATGGTGGCAGCAGGTTTGCCAGGGGGTTGCAGGCGATCGGGGTCCCGGGGGGGAAGGCCGCCCGAACAGCGCGAAACAGGCCGACCAGGACCTCCCAAGGCACGCCCACTGGCACGCCGAGGCGGCCGACGCGGCGCATGTCGAAGAGCATCGCATCGCCCTTCAGCGCCGCCATGTAGTTGTTCGGCTCGTTCCACACCTGCACCACGGCGAGACCACCGCCCCAGGCGCGGGCGACGCGCCCCACCCAGGCCTCCCAGCCCGCGAGGAAGGCCACCGGCGACGCCTCCCACAGGCCGCGGGCCCACGGCGGTGGGTGGTAGAGCAGGCCATAGACCGCCAGGCCCCGGCTGGCCGCCTCGGCGAGGAAGCCCTCGTACCAGGCCCAGGCGGCCGCGTCGGCCTGGCCCCGGGCGGGCTCCAGCCACGCCCAGTCCACGTCGAGCCGCACGCCCCCGACGCCGAGCTCCTCCAGCGCGTCGAACGCCTCGGCCTGCCGCGCCCGCAGGCGCTCGGGCTCTCGGTCTGGACACAGGCGGGCGGGGTTCAGGTTGACGGACCAGGTGGGGCGCATGGGGCCTGCGTACCCCTCTTTCCGCCCGCCAACGCGGCTCGGGCAGGGGTCGCCGGTATCGCCCGCGCCCGCGCCACGTGCTAAGATCCCCGGCATGCTGCGTCGCCTCGGCTCGATCGCCCTCCTCTCCCTTGCGCTCGCCCTGCCGCCGTTCGCGCCCGCCCACGGCCAGGCGATCGGTGCCCGGGCCCTCGGCGCAGCGTCCATCAGCCGCGACGGCGCGGCCCGCCTCGACGCGCTGATCCAGCGCCTGGCACCGCCCGAGGCCCACGTCGGCATCAGCGTGCTGCGGTACGCCACCGGCCAGGTCTACTACGAGCGGGAGGCCCACAAGCTCTTCACGCCAGCCTCCATCCACAAGCTGGCCACGGCAGGCGCTGCCCTGTCCCGCCTGGGCATCGGCCGGCGCTTCCAGACCCGCGTGGTGACGGCGGCGTTGCTCGAGAACGGTGTGCTGCACGGAGACCTCGTGCTCAAGGGCGACGGCGACCCGATGCTGATGCCCGCCGACCTCGACCGGCTGGCCGCGCAGGTGGTGGCCGCCGGCGTGCGCGAGGTGGTGGGTGATATGGTGGGCGACGCCACCGTGTTCGCGCCAGAGGCCCGCGGCGCCGCGGGGTGGGCCATCGACGACGTCGGGCAGGCCTACGCGGCCACGGTGTCGGGCCTGGGGCTGAACCGGAACGCGCTGGTGGTGACTGTGTCGCCAGGCACGCGCGGCGGTGAGGCGCTGAAGGTCGAGCTCACGCCCGCTAGCCGCTACGTCCAGGTGCGCAACCGGGCGACCACGCTGGCGCCCGGCGAGCAGGGCACCTTGGGCATCGGGTTCGTGACCACGGGCACCCCATGGACCGAGACGCTGAGCCTGACGGGGGGCCTGCCCCTGGGCACGGAGAGCCAGGTCAGCACCATGGCGATGACGGAGCCCGCCCGCTTCACCCTGATCGCGTTCAAGGAAGCCCTGGTGCGCCAGGGCGTGCGCTGGCGGGGCCAGGCGCGCCTGGGCCCGGCCCCGGCGTCTGCCCGGACGCTCGCGAGCCACGCGAGCCCGCCGCTGGCGGACATCACGGGCGAGATGCTGCGCGAGAGCGACAACCTGATCGCCGAGACATTGCTGATGCATGTGGGGGCCAAGGGGCGCGGGGGCCCGGGGACCTGGGACAAGGGTGTGTCCGAGCTGCGCAGGTTCCTGGAGCAAGCGGGCTGGAAGGCCGACACCTTCCGCCTTGCGGACGGCTCCGGGCTCTCGCGGTACAACGCCGTGAGCCCCGCGCACGTGACCCGGCTCCTCCACCACATGCCGACGCAAGGTGCTGCCTACCCGGCCTTGCTGGTCGGGTTGCCCGTCTGCGGTGTGAGCGGCACGCTCAAGGGCCGCCTCGCGACGCCGGGCGTGCGGGGCAGGCTCCGCGCCAAGACCGGGACGATGAGCGGGGTTTCGAGCCTGGCGGGCTACCTGGACACCCGCGATGGCCAGACCCTCGTGCTTGCCATCGTCGCCAACGGCTTCGTCGGCTCACCCGGCAAGCTGCGCGCCCTGCAAGACGGCGTGGTGGAACTGCTCGCCAACCCGGACAGCGGGCTGACGCCAAGCTCCTAGCCGGTGCCGGCGAGGGCCGCCATCATCCCTTGCAGCCGGGGCGGCACCGCGGCGCCGTCCGCCATGGCCCCTTCTCCGCCGCGCTTCCAGCGGAAGGTGAAGCCGGCCGGCAGCAAATTGAGCTGCACGTGGCAGAGCGCGAGGGTCTGCCCGGGCGCTGCCGTCGGCAGGCTGGAGTGCGACATCCCGCTGCCGTCGAAGACCGTCACGGCCCCTCGCCCGACCACCTCGACCCCGCGGCCGGGGGAAACGACCAGCGCCGTCCCGACGTCCACGCCCACGCCGAGCAGGCCGGGTGCCGTGGCGGCCATGGTCGCCAGGCGGCCGAGGCGCTGCTTCTCGCAGAAGTGGTGATCGACCATGAGGCGCTTGAACAGCCCGAGCCCCGGGGACAGCGAGACCAGCCCGGCGCGGGGGTGGACGTCGAGCGTGGAGCCCGCGTCATCATCGCCTTCCTCGGCAGGAGGCTCCCAGCAGCCGGGCCCGACGACTTGCGAGGCAAGCACGGCCGCGCCAGCCCCGACACCGGCCACGCAGGCGCCGCGCACGAAGGCCTCCTGGAAGGCGGCCTCGACGGGGGTGTCGGCGAGCAGGGCGACGAGTTGCAGCGGGTCGTGGCCGACGAGCACGAGGCCCGAGGATGCGGCCAGCCTGGCGAGGAGTTCGGGCGAGGCGGCAGCTTCGCGCCCCTTGAGCGTGTGGGCCTGGACATCCGTGACCCCCACGCCCCGCAGCAGCCGGCGCCACGTCAGGGCCCCCCGCAGCCCCGGGGGCAACTCGGGAGACAGCACGGTGATGCGGCCGTTGGCGCCGCCGGCGAAAAACGCCAAGCGCGCGAGCACGGCGGGCTCTGGCGCGGTCTTGCGCTCCTCGCCCCCGATGATGAACAGCCGGCCCTTGGCTTGGCCCAACCCTGGCTCCTCCGTCGCACCCGCCTCCGGGCGCCTCATCATACCAGCGCGCCGCCGGGGTTTCCAGCTGAGATGCGGATCCTGCGCACCTTGCCAGGTGCCCTGCCAGCCACCCTCGCGGCCGGCCCCCGGCTGAGGGCCCCGAAGCGGTCCAGGGGCCAGACCCGCAGCACCGCGCGACCGATCAGGCAGGTGACGGGCACGGGGCCGAAGACGTGGCTGTCCGTGCTGTCACCGCGGTTGTCGCCCAGCACGAACAGGGCATCCGGCGGCACAACCCCGCCCGGCATGCCGAGCGCCCCCCAGTCTGGCTCGGGGTAGCCGATCGGCGCGGCTCCCCAAGGTTCGGCGAGGGGGCTGCCGTTCACCCACAGGCGCTGGCCCCGGATCCGCAACCGCTCCCCGGGCAGCCCCACGACGCGCTTGACCAGGGCGGGCCCCAGGCCCGGCAGCGGCACGGGGGGCCGACACACCACCACCTCCCCGCGGCGAGGCAGGCGCCAGCACGGCGTGAGCTTGTCGACCAGCAGCCTGTCCCCGACCTCGAGCGTGGGGCGCATCGAGCCAGAGGGGATGAAGCGCGCCTCCACCACCCACGCCCGGGCCAGGAAGGCCCCGAGGGCGAAGGTGGCGAAGATGACGCCGCACTCGGCCGCCAGGGAGCGCCCCCGGCTCAGCACCGCGTCGCCAGCGCCGGCCTAATGGCCCATGGCGCGGAGCGTCTCATCGAGGACCGCCAGGTGCGCCTTGAAGCGGCTGCTCGTGGGTGCGGTGAGCCGCACGTCCTCCACCTCGTGCCGCGCCCGCGCGAGGTCGCGCGACTGCAGCACCCGCGAGAGGGTGGTGCCCAGCGACTTGCCGATCGTGACGTCGGGGTCCGCCGCGGCCTCGGCTGGCGGCAGCTGGTTGTTCTCCAGCACGAACTGGTGGTAGGAGGTGCCGAAATGCCCGGCGATGTCGGCGATCCGACGCCAGCCGAGGTTCGGGTTGGCCGCGATCGCAGCCGCGCCGTCGAGCCTCCCGCGACCAGGCAGAGGCTCCAGGACGCCGGCGGATTGCCCGACGCCGGTGGACACGAGAGAGAGTGGTTCGGGCTCCAGCGCCCCGGCCACCGAGGGCTGGCTGACGGACATCGTGGGTCCAGGCCCCATCGGAGCGGCCGGCAAGCCCGGCTGCGGCTGTGCGCCGTAGGTCTGGCCGGGCTGCGGCTGCGCGCTGTAGGTGATGCCCGGCTGCACCTGTCCTTGGAGCAGCTGTGCGGCGCTCGGGGCAGTCACGGTGACGGTGGAGGGCAGGGCCCCCTGGGCATAGGCAGGCAGGGTGGGGGCGTTGAGGGTCATGCTGGGCGTCACCACGCCCTGCGCCGCCCCCGGCACCGTCAACCCAGGCGCGGGCTGGGGCGCGGCCGCGGCGCCCGGCAGGAGCACAGGCGGCTGGGCCGACATCATCCCAGGCTGCGCGGCCGTGGCGGTCCGGAACCAGTCCGTGGCGCGGATCGGGCGACCGGCGAGGGCCTCCTCGACCAGGGGCCGGGAGGCGCCGTTGGCGGCATAGGAGGCCAGCACGAGGGGCGTCACGCCGAAGGCGCTTGCCACCCGCGGGTTGGCGCCGTGCTGGAGCAGCACCGCCGCGACGTCGGTGTGGCCCTGCTGGAGGGCCCACATCAGGGGCGTGTAGCCCCAGCGATCGACGACGTTGGGCTGGGCGTAACGCGTCACGAGGTACTCGACGACGGCGCGACGCCCGTGCTGGGCGGCCCACGTGAGGGGCGTGTAGCCCTCCCAGTCCCGGGCATTCAGGTCACCGCCGTGGGAGACCAGCGTCCGGACACGCTCCACGTCGCCCAGGGCCGCAGCGTGGGCCAGGTCACGGTTGAGCATCTGGTTCGAGTAGGGGTTGGTGGCGCTGTCGTAGACGGAGGACCGGTAGCGCGCGTTCGTCATCATCGGAGCCGCGGGGTTCCACCAGGCCACGTTCCAGGCCGACTGGTCCCAGGGCTGGTCACCCTGGATGCGGTAGGCCCAGTCCTGAGACATGGGGATGTAGCCCGAGGCCGGCGTGAAGCCCGTGTAGGCCTGCTGCGCGCGCGGGGCGTGGCCCTGCTGCCAGCCCTGCCAGCCCCAGCCCGAGCCCGCCGCGGGCAGCCAGGGCACGGGGCGCCGGGTTCGCGGGTAGCCCCACTCCGCGCCGGACTGATACTCGCGGTCCCAGACGTGCTCGTCAGGGTAATAGGCCGCCGCGGGTGCAGCCGTGCCGGCCAGCAGCAGGGGCAAGGTCAGGGCAATCTTGAGCGCAAGCGAGCGCATCGGGGGGCCTCCACGTTATGATAGAAAAAGGTCGTCTTTGCTTGAGTTTTACCCTCCGAGGGGGGCAAGCTCACGGCCCAGATCACGGCGTCGGCGCCCGAGCCCCACGCACGCCGGAAGGCCTTGTCATGACCCCCACCAGGTGCTAATGTTCAAATATTCAAAGGTTTGAATGTTTGAACATTCGAACCAAGGAGGCCCTGTGCCCGCCCGTCACCTGGCAGCCAAGGAACTCGGAGCGCTCCTGAGCGTGCTGGCCCACCCGGCCCGCCTGCAAATTGTGGAGGAGCTCGGCCTGCGCGAGCTCGACGTCCGGGCCCTGGCGGACACGTTGGGCCTCTCCCAGCCGGGCGTCTCCCAGCACCTGGGCCTGCTGCGCGCCCACCGGCTCGTCAGCGAGCGGCGTGAAGGCCGCCGGGTGTTCTACCGGCTGCGGCGTCCCGAGCTCGCCGCCTGGCTGCTCGAGGGGCTGGGCTTCCTGGCAGAGCCCCTCGCGAGCGTCGAGGACCGCCGCCAGCTGATGAACGCGGCGCGCGCGACGTGGAGCGGCGAGGTGCGAGATGGCTGAGCGCGCACGCTGGCTGCGGGCCCTCCTGCTCGCCTCCTTGATGCTGGTGCTCGTGGGGGCGACCAACCTGTCGCCGGCCGCGGGCCAGCGGCCGCACCCCGCAGCCGTCACGCTGTTGGCCGAAGAAGAGGCAGCCCCGGTGCTGCGCGACACGCTGGCGCTCCGAGTCGTGGCGCGCAAGCGCGCGGCGGACCCGCTGAGGCCCGTGCGCCCGACCTGGCTGGCCCTGACCCACACGCCCCTCCGACCGGGCTGGGTCCCCCTGGCGTGGCGCACCCCCGGGGCCCGCGCGCCGCCTTGCCGGGCCTGACGTCCCCAGCCCGACCACCCGGCCCGGCGCCCGTCACGGCGCGCCTAAGGAGGACCATCGACCTATGGAAAAGCTCATCCGCGGCATCCACGCCTTCCAGACGGATTACTTCCGCGACCAGCGGGAGCTCTTCGCGCAACTCGCGCGGCACCAGGCGCCCGAGACGCTGTTCATCACCTGCGCCGACTCGCGCATCGTCCCCAACTTGCTGACCCAGACTGAGCCAGGCGAGCTCTTCATCTTGCGGAACGCGGGGAACATCGTGCCGCCCCACGGCGCTGCCCGGGGCGGCGAGGGCGCCACCGTCGAGTACGCCGTGGCGGTGCTCGGCGTGAAGGACATCATCGTGTGCGGCCACTCCCAGTGCGGCGCGATGAAGGGCCTGCTCGACCCGCGCACCACCGAGAGCCTGCCGGCCGTCCACGAGTGGCTGGGGCACGCGGCTGCCACGCGGCGCATCCTGACCGAGAATTACGCCGACGTGACGGACCCCGAGGCGCGCCTGACGGCCTGCATCAAGGAGAACGTGCTCGTGCAGCTCGAGAACCTGCGGACGCTGCCGGCTGTGGCCGCCCGCCTGGCGCGGGGCGACCTGCACCTGCACGGCTGGGTGTACGAGATCGAGACCGGGCAGGTCTTCGCATACGATCCGCACGACCGGGCCTTCCACCTCATCACCGAGGCCACGGAACCTCGGTCCGAGGCTGAGCCCCGCTACGCGGGCCGCCAGATCTAGGGGGCCTCGTCATGCCAAACTCCCAGCCCCCTCCCGCCCCCGCGCGGGAGACCCTGCCACGTGACCTGATGGCGTCGCTCGTGGTGTTCCTTGTCGCCCTGCCGCTGTGCATGGGCGTCGCCATCGCCTCGGGCGTGCCGCCGGCCGCGGGCCTCTTGACGGGCATCATCGGCGGCATCGTGGTGGGCCTATTCGCGGGCAGCCCGCTGCAGGTCAGCGGCCCGGCGGCGGGCCTGACGGTGCTCGTCTTCGAGCTCGTGCAGCGCCACGGCCTGCCGATGCTCGGCGTGATCGTGCTCGCCGCCGGCGTCGTCCAGGTGGCCGCCGGCACGCTGCGCCTCGGCAGGTGGTTCTCCGCCATCTCCCCCGCCGTGGTGCACGGCATGCTCGCGGGCATCGGCGCGCTGATCATCGCCGCCCAGGTCCACGTGATGGTCGATGACGCGCCGCGTGGCAGCGGCCTCGCGAACCTCCTCGCCCTCCCGGAGGCGCTGTGGAAAGGCGTGGCCCCGCTGGACGGCACGACGCACCACATCGCCGCCGCCGTGGGGCTCGCCACCATCGCCGTGATGCTGGCCTGGAGCTATGTTCCGGGCCCTCTGCGGGCCATCCCGCCCGCGCTGGTGGGCGTGGCCTCGGCGACGGCGGCGGCAGCCTGGCTGCACCTGCCCATCCGGTACGTCGACCTGCCCGACAGCCTGCTCGGCTCGCTGAAGCTGGTCGGCCTCGCGGACCTCGCCCGGCTGGCCGAGGGCCCCATCTTCGAAGCCGTGCTGGCGGTGGCCGTCATCGCCAGCGCCGAGAGCCTGCTGACGGCAGCCGCCGTCGACAAGATGCACGGCGGCCCCCGGCACGACCCGGACCGCGAGTTGATGGCGCAAGGCCTTGGCAACGCGCTGTGCGGCATCGTGGGCGCGCTGCCGATGACGGGCGTGATCGTGCGCTCGGCCGCGAACGTCCAGGCGGGCGCCGTGACGCGAGCTTCGACGATCTTCCACGGCACGTGGATCCTCGCCACGGTGGCCCTGCTGCCGTGGCTGCTGGAGCGCGTCCCCCTCACGGCGCTGGCGGCGCTGCTCGTCTACACGGGCTTCAAGCTGCTCGCGCCCGCCACCTTGATCCAGCTGCTCAAGGCGGGGCGCAGCGAGGCCGGCATCTACCTCCTGACGGCGGGCGCCATCGTGGCGACCAACCTGCTAAAGGACATCATCATCGGCATCATCGCTGCGCTGGTGCGCCAGCTGTCGGTGCTCTCCCACCTCGACATCGCCGTCGAGCACCGTCCCGAGGCGAACAGCGTGCGCCTCAAGCTGCGCGGGGCAGCCACGTTCCTTGCCCTCCCGGACCTCCAAAAGGCGCTCGCCAAGGTGCCGGCCGGTGCCGACGTCGTCATCGACGGCGGCGACCTGCGGCACATCGACCACGCCTGCCTGGAGTTCTTCGGCGGCTGGGAGCAGGGCCACGCCCCCACGGGCGGCACCGTCGAACTGGACTGGGATGGTTTGCGCGGCCTGCAGGCGAGCAGCCGCCCCAGCACCGCGCGGGCGGCGGTGGGCGCCGGACACGGCGGCTCGGGACCGCTGGGGGTATGATGGGCGGGTGCACCGCCTGCTGATCGCCCTCTGCGCGCTGCTGCTGGCCCCCGCCCTCCCGGCGGGGGCCGAGTCGCTGCCGCGGGAGGACGCCCTCCGGGCGAAGGTGGCCCGCGCAGCCGCCAGGCTTCCCGACGGCCCCTTCCAGGCTGAGCTCGCCCGGCTGAACCGCGCCCACGCCGGTCAGCGGATGCGCCGCAGCGGCTGGGTCGTGGGAACGGCCCCGGATGTCACGGCGGCCGGCCTGGTGGCGGTCCACGTGGCCGCCGCGCCCGAGAGCCCCGGCCCGACGTGGACGGCCTACCTGGCCGAGGGCCATGGCATGGCCGTGGGCGACCGCCTGACGTGGGAGGGCGTCATCCGACGCATCGACGCGTCCGGGGAGATCCACCTGCGGGCGGAGCGCGTGGTGCAGTGGGTCCCCAAGGATCAGGCCCGGTTCGGCGACGGCCGGGCCCGCTGGGAGGGCACCCCACCCACCGTCGATTGGCTGAAACACGGGCTGGTCGCGCGACCGCTGCTGCGGCGGGTCGACCCCACCGTGCCCCTGGAGGCCCTTCAGGACTACGTCTCACGGGAGGTGGGGGTGCGGGTCTGGGTGAGCCCCTCGGGTCACGTGGCGCGCACCCAAGTCGTGCGCTCCAGCGGCCGCCGGGACGTCGACCAGGCCGCGCTGGAGGCAGTCGGGGCCTGGCGCTTCGCCCCCTGGCCGGCAGGCCCTGGGTTGGATCAGGTGGAAGACCTCGTGGTGCCGGTCTCGCCGCGCTGACGCGTCCCGCGCGGCCATTTATTTGACGTATCAAAATATTTCCAGGCAAAATAGTCTCCGCAGGCCGGTCCACGCCGCCACCCGCGCCCCGGAGGTCCTAGCTCCCAATGCGTCGTAGCCTCGTCGTTGTCCCCCTGTTGCTCGGCATCGCGGCAGCCCCTCTCGCCTGCAAGGCCAAGCAAGAGGAGAAGCCGGCCGAGGTCCCCGCCGTCCTGACGGTGGAGACCCGGCCTGTCGAGGCGCGGCAGCTGCCGCGCACGCTGGAGGTCACGGGCTCCGTCGCCGCGTGGGAGCCGATGCCCGTCATCCCGGCGGCCAACGGCCTGCGGGTCGTGGCCGTGACCGCCGAGGAGGGCCAGATGGTGGGCCGCGGGCAGGTGCTCGCGGTGCTCGACGACGCCACGCTGAAGGCGCAGCTCGACGCGGCCCGCGCCCGGGCCCGCATCGCGGAGGCCCAGCTGCAGAAGGCCCGCCACCCGATGCGCCTGCAGGACCTCCGCAGCACGGAGGCCGCGCTCGTGCAGGCCGAGGCCGCGGCCCGGCAGGCGCAGGACGCCTACGTGCGCAGCCAGGCTTTGGCAGCCGAGGGTGCCGTGACGCCGATGGAGCTCGTGGGCCGCCAGGCCGCGGCCGAGCAGGCCCGCGCGGCGGCCGACCAGGCCCGCGAGCGGCTCTCGCTCGCCCGCGAGGGCTCGCGGCCGGAGGACCTGGCCATTGCCGAGGCCCAGGCCGACGAGGCCCGCGCCACCCTGGCCCAGATGGAGGCGCTGCACGCCCAGACGCGCGTCAAGGCGCCGGACGCGGGCAAGATCATCCGCAAGGACGTCCACCTCGGGGATGCCTCCGCCGTCGGCAAGGCGATGTTCCAGATGGTCCGGCTGGGCCGGCTGCAGGTGGAGGCGCTCGTGCCCGAGGCCGACCTCGGCCAGGTGAGGCCGGGCCTGCTGGCCCGCGTGGGCTCGGATGCCAGGCCCGACCTGCAGGCGAGCGGCGTCATCCGGGAGGTCAGCCCGGCGGTGGACCTCGCGAGCCGCCAGGCCACCATCCGCATCGACATCCCGGAGGCCTCGGGCCTGCGCGTGGGGATGTTCGTGCGGGCCCAGCTGGCGCTCGGGCAGGTGTCCGCGCTGACCGTGCCCGCATCGGCCGTCGTCACGAAGGAGGCGGGCAGCGAGGTGTTCGTGCTGGATGGCAGCATCGCCCGCAGCCGCAGCGTCGTGCCTGGGGCCAGGGCCGGGGGCTGGGTGGCGATCGCCGAGGGCCTCAAGGCCGGCGAGCAGGTCATCACGGCCGGCGTCGGCTTCCTGAAGGACGGTGACAAGGTCGACGTCGCGCCGCCGAAGGCCGCCTCGCCGGGCAAGCCACAGCCAGGGAAAGCCACCGCGGGCTCCTGAGGCGAGAGGCCCGCCATGAACGTCTCTGCCTGGGCCATCAAGCGCCCCATCCCCGTCATCCTGCTCTTCTTGATGCTGACCCTGGTGGGGCTCTTCAGCTACCTCCGGCTCGGCGTCAACGACAACCCCGACGTCGACTTCCCCCTCATCGTGGTGGCTGTCTCGCAGGCCGGTGCCTCCCCGGCCGAGCTCGAGACCGAGGTCACGCGCAAGGTCGAGGACTCGCTCGTCGGCATCACGGGGCTCGACCACATCACCTCGACCGTCTCGGAGGGCGTGTCGACGACGGTGTGCGAGTTCAAGATTGGCACCCGCTCCGAGACGGCGCTGAACGACGTCCGGGACGCCGTCTCGAGGATCCGCCAGACGCTGCCCGGCGACATCACCGAGCCCTCCATCACGCACCCCAACTTCAGCGGCGAGCCCTTCGCCACCTTCACCGTCTCGTCGACCAGGCGCCCGATGGCCGAGCTGTCGCGCCTCATCGACGAGGACATCACCCGCTCCTTGCTGGCCGTGCCGGGCGTCGCGCAGGTGCGCCGCTCCGGCGGGCTGACGCGGGAGGTGCGGATCGACCTCGAGCCTGCCCGGCTGCGGGCCCACAGGCTCACGGTGGAGGACGTGAACGGGCAGCTCAGGCAGGCCAACGTCAACCTGCCCGGCGGCCGCGCCGACGCCGGCGGGCGCGAGCAGTCGATCCGGACGCTCGGCTCCGCTGGCTCGGTGGAGGCGCTGGCCCGGCTGCCGATCGCCCTGCCGCAGGGCGGCACCGTCAGGCTCGACGCGCTCGGGCGGGTCGCGGACAGCCACGCGGAGGTGCGGCAGAAGGCGTTCCTGAACGGCCAGCCGTGCGTGGCGTTCTCCGTCGTGCGCTCGCAGGGCTCGCCCCTCGTGCAGACCGAGGAGGCCACCCGCCAGCAGGTCGAGGCGCTCGCGGCCACGCTGCCGCCGGACGTGAAGGTCGAGCTCATCCGCACGATGGCGGACTTCACGCGGGACTCCCACGAGGCCACGATGGACGCGCTGTACCTCGGCTCGGCGCTGGCCGTGGCCGTGATCTTCATCTTCCTGCGCAATGGCCAGGCGCTGTTCATCTCGGCGCTCGCCATCCCGCTCTCGGTGATCGCGACCTTCGGCGTCATGAAGCTGCTCGGCTACACCCTCAACGGGATGACGACGCTGGCGCTCACGCTCGTGGTCGGCATCCTCGTGGACGATGCGATCGTCGACCTCGAGAACATCTACCGCCACATCGCGATGGGCAAGTCGCCCATGAGGGCTGCCCTGGAGGCCACCGACGAGATCGGCCTCGCCATCGTCGCCACCACCATGACGATCGTCGCCGTGTTCATCCCGGTGGGCTTTATGGGCGGCATCCCCGGGATGTTCTTCCGCTCGTTCGGCGTCACGGTGGCCGTGGCCGTGCTGTTCTCGCTGCTGGTCGCCCGGACCCTCACGCCGATGATGGCCGCCCACCTGCTGCCGGAGCGGCTCGCCCACGCCGAGGACCGGGCGCCCTGGCGCGAGCCCTACATGCGCCTGCTCGAGTGGGCCCTCGCCCACCGCTGGAAGACGCTGACCGGGGCCCTGGCCGTGTTCGTCGGCTCGATGGCGCTGGTGCCCGTGATCCCCAAGGGCTTCATCGACCTCGGCGACATCGGCCAGGCCATGGTCCAGATCTCCCTCCCCGCAGGCTCCACGATCGAGGAGACGGAGCGCGTGGTGATGGAGACGAGCCAGCTGCTCGCGGCCCGGCCGGAGTCCCAGCTGGTCTTCGCGACCGTCGGCTCGGCCTCGAACTCGGCCGGGGGCTCCCTGGTGCAGTCGGCCAGCTCCGTCACGCGCGGCACCGTGAACGTGGTGCTCAAGCCCCGCGACCAGCGCACGCTGACGCTGGAGGCATTCCAGGACCAGCTGCGCCCGGAGCTTGCCCGCATCCCGGGCGCGCGCGTGGCCTTCGCCCAGTTCGGGGCGACGGGCTCCGCCAAGCCCGTGAACGTGCTGCTGCGCGGCTCGGACGGCCGGCTGCTCGAGCAGGTGGGGGCGCAGGTGCTCAAGGAGATGCGCACCCTGCCAGAGCTGCGGGACGTCACGAGCACCGCCGCGGAGCTCCGTCCGGAGGTCGTGATCAGGCCCCACCTGACGCGCGCCGCCGAGCAGGGGGTCTCCGTCGCGGCCATCGGGCGGGTGGCCCGCCTCGCGACCCAGGGCGATGCCGAGTTCAACCTCGCCAAGTTCAACGCCGACTCGCGCCAGCTGAACATCCGCGTGCAGCTTGCCCCGTCGGCGCGGGCCGACCTGGCCGCCATCGGAGACCTCCTGGTGCCCGGCCGGGCTGGCCTCGTGCCCCTGCGGACGGTGGCCGACCTCCACTTCGGCACGGGCCCCGTGCAGATCGACCGCTACGACCGCGCCCGCCAGATCACCTTCACGGCCAACCTGACGGCCGGCGACATGGGCACGGCCCTCGCGAAGGTCGCCGAGCTGCCCAGCATCAAGGCCCTGCCGGCCGGCATCACCCAGGGCACGGTGGGCGAGTCCAAGGTGATGATGGACATCTTCACCGAGACCCTGATCGCCCTCGGCACGGGCATCATGGCCATCTACGCCGTGCTGGTGCTGCTCTTCGGGGGCTTCCTGCAGCCGCTGACCATCATGATGGCGCTGCCCCTGTCCATCGGCGGGGCGATGGCCGGCCTGCTGGTCTTCGGCAAGGAGCTCGGTCTCTACGCGCTCATCGGCGTGATGATGCTGATGGGCCTCGTCACCAAGAACTCGATCCTGCTCGTCGAGTACGCGCAGATGGCCCGCAACCAGGGCGCCACGCGCCGGGAGGCGCTGCTGCGCGCCGGGCGCGACCGCCTGCGGCCCATCTTGATGACGACGATCGCCATGATCGCCGGCATGCTGCCCATCGCCCTGGAGCTGGGCACGGGCACCGAGATCCTCTCGCCGATGGCCGTCGCCGTGATCGGGGGGCTCGTCACCTCCACGCTGTTCACGCTCGTCGTGATCCCGGCGGCCTTCACCCTCATCGACGACATCCAGCGCACGGCCTGGGGCTGGCTCGGCAAGCGGCTGCCGGCGCCGGACGAGCCGGGCGACGGGGCCGCGCCGGCAGAGCCGACGGCCTAGGGCGCGGGCATCGGCAGGCCTGCCCGCCAGGCCCGGCGCAGCGCCACGGCCCGGTCGACCTCGTTGGTGACGAGCCCATCCACGCCCCAGCGCAGCAGCCGCGCCATGGCCGCGGGCTCGTCCACCGTCCAGGCGAACAGCGGCAGCCCCTGCCCGTGGGCGGCCGCGACGACGGGGCCGCCGAGGGCCTCGTGCCAGCTCAGCACCAGGTCGGCGTGCGCGCCCAGCGCCCGGGTGGGCGGTGGCTCCAGCGGCCGCACCAGCAGGCCGAGGGGGCGGTCGGGCGCCAGCCCCGCCAGCCGGCGCAGCGCGGCGCGGTGGAAGGAAATCAAGATGGCGCCGCCCGGCGGCGTGTGGCTGCCCAGCGCCTCGGCCACGCGCCGCACGAGCCCGGGGTGGGCCTCCTTGAGCTCGACCACCGCCACGGCCCGGCCCGCGAGCACCGCCAGCGCCTCCGCTACGGTGGGCACGGGCTCCCCGCGCCAGCGCGGGTGCTTCCAGCCACCCGCGTCGAGCCGCCGCAGCTCGGCGAGCGTCAGGCTGGCGACCTCCCCCCGGCCGCTGGTGGTGCGATCCACGGTGGGGTCGTGCATGAGCACGGCCTCCCCGTCGCGCGTGAGGCGCACGTCGAACTCGACGGCATCGGCCCCCGCCTCGACGGCGGCCCGCAGGCTGGCGAGGGTGTTCTCGGGGGCCAGGGCCGAGTAGCCCCGGTGGGCGACGATCCAGGGCCGCGGGAGCGCGGGCAGGGGCCGCTTGTGGTAGGCCGCCGGGGCGGCCTGCCCCGACCAGGCGACGAGCTGCTCGCCGATGGCCCGCCCCCCCCGCGCCAGCGGGGCGCACGCCGTTGCCAGGGCCACGTGAGCCACGAGCGCCGCCGCCAGCGCATGCCGCCTGCCCATGGGCCGGCCCCCCTTTCCCGTGCCCCGCACGCCGTCAGAGCATGAAGCCGTAGAGCACCTCGCCGTCGGGCGAGACCGTCAGCCCGCTGACGGGCCGCTCGGGCGTCCCCCGGTCCCACTCGACGTGGTGGGTCGCGCCCGTGTCGACGTCCACCGCCAGCACGCTCGTGCCGATGGCATACGCATACACGACCACCGGCTGCGTGGCGACCAGGGCGGCGGTGTCGTAGCTCGACACGTACAGCTCGCGCCGGCGCCAGGAGTACGCCAGCGTGCGGCCCATGAAGATGTTGTCGACCAGCAGGGTGTTCGTGCCGCCGTTGGCGGGGTTCACGGCCCAGATGGCCGTCCACCGCGTGTCCCCAGCCTTGGGGTGCTGGGCCAGCAGCCAGCCCGGCGGGCTCGAGTAGCCCGGCGTCACGTCGAAGGCGACGTCGTAGCACCGGCTGCTGGCCGGCAGCCGCTCGACGGGTGGGTGCCCGACGGCCACCGGCACCGTCGCTGGCGGCGTGCCCGTGACCTCGTAGAGCGAGGCGCCCTGGGCGGCGCGGTCGTTCGCGAGGTAGAGCCGCTCGCCGAAGCGCCGGAAGGCGTTGTAGACGTTGGATGCCGACTCGATGGGCATGTACGGCTGCCACGTGAACGCGCTGAGGCTGGCATCAACGGGCGTGCCGCGCAGGAGCTGCTCCGAGTCGCCGTGGGCCAGCACGGCGGCGCTGCCGGGCTCCCGGACGGCGCCACGAACGGCATTCTGCCAGGCCGTGGCCACCGGGTCGCGCAGCACCCCGGTCCCGGTGTCGTAGATGCGCAGCTCGGGGCCGTGGGCGAGCAGGATGTACCGGGAATCGTAGAACGAGCCGTACCAGCGCGTCACGCGGGCGGGGTTGGCCGGCCGCCCCATGTCGACGAGCCGGAAGCGGCTGCCCAGACCATCCCGCCGCCGCTTGCGCTCGGGCGTGGGCACCCAGCCAGCCGGCTCACCCGTCAGCCGCAGGCCCGGCGCCAGCCCGCTGAAGCCCAGCTCACCCGCCACCCCGATCGTCGGCCGGTCGAGCGGGAAGTCCTCCGCCGTGAAGGGGACGGTGCCGGACGCCACCGCGAGCGGCTCGAGCGGGAGCCGTGCAAGCTCGGCGCGCACGGCCCCGTCCAGCGCGGCAAAGGCGCCAAGCCGGCCGAGCGCCGCCCGCAGGGCGTCCGAGGAGGCCGCCAGCCCGTCCGGGCCGAGGCCCGTGACGAGGTCGTCGGCCCAGGCCGGCTGCCTGGCGAGGGCCTCCTCGAGCGCCGCCACGGCCCGCCTGGCGGCCTCGAAGGCCTGCGCCACGCCGGCCTCCCGGGCCGCCTGCGGCCGCAGCAACTGGAGCTTGAAGACGCCCTGGAAGGCGCGAGCGGCGGCCGTGCTCGCGGGGCTGAGCACGAGCCGCAGCGTCACGTCGCCGGCCTCGCGCAGGGCGTAGCCCCGGGCAGGCGCGGCCAGGAGCCGCCCCTGGCCGTCGAGCAGCGCGACGAAGGCCTGGGAACCCGTCTTCGCGACCAGCCGGACGACCTGGCCTGCCGCCAGCGGCGGCAGCGCAAGGTCGAAGGCCCCGGCCGCGTCCGTCCGCAGGGTGCCGCCGCCGGCCTCCTCCCAGGCCGTGAGGGGCACCGCCCGCCCCGTGGCGAGGTCCCAGGCCGTGAGGCTGGCGCCCTCCACGGGCTGGCCGTTAACGGCCACGCTGCCGAGCAGCCGGCGGCGGATGGCGGGCAGGGGCGTCGCAGGCGCCGGGGCGGGCGAGGCCGACGCCGGCGGTGGTGAGGCGCTGCCCGGGGCGGAGGGCGCCAGGGACGCGGGAGGCCCTCCCCCCGGAGCCGCGCCTGCCGTCGGCGCCGGGCTCAGCCCGGCCGGCGGGGCACAGCTCGGCAGCAGGAAGGCTCCGACCAGGAGGGACAGGGCGAGGCGCGAGGGGACCACGGCGGTTCTCCGGCAAGCCGTTCAGGGACCGACCCCGCTCGTACCCCGCCCAGGGCCGTGACATACGTCGCCGCCTCGATCCTTTCCCTGGCGCGCCTGAAAGCGCGCGTTGCCCGGCCGGACCCGGTCCCCGCTCAGGCCCGAGAGGCCGTAAAGACGACGGGTTCAGCCGGGCGTGCGGATACGGGCAAGGTGACGACGAAGTTGCTTCCCTCGCCTGGCGTGCTGGTCACCGTCAGCGTTCCCTGGTGCCCCCCCTCGATGATCGCACGGCTGAGCGTCAGGCCAAGTCCGAGGCCCCGGCTCCCCGACTGGCCGGGACAGGCCTGGAAGAACGGTTCGAAAACCCGAGCCAGGTGCTCGGGTTCGATGCCGACCCCCGTGTCGACCACCCGCAGCTCGGCGGCACGTGGCATCCTGGCCAGCTGCACCTCCACGCGCCCCCCGGCCGGGGTCGCCTTGCGCGCGTTATCAAGGAGGTTTTGCAGCACCTGGTTCAGGCGGTCTGCATCGGCCTCGATGGAGACCCCTTCTGACGGCATGTCCGTGACCAGCGTGATGCCTGCCGCGTCGAACGCTGGCCGCTGCGCGTTCGTCACCTGGTGCACCAGGTCGTTCAACTGGGTGGGGCCCTTCTCGCAGGAGAGTCCATGCGTTCGCAAGCGAGCCAGCTCGAACACGTCATTCACCAGGCGTTTCAGCACCAGGGACTGCTCCTCGGCCACTTGGAGCAGCCCCGCGGTCGGCTCGGCCAGAGCCTGACCCTGACCGCTCCTCAGAATGTGAAGCGCGGTGATCACGGAGGTAAGGGGCGTCCTGAGCTCGTGGCCGATGGTGGTGATGAACTGATACTTCGCGGCATCCAGCCGGGCCAGCTCCTCGTTGTGGAGGCGCAACTGCGCGTTCGTGGTTTCGATCAGGAAGACCAGCATGCCAACCCCAACCATCAGGTTCAGCACCATCGAAACCGAGTACCCGACCCAGGCCCAGGGCGTGTGCGCCAGGACAGGATAGGAGAAAAACCAGAGGCCGGAGATGACAACGGGCAGGCCCAGGAATCTGGAGCCGGCGGCCTGGTGGGTTCGCAGGATGCTCCATCCCAGCCACACGTGGAGCCAAGAATAGGCAAGCATGGAGGGCAGGACCACCACATTGAAAGGCTGCCCCCACGCAGCAAGGCCGGCGCCAGGAAGGCCAGTAGCCACCAAGAAAAGGGGGAGGCGACGCGCGGTCATCGGGGCGTCACGGCGCAAGACCCGAGAGGCCTGAACGAGGCACCAGCAAATCGCGTTGACCAGGACAACTTCCAGACCCCACAACCATCCGGGACGTCCAAAGAAGGCTGCAAACATCTCGGACAGCAGGAGGCAAAGCCCCCCCCGTAGGCGCACAGCCACAGTCTGAAGAACGGGGTCTGGTGGTGCCTCCAAATCCAGGCTGACATAACCAAGATCGTCGCCACGCCAAGGACGTTGCTGATACTGGCCTGCTCAACTTGTGTCACAATGGCTCCGTGGAGGTTTCGAAGTCGTGCGCACCCGTGTGTCGCCAATTTTCCACGGTCAACAATAGCGGACCCTGCAGGAAAGGTTCAACCATCCTCCGATGAGACGCCACGCTGACTACGTCGACCTGGCCTTCGGGATGTTTGCGGAATCCGCGCGACGCGGGGTCCTGTTTCACACGGCCGAGGATGAGGTCCTCGACGGGCGCTGCATCACCGTGACCGGCCAGAAATGGCTCAACTTCGCATCCTGCTCCTACCTGGGGCTGGAGCTCGATGAGCGCCTGAAGGCTGGCGCCATCGAGGCGGTGAGCCGCTACGGCACCCAGTTCTCCGCCTCACGCGCCGCGGTCTCCGCACCTCCGTACAAGGAGCTGGAGGCGCTGCTGGAAGCCGTGTTCGACGCCATCCCCCTGCCCACGCCCACCACGTCGCTCGGCCACATCGCAGCCTTGCCGGCGCTGGTCGAGGACACGGATCTGATGGTGCTCGACCAACAGGTGCACGCGAGCGTGATGAACGCGGCGAACCTGGCGCGGGTGCACGGGGCCGGCCTGGAGGTGATCCGTCACAACAACCTCGCCCAGCTGGAGGACATCCTGGTGCGTGAACGCGGTCGTCGCCGCCACATCTGGTACCTGGCGGATGGCGTCTACAGCATGTACGGAGACTTTGCGCCGATCGAGGCGCTGATGAAGCTGCTCGGGCAGCACGAGCAGCTCCACCTGTACGTCGACGACGCCCACGCCATGAGCTGGTGCGGCCAGCACGGGCGCGGCTTCGTGCTCGGCAACACGCCGTTGCACCCCAGGATGGTGGTGGCGACCTCCCTGAACAAGGCCTTTGCCTGCGCGGGTGGCGTGCTCCTCTTGCCAGACCCGAAGCTGCGCGCCAGGGTGCGCATGGGCGGTGGACCGTTGATTTTCTCGGGGCCCCTCCAACCTCCCATGCTCGGGGCCGCCGTGGCCGCGGCCAGGCTCCACTTGTCCCCCGAGTTTCCAGCCCTCCAGCACGAGCTGCTGGAGCGCATCCGACACTGCAACCGGGTCTGCAACGCACTCGGGCTGCCCCTGGTGTCCCAGGACGAGAGCCCCGTCCGCTTCATCGCCACAGGCCTGCCGCAGGTCAGCTACGACATGGTCGAGCGGTTGCAGCGGGAGGGCTTTTACCTGACTGTCGCGGTCTTCCCCTTGGTCCCGATGAAGCGGGCGGGACTGCGCCTCACGCTGACCCGGCACCTGAGCCTCGACGACATCAGCCGGCTGGCAGAGGCGGTGGCCCACCACCTGCCGTTGGCCCTGCAGCAAGCAGGTTCTTCCTTGGAAGAGGTCCGGGCCGCGTTTCAACTCGGGGAGGCAGAGCACCCGCAAGCCGTCGCGAGGCCCACACCGACGCACCTGCGGCTCGAGAAGGTCACCTCCATCGCCCGGCTCGATGCCGAGGAGTGGGACGCGCTGCTGGGGAATCGCGGCACCTTCGGCGCGGAGGCCCTGGCCCTCCTGGAAGCCACCTTTGAGGGGCAAGCCCACCCCGAAAACAACTGGCGGTTCCTGTATTACCTCGTGCGAGATGGCGCGGGGAAGGCCGTTGCCGCCACGTTCTTCACCGAGACCCTCTGGAAGGACGACATGATCGCCTCTCCCGACGTGTCGAGGCTCGCCGAGCAGCGGCGCCGGAAGGACCCCACCTTTTTGACCTCACGCACCCTGGCGATGGGATCGCTGCTGACCGAAGGGGACCACCTCTACCTGGACCGCACGGGCGACTGGCGAGAGGCGCTCCGGCTGATCCTTCGCGACGTCGCAGAGGAACAATCCCACGGCGCCCGGGTGCTGGTGCTGCGAGACCTCGACGCAGAGGATCCCGAGTTGGACGCCTACCTGTTGTCCCAAGGCTTCGCCCGCTACCTGATGCCCGAAACGATGGTGCTCGACCTGGCGCCGGATTACAGGCTCGACGACTACATGGCGCGCCTCACGCGGCGGTCGCGCCGCTTCCTCAAGCAAGAGGTGTTGCCCAGGACCTCGCAGCTCAAGGTTCGCCTGGCTGGGGGCGAGGCGCCGGCGCTGAGCCAGGACGAGTTGCGCTACCTTCACCGCCTGTATGCCAACGTTCAGGCTCGCAGCTTCGAACTCAACACCTTCACGCTCCCCCTGGCACTTTTCGAGCGGATGAACGGGAGGCAGGCCTGGGAATTCCTGCTGCTCCACGTTCCCCCTGAAGCTGGGGGGGCCTGCAGACGGGCAGCCCGTGGCTTTCTTGGCCGCGCACCGGGGGCCGGGCCCCTACGTCCCGCTCCTGGTGGGGCTGGATTACCGCTACGTCGAGTCTCACGGGGTCTACCGGCAGGCGATCTGGGCCGCCATCGGACGGGCTCGCGCGGTGGGGGCCACGCGCGTGTGCTTCGGGATGGGGGCGGCCCTCGAAAAGCATCGTTTCGGGGCAACGGGAAGCCGCCACGCCATTTACTTCCAGGTCGCCGACACCTACAACTTCGAGGTCCTGCTCCAACTGATGGGCGAGGTGGGCCGGAGCCCCGCCCCGCTCGGCCAGCCCTGAGCGCTCACCGCGGAATCCGCGTGGCGAGCTGGCCGAGCACCCGGGAGGCCCCCGCCGCGAGCGCGGCGAGCCCGGCAAGCATTGCCGCCACAGGCCGCGGTGCAGCCTGCGGCGCCAGGCTGGCGGGCCCCGCCGTGGCCTCGGGCGGCGGTGCCGCAAGGGCCGGCTCCTCCCCCGCCTGGGGCGGCTCCCCGGGCAGCGGCGGCGGCGCGGCCGGCAGCCCCCCCGGATGCGCGGGCGTCGCGGGGGCCGCCAGCACCGCCTGGTGGAGGTCCCGCGTCAGGCCCGCGATGCGCGCCCAGGTGTTCCCCCCGGGCGCCTCCCGCGTGAGCACGGCGAGCACGTAGCTGCGCCCGGCCACCTCGATGATGGCGACGTCGTGCGTGACCTCGGAGGTCTCGCCCGTCTTGTGGTAGACGCGGGCGTCGCGGGGCAGCCCGGCCGGGATCTTGTCATGGTCGAGCTGGCGGCCGAGGATCGCCTTCATGCGCGCGCTGGCCGCGGGCGAGACGAGGGTGCCAGCCTGAAGCCGCACCAGCATCGTTGCCATGTCGAGGGCCGTCGTGCGGTTGCGCCCGCCCGGCGAGGCGTCGTCTCGCACGGTGTTGCCGGCGCTGAGCTTGCGGGCCAGGACCGTCGCCGGCGCCCCCCAGCGGCTGAAGCCCGCGGCCAGGGCCGTGCGGTCGAGGCCATCGAGCAGGGTGTTGGTCGCCACGTTGTCGCTGCGGGTGATCAGCACGTCTTGCAGCGTGGCGAGCGACACCCGCGTGCCGGGCCGCAGGTGCGGACGCGCGTCGCCCGGCGGCGACCACGTGCCCGTCATGTTGGCGGCCTTCACCGCGACGGAGGCCGCGGGGTCGAGGCGGCCGGCCTCGATGGCCTCCTGCACGGCCGCGAGCAGCGGCAGCTTGATCACGCTCGCCGCCGGGAAGGCCACCTGGCCGTGGCGCATCGCCAGCCGGTTGGTGGCGGGCTCGACCAGCACGATGCCTGCCGCCGACAGCCCCCAGCGCCTCGCCGCGGCATCGAGCGCGGCCTGCAAGGCGGCATCGGGCCTCGCCGGGAGCGAGGCGACAGGGGCCGGCGCGGGCGCGGCGGGCACGGCGTCGCCCTGGCGCGGCGGGGGGGGCGGCGCCAGCTCGGATCGCCGGGGGACGGGCTGCAGGGGGGAGACTGCGGGCATTGGATCACGACCTCCTGGCTGCCTTGTCCTGGGCCCTGGTTCCAATCCGGTTTCAGCGGCGGCCTGGCGGGCGCCTGCCCGCCCCCGCCAGGCCAGCCCCCCACCAGTCTTGATCAGGCCTCGCAGCAACGATCTCGGGGCTTATGAAAAATTTTTCGCCCGCGGGACGAAAGGTCCGGGCGGCTCGGGCCTACAATTAAAGGAAAGTTAAGTCTTGATTCAGGAAATTTAAAGTCGCCCCGCGACCTTTCACAGGAGCTCTTCCAACTCATGCGCACCCTACTTCCCTTGCTCTCCCCCACCCTCGCGGTGCTCGTGCTCGCCGCCGCGACCGGCTGCGCCACCGGCGCCGGCCCCGTCCGGGTGGCCCCCGTCCAGGCGTCCGCGGCGCTGGAGGCCGAGCGCGCCTACTCGATCGAGACCCTGCTGGGCATCGGCCCCGTCTATGGCAAGAAGCTGCGCGAGGCCGGCATCACCAGCACCGCCAAGCTGGTGACGGCCACCGGCACGCGCTACAAGCGGCAGACGCTCGCCGCGAAGGCGGACATCCCCTACAAGCTCGTGCTCGCCTGGTCGCAGAAGGTCGCCCTGATGGAGCTGCCCGGCGTCGGCCCGCGCCAGAGCAACCTGCTCGCCGCCGTCGGCGTCGAGTCGGTCCAGGAGCTCGCCCGCCGCGACCCCGCCAACCTGCACGAGCGGCTGGCCATCGCCAACACCTTCAAGCCCCGCTTCGTGGACGGCACGCCGTCGCTCGCGACCGTGACGAGGTGGGTGGAGGGGGCGCGTCGCCTGGCCGCCCGGACCGACGCCGAGTAACGCGCTCCGCGCCCTCCAAGGCTCCGTCCCCCCGGGGGCGGGGCCTTTTTGCCGGGCCCGGCGCGGGACGCGAGCGGCCTGCTGGGGTATGAGACCACCAGGCGGGCCGGGCCGCTCGCCGGGTCGGAGAGCCGTCGATGTTCCCTCTTCAGCGTTCCTGGTTCCACGCCCCGCTCGCCACCGTGGTGGTGCTGGCGGCCTGCACGGCGGCCCCGCCGACCACCTCCGAGGGCGCCGGCAAGGCAGGGACCAGCCGGCCTCAGAAGAAGGCGACGCCCGCCGCGTCGCTGACCGCGTCGCCGCCGGGCACACCCAAGCCGTCCCTCACGCCTGCCAGCGCCTCACCTCCGGCCTCGGCCTCGCCACCGGGCACCCCGAAGCCCTCAGCCAGCGGCCTCACCACGCCCACCCCAACCCCCAGCGCCAGCGGGACCGCCCCCGTCACCCCCGCGGCCAGCGCCAGCCCTGCCTCGACGCCCGTCCCCTCCAACCTGCCGTCCCCCGGCAACGCCACCGTCGGCACGTTTGCCGGCACCGGGGCCGTGGGGATGGTCAACGGCGCCGCCAACGGCACGGCCACCTTCAAGGAGCCCAAGGGGCTCGCCCTGGGTCCCGACGGGGCGGTGTACGTCGCCGACACGGGCAACCACATGGTCCGCAAGGTCAAGGACGGGCAGGTGACGACGGTGCTGGGAGACGGCACCTTCACGACGCCCAACGACGCGGCGCGCCTGCGCAGCCCCGAGGACGTGGCCGTGGGACGCGACGGCGTCGTGTACATCAGCGACACCGCCAACCACCGCATCCGCAAGCACAAGCCAGGGACGGTGGACACCGCCGGCAAGCCCATCACGGACTGGATCATCGGGAACGGCGGCCAGGGCTTCGCAGACGGCGAGGCCGACACCGCCGAGGTCAACGGCCCCTCGGGCATCGCCCTCACGGCCGACCAGACCAAGCTGTGGGTGGTGGACTCCGGCAACAACACGATCCGGCTTGTCACGCTGGCGACCCGCGCGGTGGTGACGGTGGCGGGCAAGGCGGGCGTGCTGGGCAACGCCGACGGCACGGGCGAGACGGCCCGCTTCAGCGTTCCGAAGGGGTGCTTCGCCGTGGGCAACGACACGCTCTACGTCGCGGACTCGGGCAACGAGAAGATCCGCAAGGTGGTGCTCGCGGGGAATCAGGGCACCGTGACCACGGTGGATTTCCCCGGGCTCTTCGCGCCAGCGGACGTGTTGCTCTTCGGCCCCTACCTGTTCGTGTCGGATGAGGTGCTGCGCACCGTCGAGCGCAAAGAGGAGGCCTCGGGCACCAAGGAGGTGCTCGCACGGTCTACAACAGAGGGCTTCGTCGATGGCGACGCGCTCACCACCGCGCAGTTCCGCAGCCTGGCCGACCTGCTCGTGATGCCGACGGGCGAGATCCTCGTCGCCGACTACGGCAACAACCGCATCCGCAAGATCACGCAGAAGTGACGGGCCGTCAGCGAACGGCCCGTCGCTCGCTCTCCGCGACCACCAGGATGTCGAGGGGAAACATTCCTGCGCCCCACTCGCGCAGCAGCTTGCCCTTGCCCCTGGGATCGAGCTCGAGCACGCGGTTGGTGGCGTTGGCCACGACGTAGAGCAGGCCCGTGTCGGGGTCCTGCGCCACCATGGCCGGAGAGACCTTGGCCGGCAGCAGCGCGCGCACCTTGCCCGTCGCAAGCTCCACCTTGACCACCTCGGGCGGCTCGTCGTAGAAGCTCGGGGCGTACAGCCACTTGCCGTCACGCTTGTCCACCACCGCGTTGTGGGGGCCCTCCCCCACCACCAGGGTGCGGGCGATCTGCCGCTTGGCCACGTCAATCTCGACCACCTTGTTGGTCGAGCGGTAGGCCGCGTACATGAAGCGGCCGTCCCGGCTGAAGTCGACCTTGTAGGGCATCGTGAGCGGCACGATGAGCCGCCCGAGCTCGCGGCGCCCGTCGGCCGTGTGGAAGGTGATGCCGCTGGCCCGGTTGCCCGGCGGCGAGTCGTGGTCGAAGCGCGTGACGGGCACGGTACCGTTGCCCGTCGCCCCCTCCATCGGCAGCCCCGACTTGCCGCGCCGCCGGTGCAGCACGACGAGCTCCTTGCCGTCGGGCGTGTAGTTCAGGCTGGACACCTGGGTGTCGAAGGGGAACGGGGCGACCTCCAGGCGTTCGAGGTGCTGCCCCGTGCGCGCGTCGACGCGCACCACCCCCGGCGGGCTGAACGGCACCGTCCAGAGCGACCGCCCGTCGCGGGTGTAGAGGGCCTGGGCCGAGAGGCGGCCCAGGTTCGCCTGCCCGTGGCACTCGTGACAGCTGGTCTTGCCGGCGAATTTGGCAGGCCCCAGGGCCTCATGGGGAGGAATCTTCGGGATGGGGGCCACCAGCATGTGGCGCTTGAACTCGCCGGTGCGGCCATCGAAGAACGACACGCTCTCCGAGCCCGTGTTCATGACCACGACCTCACGCCCATCTGGCGAGCGGGACCAGTTGTGCGGCAGGGCCCCCGTCGCCACCTTGCGGACCCGGTTGCGCGCCGGCTCGATGATGGTGACGGTGCCCTCGAAGACGTTGGAGACGAAGACCAAGGGGCCCCGCAGGTCCGGCGCGGCCGGCCTGGCATGCCCCGCGGGCGCCGGGCTCAAAAAGCCGAGCGTGAGGGCTGCAAGCCCCCACGCCCACGCCTTCCGAAGCCTGTCAGAGGTCAGGGTTCGAGGTGCCAAGGTGGATGTCCCGTCACTTCTCCACGACGGCGATGAACCTCTTGAGCGTCATCGTGAAGTTCTCGCCGGGGGCCAGGTCCCTGATGCCCGCGGCAGGCTCATCGACCCATCGGAGCAGCGGCCGGCCCGAGTCGTCCGTGCCCACGAGGTTCTTGAGTTCGAAGGTGACCTTCGGCGGCGGCTCGACGGTGGGCTGGGCCGTCAGGTTGCGCGGGACGAATCGCTGGCTGAAGGCCCGGTTGGCGTAGTCGAGCGAGACGTCGCCGCTATAGTTCTCGGGGCTGGCGCCACCGCGCCGGAAGATGTAGTCCATCTTCCACTTGGTCACCATGCCGGACCCGGCGAGCTGGTTGAAGTCGGGCTCGTTGCTCGCGACCGTGAAGCGGACCACGGCGTCCGTGGCGATGATGATGTCGCCCGTGACGTAGCCGCTGCTGATGCCGAACATGCGGGCCCGGTGACCGACGGCGTCACCCTGCCGGATGGTGTACTTGAAGGCGCCGTTGTTGGTGGTGGTGGTAGAGGTCCGGCCGTCGTACGAGGACCGGTAGTGCAGCACCGTGATGCCAGGGAAGCCCTTGGCGCCCAGGTTCGAGTCACTCGAACCCTCGTAGAGCCGGTTGGAGATGTTGGCCGGCGGCGGCGGGGGGGGCGGGTTGCGGCCCGTGCCCATGCCGGCCTCGGCCGGGATGGCGGGGAGCAGGGTGGAGCCGACGAGGGTGGCGCAAGCCAGCACGAGGGTGCGGCGGTTGAACATCTGAAGCATGGAATCTTCCTTTCGACTTGAATCAGGCAAGCTCTGCAGCTGTCGGACGAACGAGAGGGGCGGGCCGCCCTAGTTCGTCACCACCGCCGGCGAGTTGGAGCCACGCATCGTGTAGGTCGCCCAGAAGTACCCGCGCTCCTGGAACACGGTGGCGAGCACGGGCTTCGTCCAGCCGGTCCCGAAGTCGTACTGGTAGCAGGGGAAGAAGGCCTGGCCGTTGGTCAGCGAGATCGGGTACTGCCTCTCGACCTCCTTGCCGACGACCCACTTCACCTTGACCTCCGCGCCCGGCTTGATCACGGCGCCGCCGAGGTCGAGGTCGGCGAAGTTGACGGGCAGGAAGGGGGCGATCTGATCGGTCGGGGTCGGGGACTGCGTCGAGTCGTTCCAGAGCGTGTAGGTCTGAAGCGGACCGTACAGGTCGCCGTAGGGCTTGCCGTCGCGCGGCAGGGGGTTGAGCCACGTCAGGCGGATTTCGGTCTCTTCCTCCCCGTCGGGCATCTGAAGCGCCCCCGCGGGGACCTCCATATACACCGTGTACAGCTCCTCGTCCGTCAGCGCGGCGAACAAGCCGAAGGCCCGCGCAGGGTCCAGCACGGAGGCGTTGGTGACGCCCGCCGCCACGGTGCCCGTCAGGGGCGTGCTGTGCGCCACGCCGCCCTGCGCGATGTTGATGCGGGTGACCTGCCGGTCGAGCCGCAGCACCTGCGTGTGGTAGGTGGCGGTCTCGTTGGGGTAGACGCCGAGGAAGTCGTCAAAGGGCACGTAGCCAGCCGCGTTCGAGCCGACGCGGATGGGGGAAGCCGGCGAGGGCTTGGCCTTGATCTGGTACCAGCCGTCAGCGTTGGTGGTGGTCTGCTGGAGCTCCGTCATCACAGGGACGTTCGCCGCGGGATTGCCCTTGTCGTCGATGATCCGTCCGACGATGGTGGCATCGCCGCCCTTCGGGAAGACCTCACCCACCTTGGGGTCGACATAGACCGAGGGGCGCGTCCAGTTGACGGCCTCGGTGAGCGGCTTGGCCGCGTTGAAGGGCAGGTTGGAGACGGGCACGTCGGTGAAGCCCGGCGCAGCCGCCGCGTTGACCACCACGGGTTGGGTCGGCGGCGCGTAGTCGGGCAGCGCACCTGCAGCTCCCGCAGCGCCTGGGGTCGTCCCGGCAGGGCCTGCCACCTGTCCGGCCGTCCCGGGCGCCGGGCCCGCGGCCGTGTCCGTCTTGCCAGGCGCCTTCAGGCCGGGGACGTCCTCAGGAGAGAGGAACTGCGGGCCACCCTTGCCCTGGTTGACGGTGCCGGTGCCGCGGGGGGCGACCCCCTGCGTCTGGTTGCCACCCAGGTTTGCCGCGGGGTTGGCGCAGCCCCAGGCCGCCACGGCAAAGGCGGCAGCGGTAAGCGTGAGGCGCCCCCGGTAGCGCGTGAGCCAGGGGTTGGTTTGGTTCGAGCTCACAAGACCCTCCTTCATCAGCACGACGGGAGCCCGATGGCCCCGCTTAACGTTTCGGTTCAATCTCCATGCCCTGTGCCCGTTCGGTGTTAACCCGTCGTGGCAGGCAAGGGGCCCGAACCGACCGATTCCGAGTTCCCGAGGGTCCGGCGCAGCAGCCTCCGCCCCCCTGTTTCAGTTATGCCCGGGCATCATCACCTGGCTGATTAATGGAAGGTTAACCAGATCGCCCGGAAGGCCGGAAGATCGGGCCCCGTCCGCACAACCGGTTAAGGTTCAGCAAAGCCTGAGTTGTGACACGCAACCCCAGCGCGGCCAGGTGGGACAACGACCGAAGCAGCCCCGCCCCCTCAGGAGTACCGCCATGCCCGTTGGCGCGCCGACCCGCAAGCCGCTGCTCGGCCTGATCATGCAGCGCGAGGGATTGATCGACGAGGCCACGCTGGCGCTGGCCGTCGAGGCCTGGGAGGCCCTGCGCGGGGAGGTCGGGTACGTGCCCTTCGGCCGCGTGGTGCTGGAACTCGGGATCTGCGATGCCGAGACGCTGGGCCCCTACCTGCACCTGCAGCGCCAGCTGGCCGTCGCGCCGGGGCCGCGCAAGCCGCTCGGGCACCTGCTGATCGAGAACGCGGTGCTGACGCCCTCTCAGGTGGCGATCGCGCTGAAGCTGCAGCGGGCCACGGGCAAGCCGCTCGGCACCCTGCTGGTCGAGGAAGAGGTGCTGCGCGAGCCTCAGCTGGAGGTGCTGCTCCGCTTCCAGGCCCGTAGCGTGCAGGCCGCCTGACGCCCTGAAGGCCCGCCTGGCCGCTTGCTCGCCCCCTGGGGGTTTGCTACGATAGCCCTTCTGGCGCTCATTTCGAAGCGAGAAGGCAGGCAGCCGTGCGATTCAAACACCTCGAGCACCCGTCGATGGGGCTCCACGTGCTTGCCACGGACAAGTTCAAGACCAACACCGTGGTCGTGACCATGCGCCTGCCGCTCGAGCAAGGCCGCGTCACGCGGGTGGCCCTGCTGCCCTATGTCCTGACGCGCGGCACGGCGACCCACCCGAGCGTGCGGTCGATGAACGCGGCGCTCGACCAGCTGTACGGGTCATTCCTGACGGCCGACGTGCACAAGCTCGGCGATCGACAGGTCGTGCAGTTCCGCCTCGAGCTGCCCAACGGCAAGTACATCCCGGGCCGCCCCGAGCTGCTGAGGCAGGGCCTCGCCTTACTCTACGAGGTGCTGACCCGTCCCGTGCGGGAGGCCGGTGCCCTCAAGGCGTCCTTCGTCGAGCTGGAAAAGGACGCGCTGCGGAAGCGGGTCGAGGGCATCTTCAACAACAAGGCGTCCTACGCGCGGATCCGCTGCGTCGAGGCGATGTTCCCGGGCGACGCCTACGGCCTGTTCGCCGGGGGTCGGATCGAGGACCTGCCCGCCATCGACCCGGCGGCGCTGGAGGCCGAGTACGGTCGCCTGCTGGCCGAGAGCACGATGGATGCCTTCGTGGTGGGCGACGTCGACCCCGACGCAGTGGCTGAGGAGCTGCGCCGCGTCTTCACCTTCGAGGGCCTGCGGGCGGGGCGCCCCGTGGAAGCCCCGATGGCGCCAGGCGTGCCGCTGCCACCGGTCGCGCCTGCGGTGCGCCGGATCACGGAGGCGCAGGACGTGAACCAGGGGCAGCTCGTGGTGGGGCTGCGCACGCCCGTGCGGCTCGTGGACCCGGGCTACCACGCGATGGCGGTGTACAACGGCGTGCTCGGGGCCTTCGCGCACTCCAAGCTGTTCATGACGCTGCGGGAGCAGGAGAGCCTGGCCTACGCCACGGGCTCGCGCTACGACCCCCACCGGGGCGTGCTGTTCATCCAGGCCGGCATCGACGTGGCCAACGAGCCGCGGGCCGTCGCCGTCGTCGAGGCCGCCCTCGAGGCGATGCGGCGGGGAGAGGTCTCGGAGCAGGAGCTCGCACAGACGCGCGCCATGATGCTGCACGGCCACCACGAGGTCGAGGACAGCCCGGGCAGGCTGATCATGCAGGCCTTCGAGGCGCTGGTCGCGGGCCGGGAGCACCCGCACGAGGCGCTGGCGGCGGTGCTGCCCACCATCGGCGTCCCCGAGGTCGCGGCCGCCGCTGAGACCCTCCGGCTCGACACCGTGTACTTCCTGCGCGACGCGCAGCCCGCCCCGACGGCCGCCCCCTAGGAGGTCCCGTGCAAGTCCGCACCTTCGACACCCTCAAGGAGTCCGTGTACGAGGAGACGCTGCCCAACGGGCTGGTGGTCCAGCTCGTGCCGCGGCCCGGCTACGCGAAGACCTTCGCCGTCTTCACGACCCGCTACGGGTCGGTCGACAACCACTTCCAGCGGGAGGGAGAGCCCGCCTGCCAGGTGCCCGACGGCATCGCGCACTTCCTCGAGCACAAGCTGTTCGAAGAGGAGTGGGGGGACATCTTCCACACCTTCTCGAGCCAGGGCGCCTCCGCCAACGCCTTCACGAGCCACAACCGCACGGCCTACCTGTTCTCCGCCACCGACCAGGTCGAGACGAACCTCGAGACGCTGCTGGACTTCGTGCAGCGGCCCCACCTGACGCCCGAGAACGTGGAGAAGGAGAAGGGCATCATCGAGCAGGAGATCCGCATGTACGACGACATGGCGTACTGGCGGGCCCACCGGCACCTGCTCGAGAACCTGTTCCACGTGAACCCGGTGCGCATCGACATCGCAGGGACGGCCGAGTCGATCGGCCGCATCGACCGCGAGACGCTGATGGCCTGCTACGAGACGTTCTACCACCCCAGCAACATGCGGCTGTGCGTGGTGGGCGACCTCGCGCCGGACCGCGTCATGGCCCTCGTGCGGGAGAACCAGGCGCGCAAGGCCTTCCCGCCGGCCCGCCCGATCACGCGCGTCTTCCCACCCGAGCCGCCTGAGCCCGCGCGCCGGACGCACACCGTGCGGCTCGCCGTCTCTCGGCCGATGGTGCTGCTCGGCTGGAAAGACCGGACGACGACGCCTGCGGAGGGTCACCTGCGGCGCACGCTGCTGATGGGCCTGCTGCAAGACGTGATGTTCGGCCGCTCGTCCGCGCTGTTCCAGGACCTGCTCGACCAGGGCGCCATCGACGACATGCTCGCCTACGACTACGACCTCGGCGAGGGCTTCGGCTACTCGTACATCGGGACGGAGACGGACGACCCGGCCGCCTTCGAGCAGGCCGTGCTCGCCGCCGTCGAAGCCTTCCGCCGCGAGGGCCTGCCCGCGGACGAGTTCGAGCGGGCCGGCCACAAGCAGATCGGGGACTACCTCTACACGCTCAACAGCCCGGAGGCCGTGGCGAACCAGGTGACGGAGGTCGCCTTCCAGCACGGCGACTACTTCGCCATCCCCGAGTTGTTGACCAGGCTCACGCGGGAGGAAGCCGAGGCGTTGCTGCGGGAGCACTTCGATCCGGCCCAGTGCGTCACCTCGATCGTGCTGCCGGGCGGCGAGGCGCCCACGCCGGAGGGCTGACAGGTGCAAAGGACGCGCTGGGCGTCCCGATGGCGGTCACCCCCCGGCCGGACGGGCGGCGGACCGTCGCCGATGCGGGCCACGGCCAGGTCCGCATGGTCCCGGCGGAGCCCCTGCCAGGAGGCTTCACGACGCCGCGGGCTCGTTTTCAGCGCGCTGGCGAGGGGTACGTTGGGGCCATGGCGCGCCTCCCCCGGCTTCGGACGCTCGGCACGGCCCTGCTGGTGTTGCTGGTCGGCTGTCAGGCCGCAGGTCCAGCCAGCGGGCCGCGACCCAAGGCCGGCGCCTCGCGCCCTGGCCGGGTGCTCCCCAGCGCCGTCTCGGCCAAGGGGAGGGTGGTCGTCGTGCCCCAACGCGGCACGGCCAGCACCCTCACGGGCAAGGCGAAGCTGATCGCCCACCCGGGCGGCGCCCTGATCAGCGATCAGGGGGGGGCCCTGATCAGCGATCAGGGGGGCGGCCTGATCAGCGACCAGGGCGGCGGCGTTATCAGCAACAGCGGCGGCCGGCTGCTCGGCAACAACGGCGCGGGTCTCACGGGCCCGGCACGGCGGGTGGTGCTGCAGGCGGGCGCGGGCCTGGGCATCTACGGCCTCGCGGACGCGGAGCTGCGCCTCTTCGACGCCACGGGGCGGCTGCTCGTTGACGAAGCGGGCAAGCCCCTCGCGGCCACCACCGGCTCCGACGCGGCGTTCCGCCTCGAGGCGGTGCTGCCCCCCGGAAACCTCGTCGCCCGCATCAGGCTCTGGGACGGCGGCGAGCTCACCGCCATCGTGGCACAAGACGGGGCCCAGCAAGCGTCCCTGGAGCTCACCACGGCCTCCTCGCTCGGCGCCAGCTACGTGCTGGGGCTCGTGGCTGGCCAGCAGGCGGTCCTCGACAAGCTCCCCCGGGCCGAGAGCGACCGCCTCAACCGCGAGCTCGACGTCGTGCGCGGCTTCGCCAGGGGCGCCTTCGCGCACCAGGCCGCCACCCTCGATGCCATCACGGCCAAGCTCCGGCAGCGCGTCCCCGCCGTGGACCGCGTCGCCGAGGACATCAAGGCCCTGCTGCTCGGCCAGGCCCGGCTCGGCAGCGGCCGGCTCGCCACCGAGGTCCCGCTGGGCGGCCCCGGGGCCGTGGTCGCGACCCCCCGCGGGCTGCTCGTGACGGAGCTTCGCCCCGGTCGCGTCCGGCGGCTGGCGGCAGATGGGACGCTCGAGACCTTGGTGGACAAGGGCTTCGGCAGCTTCAAGACGAACCACCCGGGCCTGCAGGACCTCGTGGAGGCCCCCGATGGCACCCTGTACCTGACGCAGCGCAACGCCTTCCGGGTCTACCGGCTCGCGCCCGGCGCCCCTCCGGAGGCCTGGCTCGGCACGGGAGCGCAGGGCCGCGACCCGGCGGGCCCGCGCACGGCCATGCGCGTCGCGCCCCGCTCGTTGGCCCTCGGGCCCGACGGCACCTTGTGGGTGGGGGAGGAGCGCGGCGGCGGAGAGACCAAGCTCACGCCGCCCAGGCTCATCGCGGTGCGACCGGACGGGCGCACGGAGGTGTTCCAGGACCCGGCCTGGGGGCCGGGCAGCGTGACCGGGCTGGCAGCAGGCCCCGAGGGCACGGTCTGGGCGCTGCACGTCGGCACGGCGCCCGCAGCCGAGGGGTACAAGCCGGTGGGGCGCGTCAGCCGCCTCAGCGCAGGTCGCTTCGAGCCCGTCGCGCAGGGGCTGCCCGCGGGAGAGTGGGCAGACCTCGCGCTCGCCCCCGACGGCACGGTCTACGTGAGCACCGACGGCCCCGAGGGCATCAGGGTGGTGGCGGCGGACGGCAGCTGGCCCGCGCTGCCGCAGGCGGACGCCCTGCGGGCGCTGGGCCTCCGCCGCGCCAGCGGGCTCGGCGTGGGCCCGGACGGCACGCTGCACGTGACGGACATGGCCTCCAACCTGGTCGCCTCCCTCCCGCCGGGCGGCCTCCCGCGGCTCGTGGCAGGGACGCAGGCGCTGTTCCAGTCCGGGGAGGGCCGGGGCTTCGCGATCAACCTGCCCGGCGGGCTCGCGTTGGACGGGCAGCAGCGCCTGTTCATCTCCGAGGTGGGCAGCCACACCATCCGGGCCTTCGACGGCCACAGCCTCGTGACGGTGGCGGGCACGGTGGCCGGCCACGGCGGGGACGGAGGCCCGGCCACCGAGGCCCGCCTCGCGGGCCCCAAGGGCGTGGCCTGGGGGGCCAGCGGCCTTTGGGTGGTGGACGAGCAGAACGGCGTCCTGAGGCGCATGCGCCCGGACGGCGTGATGGAAACGGCTGCCGGGCAGGACCGCGGCGCGAAGCCGCTGGCGCCGGGCGAGAGCGTCGGGAGCGACGTCAGCACCTTCGGAGGGGGGATCGGGCTCACGCTGGGGCCCCGCGGCGAGCCCGTCTGGGCGAACGCCAAGGTGCGCCAGGTGCAGTGGCTCGACACGGCTGGTGGCACGCCGGTGGTGCGACACCTGCTCGGCGCCGCCCAGGACTTCTCGGAGGGGGCCGTGAACTCGGCCATCAGCAACCTGTTGCTCGGCCCGAGCACCCTCGAACCGGGCGACATTCGCCTCATCGTGCCCTTCGGCGTCGCCTTCGGGCCGGATGGCGCCCTGTACGTCTCGGACAGCGGCACCATGCAGGTCTACCGCGTGCGGGGCTTCGGCACGGCCAGCCCCACGCTGGAGGTGTTCGCCGGCCTGCACGTCAGCGAGGTGCTGGGGCGCCTCGCGCAGGACCCGACGCTGCCGGACGAGGAGGGGCGCCCCGCCCGCGAGGCGATGCTCGGCGTGCCGACGGGCATCGCGTTCGATGCCGCGGGCAACGTGTACGTGTGCGAGGCCGGCACCCGCAACCTGGACGCCCTGGTGCCGCTGCTCGGGCGCGACTTCCCGATCGATCTCGGGCTGCTGCCCGTCTTGCCGACGCGCATCCGCCGCATCACGCCGGCGGGCGTCATCACCACGGTGGCCGGGCCCGGCGGGAGGCGCTTCGCGAATCCGGACGCCGAGGAGGCCCTCGTGACGCCCACGGGGCTCGCCTGGTTCCCGGACGGCCGGCTCGCCATCGCAGACTCGGGCAGCAACCTCGTGCACATCCTGCCGGCCGGGAGCTACTGAGGGGGTGCCGGGCCGGCCGGTTCGAGGCCGCGCCGTGCGGGTACCTGATCCCCACGATGTCTCGAGCGAGCCTGCGCCTGACCCTCACCGCGGCCCTGCTGGCCCTGTGCCTGGGCTGCCAGGCCAGCGTCGTGGCACGTCCCGGCCGGTCCCCACGGCCGCCGGGGCCGCTGCAGCCGGCAGCCTCCCCGGCCGCCCCCGGCCAGGCCGGCGCGACCCTCGCCGTGCCCCAGCGGGGCCAACCCACCCGCCTCACGGGGCTCGCCCGCCTCATCGCCGACCCGGGCGCCCCCCTGGTCGGGGACGCCGGGGGAGGGCTGCTGAGCAACACCGGAGGCGCCCTGCTCAGCGACCTCGGGGGCGCCGTCATCAGCAACAACAGCGGCACCGTCGTGAGCAACAACAGCGCCGCCATCGTGAGCAACAGGGGTGGCAGCCTCACGGCCTCTCGCCGCGTGCTGCAGGCCGGCAGCGGCCTTGGCGTCTATGGCCTCTCAGACGCCGAGGTCCGCCTGTACGACGCCGCCGGGCGGCTGCTCGTCGACGAGGCTGGCCGGCCCCTCGCAGCGACGACGGGCCCGGACGCCACGTTCAAGCTCGAGGCCGTGCTGCCGCCCGGGAACCTCGTCGCCCGCGTCAGGCTCTGGGACGGGGGCGAGCTGACCGCCATCGTCGCCCGCGAGGGTGCCAGCGAGGCCACCCTCCCCCTCTCGACGGCCTCCACCCTGGGCGCCACCTACGTCCTCGGCCTCGTCGGGGGCCAGCAAGCCACGCTCGACAAGCTGCCACGCAGCGAGAACGAGCGCCTGGTGCGCGAGCTCGACGTCGTGCGCGGCTTCGTGCGGGGCGCCTTCAAGCACGAGGCCACGACCCTCGATGCCATCACGGCCGGGCTGCGCCAGCGCGTCCCGGCCGTCGAGCAGGTCGCTGCGGAGGTCAAGGCCCTGTTGCTCGGCCAGGCCGAGCTCGGGGCGGGCCGCCCCGCCACGGAGGTGCCGCTGGGCGGGCCCCTGCACCTGGCCGTGTCGCGGGAGGGACGCCTCGTGATCGGCGAGCTGATCACGGGCCGCATCCGGGAGTTGCAGCCGGACGGCACGCTTGCGCTGCTGCTCGACCAGACCCACGGCCGCATCAAGCACAACGCCTTCTCGCTCTCCGGCCTCGTGGAGGGGCCGGATGGCACGCTGCACGCGGTGGTCAAGGGGGCCAACAAGGTGCTCCGCGTCTCGCGGTCAGCGCAAACGGTCTCCGTCGTGCTCGGGACGGGGAAGGAGGGCCGGAGCGCCCCGACCGACCCGCTGAAGGCGGACTGCACGCCCCTCTGCCTGGCCCTGGGGCCGGACGGCACGCTCTGGGTGGGCGAGCGGTCCAGCCGCGCTGCCGGCGGCCCCCCTCGGCTGCTGGCCCTGCGGCCTGGCGGGACGCTGGAGGCCTATACGCCCGAGGGCAGCCACAACATCCTGAGCGTGGCGGTAGGGCCCGGGGGGGCCGTGTACTCGCTGCGCTGGGACAGCGACGCTAATTCCTGCACCCTGTGGCGCCTCGACCCCGGGGGGCGCTGGACCCAGCTTGCCGCCGGGCTCGCCACCGAGGGCCAGGGCGGGCTGTGCGTCACGCCCGAGGGCAGGCTGCTGCTCAGCGAGGGGAGGCGCGGTCGGGTGCTCGCGCTGCAGCCCGACGGCACGCTCGCGCCCCTGGACGGGCTGAGCCCAGGCCCCGCGATCCCAGGGGCGCTGGTCGCCCACCCGGACGGCACCGTGTTCATCGCCGACCTCGCCTCGAACGTGGTGTGGGCCTGGCGTGCGGGCAGCCCTCCCCGGCCCGTGGCGGGCACGGCCGCCGCCTTCCAGCTGGGAGAGACCCAGGCCTTCGCCATCAACACACCCCTCGGGCTGGCCGCAGACGGCCAGGGGGTGCTCCACATCGCCGAGGCGGGCAGCCGCAGCGTGAAACGCTTCGATGGCAAGGGACTCGCGGTTGTGGCGGGCGGCGGCAGCACCTCCGAGGAGGGCGTGCAGGCCCGTGAGGCCCTGCTGAAAAGCCTCACGGGGATTGCTTGGCACGACGGCGCCCTGCACCTGATGGACCAGGGCAGCCAGCACATCCTCCGCGTCGGCCCGGACGGCACGCTGCAAACCCGGCACCGGCTCCCGAGCCTCAATGAAGCCTTCGGGCTGGCCTTCGGGCCGGACGGGCAGCCCTGGTGGACCCGGCCCGTCACGGGCGAGCTGCTCCGGCTGCTGCCCAGCGGTGAGGCCGTCCCGGCCGTGGGGCGCGGCGCGCTGACCAGCGCCCAGCGCGCCGTGGCCCTGATCGGCCTGGCCGAGGCCGTCGGCCCGGACCCGGCGGAGCTGGCGACGGTCATGCCCGTGGCCGTGGTGCGCGACCCGGACGGCCACATGGTGTTCTGCGACGCGGCGGCCGGGCGGGTGTACCGGGTGCGCACCGGCAGCCCCGGGACGGTGGAGCTCGTGGCCGGCCTGCCCCTGAGCCAGGCCATCCCGCGGGCGCTGGAGCTCAAGGCCGGCCCCGGCCTGGCGGCGGAGAACGGCCTGCAGGCCCGGGACGCGGTGCTATCCGTCCCGCTCGGCCTCGCCTTCGACGCGGCCGGCAACCTCTACGTCGCGGAAAGCGGCGACCGCAACCTGGAGGCCATGGCCCCCACGCTCGGCGCCAGCATCCCACTCGACGCCTCCCTGCTGGTGGGCATGCCCCCCCGCATGCGCCGCATCACGCCCGCGGGCGTCATCACGACGATCGCGGGCCCCGGCGGCAAGTTCTTCACGAGCCCCGAGGGCGAGGACGCCCTGTCCATGCCCATCGGCCTCCTCGTGATGCCCGACGGGCGCCTCGTGATCGCAGACGCTGGCAGCAACATGGTGCGCATCCTGCCGGCCGGGAGCTACTGACCGCCGGTTCACAGCTCTGGGAGCGGGGTAGGGAGAGGAGGTATGGCCCGCTCGGTTCCCCACGCCTCCCTGATAGCTACCCTGCTGGCAATCAGCCTCGGCTGCCAGGCCGTGGGCCCCGGCCGCCCGACCGCGCCCAAGCGCACGACGCCGTCCAGCACTGCCAAGGCCATCCCGGCGCCCGCCCTGGCCCGGCCTGGCGAGCCCCGGCGCATCCCCCAGCAGGGCCAGCAGACCCGCCTCGCGGGCCTCGCCCGCCTCATCGCCCACCCCGGCGGGGCCCTCATCAGCGACCAGGGGGGGGCCCTCATCAGCGACCAGGGGGGCGCCCTGATCAGCGACCAGGGCGGGGCCGTCATCAGCAACAACAGCGGGAGCATCATCAGCGACCAAGGCGGCTCGCTCATCGGCAACAACGGCGGCGGCCTGCTCGGCAATACCAAGGCCCAGCGCCTGCTGCAGGCAAGCTCTGGCCTCGGCGTCTACGGCCTCGCCGACGCCGAGATCCGCCTCTACGACGCCGCCGGCCGGCTGCTCGTCGACGACGCCGGCAAGCCCCTCGCCGCCACGACCGGCCGCGACGCCACCTTCCAGCTCGAGGCTGTGCTGCCGCCAGGCAACATGGTGGCCCGCATCAAGCTCTGGAATGGCGGCGAGCTCTCTGCCATCGTCGCCCGCGACGGCGCCCAGCAGGCGTCGCTCGCGCTCACCACTGCCTCCTCGCTGGGGGCCACCTACGTGATGGGCCTCGTCAAGGGCGACCAGGCCATCCTGAACAAGCTGCCCGCCGCCGAGAACGACCGCCTCAACCGCGAGCTCGACGTCGAGCTCGCGGTTGAGGCGGTCGTTCTCGGCGGCGGGCAGCTTGTTCAGGATGGCCTGGTCGCCCTTGACGAGGCCCATCACGTAGGTGGCCCCCAGCGAGGAGGCAGTGGTGAGCGCGAGCGACGCCTGCTGGGCGCCGTCGCGGGCGACGATGGCAGAGAGCTCGCCGCCATTCCAGAGCTTGATGCGGGCCACCATGTTGCCTGGCGGCAGCACAGCCTCGAGCTGGAAGGTGGCGTCGCGGCCGGTCGTGGCGGCGAGGGGCTTGCCGGCGTCGTCGACGAGCAGCCGGCCGGCGGCGTCGTAGAGGCGGATCTCGGCGTCGGCGAGGCCGTAGACGCCGAGGCCAGAGCTTGCCTGCAGCAGGCGCTGGGCCTTGGTATTGCCGAGCAGGCCGCCGCCGTTGTTGCCGATGAGCGAGCCGCCTTGGTCGCTGATGATGCTCCCGCTGTTGTTGCTGATGACGGCCCCGCCCTGGTCGCTGATCAGGGCGCCCCCCTGGTCGCTGATGAGGGCCCCCCCCTGGTCGCTGATGAGGGCCCCGCCGGGGTGGGCGATGAGGCGGGCGAGGCCCGCGAGGCGGGTCTGCTGGCCCTGCTGGGGGATGCGCCGGGGCTCGCCAGGCCGGGCCAGGGCGGGCGCCGGGATGGCCTTGGCAGTGCTGGACGGCGTCGTGCGCTTGGGCGCGGTCGGGCGGCCGGGGCCCACGGCCTGGCAGCCGAGGCTGATTGCCAGCAGGGTAGCTATCAGGGAGGCGTGGGGAACCGAGCGGGCCATACCTCCTCTCCCTACCCCGCTCCCAGAGCTGTGAACCGGCGGTCAGTAGCTCCCGGCCGGCAGGATGCGCACCATGTTGCTGCCAGCGTCTGCGATCACGAGGCGCCCGTCGGGCATCACGAGGAGGCCGATGGGCATGGACAGGGCGTCCTCGCCCTCGGGGCTCGTGAAGAACTTGCCGCCGGGGCCCGCGATCGTCGTGATGACGCCCGCGGGCGTGATGCGGCGCATGCGGGGGGGCATGCCCACCAGCAGGGAGGCGTCGAGTGGGATGCTGGCGCCGAGCGTGGGGGCCATGGCCTCCAGGTTGCGGTCGCCGCTTTCCGCGACGTAGAGGTTGCCGGCCGCGTCGAAGGCGAGGCCGAGCGGGACGGATAGCACCGCGTCCCGGGCCTGCAGGCCGTTCTCCGCCGCCAGGCCGGGGCCGGCCTTGAGCTCCAGCGCCCGCGGGATGGCCTGGCTCAGGGGCAGGCCGGCCACGAGCTCCACCGTCCCGGGGCTGCCGGTGCGCACCCGGTACACCCGCCCGGCCGCCGCGTCGCAGAACACCATGTGGCCGTCCGGGTCGCGCACCACGGCCACGGGCATGACCGTCGCCAGCTCCGCCGGGTCCGGGCCGACGGCCTCGGCCAGGCCGATCAGGGCCACGGCGCGCTGGGCGCTGGTCAGCGCGCCGCGCCCCACGGCCGGGACGGCCTCACCGCTGGGCAGCAGCCGGAGCAGCTCGCCCGTGACGGGCCGGGTCCACCAGGGCTGCCCGTCCGGCCCGAAGGCCAGCCCGAAGGCTTCATTGAGGCTCGGGAGCCGGTGCCGGGTTTGCAGCGTGCCGTCCGGGCCGACGCGGAGGATGTGCTGGCTGCCCTGGTCCATCAGGTGCAGGGCGCCGTCGTGCCAAGCAATCCCCGTGAGGCTTTTCAGCAGGGCCTCACGGGCCTGCACGCCCTCCTCGGAGGTGCTGCCGCCGCCCGCCACAACCGCGAGTCCCTTGCCATCGAAGCGTTTCACGCTGCGGCTGCCCGCCTCGGCGATGTGGAGCACCCCCTGGCCGTCTGCGGCCAGCCCGAGGGGTGTGTTGATGGCGAAGGCCTGGGTCTCTCCCAGCTGGAAGGCGGCGGCCGTGCCCGCCACGGGCCGGGGAGGGCTGCCCGCACGCCAGGCCCACACCACGTTCGAGGCGAGGTCGGCGATGAACACGGTGCCGTCCGGGTGGGCGACCAGCGCCCCTGGGATCGCGGGGCCTGGGCTCAGCCCGTCCAGGGGCGCGAGCGTGCCGTCGGGCTGCAGCGCGAGCACCCGACCGCGCCTCCCCTCGCTGAGCAGCAGCCTGCCCTCGGGCGTGACGCACAGCCCGCCCTGGCCCTCGGTGGCGAGCCCGGCGGCAAGCTGGGTCCAGCGCCCCCCGGGGTCGAGGCGCCACAGGGTGCAGGAATTAGCGTCGCTGTCCCAGCGCAGCGAGTACACGGCCCCCCCGGGCCCTACCGCCACGCTCAGGATGTTGTGGCTGCCCTCGGGCGTATAGGCCTCCAGCGTCCCGCCAGGCCGCAGGGCCAGCAGCCGAGGGGGGCCGCCGGCAGCGCGGCTGGACCGCTCGCCCACCCAGAGCGTGCCGTCCGGCCCCAGGGCCAGGCAGAGGGGCGTGCAGTCCGCCTTCAGCGGGTCGGTCGGGGCGCTCCGGCCCTCCTTCCCCGTCCCGAGCACGACGGAGACCGTTTGCGCTGACCGCGAGACGCGGAGCACCTTGTTGGCCCCCTTGACCACCGCGTGCAGCGTGCCATCCGGCCCCTCCACGAGGCCGGAGAGCGAGAAGGCGTTGTGCTTGATGCGGCCGTGGGTCTGGTCGAGCAGCAGCGCAAGCGTGCCGTCCGGCTGCAACTCCCGGATGCGGCCCGTGATCAGCTCGCCGATCACGAGGCGTCCCTCCCGCGACACGGCCAGGTGCAGGGGCCCGCCCAGCGGCACCTCCGTGGCGGGGCGGCCCGCCCCGAGCTCGGCCTGGCCGAGCAACAGGGCCTTGACCTCCGCAGCGACCTGCTCGACGGCCGGGACGCGCTGGCGCAGCCCGGCCGTGATGGCATCGAGGGTCGTGGCCTCGTGCTTGAAGGCGCCCCGCACGAAGCCGCGCACGACGTCGAGCTCGCGCACCAGGCGCTCGTTCTCGCTGCGTGGCAGCTTGTCGAGCGTGGCTTGCTGGCCCCCGACGAGGCCGAGGACGTAGGTGGCGCCCAGGGTGGAGGCCGTCGAGAGGGGGAGGGTGGCCTCGCTGGCACCCTCGCGGGCGACGATGGCGGTCAGCTCGCCCCCGTCCCAGAGCCTGACGCGGGCGACGAGGTTCCCGGGCGGCAGCACGGCCTCGAGCTTGAACGTGGCGTCCGGGCCCGTCGTCGCTGCGAGGGGCCGGCCAGCCTCGTCGACGAGCAGCCGCCCGGCGGCGTCGTACAGGCGGACCTCGGCGTCTGAGAGGCCATAGACGCCAAGGCCGCTGCCGGCCTGCAGCACGCGGCGAGAGGCCGTGAGGCTGCCACCCCTGTTGCTCACGATGGCGGCGCTGTTGTTGCTCACGACGGTGCCGCTGTTGTTGCTGATGACGGCGCCCCCGAGGTCGCTGAGCAGGGCGCCTCCGGTGTTGCTCAGCAGCCCTCCCCCGGCGTCCCCGACCAGGGGGGCGCCCGGGTCGGCGATGAGGCGGGCGAGCCCCGTGAGGCGGGTGGGTTGGCCCCGCTGGGGCACGGCGAGGGTCGCGCCGGCCTGGCCGGGGGCGGCCGGGGAGGCTGCCGGCTGCAGCGGCCCCGGCGGCCGTGGGGACCGGCCGGGACGTGCCACGACGCTGGCCTGGCAGCCCAGGCACAGGGCCAGCAGGGCCGCGGTGAGGGTCAGGCGCAGGCTCGCTCGAGACATCGTGGGGATCAGGTACCCGCACGGCGCGGCCTCGAACCGGCCGGCCCGGCACCCCCTCAGTAGCTCCCGGCCGGCAGGATGTGCACGAGGTTGCTGCCCGAGTCTGCGATGGCGAGCCGGCCGTCCGGGAACCAGGCGAGCCCCGTGGGCGTCACGAGGGCCTCCTCGGCGTCCGGATTCGCGAAGCGCCTCCCGCCGGGCCCGGCCACCGTGGTGATGACGCCCGCCGGCGTGATGCGGCGGATGCGCGTCGGCAAGACGGGCAGCAGCCCGAGATCGATCGGGAAGTCGCGCCCGAGCAGCGGCACCAGGGCGTCCAGGTTGCGGGTGCCGGCCTCGCACACGTACACGTTGCCCGCGGCATCGAACGCGATGCCCGTCGGCACGCCGAGCATCGCCTCGCGGGCGGGGCGCCCCTCCTCGTCCGGCAGCGTCGGGTCCTGCGCGAGGCGCCCCAGCACCTCGCTGACGTGCAGGCCGGCGAACACCTCCAGCGTGGGGCTGGCCGTGCCGAAGCCCCGCACGCGGTAGACCTGCATGGTGCCGCTGTCCGAGACGTACAGGGCGCCATCCGGCCCGAAGGCGACGCCGAAGGGCACGATGAGGCGAATGTCGCCCGGTTCGAGGGTGCTCGGGCCGAGCAACAGGTTGCTGATGGCCGAGTTCACGGCCCCCTCCGAGAAGTCCTGGGCGGCGCCGAGCAGGTGTCGCACCACCGGCGTGCCACCAGCCGTGTCGAGCCACTGCACCTGGCGCACCTTGGCGTTCGCCCAGACGGGCTCGCCGCGGGGCCCCAGCGTGAGCCCGATCCCCCCTCCGAAGGTGCTGACGTCGCTCCCGACGCTCTCGCCCGGCGCCAGCGGCTTCGCGCCGCGGTCCTGCCCGGCAGCCGTTTCCATCACGCCGTCCGGGCGCATGCGCCTCAGGACGCCGTTCTGCTCGTCCACCACCCAAAGGCCGCTGGCCCCCCAGGCCACGCCCTTGGGGCCCGCGAGGCGGGCCTCGGTGGCCGGGCCTCCGTCCCCGCCGTGGCCGGCCACCGTGCCCGCCACCGTCACGAGGCTGTGGCCGTCGAAGGCCCGGATGGTGTGGCTGCCCACCTCGGAGATGAACAGGCGCTGCTGCCCGTCCAACGCGAGCCCGCCGGGCAGGTTGATCGCGAAGCCCCGGCCCTCCCCGGACTGGAACAGCGCCTGCGTCCCTGCCACGAGCCGCGGGAGGCCGCCCGGCGGGAGGGAGGCGACCAGGTTGGAGGCCATGTCCGTCACGTGCAGCGTGCCGTCCGGGCCCACGCCGAGCCCGCTGGCGCGGCGGAGGCCCAGCGCCCGCAGGGCGTCCGCCTGCGGCAGCGCGGGCCAGCTGCCGTCCGCCGCCACCACCCTGATGCCCTCGGGGCCGTCGGTGCTCACGTAGACCGTGCCGTCGGGGGCGAGCGCGAGGTCTGCCCACTCTCCCGCGGGCAGCCCCTGCGCGACGGGCTCGAAGCGACCTGCGCTGAGGCGGCTGACGCGCCCCACCGGCTTGTACCCCTCGGCTGCGGGCGCCGTGCCGACGTGCAGCGCCCAGACCGTGCCCTCGGGGCCTGCTGCCAGCCCGGTCACGCTGCCCGGCCCCCAGGCCGGGTCCTGGAACACCTCCGTGCGCCCGTCCGGTCGCACCGCGATGAGCCTGGGCGGCGTGAGCTTGGTCTCTCCGCCGCCGCGCTCCTCCCCCACCCACAAGGTGCCGTCGGGCCCGAGGGCCAACGAGCGGGGCGCGACGCGCATGGCCGTGCGCGGGCCCGCCGGGTCGCGGCCCTGCGCTCCCGTGCCGAGCCAGGCCTCCGGAGGGGCGCCGGGCGCGAGCCGGTAGACCCGGAAGGCGTTGCGCTGCGTCAGGTACAGGGTGCCATCGGGGGCCTCCACGAGGTCCTGCAGGCCCGGGTGGTTCGTCTTGAAGCTGCCGAAGCCCTTGTCCACCAAGGTCTCGAGCGTCCCATCTGCCGCCAGCCGCCGGACGCGACCGGGGCGAAGCTCCGTCACGAGCAGCCCGCGGGGGGTCGCGACCACGGCCCCGGGGCCGCCCAGCGGGACCTCGGTGGCGAGCCGGCCGCTGCCGAGCCGGGCCTGGCCGAGCAGCAGGGCCTTGATGTCCTCGGCGACGCGGTCCACGGCGGGGACGCGCTGCCGGAGCTTGGCCGTGATGGCATCGAGGGTGGCGGCCTGGTGCGCGAAGGCGCCCCTGGCGAAGCCGCGCACGACGTCGAGCTCGCGGTTGAGGCGGTCGCTCTCGGCCCGGGGGAGCTTGTCGAGGACCGCCTGCTGGCCAGCCACGAGCCCCAGCACGTAGCTGGCGCCGAGCGAGGAGGCCGTGGTGAGCTCCAGGGACGCTTGCTGGGCCCCGTCTTGTGCCACGATGGCGGTGAGCTCGCCGCCGTCCCAGAGCCTGATGCGGGCGACGAGGTTTCCGGGGGGCAGCACCGCCTCGAGGCGGAACGCCGCGTCGGAGCCGGTGGTGGCCGCGAGGGGCTTGCCCGCTTCGTCAACGAGCAGCCGCCCCGTGGCGTCGAAGAGGCGCAGCTCCGCGTCCGCGAGGCCGTAGATGCCCAGGCCCGCGCCCGCCTGCAGCACCACCCGCCGTGCCGGGCCCGTGAGACCCGCGCCGTTGTTGCCGAGCAGCCGGCCGCCGCTGTTGCTGATAACGCCGCCGCCCTGGTCGCTGATCAGGCCGCCCCCCTGATCGCTGATCAGGGCCCCCCCCTGATCGCTGATCAGGGCGCCGCCCGGGTGGGCGATCAGCTTCGCCTTGCCCGTGAGGGTGCTGGCCGTGCCGCGTTGGGGCACGACGACCACCCTCCCCTTGGCCGAGACGGCGCTGGGGAGCACCCGGCCAGGGCGCGAGGCGCCGGCCTTGGGTCGCGGCCCGCTGGCTGGACCTGCGGCCTGACAGCCGACCAGCAACACCAGCAGGGCCGTGCCGAGCGTCCGAAGCCGGGGGAGGCGCGCCATGGCCCCAACGTACCCCTCGCCAGCGCGCTGAAAACGAGCCCGCGGCGTCGTGAAGCCTCCTGGCAGGGGCTCCGCCGGGACCATGCGGACCTGGCCGTGGCCCGCATCGGCGACGGTCCGCCGCCCGTCCGGCCGGGGGGTGACCGCCATCGGGACGCCCAGCGCGTCCTTTGCACCTGTCAGCCCTCCGGCGTGGGCGCCTCGCCGCCCGGCAGCACGATCGAGGTGACGCACTGGGCCGGATCGAAGTGCTCCCGCAGCAACGCCTCGGCTTCCTCCCGCGTGAGCCTGGTCAACAACTCGGGGATGGCGAAGTAGTCGCCGTGCTGGAAGGCGACCTCCGTCACCTGGTTCGCCACGGCCTCCGGGCTGTTGAGCGTGTAGAGGTAGTCCCCGATCTGCTTGTGGCCGGCCCGCTCGAACTCGTCCGCGGGCAGGCCCTCGCGGCGGAAGGCTTCGACGGCGGCGAGCACGGCCTGCTCGAAGGCGGCCGGGTCGTCCGTCTCCGTCCCGATGTACGAGTAGCCGAAGCCCTCGCCGAGGTCGTAGTCGTAGGCGAGCATGTCGTCGATGGCGCCCTGGTCGAGCAGGTCCTGGAACAGCGCGGACGAGCGGCCGAACATCACGTCTTGCAGCAGGCCCATCAGCAGCGTGCGCCGCAGGTGACCCTCCGCAGGCGTCGTCGTCCGGTCTTTCCAGCCGAGCAGCACCATCGGCCGAGAGACGGCGAGCCGCACGGTGTGCGTCCGGCGCGCGGGCTCAGGCGGCTCGGGTGGGAAGACGCGCGTGATCGGGCGGGCCGGCGGGAAGGCCTTGCGCGCCTGGTTCTCCCGCACGAGGGCCATGACGCGGTCCGGCGCGAGGTCGCCCACCACGCACAGCCGCATGTTGCTGGGGTGGTAGAACGTCTCGTAGCAGGCCATCAGCGTCTCGCGGTCGATGCGGCCGATCGACTCGGCCGTCCCTGCGATGTCGATGCGCACCGGGTTCACGTGGAACAGGTTCTCGAGCAGGTGCCGGTGGGCCCGCCAGTACGCCATGTCGTCGTACATGCGGATCTCCTGCTCGATGATGCCCTTCTCCTTCTCCACGTTCTCGGGCGTCAGGTGGGGCCGCTGCACGAAGTCCAGCAGCGTCTCGAGGTTCGTCTCGACCTGGTCGGTGGCGGAGAACAGGTAGGCCGTGCGGTTGTGGCTCGTGAAGGCGTTGGCGGAGGCGCCCTGGCTCGAGAAGGTGTGGAAGATGTCCCCCCACTCCTCTTCGAACAGCTTGTGCTCGAGGAAGTGCGCGATGCCGTCGGGCACCTGGCAGGCGGGCTCTCCCTCCCGCTGGAAGTGGTTGTCGACCGACCCGTAGCGGGTCGTGAAGACGGCGAAGGTCTTCGCGTAGCCGGGCCGCGGCACGAGCTGGACCACCAGCCCGTTGGGCAGCGTCTCCTCGTACACGGACTCCTTGAGGGTGTCGAAGGTGCGGACTTGCACGGGACCTCCTAGGGGGCGGCCGTCGGGGCGGGCTGCGCGTCGCGCAGGAAGTACACGGTGTCGAGCCGGAGGGTCTCAGCGGCGGCCGCGACCTCGGGGACGCCGATGGTGGGCAGCACCGCCGCCAGCGCCTCGTGCGGGTGCTCCCGGCCCGCGACCAGCGCCTCGAAGGCCTGCATGATCAGCCTGCCCGGGCTGTCCTCGACCTCGTGGTGGCCGTGCAGCATCATGGCGCGCGTCTGTGCGAGCTCCTGCTCCGAGACCTCTCCCCGCCGCATCGCCTCGAGGGCGGCCTCGACGACGGCGACGGCCCGCGGCTCGTTGGCCACGTCGATGCCGGCCTGGATGAACAGCACGCCCCGGTGGGGGTCGTAGCGCGAGCCCGTGGCGTAGGCCAGGCTCTCCTGCTCCCGCAGCGTCATGAACAGCTTGGAGTGCGCGAAGGCCCCGAGCACGCCGTTGTACACCGCCATCGCGTGGTAGCCCGGGTCCACGAGCCGCACGGGCGTGCGCAGCCCCACCACGAGCTGCCCCTGGTTCACGTCCTGCGCCTCCGTGATCCGGCGCACCGCAGGCGCGACCGGTGGCAGCGGCACGCCTGGCGCCATCGGGGCTTCCACGGGGCGCCCCGCCCGCAGGCCCTCGAAGGTGAAGACGCGGCGCAGCTCCTCAGCCACTGCGTCGGGGTCGACGTCGCCCACCACGAAGGCATCCATCGTGCTCTCGGCCAGCAGGCGACCGTACTCGGCCTCCAGCGCCGCCGGGTCGATGGCGGGCAGGTCCTCGATCCGACCCCCGGCGAACAGGCCGTAGGCGTCGCCCGGGAACATCGCCTCGACGCAGCGGATCCGCGCGTAGGACGCCTTGTTGTTGAAGATGCCCTCGACCCGCTTCCGCAGCGCGTCCTTTTCCAGCTCGACGAAGGACGCCTTGAGGGCACCGGCCTCCCGCACGGGACGGGTCAGCACCTCGTAGAGTAAGGCGAGGCCCTGCCTCAGCAGCTCGGGGCGGCCCGGGATGTACTTGCCGTTGGGCAGCTCGAGGCGGAACTGCACGACCTGTCGATCGCCGAGCTTGTGCACGTCGGCCGTCAGGAATGACCCGTACAGCTGGTCGAGCGCCGCGTTCATCGACCGCACGCTCGGGTGGGTCGCCGTGCCGCGCGTCAGGACATAGGGCAGCAGGGCCACCCGCGTGACGCGGCCTTGCTCGAGCGGCAGGCGCATGGTCACGACCACGGTGTTGGTCTTGAACTTGTCCGTGGCAAGCACGTGGAGCCCCATCGACGGGTGCTCGAGGTGTTTGAATCGCACGGCTGCCTGCCTTCTCGCTTCGAAATGAGCGCCAGAAGGGCTATCGTAGCAAACCCCCAGGGGGCGAGCAAGCGGCCAGGCGGGCCTTCAGGGCGTCAGGCGGCCTGCACGCTACGGGCCTGGAAGCGGAGCAGCACCTCCAGCTGAGGCTCGCGCAGCACCTCTTCCTCGACCAGCAGGGTGCCGAGCGGCTTGCCCGTGGCCCGCTGCAGCTTCAGCGCGATCGCCACCTGAGAGGGCGTCAGCACCGCGTTCTCGATCAGCAGGTGCCCGAGCGGCTTGCGCGGCCCCGGCGCGACGGCCAGCTGGCGCTGCAGGTGCAGGTAGGGGCCCAGCGTCTCGGCATCGCAGATCCCGAGTTCCAGCACCACGCGGCCGAAGGGCACGTACCCGACCTCCCCGCGCAGGGCCTCCCAGGCCTCGACGGCCAGCGCCAGCGTGGCCTCGTCGATCAATCCCTCGCGCTGCATGATCAGGCCGAGCAGCGGCTTGCGGGTCGGCGCGCCAACGGGCATGGCGGTACTCCTGAGGGGGCGGGGCTGCTTCGGTCGTTGTCCCACCTGGCCGCGCTGGGGTTGCGTGTCACAACTCAGGCTTTGCTGAACCTTAACCGGTTGTGCGGACGGGGCCCGATCTTCCGGCCTTCCGGGCGATCTGGTTAACCTTCCATTAATCAGCCAGGTGATGATGCCCGGGCATAACTGAAACAGGGGGGCGGAGGCTGCTGCGCCGGACCCTCGGGAACTCGGAATCGGTCGGTTCGGGCCCCTTGCCTGCCACGACGGGTTAACACCGAACGGGCACAGGGCATGGAGATTGAACCGAAACGTTAAGCGGGGCCATCGGGCTCCCGTCGTGCTGATGAAGGAGGGTCTTGTGAGCTCGAACCAAACCAACCCCTGGCTCACGCGCTACCGGGGGCGCCTCACGCTTACCGCTGCCGCCTTTGCCGTGGCGGCCTGGGGCTGCGCCAACCCCGCGGCAAACCTGGGTGGCAACCAGACGCAGGGGGTCGCCCCCCGCGGCACCGGCACCGTCAACCAGGGCAAGGGTGGCCCGCAGTTCCTCTCTCCTGAGGACGTCCCCGGCCTGAAGGCGCCTGGCAAGACGGACACGGCCGCGGGCCCGGCGCCCGGGACGGCCGGACAGGTGGCAGGCCCTGCCGGGACGACCCCAGGCGCTGCGGGAGCTGCAGGTGCGCTGCCCGACTACGCGCCGCCGACCCAACCCGTGGTGGTCAACGCGGCGGCTGCGCCGGGCTTCACCGACGTGCCCGTCTCCAACCTGCCCTTCAACGCGGCCAAGCCGCTCACCGAGGCCGTCAACTGGACGCGCCCCTCGGTCTATGTCGACCCCAAGGTGGGTGAGGTCTTCCCGAAGGGCGGCGATGCCACCATCGTCGGACGGATCATCGACGACAAGGGCAATCCCGCGGCGAACGTCCCTGTGATGACGGAGCTCCAGCAGACCACCACCAACGCTGACGGCTGGTACCAGATCAAGGCCAAGCCCTCGCCGGCTTCCCCCATCCGCGTCGGCTCGAACGCGGCTGGCTACGTGCCCTTTGACGACTTCCTCGGCGTCTACCCCAACGAGACCGCCACCTACCACACGCAGGTGCTGCGGCTCGACCGGCAGGTCACCCGCATCAACATCGCGCAGGGCGGCGTGGCGCACAGCACGCCCCTGACGGGCACCGTGGCGGCGGGCGTCACCAACGCCTCCGTGCTGGACCCTGCGCGGGCCTTCGGCTTGTTCGCCGCGCTGACGGACGAGGAGCTGTACACGGTGTATATGGAGGTCCCCGCGGGGGCGCTTCAGATGCCCGACGGGGAGGAAGAGACCGAAATCCGCCTGACGTGGCTCAACCCCCTGCCGCGCGACGGCAAGCCCTACGGCGACCTGTACGGTCCGCTTCAGACCTACACGCTCTGGAACGACTCGACGCAGTCCCCGACCCCGACCGATCAGATCGCCCCCTTCCTGCCCGTCAACTTCGCCGACCTCGACCTCGGCGGCGCCGTGATCAAGCCGGGCGCGGAGGTCAAGGTGAAGTGGGTCGTCGGCAAGGAGGTCGAGAGGCAGTACCCGATCTCGCTGACCAACGGCCAGGCCTTCTTCCCCTGCTACCAGTACGACTTCGGGACCGGCTGGACGAAGCCCGTGCTCGCCACCGTGTTCCAGGAGCGCGGGTACTTCTGGGCGACCTACACGATGCGTGGCTCCAACTCGCCGGCGGTGGTGACGAACTAGGGCGGCCCGCCCCTCTCGTTCGTCCGACAGCTGCAGAGCTTGCCTGATTCAAGTCGAAAGGAAGATTCCATGCTTCAGATGTTCAACCGCCGCACCCTCGTGCTGGCTTGCGCCACCCTCGTCGGCTCCACCCTGCTCCCCGCCATCCCGGCCGAGGCCGGCATGGGCACGGGCCGCAACCCGCCCCCCCCGCCGCCGCCGGCCAACATCTCCAACCGGCTCTACGAGGGTTCGAGTGACTCGAACCTGGGCGCCAAGGGCTTCCCTGGCATCACGGTGCTGCACTACCGGTCCTCGTACGACGGCCGGACCTCTACCACCACCACCAACAACGGCGCCTTCAAGTACACCATCCGGCAGGGTGACGCCGTCGGTCACCGGGCCCGCATGTTCGGCATCAGCAGCGGCTACGTCACGGGCGACATCATCATCGCCACGGACGCCGTGGTCCGCTTCACGGTCGCGAGCAACGAGCCCGACTTCAACCAGCTCGCCGGGTCCGGCATGGTGACCAAGTGGAAGATGGACTACATCTTCCGGCGCGGTGGCGCCAGCCCCGAGAACTATAGCGGCGACGTCTCGCTCGACTACGCCAACCGGGCCTTCAGCCAGCGATTCGTCCCGCGCAACCTGACGGCCCAGCCCACCGTCGAGCCGCCGCCGAAGGTCACCTTCGAACTCAAGAACCTCGTGGGCACGGACGACTCGGGCCGGCCGCTGCTCCGATGGGTCGATGAGCCTGCCGCGGGCATCAGGGACCTGGCCCCCGGCGAGAACTTCACGATGACGCTCAAGAGGTTCATCGCCGTCGTGGAGAAGTGACGGGACATCCACCTTGGCACCTCGAACCCTGACCTCTGACAGGCTTCGGAAGGCGTGGGCGTGGGGGCTTGCAGCCCTCACGCTCGGCTTTTTGAGCCCGGCGCCCGCGGGGCATGCCAGGCCGGCCGCGCCGGACCTGCGGGGCCCCTTGGTCTTCGTCTCCAACGTCTTCGAGGGCACCGTCACCATCATCGAGCCGGCGCGCAACCGGGTCCGCAAGGTGGCGACGGGGGCCCTGCCGCACAACTGGTCCCGCTCGCCAGATGGGCGTGAGGTCGTGGTCATGAACACGGGCTCGGAGAGCGTGTCGTTCTTCGATGGCCGCACCGGCGAGTTCAAGCGCCACATGCTGGTGGCCCCCATCCCGAAGATTCCTCCCCATGAGGCCCTGGGGCCTGCCAAATTCGCCGGCAAGACCAGCTGTCACGAGTGCCACGGGCAGGCGAACCTGGGCCGCCTCTCGGCCCAGGCCCTCTACACCCGCGACGGGCGGTCGCTCTGGACGGTGCCGTTCAGCCCGCCGGGGGTGGTGCGCGTCGACGCGCGCACGGGGCAGCACCTCGAACGCCTGGAGGTCGCCCCGTTCCCCTTCGACACCCAGGTGTCCAGCCTGAACTACACGCCCGACGGCAAGGAGCTCGTCGTGCTGCACCGGCGGCGCGGCAAGTCGGGGCTGCCGATGGAGGGGGCGACGGGCAACGGTACCGTGCCCGTCACGCGCTTCGACCACGACTCGCCGCCGGGCAACCGGGCCAGCGGCATCACCTTCCACACGGCCGACGGGCGCCGCGAGCTCGGGCGGCTCATCGTGCCGCTCACGATGCCCTACAAGGTCGACTTCAGCCGGGACGGCCGCTTCATGTACGCGGCCTACCGCTCGACCAACAAGGTGGTCGAGATTGACGTGGCCAAGCGGCAGATCGCCCGCACCCTGGTGGTGGGGGAGGGCCCCCACAACGCGGTGGTGGACAAGCGTGACGGCAAGTGGCTGTACGCCCCGAGCTTCTACGACGAGCCGCCCGAGGTGGTCAAGGTGGAGCTTGCGACGGGCAAGGTGCGCGCGCTGCTGCCGGCCAAGGTCTCTCCGGCCATGGTGGCGCAGGACCCCGACACGGGCCTGCTCTACGTCGTGGCCAACGCCACCAACCGCGTGCTCGAGCTCGATCCCAGGGGCAAGGGCAAGCTGCTGCGCGAGTGGGGCGCAGGAATGTTTCCCCTCGACATCCTGGTGGTCGCGGAGAGCGAGCGACGGGCCGTTCGCTGACGGCCCGTCACTTCTGCGTGATCTTGCGGATGCGGTTGTTGCCGTAGTCGGCGACGAGGATCTCGCCCGTCGGCATCACGAGCAGGTCGGCCAGGCTGCGGAACTGCGCGGTGGTGAGCGCGTCGCCATCGACGAAGCCCTCTGTTGTAGACCGTGCGAGCACCTCCTTGGTGCCCGAGGCCTCCTCTTTGCGCTCGACGGTGCGCAGCACCTCATCCGACACGAACAGGTAGGGGCCGAAGAGCAACACGTCCGCTGGCGCGAAGAGCCCGGGGAAATCCACCGTGGTCACGGTGCCCTGATTCCCCGCGAGCACCACCTTGCGGATCTTCTCGTTGCCCGAGTCCGCGACGTAGAGCGTGTCGTTGCCCACGGCGAAGCACCCCTTCGGAACGCTGAAGCGGGCCGTCTCGCCCGTGCCGTCGGCGTTGCCCAGCACGCCCGCCTTGCCCGCCACCGTCACCACCGCGCGGGTCGCCAGCGTGACAAGCCGGATCGTGTTGTTGCCGGAGTCCACCACCCACAGCTTGGTCTGGTCGGCCGTGAGGGCGATGCCCGAGGGGCCGTTGACCTCGGCGGTGTCGGCCTCGCCGTCTGCGAAGCCCTGGCCGCCGTTCCCGATGATCCAGTCCGTGATGGGCTTGCCGGCGGTGTCCACCGTCCCTGGCTTGTGCTTGCGGATGCGGTGGTTGGCGGTGTCGCTGATGTACACGACGCCGTCGCGTCCCACGGCCACGTCCTCGGGGCTGCGCAGGCGCGCCGCGTCGTTGGGCGTCGTGAAGGTGCCGTCTCCCAGCACCGTCGTCACCTGCCCGTCCTTGACCTTGCGGACCATGTGGTTGCCCGTGTCGGCGACGTACACCGCCCCGTCGGGACCCAGGGCGAGCCCCTTGGGCTCCTTGAAGGTGGCCGTGCCGTTGGCGGCGCCGTTGACCATCCCCACGGCCCCGGTGCCGGCAAACGTGCCGACGGTGGCGTTGCCGGGGGACGGCAGGTTGGAGGGGACGGGCGTCGAGGCAGGGCTGGCGCTGGCCGCGGGGGTGACGGGGGCGGTCCCGCTGGCGCTGGGGGTTGGGGTGGGCGTGGTGAGGCCGCTGGCTGAGGGCTTCGGGGTGCCCGGTGGCGAGGCCGAGGCCGGAGGTGAGGCGCTGGCAGGCGTGAGGGACGGCTTGGGTGTGCCCGGCGGCGACGCGGTCAGCGACGCGGCGGGCGTCGCCTTCTTCTGAGGCCGGCTGGTCCCTGCCTTGCCGGCGCCCTCGGAGGTGGTCGGCGGGGCCGCCGTGCAGGCCGCCAGCACCACCACGGTGGCGAGCGGGGCGTGGAACCAGGAACGCTGAAGAGGGAACATCGACGGCTCTCCGACCCGGCGAGCGGCCCGGCCCGCCTGGTGGTCTCATACCCCAGCAGGCCGCTCGCGTCCCGCGCCGGGCCCGGCAAAAAGGCCCCGCCCCCGGGGGGACGGAGCCTTGGAGGGCGCGGAGCGCGTTACTCGGCGTCGGTCCGGGCGGCCAGGCGACGCGCCCCCTCCACCCACCTCGTCACGGTCGCGAGCGACGGCGTGCCGTCCACGAAGCGGGGCTTGAAGGTGTTGGCGATGGCCAGCCGCTCGTGCAGGTTGGCGGGGTCGCGGCGGGCGAGCTCCTGGACCGACTCGACGCCGACGGCGGCGAGCAGGTTGCTCTGGCGCGGGCCGACGCCGGGCAGCTCCATCAGGGCGACCTTCTGCGACCAGGCGAGCACGAGCTTGTAGGGGATGTCCGCCTTCGCGGCGAGCGTCTGCCGCTTGTAGCGCGTGCCGGTGGCCGTCACCAGCTTGGCGGTGCTGGTGATGCCGGCCTCGCGCAGCTTCTTGCCATAGACGGGGCCGATGCCCAGCAGGGTCTCGATCGAGTAGGCGCGCTCGGCCTCCAGCGCCGCGGACGCCTGGACGGGGGCCACCCGGACGGGGCCGGCGCCGGTGGCGCAGCCGGTCGCGGCGGCGAGCACGAGCACCGCGAGGGTGGGGGAGAGCAAGGGAAGTAGGGTGCGCATGAGTTGGAAGAGCTCCTGTGAAAGGTCGCGGGGCGACTTTAAATTTCCTGAATCAAGACTTAACTTTCCTTTAATTGTAGGCCCGAGCCGCCCGGACCTTTCGTCCCGCGGGCGAAAAATTTTTCATAAGCCCCGAGATCGTTGCTGCGAGGCCTGATCAAGACTGGTGGGGGGCTGGCCTGGCGGGGGCGGGCAGGCGCCCGCCAGGCCGCCGCTGAAACCGGATTGGAACCAGGGCCCAGGACAAGGCAGCCAGGAGGTCGTGATCCAATGCCCGCAGTCTCCCCCCTGCAGCCCGTCCCCCGGCGATCCGAGCTGGCGCCGCCCCCCCCGCCGCGCCAGGGCGACGCCGTGCCCGCCGCGCCCGCGCCGGCCCCTGTCGCCTCGCTCCCGGCGAGGCCCGATGCCGCCTTGCAGGCCGCGCTCGATGCCGCGGCGAGGCGCTGGGGGCTGTCGGCGGCAGGCATCGTGCTGGTCGAGCCCGCCACCAACCGGCTGGCGATGCGCCACGGCCAGGTGGCCTTCCCGGCGGCGAGCGTGATCAAGCTGCCGCTGCTCGCGGCCGTGCAGGAGGCCATCGAGGCCGGCCGCCTCGACCCCGCGGCCTCCGTCGCGGTGAAGGCCGCCAACATGACGGGCACGTGGTCGCCGCCGGGCGACGCGCGTCCGCACCTGCGGCCCGGCACGCGGGTGTCGCTCGCCACGCTGCAAGACGTGCTGATCACCCGCAGCGACAACGTGGCGACCAACACCCTGCTCGATGGCCTCGACCGCACGGCCCTGGCCGCGGGCTTCAGCCGCTGGGGGGCGCCGGCGACGGTCCTGGCCCGCAAGCTCAGCGCCGGCAACACCGTGCGAGACGACGCCTCGCCGGGCGGGCGCAACCGCACGACGGCCCTCGACATGGCAACGATGCTGGTGCGGCTTCAGGCTGGCACCCTCGTCTCGCCCGCGGCCAGCGCGCGCATGAAGGCGATCCTCGGCCGCCAGCTCGACCATGACAAGATCCCGGCCGGGCTGCCCCGCGACGCCCGCGTCTACCACAAGACGGGCGAGACCTCCGAGGTCACGCACGACGTCGCCATCATCGAGGTGGCCGGGCGCAGCTACGTGCTCGCCGTGCTCACGCGGGAGGCGCCCGGGGGGAACACCTGGGCGCGCATCGCGGGCCTGACGCGGGACCTCCACCAGGCGGTGCTGGCGGCCCCCGCGACGCCCGCGCATCCGGGGGGGCTGCCGGCCGCGCCGCCGCCGCTGCCCGGGGAGCCGCCCCAGGCGGGGGAGGAGCCGGCCCTTGCGGCACCGCCGCCCGAGGCCACGGCGGGGCCCGCCAGCCTGGCGCCGCAGGCTGCACCGCGGCCTGTGGCGGCAATGCTTGCCGGGCTCGCCGCGCTCGCGGCGGGGGCCTCCCGGGTGCTCGGCCAGCTCGCCACGCGGATTCCGCGGTGAGCGCTCAGGGCTGGCCGAGCGGGGCGGGGCTCCGGCCCACCTCGCCCATCAGTTGGAGCAGGACCTCGAAGTTGTAGGTGTCGGCGACCTGGAAGTAAATGGCGTGGCGGCTTCCCGTTGCCCCGAAACGATGCTTTTCGAGGGCCGCCCCCATCCCGAAGCACACGCGCGTGGCCCCCACCGCGCGAGCCCGTCCGATGGCGGCCCAGATCGCCTGCCGGTAGACCCCGTGAGACTCGACGTAGCGGTAATCCAGCCCCACCAGGAGCGGGACGTAGGGGCCCGGCCCCCGGTGCGCGGCCAAGAAAGCCACGGGCTGCCCGTCTGCAGGCCCCCCCAGCTTCAGGGGGAACGTGGAGCAGCAGGAATTCCCAGGCCTGCCTCCCGTTCATCCGCTCGAAAAGTGCCAGGGGGAGCGTGAAGGTGTTGAGTTCGAAGCTGCGAGCCTGAACGTTGGCATACAGGCGGTGAAGGTAGCGCAACTCGTCCTGGCTCAGCGCCGGCGCCTCGCCCCCAGCCAGGCGAACCTTGAGCTGCGAGGTCCTGGGCAACACCTCTTGCTTGAGGAAGCGGCGCGACCGCCGCGTGAGGCGCGCCATGTAGTCGTCGAGCCTGTAATCCGGCGCCAGGTCGAGCACCATCGTTTCGGGCATCAGGTAGCGGGCGAAGCCTTGGGACAACAGGTAGGCGTCCAACTCGGGATCCTCTGCGTCGAGGTCTCGCAGCACCAGCACCCGGGCGCCGTGGGATTGTTCCTCTGCGACGTCGCGAAGGATCAGCCGGAGCGCCTCTCGCCAGTCGCCCGTGCGGTCCAGGTAGAGGTGGTCCCCTTCGGTCAGCAGCGATCCCATCGCCAGGGTGCGTGAGGTCAAAAAGGTGGGGTCCTTCCGGCGCCGCTGCTCGGCGAGCCTCGACACGTCGGGAGAGGCGATCATGTCGTCCTTCCAGAGGGTCTCGGTGAAGAACGTGGCGGCAACGGCCTTCCCCGCGCCATCTCGCACGAGGTAATACAGGAACCGCCAGTTGTTTTCGGGGTGGGCTTGCCCCTCAAAGGTGGCTTCCAGGAGGGCCAGGGCCTCCGCGCCGAAGGTGCCGCGATTCCCCAGCAGCGCGTCCCACTCCTCGGCATCGAGCCGGGCGATGGAGGTGACCTTCTCGAGCCGCAGGTGCGTCGGTGTGGGCCTCGCGACGGCTTGCGGGTGCTCTGCCTCCCCGAGTTGAAACGCGGCCCGGACCTCTTCCAAGGAAGAACCTGCTTGCTGCAGGGCCAACGGCAGGTGGTGGGCCACCGCCTCTGCCAGCCGGCTGATGTCGTCGAGGCTCAGGTGCCGGGTCAGCGTGAGGCGCAGTCCCGCCCGCTTCATCGGGACCAAGGGGAAGACCGCGACAGTCAGGTAAAAGCCCTCCCGCTGCAACCGCTCGACCATGTCGTAGCTGACCTGCGGCAGGCCTGTGGCGATGAAGCGGACGGGGCTCTCGTCCTGGGACACCAGGGGCAGCCCGAGTGCGTTGCAGACCCGGTTGCAGTGTCGGATGCGCTCCAGCAGCTCGTGCTGGAGGGCTGGAAACTCGGGGGACAAGTGGAGCCTGGCCGCGGCCACGGCGGCCCCGAGCATGGGAGGTTGGAGGGGCCCCGAGAAAATCAACGGTCCACCGCCCATGCGCACCCTGGCGCGCAGCTTCGGGTCTGGCAAGAGGAGCACGCCACCCGCGCAGGCAAAGGCCTTGTTCAGGGAGGTCGCCACCACCATCCTGGGGTGCAACGGCGTGTTGCCGAGCACGAAGCCGCGCCCGTGCTGGCCGCACCAGCTCATGGCGTGGGCGTCGTCGACGTACAGGTGGAGCTGCTCGTGCTGCCCGAGCAGCTTCATCAGCGCCTCGATCGGCGCAAAGTCTCCGTACATGCTGTAGACGCCATCCGCCAGGTACCAGATGTGGCGGCGACGACCGCGTTCACGCACCAGGATGTCCTCCAGCTGGGCGAGGTTGTTGTGACGGATCACCTCCAGGCCGGCCCCGTGCACCCGCGCCAGGTTCGCCGCGTTCATCACGCTCGCGTGCACCTGTTGGTCGAGCACCATCAGATCCGTGTCCTCGACCAGCGCCGGCAAGGCTGCGATGTGGCCGAGCGACGTGGTGGGCGTGGGCAGGGGGATGGCGTCGAACACGGCTTCCAGCAGCGCCTCCAGCTCCTTGTACGGAGGTGCGGAGACCGCGGCGCGTGAGGCGGAGAACTGGGTGCCGTAGCGGCTCACCGCCTCGATGGCGCCAGCCTTCAGGCGCTCATCGAGCTCCAGCCCCAGGTAGGAGCAGGATGCGAAGTTGAGCCATTTCTGGCCGGTCACGGTGATGCAGCGCCCGTCGAGGACCTCATCCTCGGCCGTGTGAAACAGGACCCCGCGTCGCGCGGATTCCGCAAACATCCCGAAGGCCAGGTCGACGTAGTCAGCGTGGCGTCTCATCGGAGGATGGTTGAACCTTTCCTGCAGGGTCCGCTATTGTTGACCGTGGAAAATTGGCGACACACGGGTGCGCACGACTTCGAAACCTCCACGGAGCCATTGTGACACAAGTTGAGCAGGCCAGTATCAGCAACGTCCTTGGCGTGGCGACGATCTTGGTTATGTCAGCCTGGATTTGGAGGCACCACCAGACCCCGTTCTTCAGACTGTGGCTGTGCGCCTACGGGGGGGGCTTTGCCTCCTGCTGTCCGAGATGTTTGCAGCCTTCTTTGGACGTCCCGGATGGTTGTGGGGTCTGGAAGTTGTCCTGGTCAACGCGATTTGCTGGTGCCTCGTTCAGGCCTCTCGGGTCTTGCGCCGTGACGCCCCGATGACCGCGCGTCGCCTCCCCCTTTTCTTGGTGGCTACTGGCCTTCCTGGCGCCGGCCTTGCTGCGTGGGGGCAGCCTTTCAATGTGGTGGTCCTGCCCTCCATGCTTGCCTATTCTTGGCTCCACGTGTGGCTGGGATGGAGCATCCTGCGAACCCACCAGGCCGCCGGCTCCAGATTCCTGGGCCTGCCCGTTGTCATCTCCGGCCTCTGGTTTTTCTCCTATCCTGTCCTGGCGCACACGCCCTGGGCCTGGGTCGGGTACTCGGTTTCGATGGTGCTGAACCTGATGGTTGGGGTTGGCATGCTGGTCTTCCTGATCGAAACCACGAACGCGCAGTTGCGCCTCCACAACGAGGAGCTGGCCCGGCTGGATGCCGCGAAGTATCAGTTCATCACCACCATCGGCCACGAGCTCAGGACGCCCCTTACCTCCGTGATCACCGCGCTTCACATTCTGAGGAGCGGTCAGGGTCAGGCTCTGGCCGAGCCGACCGCGGGGCTGCTCCAAGTGGCCGAGGAGCAGTCCCTGGTGCTGAAACGCCTGGTGAATGACGTGTTCGAGCTGGCTCGCTTGCGAACGCATGGACTCTCCTGCGAGAAGGGCCCCACCCAGTTGAACGACCTGGTGCACCAGGTGACGAACGCGCAGCGGCCAGCGTTCGACGCGGCAGGCATCACGCTGGTCACGGACATGCCGTCAGAAGGGGTCTCCATCGAGGCCGATGCAGACCGCCTGAACCAGGTGCTGCAAAACCTCCTTGATAACGCGCGCAAGGCGACCCCGGCCGGGGGGCGCGTGGAGGTGCAGCTGGCCAGGATGCCACGTGCCGCCGAGCTGCGGGTGGTCGACACGGGGGTCGGCATCGAACCCGAGCACCTGGCTCGGGTTTTCGAACCGTTCTTCCAGGCCTGTCCCGGCCAGTCGGGGAGCCGGGGCCTCGGACTTGGCCTGACGCTCAGCCGTGCGATCATCGAGGGGGGGCACCAGGGAACGCTGACGGTGACCAGCACGCCAGGCGAGGGAAGCAACTTCGTCGTCACCTTGCCCGTATCCGCACGCCCGGCTGAACCCGTCGTCTTTACGGCCTCTCGGGCCTGAGCGGGGACCGGGTCCGGCCGGGCAACGCGCGCTTTCAGGCGCGCCAGGGAAAGGATCGAGGCGGCGACGTATGTCACGGCCCTGGGCGGGGTACGAGCGGGGTCGGTCCCTGAACGGCTTGCCGGAGAACCGCCGTGGTCCCCTCGCGCCTCGCCCTGTCCCTCCTGGTCGGAGCCTTCCTGCTGCCGAGCTGTGCCCCGCCGGCCGGGCTGAGCCCGGCGCCGACGGCAGGCGCGGCTCCGGGGGGAGGGCCTCCCGCGTCCCTGGCGCCCTCCGCCCCGGGCAGCGCCTCACCACCGCCGGCGTCGGCCTCGCCCGCCCCGGCGCCTGCGACGCCCCTGCCCGCCATCCGCCGCCGGCTGCTCGGCAGCGTGGCCGTTAACGGCCAGCCCGTGGAGGGCGCCAGCCTCACGGCCTGGGACCTCGCCACGGGGCGGGCGGTGCCCCTCACGGCCTGGGAGGAGGCCGGCGGCGGCACCCTGCGGACGGACGCGGCCGGGGCCTTCGACCTTGCGCTGCCGCCGCTGGCGGCAGGCCAGGTCGTCCGGCTGGTCGCGAAGACGGGTTCCCAGGCCTTCGTCGCGCTGCTCGACGGCCAGGGGCGGCTCCTGGCCGCGCCTGCCCGGGGCTACGCCCTGCGCGAGGCCGGCGACGTGACGCTGCGGCTCGTGCTCAGCCCCGCGAGCACGGCCGCCGCTCGCGCCTTCCAGGGCGTCTTCAAGCTCCAGTTGCTGCGGCCGCAGGCGGCCCGGGAGGCCGGCGTGGCGCAGGCCTTCGAGGCCGCCAGGCGGGCCGTGGCGGCGCTCGAGGAGGCCCTCGCCAGGCAGCCGGCCTGGGCCGACGACCTCGTCACGGGCCTCGGCCCGGACGGGCTGGCGGCCTCCTCGGACGCCCTGCGGGCGGCGCTCGGCCGGCTTGGCGCCTTTGCCGCGCTGGACGGGGCCGTGCGCGCCGAGCTTGCACGGCTCCCGCTCGAGCCGCTCGCGGTGGCGTCCGGCACCGTCCCCTTCACGGCGGAGGACTTCCCGCTCGACCGGCCGACGATCGGGGTGGCGGGTGAGCTGGGCTTCAGCGGGCTGGCGCCGGGCCTGCGGCTGACGGGTGAGCCGGCTGGCTGGGTGCCCACGCCCGAGCGCAAGCGGCGGCGGGATGGTCTGGGCAGCCGCTTCCGGCTCGTCGACATGGGGCGGCCGGCCAACCCCGCCCGCGTGACGCGCTGGTACGGCTCGTTCTACGATTCCCGGTACATCCTGCTCGCCCACGGCCCCGAGCTGCGCATCTACGACACCGGGACCGGGGTGCTGCGCGACCCGGTGGCCACGGCCTGGCAGAATGCCGTTCGTGGCGCCGTCCGGGAGCCCGGCAGCGCCGCCGTGCTGGCCCACGGCGACTCGGAGCAGCTCCTGCGCGGCACGCCCGTTGATGCCAGCCTCAGCGCGTTCACGTGGCAGCCGTACATGCCCATCGAGTCGGCATCCAACGTCTACAACGCCTTCCGGCGCTTCGGCGAGCGGCTCTACCTCGCGAACGACCGCGCCGCCCAGGGCGCCTCGCTCTACGAGGTCACGGGCACGCCGCCAGCGACGGTGCCGGTGGCCGTCGGGCACCCACCCGTCGAGCGGCTGCCGGCCAGCAGCCGGTGCTACGACGTCGCCTTCGACGTGACGCCGGGCTACTCGAGCCCGCCGGGCTGGCTGCTGGCCCAGCACCCCAAGGCTGGGGACACGCGGTGGACGGCCATCTGGGCCGTGAACCCCGCCAACGGCGGCACGAACACCCTGCTGGTCGACAACATCTTCATGGGCCGCACGCTGGCGTACTCCTGGCGCCGGCGCGAGCTGTACGTGTCGAGCTACGACACCGCCGCCCTGGTCGCCACGCAGCCGGTGGTCGTGTATGCGTATGCCATCGGCACGAGCGTGCTGGCGGTGGACGTCGACACGGGCGCGACCCACCACGTCGAGTGGGACCGGGGGACGCCCGAGCGGCCCGTCAGCGGGCTGACGGTCTCGCCCGACGGCGAGGTGCTCTACGGCTTCATGCTCTGACGGCGTGCGGGGCACGGGAAAGGGGGGCCGGCCCATGGGCAGGCGGCATGCGCTGGCGGCGGCGCTCGTGGCTCACGTGGCCCTGGCAACGGCGTGCGCCCCGCTGGCGCGGGGGGGGCGGGCCATCGGCGAGCAGCTCGTCGCCTGGTCGGGGCAGGCCGCCCCGGCGGCCTACCACAAGCGGCCCCTGCCCGCGCTCCCGCGGCCCTGGATCGTCGCCCACCGGGGCTACTCGGCCCTGGCCCCCGAGAACACCCTCGCCAGCCTGCGGGCCGCCGTCGAGGCGGGGGCCGATGCCGTCGAGTTCGACGTGCGCCTCACGCGCGACGGGGAGGCCGTGCTCATGCACGACCCCACCGTGGATCGCACCACCAGCGGCCGGGGGGAGGTCGCCAGCCTGACGCTCGCCGAGCTGCGGCGGCTCGACGCGGGTGGCTGGAAGCACCCGCGCTGGCGCGGGGAGCCCGTGCCCACCGTAGCGGAGGCGCTGGCGGTGCTCGCGGGCCGGGCCGTGGCGGTGGTCGAGCTCAAGGAGGCCCACCCCGGGCTCGTGCGGCGCGTGGCCGAGGCGCTGGGCAGCCACACGCCGCCGGGCGGCGCCATCTTGATTTCCTTCCACCGCGCCGCGCTGCGCCGGCTGGCGGGGCTGGCGCCCGACCGCCCCCTCGGCCTGCTGGTGCGGCCGCTGGAGCCACCGCCCACCCGGGCGCTGGGCGCGCACGCCGACCTGGTGCTGAGCTGGCACGAGGCCCTCGGCGGCCCCGTCGTCGCGGCCGCCCACGGGCAGGGGCTGCCGCTGTTCGCCTGGACGGTGGACGAGCCCGCGGCCATGGCGCGGCTGCTGCGCTGGGGCGTGGATGGGCTCGTCACCAACGAGGTCGACCGGGCCGTGGCGCTGCGCCGGGCCTGGCGGGCAGGCCTGCCGATGCCCGCGCCCTAGGCCGTCGGCTCTGCCGGCGCGGCCCCGTCGCCCGGCTCGTCCGGCGCCGGCAGCCGCTTGCCGAGCCAGCCCCAGGCCGTGCGCTGGATGTCGTCGATGAGGGTGAAGGCCGCCGGGATCACGACGAGCGTGAACAGCGTGGAGGTGACGAGCCCCCCGATCACGGCGACGGCCATCGGCGAGAGGATCTCGGTGCCCGTGCCCAGCTCCAGGGCGATGGGCAGCATGCCGGCGATCATGGCGATCGTCGTCATCAAGATGGGCCGCAGGCGGTCGCGCCCGGCGCGCAGCAGCGCCTCCCGGCGCGTGGCGCCCTGGTTGCGGGCCATCTGCGCGTACTCGACGAGCAGGATCGAGTTCTTGGTGACGAGGCCCATCAGCATCATCACGCCGATGAGCGCGTAGAGACCGAGCTCCTTGCCGAAGACCAGCAGGCCGGCCATCGCCCCGCCGATGGACAGGGGCAGCGCCATCATGATGGTCAGCGGCTGCAGGAAGCCCCCGAAGAGCAGCACCAGCACGGCGTAGATGGCCATGATGCCCGTGCCGAGGGCGATCAGGGTCTCGGTGAAGATGTCCATCATCACCTTGGACTCGCCCACCGTGCCCTGGGTGATGCCGGCCGGCAGGGCCTTGATGCTGGGCAGCTCGGCGACCTTCGCGAGGGCCGTGCCCATGTCGCCGGCCGTCAGGTTGGCCGTGAAGGTGATCTGGCGGGCGCGGTCGTAGCGGTCGATCTGCACGGGGCCCGTGCCGAAGTGGAGGTCGGCCACCGTCCGCAGGGGCACGAGGCCAGCCCGGCCGGGCACCAGGAGGTCTCCGATGGCGGCCAGGTCGGCCCGCGCCGACGGGGCAAGCTGCACGCGGATGTTCAGCTGGCGCGAGTCGGCGTTGAACTTGGCGAGGTTGAACTCGGCATCGCCCTGGGTCGCGAGGCGGGCCACCCGCCCGATGGCCGCGACGGAGACCCCCTGCTCGGCGGCGCGCGTCAGGTGGGGCCTGATCACGACCTCCGGACGGAGCTCCGCGGCGGTGCTCGTGACGTCCCGCAGCTCTGGCAGGGTGCGCATCTCCTTGAGCACCTGCGCCCCCACCTGCTCGAGCAGCCGGCCGTCCGAGCCGCGCAGCAGCACGTTCACGGGCTTGGCGGAGCCCGTCGCCCCGAACTGGGCGAAGGCCACGCGCGCGCCCGGGATGCGGGCAAGCTCCGGGCGCAGCTGGTCCTGGAATGCCTCCAGCGTCAGCGTGCGCTGGTCGCGGGGCTTGAGCACCACGTTCACGGTGCCGCGCGTGACGGAGCTGGCCGACTGCACCAGGGAGCCCCCGGCCGAGTTCGAGGCCGAGCCGACGGTCGCGAAGACCAGCTGGGACTCCGGCCGGGCCGCGAGCAGCTGGCTCGTCTCCATCACCACGCGCTCCGTCTCCTCGATCGTGGAGCCTGCGGGGAGGGAGATCTGGACCATGGCCTGGCCGATGTCGCCGAGGTCGATGAAGCCCTTGGGGATCACGGGCACCAGCGCCATCGAGCCGACGAACACGGCCAGGGCCCCGGTCAGCGTCTTCCAGCGGTGGGCGAGGGCCCACTCGAGCAGGCGCATGTAGGGCTCGCGCCAGGGCGCCCGGTCCTCGGCGTGGGCGAGCCGCTCCGGCAGCAGGTGGGCGGCCATCATCGGCGTGAGGGTCCGGGCGACCAGCAGCGAGAACAGCACGGCCACGGCCACCGTGACGCCGAACGAGCGGAAGAACATCCCGGGGATGCCGCCCATAAAGCCCACCGGGATGAACACGGCGACGATCGTCATGGTGGTGGCGACGATGGCGAGGCCGATCTCGTCGGTGGCCTCCAGGGCAGCCCTCATGGGCGACTTGCCCATCGCGATGTGGCGGTAGATGTTCTCGAGGTCGACGATCGCATCGTCCACGAGGATGCCGACCACGAGCGTGAGCGCCAGCGTCGTCATCCCGTTGAGGGTGTAGCCGAGCAGCTTCATGACGCCGAAGGTCGCGATCACCGAGAGCGGGATGGCGAGCGCCGAGATGAACAGCGCCTGGCCATTGCGCAGGAAGATGAAGATCACGGCCACGGCCAGCGCCGAGCCGAGGTACAGCGCGTCCATCGTGGCCTCGTGGGAGTCCCGCGTGAAGTCCGCCATCGTGCGGATGAGCTCGACCTTCACGTCCGGCGGCAGCGTGGCCGCGAGCGCCTCGACCTGCTGGCGGGTGGCCTCCTCGGTCTGCACGAGGGGCGAGCCCTGCGAGCGCACGACGGAGAACGCCACGCACGGCTGGCCGTTCAGGAACGCCTTCTGCCGCACCTCCGCGTGGCTGTCCGCGACCCGCCCGAGCGCGTCGAGCCTGACGGTGCCGCCCTGCGGCAGGGCGATCGGCAGCCGGGCCAGCGCCTCCACCGAGCCAGCGGAGCCGAGCGTCCGGATCGACTGCTCGCGCCCGCCGGCGTCGGCGCGGCCGCCGGGCAGGTTGACGTTGGCCTGCCTGAGCTGCCCGTTCACGTCCTCCACCGTGAGCCTGTGGGCCCGCAGCCGGGCAGGCTCGAGGTCGATCCGCACCTCCCGCGTCAGCCCGCCGGAGCGGCGCACCTGCGCGACGCCCGGCACGGCCAGCAAGGAGCGGGTGATGTCCTCGTCGATGAGGCGCGACAGCTCGGCCATCGGGCGCCTGGTCGACGAGACGGTGAAGGTGGCGAAGGGCTCGCCGCTGAAGTTGGGGTGCGTGATGGAGGGCTCGGTGATGTCGCCGGGCAGCGTCTGGCGGATCCTCGAGACGGCGTCCCGGACGTCGTTCAGCGCCGTCTCGGAGCGGGTGCCAATCTTGAACTCGCACACCGTCGTCGACACGCCCTCCGAGACGGTCGAGGTGATGTGGTCGAGCCCCGTGATGCCGACGAGCGAGTCCTCGACCTTGCGCGTGACCTCGGTCTCGAGCTCGGCCGGGGAGGCACCGGCCTGCGAGACAGCCACCACGATGAGGGGGAAGTCGACGTCGGGGTTGTCGTTGACGCCGAGCCGGAGGTAGCTGAAGAGCCCCACCAGGGTCAGCATCAAGAAGAGCAGGATGACGGGGATGGGGCGCTTGATGGCCCAGGCAGAGACGTTCATGGCGGGCCTCTCGCCTCAGGAGCCCGCGGTGGCTTTCCCTGGCTGTGGCTTGCCCGGCGAGGCGGCCTTCGGCGGCGCGACGTCGACCTTGTCACCGTCCTTCAGGAAGCCGACGCCGGCCGTGATGACCTGCTCGCCGGCCTTGAGGCCCTCGGCGATCGCCACCCAGCCCCCGGCCCTGGCCCCAGGCACGACGCTGCGGCTGCGGGCGATGCTGCCATCCAGCACGAACACCTCGCTGCCCGCCTCCTTCGTGACGACGGCCGATGCGGGCACGGTCAGCGCGGACACCTGCCCGAGCGCCAGCTGGGCCCGCACGAACATCCCCACGCGCAGGCCCGAGGCCTCCGGGATGTCGATGCGGATGGTGGCCTGGCGGCTCGCGAGGTCCACCGCCGGGCTGACCTCCCGGATGACGCCGCTCGCCTGCAGGTCGGGCCTGGCATCCGAGCCCACGCGGGCCAGCAGGCCCGGCCTCACCTGGCCGAGGTCGGCCTCGGGCACGAGCGCCTCCACCTGCAGCCGGCCCAGCCGGACCATCTGGAACATCGCCTTGCCGACGGCGGAGGCATCCCCGAGGTGGACGTCCTTGCGGATGATCTTGCCCGCGTCCGGCGCCTTGACGCGCGTCTGGGCGTGCAGCGCCTCCATCTGGGCCAGGGTGGCGCGGGCCTCGTCGGCCTGGGCCTCGGCAATGGCCAGGTCCTCCGGCCGCGAGCCCTCGCGGGCGAGCGAGAGCCGCTCGCGGGCCTGGTCGGCCGCCGCGCGGGCCTGCTCGGCCGCGGCCTGGCGGCCCACGAGCTCCATCGGCGTCACGGCACCCTCGGCTGCCAAAGCCTGGCTGCGCACGTAGGCGTCCTGCGCCTGCCGGGCCGCGGCCTCGGCCTGCACGAGCGCGGCCTCCGTGCTGCGGAGGTCCTGCAGGCGCATCGGGTGGCGGGCCTTCTGCAGCTGGGCCTCCGCGATGCGGGCCCGGGCGCGGGCCGCGTCGAGCTGCGCCTTCAGCGTGGCGTCGTCGAGCACCGCGAGCACCTGCCCGCGGCCCACCATCTGGCCCTCCTCGGCGGTCACGGCCACGACCCGCAGGCCGTTGGCCGCCGGGATGACGGGCATCGGCTCCCACGCGGCGACGGAGCCCGTGACCTCCAGCGTGCGCGGCAGCTGCCGCGCCTCGACAGGCCGGGTCTCCACCGTCAGGACGGCGGGGACCTCGGCCGGCTTCTCCTCTTGCTTGGCCTTGCAGGCGAGAGGGGCTGCCGCGATGCCGAGCAACAGGGGGACAACGACGAGGCTACGACGCATTGGGAGCTAGGACCTCCGGGGCGCGGGTGGCGGCGTGGACCGGCCTGCGGAGACTATTTTGCCTGGAAATATTTTGATACGTCAAATAAATGGCCGCGCGGGACGCGTCAGCGCGGCGAGACCGGCACCACGAGGTCTTCCACCTGATCCAACCCAGGGCCTGCCGGCCAGGGGGCGAAGCGCCAGGCCCCGACTGCCTCCAGCGCGGCCTGGTCGACGTCCCGGCGGCCGCTGGAGCGCACGACTTGGGTGCGCGCCACGTGACCCGAGGGGCTCACCCAGACCCGCACCCCCACCTCCCGTGAGACGTAGTCCTGAAGGGCCTCCAGGGGCACGGTGGGGTCGACCCGCCGCAGCAGCGGTCGCGCGACCAGCCCGTGTTTCAGCCAATCGACGGTGGGTGGGGTGCCCTCCCAGCGGGCCCGGCCGTCGCCGAACCGGGCCTGATCCTTGGGGACCCACTGCACCACGCGCTCCGCCCGCAGGTGGATCTCCCCGGACGCGTCGATGCGTCGGATGACGCCCTCCCACGTCAGGCGGTCGCCCACGGCCATGCCATGGCCCTCGGCCAGGTAGGCCGTCCACGTCGGGCCGGGGCTCTCGGGCGCGGCGGCCACGTGGACCGCCACCAGGCCGGCCGCCGTGACATCCGGGGCCGTTCCCACGACCCAGCCGCTGCGGCGCATCCGCTGACCGGCGTGGGCGCGGTTCAGCCGGGCGAGCTCAGCCTGGAAGGGGCCGTCGGGAAGCCTGGCGGCTGCGCGGGCCACCTTCGCCCGGAGGGCGTCCTCCCGCGGCAGCGACTCGGCCCCCGCCGGGAGGGCGGGGGCCAGCAGCAGCGCGCAGAGGGCGATCAGCAGGCGGTGCACCCGCCCATCATACCCCCAGCGGTCCCGAGCCGCCGTGTCCGGCGCCCACCGCCGCCCGCGCGGTGCTGGGGCGGCTGCTCGCCTGCAGGCCGCGCAAACCATCCCAGTCCAGTTCGACGGTGCCGCCCGTGGGGGCGTGGCCCTGCTCCCAGCCGCCGAAGAACTCCAGGCAGGCGTGGTCGATGTGCCGCAGGTCGCCGCCGTCGATGACGACGTCGGCACCGGCCGGCACCTTGGCGAGCGCCTTTTGGAGGTCCGGGAGGGCAAGGAACGTGGCTGCCCCGCGCAGCTTGAGGCGCACGCTGTTCGCCTCGGGACGGTGCTCGACGGCGATGTCGAGGTGGGAGAGCACCGACAGCTGGCGCACCAGCGCAGCGATGATGCCGATGATGATGTCCTTTAGCAGGTTGGTCGCCACGATGGCGCCCGCCGTCAGGAGGTAGATGCCGGCCTCGCTGCGCCCCGCCTTGAGCAGCTGGATCAAGGTGGCGGGCGCGAGCAGCTTGAAGCCCGTGTAGACGAGCAGCGCCGCCAGCGCCGTGAGGGGGACGCGCTCCAGCAGCCACGGCAGCAGGGCCACCGTGGCGAGGATCCACGTGCCGTGGAAGATCGTCGAAGCTCGCGTCACGGCGCCCGCCTGGACGTTCGCGGCCGAGCGCACGATCACGCCCGTCATCGGCAGCGCGCCCACGATGCCGCACAGCGCGTTGCCAAGGCCTTGCGCCATCAACTCGCGGTCCGGGTCGTGCCGGGGGCCGCCGTGCATCTTGTCGACGGCGGCTGCCGTCAGCAGGCTCTCGGCGCTGGCGATGACGGCCACCGCCAGCACGGCTTCGAAGATGGGGCCCTCGGCCAGCCGGGCGAGGTCCGCGAGGCCGACCAGCTTCAGCGAGCCGAGCAGGCTGTCGGGCAGGTCGACGTACCGGATGGGCAGGTGCAGCCAGGCTGCCGCCGCCGTCGCCGAGGCCACGCCCACCAGCGCGGGCGGGATGGCCCGCAGAGGGCCCGGAACATAGCTCCAGGCCAGCATCACGGCGATGGTGGCGAGCCCCACGGCGGCGGCGATGTGGTGCGTCGTGCCGTCCAGCGGGGCCACGCCTTTCCACAGCGCCTCCGGGAGGGCGAGGAGGTTCGCGAGGCCGCTGCCACGCGGCGCGTCATCGACCATCACGTGGACCTGGGCGGCGATGATCAGCGCGCCGATGCCCGCGAGCATGCCGTGCACCACGGCGGGGGAGATGGCGGAGAACCACCTGCCGAGGCGCAGCGTGCCGGCGGCCACCTGGACGACGCCGGCGGCGAGCACGATCACGCCGAGCATCGGCAGGCCGTGGCGCTGCACGAGCTCGAAGACGAGCACCGTCAGGCCCGCCGCCGGGCCGCTGACCTGCAGCGGGCTGCCCGCGAATAGGCCCACCACGATGCCGCCGATGATGCCCGTCAAGAGGCCCGCGGCCGGCGGCACGCCCGAGGCGATGGCGACGCCCATGCACAGCGGCAGGGCGACAAGGAACACCACGAGCGACGCCATCAGGTCACGTGGCAGGGTCTCCCGCGCGGGGGCGGGAGGGGGCTGGGAGTTTGGCATGACGAGGCCCCCTAGATCTGGCGGCCCGCGTAGCGGGGCTCAGCCTCGGACCGAGGTTCCGTGGCCTCGGTGATGAGGTGGAAGGCCCGGTCGTGCGGATCGTATGCGAAGACCTGCCCGGTCTCGATCTCGTACACCCAGCCGTGCAGGTGCAGGTCGCCCCGCGCCAGGCGGGCGGCCACAGCCGGCAGCGTCCGCAGGTTCTCGAGCTGCACGAGCACGTTCTCCTTGATGCAGGCCGTCAGGCGCGCCTCGGGGTCCGTCACGTCGGCGTAATTCTCGGTCAGGATGCGCCGCGTGGCAGCCGCGTGCCCCAGCCACTCGTGGACGGCCGGCAGGCTCTCGGTGGTGCGCGGGTCGAGCAGGCCCTTCATCGCGCCGCACTGGGAGTGGCCGCACACGATGATGTCCTTCACGCCGAGCACCGCCACGGCGTACTCGACGGTGGCGCCCTCGCCGCCCCGGGCAGCGCCGTGGGGCGGCACGATGTTCCCCGCGTTCCGCAAGATGAAGAGCTCGCCTGGCTCAGTCTGGGTCAGCAAGTTGGGGACGATGCGCGAGTCGGCGCAGGTGATGAACAGCGTCTCGGGCGCCTGGTGCCGCGCGAGTTGCGCGAAGAGCTCCCGCTGGTCGCGGAAGTAATCCGTCTGGAAGGCGTGGATGCCGCGGATGAGCTTTTCCATAGGTCGATGGTCCTCCTTAGGCGCGCCGTGACGGGCGCCGGGCCGGGTGGTCGGGCTGGGGACGTCAGGCCCGGCAAGGCGGCGCGCGGGCCCCGGGGGTGCGCCACGCCAGGGGGACCCAGCCCGGTCGGAGGGGCGTGTGGGTCAGGGCCAGCCAGGTCGGGCGCACGGGCCTCAGCGGGTCCGCCGCGCGCTTGCGCGCCACGACTCGGAGCGCCAGCGTGTCGCGCAGCACCGGGGCTGCCTCTTCTTCGGCCAACAGCGTGACGGCTGCGGGGTGCGGCCGCTGGCCCGCGGCCGGCGACAGGTTGGTCGCCCCCACGAGCACCAGCATCAAGGAGGCGAGCAGGAGGGCCCGCAGCCAGCGTGCGCGCTCAGCCATCTCGCACCTCGCCGCTCCACGTCGCGCGCGCCGCGTTCATCAGCTGGCGGCGGTCCTCGACGCTCGCGAGGGGCTCTGCCAGGAAGCCCAGCCCCTCGAGCAGCCAGGCGGCGAGCTCGGGACGCCGCAGCCGGTAGAACACCCGGCGGCCTTCACGCCGCTCGCTGACGAGCCGGTGGGCGCGCAGCAGGCCCAGGTGCTGGGAGACGCCCGGCTGGGAGAGGCCCAACGTGTCCGCCAGGGCCCGGACGTCGAGCTCGCGCAGGCCGAGCTCCTCCACAATTTGCAGGCGGGCCGGGTGGGCCAGCACGCTCAGGAGCGCTCCGAGTTCCTTGGCTGCCAGGTGACGGGCGGGCACAGGGCCTCCTTGGTTCGAATGTTCAAACATTCAAACCTTTGAATATTTGAACATTAGCACCTGGTGGGGGTCATGACAAGGCCTTCCGGCGTGCGTGGGGCTCGGGCGCCGACGCCGTGATCTGGGCCGTGAGCTTGCCCCCCTCGGAGGGTAAAACTCAAGCAAAGACGACCTTTTTCTATCATAACGTGGAGGCCCCCCGATGCGCTCGCTTGCGCTCAAGATTGCCCTGACCTTGCCCCTGCTGCTGGCCGGCACGGCTGCACCCGCGGCGGCCTATTACCCTGACGAGCACGTCTGGGACCGCGAGTATCAGTCCGGCGCGGAGTGGGGCTACCCGCGAACCCGGCGCCCCGTGCCCTGGCTGCCCGCGGCGGGCTCGGGCTGGGGCTGGCAGGGCTGGCAGCAGGGCCACGCCCCGCGCGCGCAGCAGGCCTACACGGGCTTCACGCCGGCCTCGGGCTACATCCCCATGTCTCAGGACTGGGCCTACCGCATCCAGGGTGACCAGCCCTGGGACCAGTCGGCCTGGAACGTGGCCTGGTGGAACCCCGCGGCTCCGATGATGACGAACGCGCGCTACCGGTCCTCCGTCTACGACAGCGCCACCAACCCCTACTCGAACCAGATGCTCAACCGTGACCTGGCCCACGCTGCGGCCCTGGGCGACGTGGAGCGTGTCCGGACGCTGGTCTCCCACGGCGGTGACCTGAATGCCCGGGACTGGGAGGGCTACACGCCCCTCACGTGGGCCGCCCAGCACGGGCGTCGCGCCGTCGTCGAGTACCTCGTGACGCGTTACGCCCAGCCCAACGTCGTCGATCGCTGGGGCTACACGCCCCTGATGTGGGCCCTCCAGCAGGGCCACACCGACGTCGCGGCGGTGCTGCTCCAGCACGGCGCCAACCCGCGGGTGGCAAGCGCCTTCGGCGTGACGCCCCTCGTGCTGGCCTCCTATGCCGCCAACGGCGCCTCCCGGCCCCTGGTCGAGGAGGCCCTCGCCGGTCGCCCGATCCGCGCCACGGACTGGTTCCGGACCGCCACGGCCGCGCAGCCTGGGATGATGTCGGCCCAGCCGCCTGTGCTCCTGCCGGGCGCCGCGGCCGCGCCCCAGCCCGCGCCTGGGTTGACGGTGCCGGGGGCGGCGCAGGGCGTGGTGACGCCCAGCATGACCCTCAACGCCCCCACCCTGCCTGCCTATGCCCAGGGGGCCCTGCCCTCCACCGTCACCGTGACTGCCCCGAGCGCCGCACAGCTGCTCCAAGGACAGGTGCAGCCGGGCATCACCTACAGCGCGCAGCCGCAGCCCGGCCAGACCTACGGCGCACAGCCGCAGCCGGGCTTGCCGGCCGCTCCGATGGGGCCTGGACCCACGATGTCCGTCAGCCAGCCCTCGGTGGCCGGGGCGCTGGAGCCCGAACCACTCTCTCTCGTGTCCACCGGCGTCGGGCAATCCGCCGGCGTCCTGGAGCCTCTGCCTGGTCGCGGGAGGCTCGACGGCGCGGCTGCGATCGCGGCCAACCCGAACCTCGGCTGGCGTCGGATCGCCGACATCGCCGGGCATTTCGGCACCTCCTACCACCAGTTCGTGCTGGAGAACAACCAGCTGCCGCCAGCCGAGGCCGCGGCGGACCCCGACGTCACGATCGGCAAGTCGCTGGGCACCACCCTCTCGCGGGTGCTGCAGTCGCGCGACCTCGCGCGGGCGCGGCACGAGGTGGAGGACGTGCGGCTCACCGCACCCACGAGCAGCCGCTTCAAGGCGCACCTGGCGGTCCTCGATGAGACGCTCCGCGCCATGGGCCATTAGGCCGGCGCTGGCGACGCGGTGCTGAGCCGGGGGCGCTCCCTGGCGGCCGAGTGCGGCGTCATCTTCGCCACCTTCGCCCTCGGGGCCTTCCTGGCCCGGGCGTGGGTGGTGGAGGCGCGCTTCATCCCCTCTGGCTCGATGCGCCCCACGCTCGAGGTCGGGGACAGGCTGCTGGTCGACAAGCTCACGCCGTGCTGGCGCCTGCCTCGCCGCGGGGAGGTGGTGGTGTGTCGGCCCCCCGTGCCGCTGCCGGGCCTGGGGCCCGCCCTGGTCAAGCGCGTCGTGGGGCTGCCCGGGGAGCGGTTGCGGATCCGGGGCCAGCGCCTGTGGGTGAACGGCAGCCCCCTCGCCGAACCTTGGGGAGCCGCGCCGATCGGCTACCCCGAGCCAGACTGGGGGGCGCTCGGCATGCCGGGCGGGGTTGTGCCGCCGGATGCCCTGTTCGTGCTGGGCGACAACCGCGGTGACAGCACGGACAGCCACGTCTTCGGCCCCGTGCCCGTCACCTGCCTGATCGGTCGCGCGGTGCTGCGGGTCTGGCCCCTGGACCGCTTCGGGGCCCTCAGCCGGGGGCCGGCCGCGAGGGTGGCTGGCAGGGCACCTGGCAAGGTGCGCAGGATCCGCATCTCAGCTGGAAACCCCGGCGGCGCGCTGGTATGATGAGGCGCCCGGAGGCGGGTGCGACGGAGGAGCCAGGGTTGGGCCAAGCCAAGGGCCGGCTGTTCATCATCGGGGGCGAGGAGCGCAAGACCGCGCCAGAGCCCGCCGTGCTCGCGCGCTTGGCGTTTTTCGCCGGCGGCGCCAACGGCCGCATCACCGTGCTGTCTCCCGAGTTGCCCCCGGGGCTGCGGGGGGCCCTGACGTGGCGCCGGCTGCTGCGGGGCGTGGGGGTCACGGATGTCCAGGCCCACACGCTCAAGGGGCGCGAAGCTGCCGCCTCGCCCGAACTCCTCGCCAGGCTGGCCGCATCCTCGGGCCTCGTGCTCGTCGGCCACGACCCGCTGCAACTCGTCGCCCTGCTCGCCGACACCCCCGTCGAGGCCGCCTTCCAGGAGGCCTTCGTGCGCGGCGCCTGCGTGGCCGGTGTCGGGGCTGGCGCGGCCGTGCTTGCCTCGCAAGTCGTCGGGCCCGGCTGCTGGGAGCCTCCTGCCGAGGAAGGCGATGATGACGCGGGCTCCACGCTCGACGTCCACCCCCGCGCCGGGCTGGTCTCGCTGTCCCCGGGGCTCGGGCTGTTCAAGCGCCTCATGGTCGATCACCACTTCTGCGAGAAGCAGCGCCTCGGCCGCCTGGCGACCATGGCCGCCACGGCACCCGGCCTGCTCGGCGTGGGCGTGGACGTCGGGACGGCGCTGGTCGTTTCCCCCGGCCGCGGGGTCGAGGTGGTCGGGCGAGGGGCCGTGACGGTCTTCGACGGCAGCGGGATGTCGCACTCCAGCCTGCCGACGGCAGCGCCCGGGCAGACCCTCGCGCTCTGCCACGTGCAGCTCAATTTGCTGCCGGCCGGCTTCACCTTCCGCTGGAAGCGCGGCGGAGAAGGGGCCATGGCGGACGGCGCCGCGGTGCCGCCCCGGCTGCAAGGGATGATGGCGGCCCTCGCCGGCACCGGCTAGGAGCTTGGCGTCAGCCCGCTGTCCGGGTTGGCGAGCAGTTCCACCACGCCGTCTTGCAGGGCGCGCAGCTTGCCGGGTGAGCCGACGAAGCCGTTGGCGACGATGGCAAGCACGAGGGTCTGGCCATCGCGGGTGTCCAGGTAGCCCGCCAGGCTCGAAACCCCGCTCATCGTCCCGGTCTTGGCGCGGAGCCTGCCCCGCACGCCCGGCGTCGCGAGGCGGCCCTTGAGCGTGCCGCTCACACCGCAGACGGGCAACCCGACCAGCAAGGCCGGGTAGGCAGCACCTTGCGTCGGCATGTGGTGGAGGAGCCGGGTCACGTGCGCGGGGCTCACGGCGTTGTACCGCGAGAGCCCGGAGCCGTCCGCAAGGCGGAAGGTGTCGGCCTTCCAGCCCGCTTGCTCCAGGAACCTGCGCAGCTCGGACACACCCTTGTCCCAGGTCCCCGGGCCCCCGCGCCCCTTGGCCCCCACATGCATCAGCAATGTCTCGGCGATCAGGTTGTCGCTCTCGCGCAGCATCTCGCCCGTGATGTCCGCCAGCGGCGGGCTCGCGTGGCTCGCGAGCGTCCGGGCAGACGCCGGGGCCGGGCCCAGGCGCGCCTGGCCCCGCCAGCGCACGCCCTGGCGCACCAGGGCTTCCTTGAACGCGATCAGGGTGAAGCGGGCGGGCTCCGTCATCGCCATGGTGCTGACCTGGCTCTCCGTGCCCAGGGGCAGGCCCCCCGTCAGGCTCAGCGTCTCGGTCCATGGGGTGCCCGTGGTCACGAACCCGATGCCCAAGGTGCCCTGCTCGCCGGGCGCCAGCGTGGTCGCCCGGTTGCGCACCTGGACGTAGCGGCTAGCGGGCGTGAGCTCGACCTTCAGCGCCTCACCGCCGCGCGTGCCTGGCGACACAGTCACCACCAGCGCGTTCCGGTTCAGCCCCAGGCCCGACACCGTGGCCGCGTAGGCCTGCCCGACGTCGTCGATGGCCCACCCCGCGGCGCCGCGGGCCTCTGGCGCGAACACGGTGGCGTCGCCCACCATATCACCCACCACCTCGCGCACGCCGGCGGCCACCACCTGCGCGGCCAGCCGGTCGAGGTCGGCGGGCATCAGCATCGGGTCGCCGTCGCCCTTGAGCACGAGGTCTCCGTGCAGCACACCGTTCTCGAGCAACGCCGCCGTCACCACGCGGGTCTGGAAGCGCCGGCCGATGCCCAGGCGGGACAGGGCAGCGCCTGCCGTGGCCAGCTTGTGGATGGAGGCTGGCGTGAAGAGCTTGTGGGCCTCCCGCTCGTAGTAGACCTGGCCGGTGGCGTACCGCAGCACGCTGATGCCGACGTGGGCCTCGGGCGGTGCCAGGCGCTGGATCAGCGCGTCGAGGCGGGCCGCGCCGTCGCGGCTGATGGACGCTGCGCCGAGGGCCCGGGCACCGATCGCCTGGCCGTGGGCGGGCGCGAACGGCGGCAGGGCGAGCGCAAGGGAGAGGAGGGCGATCGAGCCGAGGCGACGCAGCATGCCGGGGATCTTAGCACGTGGCGCGGGCGCGGGCGATACCGGCGACCCCTGCCCGAGCCGCGTTGGCGGGCGGAAAGAGGGGTACGCAGGCCCCATGCGCCCCACCTGGTCCGTCAACCTGAACCCCGCCCGCCTGTGTCCAGACCGAGAGCCCGAGCGCCTGCGGGCGCGGCAGGCCGAGGCGTTCGACGCGCTGGAGGAGCTCGGCGTCGGGGGCGTGCGGCTCGACGTGGACTGGGCGTGGCTGGAGCCCGCCCGGGGCCAGGCCGACGCGGCCGCCTGGGCCTGGTACGAGGGCTTCCTCGCCGAGGCGGCCAGCCGGGGCCTGGCGGTCTATGGCCTGCTCTACCACCCACCGCCGTGGGCCCGCGGCCTGTGGGAGGCGTCGCCGGTGGCCTTCCTCGCGGGCTGGGAGGCCTGGGTGGGGCGCGTCGCCCGCGCCTGGGGCGGTGGTCTCGCCGTGGTGCAGGTGTGGAACGAGCCGAACAACTACATGGCGGCGCTGAAGGGCGATGCGATGCTCTTCGACATGCGCCGCGTCGGCCGCCTCGGCGTGCCAGTGGGCGTGCCTTGGGAGGTCCTGGTCGGCCTGTTTCGCGCTGTTCGGGCGGCCTTCCCCCCCGGGACCCCGATCGCCTGCAACCCCCTGGCAAACCTGCTGCCACCATTGCCCTCGGTGGGCTGCTGGCTCGATTGGCTGCCGTTCACGGAGCGCCTGCTGCGCGAGGCGGGCGACGCGATCGACGTCGTCGCGCTCGATCACTACCCTGACACGTGGCACCCGGGAACGGGCCCGCTGGAGTGGTCCTGCCTGGAGGAGGCCCTCGCACGGCAGCGAACGCCGGGCAGCCCCTGGCACGGCAAGGGGCTGGCCGTGGCGGAGCTCGGCTACGCCAGCGCCCCGGCGGGGCCGCGTCTGGGCCCCTGGCGCTGGTTCCCGGCGGCGCCCCGGGGTGAGGACACCATGGCGGCCTGGTACGCGGCCGCCCTGCCCCAGGTGGCGGGGCTGCTGGCAGGGCAGGCCGGGGGGGGGCCGGCCCCATGGATCAACGTCTACGAGCTGTTCGATGCGCCCCGGCCCGTGGGGGGCGGGGGCCTGCTGGCGATCGAGGATCACTTCGGCCTGGTGCGACGGGACGGGGGGCGCAAGGCCGCCTACGGGGTGCTCCGGGCGATCACGCGCGGTGAGCCGATCGCGCCCCCCTCGCTCGCCCGCGTGCGGGCGCCGCGCTACTGGCGGTGGGGGGGCTGGCTGCGGGGGCTGGTGGCCCCTGATCGTCCGCTGGCCCGAGACACGTGGGTGCTGGCAGCGGGGGGCTCGTCCGAGGTGCCGGGCGACGCGGAGCCTTACGCCAACTTTTAGGCGTTTTTAATCGAGCTTAATCCCACCTTGGGCACCCTTGGGCGCCGTGGGCCCGATAAGCACTCCAAGGCGTTCAGCCTTCGGAGGAAGAATCATGGGCATCCACCGCGTCGGTTCCATCCAGCAGCTCCCCGGCCGGCCTCCGGTGGCGGCGCCCGTCGCCCCGCCGGCTCAGCCGGCCGCCGCGGCCTGGGGCCAGGACGGCGCGAGCTTCGGTGGGGTGCCGCCTTACGCGACGCCGCCCTTCGTGCCTCAGCAGCCCTCGCCGTGGGGCCAGACGCCGCCTTACCCGGGCGTGCCGCAGCAGCCCTCGCCGTGGGGCCAGACGCCGCCTTACCCGAGCGTGCCGCAGCAGCCGACCTCGCCGTGGGGCCAGACGCCGTCTTACCCGAGCGTGCCGCAGCAGCCCTCGCCCTGGGGCCAGACGCCGCCCGTGGCTCCGGGGCCGACGCCCGCGCAGGTGGCCGAGATCCAGGCCCTGATGGCGGAAGTCGCCCGGCTCCAGCAGCAACTCGACGCCATCCTGGCGATGCGGCCTCAGCCGGCTCCGGGCTGGGGCACGCAGCCCGCCGGGCCCACCCCGGGCTGGGGCATGCAGCCCACGACGCCTGCGTTCCCGATGAGCGTGCCCCCAGCGCCGCTGCCTCAGGCGCCTCTGCCCGTCGCGCCGCCGCTGCCGGCGCCTCCGCCCGTTGCGCCGCCGCTGCCGGCGCCTCCGCCCGTCATCCCGCCGGCCCAGACGACGCCTGCGCCCACCCCGCCCTCGCCGACCCCGCCGCCCGTCATCCCGGCTCCCTCCCAGCCGACGACCGCTCGGCCCGGGCTGTTGCAGCTCTCGGGCTTGCCTGCCGGCACGCGCCTGAGGCTGGCCCCCGGCACCTCGGTGAAGGGCTTCGACGTCTCGGGCACCGCGGCGATCCGGGAGTCCAGCCCCCAGGTGCTGGACCTCATCGCCAAGGGCTCTGCGTTGTTCGGCCTCGTGCGCCGCACCTATGGCCTGCGGGCCGAGGCGCAGCCGGATGGCAGAATGAAGATCGCCCTGAACGAGATCGGCAGTGACGGCAGGGCCAAGAAGAGCGTCTTCTCGGGCAACCTGAAGGTGCTCGATTCCAGGCCGGGCAGCCTCACGCTGCGCGATCCGGACGGCAAGGCCGGCTCCATCACCCAGGGGGCCGACGGCAGCCTGACGATCCAGCACCCCGAGGGCACGATCAAGCTGTACGTGACGGGCCGCGCCCCCCTCATCGCCGGCGTGGATGACGTCGACAACGGCCAGGCCCTGGCCTGATCCTCGAGCGGGCTCCCTTCGGACCAGCAGGTCGGGCGGCTGACTGACGTCGGGCGCCGCGCTCTCGCAAGGCCGTCCCAGGCCGACGGCCTGGGACGCTGCCGCCTCAAGCAGGCTGGACGGGGGGTATCGCGCTGGTTCAGATAATGTTGATTATCCGAATCAGCCCCGCTGTGAGGCTGCTTCGCTCTGGTGCGGGTTTCCGGCGTTTCAAGGTCAATGGGTTCCGGATAACACGACCGAAAGCCCCCGGGGGTACGTCAGGAGACAAGATAACGCGTGGCTGCCGTTGAGGGCCTTCCTGGTCGCGCCAGGTCATTCCCTTCACCGGGCCTGGCGCGAGCCGTGCAGCGGGCGGATCCCTGCGGTGGTGGAGGAGGGGCTGGGTTCGTGCCCGGGGAAGCGCTCGCTGATGCCCTCCAACCGCCAACCTTGCCCGTCTTCGTGGTGCCACAGGTGATACGAGACCCCGGCAGGGTGCCGCTCCGTGCGGATACAGACCCCATCGGCACGGAAGAAGTCCTGGGAGATGTGGGCCTCGAAGCGAACGACCACACGATCGGCGCCCGGCCCGCCTTCCGTGACGTGCACGAAGACCGGGGGGCGGGCCAGGGTGACGACGGCCTCGCGCCGCACCGCCTCTGCCGGCCACCGTGCAGCCTGCCCGCTCAGCATCTCTGGCTGCACCCAGGCCTGCAGGCCCTCCAGCGCCTCTCGCGTCGGGGCGCTCCAGAACGACGACGCCGTGCGGGTCACCAGGTCCCGAAGCTCCTCCACGTCCCAGACCCCGGGTTGCTGGGAAGCCAGCAGGGCCAGGATTCGCTCAGTTTGTACGTTGCGTGATGACTCCAGGTCCCGCCGCTGAGCCGACAAGCGCCGCCGCATCAGGGTCGCGCCCATGCAGGCCGCGACGAAGCCGACGAAGACTGACGTCAGTTCGAGAACCATGGGGGGCTCAGCGAGAAGCGGGGGGCTCGAGGGTGTAGCGGCTCATGTCGAGGATCGGGAGCACGTGCCGGAGCAGGGCCTGGCGCTCCTCGTAGGGCAGGAAGGCGCTCTTGAAGCCGTTCAGCACGATCCACTTCAGCGTGCGCTCATCGAGGTCGAGGGCCGTGTGGCAGCGCCACAGCTCGTCCGTGACGGAGGTGCGAGAGAACAGCCTGTTGTCGGTGTTGACGGTGACGCGGACCTGCTGGTCAATGTAGTCCCTGATGGGGTGTTCAGCCAGGCTTGGCACCACGCGTGTTTGCACGTTGCTTGTGGGGCAGAGCTCCAGAGGGATGCGGTGGTCGATCACGTACTGCAGGAGATCCAGGTCCTCACGCAGCGTGACACCATGCCCGATGCGATGCGCGCCGCAGTCGTTGATTGCTTGGTGGATGCTCGCAGGGCCCCAAGCTTCGCCGGCATGCACCGTGATATTCAGGTTTTTGTCCCTCGCATGAGCGAAGGCATGAACGTGGAGCTTGGCCGGGTTGCCTGCCTCGCCGCCCGCCAGATCGAAGGCGACCACGCCCTTGTTTTTATACGCCACGGCCAACTCCGCGAGGCGGAAGGACTCCGACTCGAAGCGGTCGCGCAGGCCGCAGATGATCACCCGGGCCTTGGTGCCCGTGTCCCGTTCGGCGTCGCGTAGGCCCGCCAGCACGGCGTCGTTCACCTCGGTCAGGCTGAGGCCCTCCCGGCGGTGCTCGATCGGCGAGTAGCGCACCTCGAGGTAGATGACGTTCTCCCTCGCGGCGTCCTCGACCAGCTCGTAGGCAATCCGGTGCAGGCTCTCGGCGTCCTGCATCACCATGATCGTGTACTTGAACCAGACCAGGAAGTCGGCCAGGGAACTCGAGGAGTCGATGGCTTCCAGGATGCGCTGGAGCTCGGCGGGATCGTCGGTGGGCAGCTCGCCGACCTTGCCCTGCTTCCGCGCGAGGTCGAGCAGCGTGGAGAGCCTGAGCGAGCCGTCCAGGTGGCAGTGCAGGTCGGCCTTCGGCCAGGCCAGGATGGTGTCCCGGGTGAGGGTCATGGCGCGTCCCTTCTGCGTGGTGGTGGCGGGGCCGGTGGGTCATTCTAGCACGGGGGGGACGGCACCCCCTCGTTTCCCGGTCACATTGCAGTTGTAAAGATAATAAATATTATAAGGAAGAAGTGTTCGGCCACCCCGAGGGTATGAAGAGCCTGCCCGCCCCGCGGGGGTGGACCGCCCGAGCCCGATGGAACGCCCCACGCCCCCATGACCGAGGAAACCGCAACCGACGGCGCCTCCCCCGAAGGCACCCCCGCTGCGCGCTCTGGCGTGCGACGGCGCGCCAAGCACCGAGGGGTCGGCCTGCAGGTGGTGCGCGGCCGCCTCGGGCGCCGGTGGCGGCCCGAGGGGTCGTCCGGCCGTCGGGCCATCCTTGCCCTCCTCGGGGCGGTGTTGCCCCTGCCGATGCTGCTCGTCGGCAGCCTCGTGATGGATGGGACCATCCCCGTGCCGGGCCGGCACGAGGCCGCGGAGGTGCACGACGAGGTGGCGGCCGGCCACGGGGAGGGGCACCGCCACGGCGAGCCGGCCTCTGGCGACGGGCAGGCCAAGGCCCCCGGCCACGGCCACGGCGAGGCGGCCGAGCACGGAGAGCGCCACGGCCCTGCCAAGGCCGCCGGCCACGCGAAGGCCCACGGCCACGGCAAGCCGGCCTCTGGCCATGGGCAGGCCAAGCCGGCGGCCACGCCGTCGCTCGTGGCCCGTGACGAGGCCCAGCCTCCCACCCACGACCTGCTCGGGCTCAAGCAGAAAGGCCCGGCCAAGGCGCAGGGGCCCTCCTGGTTCGAGGCCTTGGGGGCCCGCCTTCGGTCCTGGTGGGAGGAGGCACCACCCGGCAAGGAGCCGCATCAAAAGGCCGCAGGCCCGGAGGGGGCCTCGCCCCATGCCGCCGCGGCGACGGCCGGAATCCACGGGGAGGCGAAGCGCCCAGCCGTCGCCCACGCGGCAAGGTCCGGCAAGGGGGGCGCCACGGCCGCACCCGCGCCCGAGGCCGCGGGCCACGGTGAGGCGCCCGCTCCCCGGGGGGCTGCGCCCGAGGCCGTGGGCCACGGTCAGGCGCCCGCACCCGGCGGGGCTGCGCCTGAGGCGACGCCGCACGGCCGCGCTGGCGCTGCCGCTCATCCGGGCGGCCACGCCAGGCCGGCGGCAGGTGCCCACGCCGGCGACCCGGGAGGAGCCGCCGCGCAGGCCGTCGAGCGCACCGTCCTGCCGAGGCCGCGCCCCCGGCCCACCTCGCCGCCGCCAGGCCTCGGGGCACGCGCGGCGTCGTGGATCGCGGGGGCTTGGCTGTCCACGGGCAAGGCCTCTCCGGCTCCCAAGGCGGCCGGCCAGCGTGCCGTCACCCGCTCGAATGCGGAGGTGGCCCGTCGGGTCGACAGGCAGGCCCCGCAGGTCTCGATGCGGCTGCAGGTCAAGCTCAGGCGCGGGCAGGCGGGGGTCTGGGGACACCGAACGCCGGATGGGCTCGCCCGCGTGTTGCTCGCCCCGATGCCGGACGGCGGCAGCAAGCTGCTGCTGACGACGGACCTCGCCTTTGTCTCCGTCGATCCCGAGGTCCGGCGGCGGCTGCCCCGGGCCGACCAGCTGCCGGGAGGGTCCCTGGAGGCCTTTTTAGAGCGATTCCCCGGCGACGGCCTCGACTGGTGGCAGCGCACGCGGCCTGGCTTTGCCCTGGTGGACGCCTTCGTCGGCACCTACATGCCCCCCGGGCGCGGCACGTCCTCGGCGGCCCGCTTCGCGTGGTGGGCGGCTCAGCTGCGCGGCCGCCTGGAGGCCACCCGGCGGCCACCGGGCGACGAAGCCATCTGGACGCCCACCTTCAACGTCGGGGCGCGCGTCGGACAGGCCTTCCTGACAGGGCAGGACTTCACGCTCCAGCTGTACGTGCCCCCCGAGGACCCCGGCCTCTAGGGGCAGAGGAGCGACCGCCTGCCGGGTGCGATGGTGCATCCGACACAAATGTGACGGGCTGCGGTATGTTATGTTGGAGGTTGCAAGCCGCAGGGCCCGCAGCCGCCCGGGAGGAGCCGATGTCCGACAACACGATCCTGTCTTGTGATCAGGTGGCCCAGTGCCTGGGGGTCAAGCCGTCCCAGGTCAAGAACTGGGCCGTGCGTCTGCCGGTGCCCTCGTGGGTCGAGGCGGACGGCACGCGGTACTTTCCCGCCGACGTCCTCGGCATCCTGGAGGCCGTCAAGACGATGCGCGACGAGGAGGCCTCGTATGCCTCCATCCGGCGCTTCATCGAGCCGCTGGTGCCCCAGCACCCGCAGCGGCTCGACCAGGCACCGCGCGTCGAGCTCTCCAACGAGCGCGTGACGGAGGTCATGTCCGTGGTGCGGCCGCTGTGGAACGCGCTGCAGCATGAGCACGCCGAGGCCGCCCGTCGGCTGGCCCGGCTGGAGCAGGAGGTGTCGAGCCTCCGCACCGAGCGCGCGGCCCTGCAATCCCAGCTGGCGGCGCTGTCCCCCTCGCGGTCTGCGGCCGTGGGCCTGCGCGGGCTGGTCTCCCGCTGGCTCGGAGCGCCAGCCCGCAGCCACGAGCCCACCCACGCCCCCGACGTCACGCTGGACCTCCGCCCCATCTGATGGCGTTCACCTGACGCCCTGCCGGGCGTTGCCTGAGGCCGGTCCTCCCGCCACCATGCGCTGGGGGAGGGCGGACGGATGGGTGAAGCTGACGGGTGGCGCCTGGGGCGCGTGGCGGGCATCCCCGTCACCATCAGCCCGAGCTGGCTGCTGATCGTGGCCGTCGTGGCCCTCAGCCTCGGCACCCAGGTCGTGCCGGGGTGGGAGCCTGGCCTCTCACGTCCGGCGGCCCTCGGGGTGGGCCTGGCCCTGACGCTCCTGTTCTTCGTCGGCCTCGTGCTACACGAGCTGGCCCATGCCCGCATGAGCGAGCACTTCGGCATGCCGGTGGCGCGCATTCGGCTGTTCCTCTTCGGCGGCGTGTCGGAGTCCCGGGTGGAGATGCGCACGCCGGGCATCGAGCTCGCGGTGGCGATCGTGGGCCCGCTCACGAGCCTGGCCCTGGCGGCCGGCTGCTTCGGGCTCGCGGTCGCCGTGCGGGCGCTCGACGGCCCCGCGCTCCTGGCTGCGGGGCTGGGCTGGCTGGCGCTGGTGAACTCGGGCGTGGCGTTCTTCAACTTGATGCCGGGGTTCCCGATGGACGGTGGGCGCGTGCTGCGGGCCGTCCTGTGGGCGCTCAGCGGCGACATGGTGAGGGCCACGCGCTGGGCCTCCCGCGTGGGGCGGGGCTTCGGCTGGGCCCTCGTCGCCGTCGGGCTGGTGGAACTGGCGACGGGCGGCTGGGTGGGGGGGATCTGGCTGATGGCGCTCGGCTGGCTGATCGGGCAGGCGGCGCAGGGGGCCTACGTCCAGCTGGTCGTCAGCCGCGCGCTGGACCACGTGCCGGTGGCAGGGCTCATGGCCCGCGCCCCCGCGACGCTGACGCCCGACCTCACGCTGCAAGAGGCGGTGGAGCACCACTTCCTGCCACGCCCCTTCCACACCTACCCCGTGGTGGCAGAGGGCCGTTTGGTGGGCCTCATCGGGCGTGAGCACGTGCGGGCCGTGCCCCGGGGGCGCTGGGCAGACGTGACGGTCGGCCAGGCCATGGTCGCGCGGGCGGACCTGCCCGTGGTGACGCCGCAGATGGGGGTCGGGGAGGTGTTGCCGCTCTTGCTGGACGGGGCCGAGGGGCGGCTCCCCGTCGAGGCGGGCGGCCGGCTCGTCGGGTTGCTCAGCCAGACGGACGTCTTGCGGTACCTGACGTGGACGCTCGACCGCCCCGTGTCCCGCTGAGGGGCTCGGTCAGCGCGGCGCCCTTCTCGGCGCGGCCCCCCGGTTGCCCGTCAGCGGTCGACGGGGAGTCCGGTGGTGGCGTTGAAGACCACGGGGCGGGCGAGCCCTGACTGGATGGGCGCCTGCACCTTCCAGACCAGCTCCTGGAAATGGGCCGGGCTCATCGACCCTCCAAGCGTCAGCTGGAACTCTCCGGCCGCCGGCTGCGTGGGGCGCATCATGCGGGCATGGGCGATCGCCGCCTGGCTGTCGATGCGGGGCATCGGGGCGTCGAAGAAGGCCTGCCCGAGGGGCATGCCCGGCTGCTCCGTAACTTCGACGCGCACGTCGCCCCCTGCCGTCGCGGTGACGGCGACATGGCGGTACGTCGGCAGGCCCGGGACGCCCGGCTTCCGGCCGAGGGCCTGGGCTGCCGGCTCCGTGCCCACGTAGTGGACCTGCCACTCGCCCTGGGCCGCCGGCAGCCCGTCCACGCCGATCCGGGTGCCCACCAGCGCGGTGAAGGCCGCGTGAGGCTCGGCGCGACGGGCGAGCACGTGGGCGGTGGCGAGAACCGCGCAGGCCGTGAGGGACCCGGTGATCGCCCCGGGCCCGCTCGCCCGCGTCGCCAGCACCCCCGCGCGCGGCGCGGCGGACGGCACGACGCCCGGGCGGTTGGGGCCACAGCCTGCGACCAGCAGGCACAGGCCGATGGACAATGGGAAAAGACGCGCCGACGGGGCGGGCATGAGACACCTCAGGCGCGGCCTGTCCTGAGAACGAGGCCACGCCTTCAGCGTATCATAAAATAAAGGTTAACGCGAGTATAAATACGTATGAACTGGTCCCGCGTTCACCTGCGGCCGAACAGCTGCTGGAAGCTGTCCACGAGGTTGCCGATGGCGTAGCCGAGCTCGGCCCCGGGCGGGTAGCCGTACCCGGGATAGCCAGGGTAGCCGTAACCGGGCTGCGGGTAGCTCGGGTAGGTGGGGTACGTCGGCTGCTGCGGATAGCCGTAGCCGTAGCCAGGCTGCGGATAGGTAGGCTGCTGCGGATAGGTGGGGTAGGTGGGGTACGTCGGCTGCTGCGGGTAGCCGTAGCCGTAGCCGGGCTGTGGGTAGGTCGGGTAGGTCGGCTGCGGCGGATAGGTCGGGTAGGTGGGATAGGTCGGCTGCTGAGGGTAGGTCGGGTAGCCGTAGCCGGGCTGCTGGTACCCGTAGCCGGGGTAGCGCCCGTTGTAGGCATAGGGGTTCTGGGCGGTGTAGGTGTCCTGCCCGAGGCCCGTGCCGCCGGTGGCTTCGCGCTGTTGGGCTGCAGGGGCGGCCGCGCGCTGCGTCGGGCGTAGCACGGGGTTCACCCGCGTGGCGGGCTGCACTTTATAGGGGTTGCCTTCCGGCATCGGGCGGTACCTCTCGGCGTGGGGATGCCATGGTTGTCCGCCCGACGGTGCGCGATCTTGGTTATGCGCAGGATAATTTTTTGATTTATTCCCGTTAAGGGGTCCGGGCCGCCGCCCGCAGCGCCTCGCGCAGGCGGGCAGCCGCCTGCGCGCGGTGGCTGATCGTGTGCTTGACCTCGGCGGGCAGCTCGCCGAAGGTCCGCCCGTGCGCGGGCACGAGGAAGACCGGGTCGTAGCCGAAGCCCCCACTGCCGGCCGGGGCCTCGGTGATCCGGCCCTCGCAGCGACCCTCCACGACCAGCGTCCGCCCATCCGGCCAGGCGAGCGCCATGGCACATACGAAGGCAGCCCCGCGGCGGGCTGCGGGCACGCCCGCGAGCTCCCCGAGCAGCTTCTCGATGCGGGCCGCGTCCGTGGCCGCGTAGCGCGCGGAGTACACGCCGGGGCGGCCGCCGAGCGCCTCGACGGCCAGCCCCGAATCGTCCGCCAGGCACGGCGTGCCGAAGGCCGCCGCGGCCGCCTGGGCCTTCAGCAGCGCGTTGGCGGCGAAGGTCTCCCCCGTCTCCTCGACCTCGAGCGGCCGGGGCGGCGGCGCGAAGACGAAGGCGCCGTCTTCCGCTGCGAAGATCGTGGAGAGTTCCTGCAGCTTGTGGGCGTTCGTCGAGGTCAGGTGGATCGTCGTGGGCGCGCTCATCGCGAGGCCCCGGGGCTCGGCCCCTGCCGCAGCTTGGTCACGCGGTTGGCGCGGATCACGTCGCTCATCTTGCCGACGGTCGAGAGCACCCGCTGCAGGTGCGCCGTGTCGGAGATGTCGACGACGAGCGAGATCAGCGCAGCCTTGTTCTTCAGCGTGCGGATGCGCGCCGCCCGGATGTTGGTCTTCGCGTCCGCGATCTTGGCCGAGACGTCCTTGAGCAGCCCCACGCGGTCGATGAGTTCGATCTCGATCTCGACGGGGTACGTCGCCCCCGAGGCGGCCTGCGCCCACTCGACGGCCACGGTGCGGTCGGGATCCACCTGCGCCAGGTTCATGCAGTCCGCCGCGTGCACCGTGATTCCACGACCGCGCGTCACGGCCCCGCGCACAGCCTCTCCCGGCAGCGGCATGCAGCACCGCGCCATGTTCACGAGCATCGAGTCGCTGCCGTCGATCAGGATGGCGTTCTTGCCGCGCGCGCCGTTCCGGTCCCGGAGGACCTCGCGAGGCGCCTCGGGCGGCAGCGCCGGAGCGGTCGGCTCCGGGCGCAGCCGATTGAGCACCTGCATCACGCCGAGCTCGCCATAGCCGATCGCCGCGAGCAGGTCGTCGACCGTTGGGCAGTTGAACTTCTGGGCCGTCTCCAGCGCCCTGTCGCTCCGGAGCAGCTGCTCCAGCCCGTTGCGCCCCACCTCGCGCTCGAGCGCCTCCCGGCCCAGCGCGATGTTCTCGTCGCGGTGCTCCTTCTTGTACCACTGACGGATGCGGTTTTTCGCAGATGTTGTGGCGACAATCTTGAGCCAGTCCCGGCTGGGCGAGGGCTTCTTGCTCGTGATGACCTCCACGATGTCGCCGTTGGCGAGGTGGGTGTCGAGCGGCACGATGCGGCCGTTGACCTTGGCCCCCACGCAGCGGTGGCCGACGTCGGTGTGGATGCGGTAGGCGAAGTCGAGGGGGGTGGCGTCGCGCGGCAGGTCGATGACGTCGCCGCGGGGGCTGAACACGAAGACCTCGTCCGCGAACAGGTCCTCCTTCACCGTCGTGAGGTACTCGTTGGCGTCCTTGAGGTCGTTCTGCCAGTCGAGCATCTGCCGGAGCCACGTCAGCTTGGTGTCCAGGTCGGACAGCTCCTTGCCGCCCTCCTTGTAGCGCCAGTGCGCCGCGATGCCGTACTCCGCCACGCGGTGCATCTCGAAGGTGCGAATCTGGATCTCGACGGGGCTGCCCTTCGGCCCGATCACGGCCGTGTGGAGCGACTGGTAGAGGTTGGACTTCGGCATGGCGATGTAGTCCTTGAACCGCCCCGGGATTGGCTTCCAGAGCGAGTGGACCACGCCGAGCGTCTCGTAGCACTCCTTGAGGGAGTCCACCAGCACCCGCACCGCCGTGATGTCGTAGAGGTCCGTGAACTCCTTGTTCTGGCTCGTCATCTTCTGCCAGATCGAGTAAAAGTGCTTGGGGCGCCCGGACAGCTTGCACGTGACACCCAGCTTGCCGAGTTCGCCCTGCAGGTCTCCGACGATGCGCGCGATGATCGCCTCGCGCTCCTCTCGCTTGGCCGCCACCAGCTGAGAGAGGCGGTAATATGCATCTGGATGCAGGTATCGCAGCGACCAGTCCTCCAGCTCGGCCTTGATGCGGCCGAGGCCGAGGCGGTGGGCCAGCGGGGCGAAGATTTCGAGCGTCTCGCGGGCGATTTCCTGCTGCTTATCCGGCTTCATATGCGCCAGCGTGCGCATGTTGTGAAGGCGATCCGCGAGCTTCAGGAGGATCACGCGGATGTCCTTGCCCATCGCGAGGAACATCCGACGGAAGTTCTCGGCCTGGCGCTCCTCCTTGCTGGAGAACGAGATCTTGCCGAGCTTGGTTACGCCCTCGACGAGGCGGCAGACCTCGGAGCCGAACTGCTTCTTGAGGTCGTCCGGCTCGATGTGGCAGTCCTCGAGCACGTCATGGAGCAACGCGGCGGCGACGGTCGCGCCATCGGCCTCAAGCCCCGCGAGGATCTTGGCGACCTCCACGGGGTGCATGATGTAGGGCTCGCCTGACTTCCGCGTCTGCCCGTCGTGCAGCCCCTCGGCGCAGGCGCAGGCGCGCTCGACGAGGGCCACGTCCTCCGGCTTCATGTAGCCGGAGACGGTCTTGAAGAGCCCTGATTTGTCGACGGAGGTCTCGCTGGCCATGTGCCACGTGCGCGCCGCGCTCGTCCACTCGCCTGGACCCACTTCGTCGGGGGTGGGTCGCCGCCTGGCGGGGGGCGGGACCCGGCGGGGGCTCCGAGGAGCCGGAAGGTGAGGCCGGCCACGCCTTCCTCACCCCTAATCCTAGCAGAAATCCGCAGCGGACGTGCGTGACGGGCGGGAGTTCCAGCTGTCCTGGCGCTGCAACCCCGCCCGGCCGTGCAGGTGCGGCTTCTAGTAGGTCAGCAGGGCGTGCACGTCCAGCCCTGGCAGCCGCTCGCGTCCGCCGAGGAAGGCCAGCTCGATCAGGAAGCTGACCCCCACGACGTGGCCCCCGAGGCGCTCGACCAGCGCCCGCGTGGCCGCCACCGTCCCGCCGGTGGCGAGCAGGTCGTCCACGATCAGCACCCGATGGCCGGCCGCCAGCGCGTCGGCGTGGATCTCCAGCGTGCCGGAGCCGTACTCCAGCGCGTACGCGATGGCCTCGGTGCGGGCAGGCAGCTTGCCCGGCTTGCGCACGGGGATGAAGCCCTTGCCGAGGTGGTTCGCCAGCGGGGCGCCGACGAGGAAGCCCCGGGACTCGATGCCCACCACGTAGTCGACCGCCAGCGTCCGGTGGTGTGCCACCAGCCTGTCGATGGCCGCACTGAAGGCCGCGGCGTCCCGCAGCAGCGGCGAGATGTCCTTGAACACGATGCCCGGCTTGGGGAAGTCGGGGATGTCGCGGACGTAGGCGTCCAGGTCGAGCATCGGCGTGGTGGTCATCGCGGCTCCTTTCTGGGAGGGGACGCGACGATGATACACGATGCGCGTCAGGCGTCGGCAGCGGGTCCGACGGCCAGGACCTTCAGGGTGAGACGGTTCTGGCCCTGCCAGCGCTCGGCCACGGGCTGGTAGACCAGATCGACGGGCCCCTCCGGCAGCGGATGGCGCTTTCCCTGGCCGAAGGCGATCGCGGCTGCCTGGCCCGTCTGGTCGGCCACCTCGAGCCAGAGGTGCTCGTCCTCGGGGCCCCGCCGCTCCTGACGCAGCACGGTGGCCCCGCGCAGCCCGAAGGTGGGGCCAGGGTTCTCCGGGCCCGTCGGCTCCAGCGCCTGCAGGCTGGCCACCGCCTCGAAGCCGAGCGCCGAGAGCGGCGGCTCAGCATCGACCTCCCAGACCTTGGTGTAGCTCACCGGCGCCGTCAGGCGCACCGCCACCTCTGCCTGGAAGATCGCGCAGAAGAACTCGAAGTCCTCGGGGGCGACGGACAGCCCCACCGCGTTCGCGTGGCCCCCGAACCGCCCGAGCACCTTTCCGACGGCCTCCAGCGTGGCGTGAAGGTCGTGGCCGGACACGCTGCGGCCCGAGCCACGCAGGTGGCCGTTGTCTTCGGGGGCGAACAGCAGCGTCGGGCGCCTGAAGCGCTCGGCGAGCCTGGAGGCGACGATGCCGAGCACGCCGTGGTGCCAGCCCGCGTCCGCCAGGATGATCGCGGGGCCGCCGGGCATGTCGCCGCCAGCCACCCGGGCGATGGCCTCGGCCTCGATGGCGAGGGAGAGCAGCCGGCGCTCCTGGTTCAGCCGCTCCAGCTGGTCCGCCATCTGCCGGGCGGGGGCGTCGTCGTGGGCCAGCAGCAGCTCCAGGGCCAGCCTCGGGTGCGCCATGCGGCCTGCGGCGTTGATGCGCGGGATGACCCGCTGGGAGAGCAGCTCCGAGAGGTTCGCGGCCTTCAGGTTGCAGCGGGCGGCCCGGGCGAGTGCCGCGACGCCCCGGCGGGGTGACCGGCTGATGCGGGCGAGACCCTGCCTCACGAGCCGGCGGTTCTCGTCGACCAGGGGGGCCTGGTCCCCCAGCGTGCCGAGCGCGACGAGGTCCAGCAGGTGCCGGGCGTCGGGCTCGCGCGGGGGCAGGGCGTGGTCCAGGCTGCGGGCCAGCGCGTAAGCCACGCCGACGCCCGCGAGCGGGGCCAGCCCGCCCGGGTCGGCCATTAGCCAGGGGTTCACGATCACGGTGGCATTCGGGAGCGACGCCCCCGGCCGGTGGTGGTCCGTGATGATCACGTCGAGCCCCAGGCTGCGCGCGAAGGCGATCTGCTCGTGGCTGGAGATGCCGTTGTCGACGGTCACCAGCACGCGGGTGCCCTGGTCGGCGAGGCCCTGGATGGTCGTGGCGTTGAGCCCGTAGCCCTCGACCAGGCGGTGGGGCAGGAAGTGGTCGACCACGGCATCGTGGTGCTCGAGGGCGCGCACCAGCAGCGAGGTGGAGGCGATGCCGTCGATGTCGTAGTCTCCGCACACCGTGATGCGCTCGCGCCGGGCGATCGCCCCCAGCAACAGGGTCACGGCCTCTGGCACGCCTGGCAACGCGCCGTAGTCCGGCTCCCGCGTGGACGGCGGGGCGAGGAAGGTCGTCAGCGCGGGACCCGGGCGCCACCCCCGCGCGGCCAGCACCTGCGCGAGCAGGCGGGAGGTGCCCGGCATCGCCTCGAGCGCAGCCAGGGCGTCGGGTTCGGGCTGGCGCACGCGCCATTCGATCCGGGCGGGGTGGGGCAAGCGTGGCTCCAGTCAGCGGCAGGACCGCTATTGTACCCCCGCGAGGGGCTCCGTTTGCCTCCCGGGAGGTGACGGCGTAACATGGCGCCATGCGAACGTGCACGCGCCCGGGGCGGCTCGCCGGCGGCTGTCTGCTCGGCCTGATGCTGCTCGGCGGCCTCCCCGCCGGAGCGGCCGAGGACGTTTGGGGCGAGGCCCGCCAGGCCTACAGGGAGGGCCGGCATGAGGCCGCCCTCCCGCTGCTGGAGCGCCTCGCCGCCGAGCACCCGAAGGACCGGGAGGCCCACTACTACCTGGCGCTCGTGTGCTGGCGCCTCGGGCGCCACCAGGCCGCGGCGGTGGCCTGGCACCGCGTGCAGGAGCTCGACCCGGCCGGGCCCTTCGGGCGGGATGCCGAGATGTGGCTGGCGACCTTCGGCGAGCTGGCGTTGCCGGGCCAGGGGCTGGCCCCGGCCGCCCTCGGTCCCTCGCCCGCAGCGTCGGGCCCGCCGGCGGCCTCAGCTGCGCCGGCAGCCTCGCATGGCGCGCTGTCGGCCTCGCCGGTCACCTCCGGGCAGGCTGCCCTGCCCCCGCCGGCCACCTCCCCGCCGGCGGTCCTGCCGTTGCCCTCACCGTCTACCTCTGCACCGGCGGTGCAACCATCGCCGGCATCGGCTGTCCTGGCTTCGCCTTCGGCTGCCCGGCCGACGCCTGTGCCTGCCCTGCCGACGCCGGCCCGGGCCACCGCCACCCCGCCCCCCCGCACCCCGTGGCTCGCGGCGGAGGCGCCCGGCGCCGGCCCGCGGGCGCGCTCCCGCAACGCCCGCCCGGGCTGGTTCAAGGCCCTCGACGGCACCTTCGAGTTCGTGCCGCCGGCGGGTTTCGTGCTGCTCGACGAGGGCGATGAGCGGGGCGAGCGCCGGGCGTTGTTCGGCCCCGGCAGTGCGCTGGCGGCCCCAGGTGGGACGGAGCAGCCGCCGACCCTGCTGCTTGTCTGGCGGGACGTCCCCGACCTCGCGCGCTTCAAGCCCGACCAGCGGGTGGCGCGGGCCCGCCAGCTGCTGCTGGCCGAGGCGGTGACGTACGGTCCTGGCATCAAGCTGGAGGGGCGCTTCGGGGTGCAGGCCGCCCACGTCGCCCAGCGCCAGGGCAGCTGGGCCGCCGACACCTGGCTCTTCTTTCAGGACGACCGGCTCTATGCCATCACCTTCGGGGGCGAGGCCCGGCTGCTGCCGCCTCACCAGGCCGCGATTGCACGGAGCCTGGGGACGCTCGTCTTCAACCCGTGAGCCGGCGGGCTTCAGCGGGCTCGGCATGGGGCCCGGGGCGCAGGCAACCCGGGAGGGCCAGGGGGCGCTGCGCGGGCTGGGCCGGCCGCTCGACGGCGTTGGGTCGCAGGGGGGTCAAGGAGGCGGGGCCGGGACGACGGGGGGTGGGCATGGAGACCATGGTGCCCCGCGGCGAGCCCCGGGCGCGAGGACCCTCGACACACCCCCGGCGTGATCTGCCGCACGGGCGGGTATGAGGAGAAAAGCGGCCGGGCCGCTGCGCCCGGTGAGCCCGGGCGGCCCTGACGAGCGGCGGGTGAGCCCGCAGGTGCGTTGAGCGAGGATCGAGCCCAGCGACAGGGGGATCAGCTCCAGCTGAACACCACGAAGCCCCTCCCGGGCACCGGTCGGCTCCCGCAGCCCCCGGCCTCGGGCCCCCTCGCGCGGCCGGGCACGGCCCCGCTGGTCGACGAGGCGGTCTTCAAGGCGTCACTGGAGACCACGGTGGCACGGGTCTCCAAGCACGTCCAGGCGCTCGAGCAACGGATGGAGCTGCTCGTCCATTCCCTGCAGGCTGTCCAGATGCCGATCCCGGGCGTCGAGGCGTGGACCCACAAGCACGCCCTCTCGCCGCAGGGCAAGAAGATCATCGCGTACCTCGAGAAGATCGCCGTGATGAAGCCGGACCTGGCGCGCCAGATGCAGGTGGCCGTCTTCCGCTTCCACGACGCGGCCCAGGCCGTTACGGGTGCCCGGCGGGCGATGCGCGAGGGGCGGGCGGGCCCGCAGACGCTCGAGGAGGTGAAGCGCAAGTTCTACCCCCTCACCATCTTGCACCTCGAGTTCCGCCACGACCACCTGCTCGGCCAGATGTTCCCGCCGCCCGAGGAGCCTCGCCAGCGCGCCCCGGGCACGGGCGCGCTGCAGGCCCGCGGCACGGGCGTGCTGAACCCGCAGGACAGCGCCACGCGGTACGCGGCCATGCGCCAGGCCACCTGGCAGCGCGGGGAGGCCGTCATCCAGCACCTCGCGCCCGGCATGGCGGAGGTGCGGCGCCTGCTCGAGTTGCAACGGCCCGTCGTCGGGACGGGGTTGCTCGACATCTTCAACCCGCAGTCCAAGCGCGCCCGCCTGCTCGCCGCCCGCCTCAAGGACGATCCCCGCGCCACCCAGCACGCCGAGACGGCCCTGCGCATCTTCGGCGAGCTCAAGGAGGCCGTGCTGGAGGTCAAGAAGGGCGCCAAGCCCGAGCCGCTCGCCGAGCAGCTGGAGTACCTGGCGACGATGCTCGGCGTCTGGCACCAGCACCCCGTGCTCAAGGACTTCTTCCCGGCTCTCAACCGCCAGCTCTTCTTTCCACCGCGCTGAGGGGGCCGGGTTGCCCGTCGGGGGGCAAGGGGCTATGATGAAGCACCGCTGCCCGAGTGGCGGAATGGCAGACGCAGTCGACTCAAAATCGACCGCCGCAAGGCGTGCCGGTTCGACCCCGGCCTCGGGCACCTTGGCTCCTCACCTGGATTTCCGGGTGGGGGGCTTTTTGGTGGCGTCGGGGGTGGAGCGGGTTACGCCCCGCCGGGGCTTGCCGCGCGTCGGGGCCTCGGGCTGGTGGCGGCCGCCCCCCTCAGAACACCACCCCGAGTTCCCCCTCCGCGCACCCGTGGCAGACCACCTCGTCTCCCACCGTGAGGCAGCGCCCCGGCCCGAAGCCCTCGCCGCAGCGGCTGCAGACCACGTGGCGGGCGCGCAGCGCCTCGAAGCCCTCCGCCAGCAGCGTGCGCAGGGCCGACCCGCGCAGCTTGGCGAAGGGCTCCCGGCGCCACAGGCTCGCGACGAGGGCGGGCCCGCCGTAGCCCGTGGTCCACGCGATCGCCGGCAACCGGACCTCCAGCGCCTCCTCCGTCACCACGAGCGAGAGGAAGGCCAGCTCCTCACCGCCCCAGTCGAGCCCCACGGGGACGTCGGCCTGGAAGACGTCCCGCGTCCGCCAGCGCGGGAGCCTCGTCCAGAACGCCGGGTCGAAGGGCCGGCGCCCGTCGACGGCGGCCTCGCCCGTGCGCGCGAGCGCCACCTCGCCGCAGGCCATCAGGGCTTCGCGGGCCCGCTGCTCGAGCCCCGTCAGGGCCTCGGCGGGGAACTGGCTGTGGGGGTCGAGCAGCTGCTTCCAGGCGTGGTCGTCGTCGGTCATGGGGGTGTCATACCCGGGGGGCAGCGTTGCCCAGTCGGGGAGAGACCTGTACGCTGAATGGCCTGCAGCCACCGGTTCGGGGCTGTCAGGGAGATGCCGGCGCATCTTGCGCCTCAACGACCCTGACCGAAGCCTGGACACCTTTCCTTCCATGTCTCTCGTTCAGTTCGCCTCCCTCTGGAACCTCACGGCCGTCGGCATCGTGCTGGGGCTCTCCTTGCTCTTGCGGCGGCGCATCCCGGCGGCTCCGCACTTCGAGACCTGGTGCCGCTCCTACGCCTGCGTCTTTGCCAGCATCGCTTGTGAGCTGCTGGCCTCCCTGGTGGGGAGGTCCTGGCTGCTCAACGCCGCGGAGGTGGCGATCGTGGGCGTGAACATCACCCTGCTGATGCAGATGGTCTCGCAGCTGCCGTTGCCCGTCGTCGTCTCGCGCGCCGTGCTGGGCCTGCCGGGCGTGGCCGTGCTGGGGAGCCTGGGCGCGATGGCCCTCGGACAGCCCTTCCCCGTGGCCGCGGCGCCCATGATGCTGGGGTTGAGCGCCTCGGCCGTCTGGGTGGGGTGCACCCTGACGCGCCAGCCTCGGCACCTCGGCCAGGGGAGCCTGCGCTGGGTCGGCTGGCCGCTCATCGCGGCGGGGCTCCTCCCCCTCGCCTTTCCCGTCATCGGGGACACGGGGGGCGCCTGGCTGGGGTACTGGGCGGGCGGCGTGCTGCACCTCGTCGTGGGCATCGGCATGGGCTTGGCCACGCTGGAGCGGTTCGAGGCCGAGCTGCAGGCCACCACCGAGGAGCTTCGTGCGCAGCAAGCCAAGCTGCGGGAGCTCGACCGGCTGAAGTCGGCCTTCGTGGGCAGCGTCAGCCACGAGCTTCGCACCCCGCAGGCCGCGATCAAGGCCGCTGCCTGGCTCGGCCTGCAAGACGCGCAGGCTGGCAAGCAGGTGCTGGGCGAGACGATCGTGGCCCAGACCGACGTGCTGGCGCGCCTCGTCGGCGACCTGCTGATCTACTCCCGCATCGAGTCGGGCGAGATGACCCACGACCGCGACCCGGTGGACGTCCGCCAGCTGGCCGAGGAGGTGCTCGACGGCCTCGAGCCTCTCTACCAGCAGAAGGGCCTCGCGCTGGTGCGCAGGCTGCCCGAAGGCCCCCTGCCCGCGCTGCTCGACGCGCCGCAGATCGCGCAGGTGCTGCGCAACCTGCTGGTGAACGCGCACAGCTTCACGCCGGTGGGGGGGCGCGTGGAGGCCCGGCTGGACGAGGTGGAGGACCATGTCCGGCTGGTCGTGGCGGACACCGGCGTCGGCATCCCCCCGGTCCACCACGCCGCCATCTTCGAGCGCTTCCATCAGGTGGACGGCACCACCAGCCGCCGCGTTGGCGGCACGGGCCTGGGGCTCGCCATCTGCCAGGCGAGGCGGCACCATCGGGGTCGAGAGCGCCGTCGGGGCGGGCAGCACCTTCACCGTGCTGCTCCCCTTGGAGCCGGCTGCCCTGCCCCACCCCCGCTCGCGCCCGCCTGAGCGGGGGCGAGTGGCAGCTGCGCCCCGTCAGGCCCCCCGCCCGACGCCCAACTCTTCCACCAACCCGGCCACCCGCGCCCGGATCGCGTCGCGGATGGCGCGGACCTGCTCGATGCCTTGCCCCTTGGGGTCGTCGAGGCCCCAGTCCTCCAGCGGGCCGAGGACGGCCGGGCAGGCCAGGCTGACGCCACAGCCCATCGAGATGGCGCGATCGCCGGGCGCGAGGGCCTCTACCTCGGCCAGCTTCGGGTGGTGGCCCTCCCCGACGAGGTCGATGCCGAGCTCCCGCATCACCGCCAGCACCGTGGGGTTCATCTCCGTGGCCGGCTCCGTGCCGCCAGAAAGGGCGCGGGCGCGGGCAGGGTCCGCGAGCCGGTTGAAGAAGGCCTCCGCCATCTGGGAGCGGCCCGTGTTGTGGACGCAGGCGAACAGGACGTGGCGCATGGGTTCCTCGTGGCGGGGTTGACGTATCGACTTTTTTCAATAGATTGAAGTTGGTCGATGATTTGCCCCGCGTCAACGGGGCGTGGAGCAGGAGGTCCGATGTCCCAGGCTGGTGGCGTAACCCCTGAAGACTGTTGCAGCATCCCGCTTGCGGCGGCGTATCCGCCCGACCTGGCCGAGCGGGCCCGGCGGCACAGGGCGCTCGGCGATGTCGGCCGGCTGAAGGTGCTCTACCTCGTGCGCGACCGCGAGGTCTGCGTGTGCGACCTCGTGGCCGCCCTGGGCATCCCCCAGGGCACGCTCTCGCACCACCTCGCCGTGCTGCAGCGAGCGGGGCTCGTCCGGGCGCGGCGGCAAGGGCGCTGGAACTACTACCAGGCGACGGACCTGGCCCTCGGGTGGCTCCCGCCTGCCCTGGCGATGCGGAGGGCCTGAGGCCATGGGCGCCACCGGCCAATCCCCCTCCGTCGTCGCCTCGCTGTCGCTGCTCGACCGCTTCTTGCCCGTGTGGATCTTCGTGGCGATGGGCCTCGGCCTCGGCCTCGGGCAGGCCCTTCCGGGCCTCGGGGCCAGCCTCGACGCCTGGAAGGTCGCGGGCGTCTCGGCCCCGATCGCGCTGGGGCTCCTCACGATGATGTATCCGGTGCTCGCGCGGGTGCGCTACGAGACGCTCGGCGCGATGCAGGCCAAGGGCCGGGTGTGGGCCCTGTCGCTCGCCTTCAACTGGGTGCTGGGCCCCGCGCTGATGTTCGCCCTCGCCTGGGTGATGCTGCCAGACCAGCCGGCCTACCGCACGGGGCTCGTGCTGGTGGGCCTCGCCCGCTGCATCGCGATGGTGCTGCTGTGGAACGACCTGGCCCGGGGCGACCGCGAGGTGGGGGCCGTGCTGGTGGCGCTCAACTCGCTGTTCCAGATCGCCATGTACGCCGTGCTTGGCTGGTTCTACCTCACGGCCCTGCCCACCTGGCTCGGGGGCACGGCCACGGCCCTCGACGTCTCGATGGGGCAGATCGCGGGGTCGGTGGGGATCTTCCTGGGCATCCCGTTCGCCCTCGGTGCCCTCACGCGGGCCCTCGGCGTCCGGGCGCGGGGCCGCGCCTGGTACGACGGCGTCCTGATGCCGCGCCTCGCGCCGCTCGCCCTTGGCGGGCTGCTCTACACCATCGTCTTGATGTTCGCGATGCAGGGGGCCAAGCTCCTGCAGCTGCCGCTCGACGTCCTGCACATCGCCCTGCCGCTGCTGGCCTACTTCGCCGTGATGTTCACGCTGGCCTTCGCCGTGAGCAAGGCGGCGGGCCTCTCCTACGAGGACAGCGCGGCGCTGTCGTTCACGGCGGCCGGCAACAACTTCGAGCTGGCGATCGCCGTGGCCGTCGGGCTCTTCGGCATCGGCAGCGCCGAGGCCCTGGCCGCCGTCGTGGGCCCGCTCATCGAGGTGCCGGCGCTCGTGGCGCTGGTGTACGTGGCGCTGTGGCTTCGCGCACGCTGGGGCGCCGGGGCCGCGCCGGCCGCACGCTGAGGGCGGGCCCACCCCCGTGGGGCGCACCAGCAGCGCCCCACGGGCCTGCGTGGGGGAGGACGCCCGTTCAGGACAAGTTCTTTTAGGGGGTTTAATCTATCCTTAAACAACTTGCCCCCCCTCGTTGTCCCTTCGTTGCATGTTCGGCGGACAAGCCCCCCGGCCAGACTTGCGCGCGAAAGGACTGCCTGATGACCCGGCGTTGGCTCCTCGGTGTGACCCTCCTTGGCCTCGGCCTGCCCGGGTGCGGCCAGGCCCTGCCCCAGGCCCTGGCGGTGGGGGGCCCCGGGGCCCAGGCCCTTGGGGGCCTGGCCGCAGCGGGCCTGTTCGTGAAGCTCGAGGGTGAGGTCAGCCGGGCCGAGGCCACGCAGCTCTTCGCGGCCCATCACCTGCGGGATGCGACGGACGAGAAGCCGCTGCTCGCCAAGCTCGGCTGGCGCTGGGTGCGTCAGACGGTGCCCGGCACGGCCCTGGCCGCCGCGCGGGCCCGCCTGGCCGCGACCCCCGGCGTGGCCGACGCTGCCCTGAACGAGGTCGTCACCCTCCCCGAGGGCGAGGCCGCGCGGCCCTTCACGCCCCCGGCCTGGCATGTCGCGGGCCACAACGACCCGCTGCTCGGGCAGTCGTGGGCTTTCCGCAAGCTGAACCTGGAGGCCGCCCACGCCATCACGATGGCAAGCCCCCGCACCGTGGTCGCCATCCTCGACACGGGCGTGGACTGGGACCACCCGGACCTCGCCACGGCGGAGGGCGTCTCCCGGGTCGTCAAGGGTCGCGACACGCTGCGCAACACCGACAACCCGCGCGACGGAGGCGGCCACGGCACCCACGCGGCGGGCATCGCGGCGGCCACCGCCAACAACGGCAGGGGCATGGTCGGCGTGGCCCCGCGCTGCCGCATCCTGGCCGAGAAGGTGGTCTCCGACCACGGCTATGGCGACATCGCCAGCGTCTCCGCCGGCATCGTGCATGCCACCGACCAGGGGGCCCACGTGATCAGCATGAGCCTCGGCACGCCCAACCCCCACCCCGTCGTCAAGGATGCCGTGCTTTATGCGCAGCGTGCAGACGCTATCCTCGTCGCGGCGATGGGCAACAGCGGCCACAACGACATCCTGTACCCGGCGGCCTTCCCCGGCGTCATCGCCGTGGGGGCCACGCGCGACGATGACACGCGGGCGTCCTTCTCGTCCTTCGGCGACTGGATTTCCGTGGCTGCTCCCGGCCACAACATCCTTGCCACGGTGCCCACCTTCGCCAGCGAGTACCCGGTCCGCGACTATGGCTGGATGTCGGGCACGTCGATGGCCACGCCCCACGTGGCGGGCCTGGCCGCCCTCGTCAAGGACGCCCACCCGCAGTGGGACGCGGCGGCCGTGAAGCGGCGCATCGAGGAGACGGCCGTGCCCCTCGGGGGAAGCGCCTTCAACGCGTACTTCGGCCATGGCCGCATCGACCCGGCGAGGGCCGTGCGCCCCTGAGCCCTGCCCTCAGGCCTCGGGCGCAGGGCCGAGCCAGTCGACCTGCGACAGCCGCGCGGCCTCGCGGATGTCCTCCGGCGCAAAGCGGCTCGAGCGGATGAAGTCCAGGCCCTCCGCGATCCAGGTGGCGAGCGCGCGATCCGTCAGGCGGTAGAACACGTGCCGCCCCTCCTGGCGCTCCGCCACGAGCTTCTGGGCCCGCAGGATCGACAGCTGGCGGGACGTCTTGGCGTGGCTGATGCCGAGGATCGCCTGCAGGCTCGCCACGTCCAGCTCGCCGCGGCGCAGCTCCTCCACGATCTGGAGCCGTTCAGGGTGGGACAGCACCCCGAACAGCTCGCCGAGCTCCCTGGCTGCGATCTTCCGATGTGGCAAGACGCCTACGCCTCCATAGATATATGTATGCGTGCTGCAGTTCTGATGTCAAGCCTGTTCCGGGTCTTCAGGTGCTTGACCGCAGGTGTTTTCAATGTTACTCTCCAGATATATAGATAAGCATATATATGGAGACGTAAATGAAAGCGCCTTCGCTTGTCCAGTTCAGCCAGATGCTGCGCGTCCTTGCCCACCCGGTTCGCTTGCGGGTGGTGGAGTTGCTGCTCGATGGAGAGCGCGACGTTTCGGCGATCGGGCAGGCCCTGGGGCTCGAGGGGCCGGCCGTGAGCCAGCACCTCTCCCTGTTGCGGGCTCACCGGCTGGTCGACCAGCGGCGGGTGGGGCAGCGGGCCTTCTACAGGTTGAGCTCAGACGGCCTGGGCCGCTGGCTCATGGCAGGCAGCCGCCTCTCCACGGCGGAGCCGCTCGCGTTCGACGCCTGAGAGAGGACGGTCCCCCCATGCTTGCCTCGTGGTTGAAGTCTCGGATGGAGGCCAAGCCTCGGTCCTGTCTGCTGATCGGCTGCTCGGACGCCCCGCGCGTGCTTCCCGGAGAGCCCGGGGCAGGCTGGACGGACGTCGTGCGCATCGTGAGCCACGGCAACGTCGTGCCCTCTCATGGGGTGGCCCCCCAGCCAGTGGCCGCCGCCATCACCCACGCGGTCCAGCACCGCGGCGTGCAAGACCTGGTCGTGTGTGGCCACACGGCCTGCGGGGCCCTGCGGGGCTTGCTGCTGCCGCCGGACCTTGCGCCGAGTGAGGGGCACCGGGCCTGGTCGGCGCACGCGGCCCGGACCCGGGCCCTGCTGCGGGAGCACTACATGCACCTCGATGGCGAGGCCCTCTGGGAGGCTGCCGTGCAGGAGCATGTGCTGGTCCAGCTCGAGCAGCTGCTCACCCACCCGACCGTTCGCGAGGCCGTCGATGGCGGCCGCCTGAGGCTCCACGGCTGGCTCCATGACGAGCGGCAGGACCAGCTGCTCGCCTACGACCCCGCCCTGGAGCAGTTCACCACTCTGAGCACCCCCGTGCCGCCCCGTCCACCCCAGCGTGGCGGCTCTTTCCGAGACTGAAGGAGGTCCCATGCAGGTCCATCACGCCCCCAGCGAGGCGGCCACGTCCGCCCTCACCACCGTGGCCGTGATCCCAGGAGACGGGATCGGGCCCGAGATCACCCGCGCCGTCGTGCGCGTGCTGGAGGCTGTCGGCGCGCCTCTGGCCTGGGACTGGCAGGATGCCGGCCTCTGCGCCCTCGGGAGGGCTGCCAATGGCCTGCCGTCCGACACGCTGGGGGCCATCCAGCGTCACCGCGTGGCCCTGAAAGGCCCCACGGCGACGCCCTCGGGCAGCGGCCACAAGAGCGTCAACGTCACCATCCGCAAGGCGCTGGACCTCTATGCCAACGTCCGCCCCGTGCGATCGTTGCCGGGGGTCAGGACGCGCTACGACCAGGTCGACCTCGTGATCGTGCGGGAGAACATCGAGGACACCTACGGCGGCATCGAGCACCGGCAGTCTCCCGAGGTCGTCCAGTGTCTGAAGGTCATCACCAGGCCAGGCTCTCTTGCGGTCGCCCGCTACGCCTTCGAGCTGGCCCGCTCGTGGGGGCGCAAGCGCGTGACGTGCGTCCACAAGGCCAACATCCACAAGCTGTCGGACGGCCTGTTCCTGTCGTGCTTCCAGGAGGTGGCTGCGGAGTACCCCGACATCCAGGCCGACGACATTCTGGTCGACAACGCCTGCATGCAGCTGGTCACGGCGCCCGAGCGGTTCGACGTGCTGGTGACGCCCAACCTCTACGGTGACATCATCTCCGACCTCGCCGCCGGGCTCGTCGGGGGCCTCGGCGTGGCCCCCGCCGGCAACATCGGGGCCGACGTGGCCGTGTTCGAGGCCGTGCACGGCACGGCCCCCGACATCGCCGGGAAGGGCCTGGCCAACCCGACGGCCCTCCTGCTCTCGGCCGTCCAGATGCTCCGCTACCTGGGCCTGCACGGGCAAGCTGAGCGGGTCGAGGTTGCCTTGCGCCAGGTGCTGGCGGAGGGGATCTGCACGCGAGACCTGGGAGGCACAGCCACCACCGACGCGTTCGCGGAGGCCATCGTGAAGGCGCTGCCAGCCGGCGTCGAGCCTTCGGGGGTCCGGCAGGCCAGCCGGGTGGTCGCGCAGGCCCGTGCCCGGGAGGTGGCGCCGCCGCCGCGCTGGGAGGTGCGGGGCGTCGACGTTTTCGTGGAGCACGGGGGGATCCCCGCGTTGCCCGAGCGGGTGGGACCATTCACCCTCTCGATGATCTCGAACCGGGGCACCAAGGTGTTCCCGGGCCCTGCCCCGGAGATCCTGCTGGTGGACTGGCATCGGTGCCGCTACATGGCAGCCGCTGAGGTGTCCGAAGGGGACGTTCTGGAGCTGCTTGGGGAGATCAGTCAGCACTGTACGTGGATGCATGTCGAGAAGCTTCGCCATGCCGACGGGCAGCCCTGCTACAGCAAGGCCCAGGGGGAGTGACCATGACCGCGACCACGGACCAACCGGCGGCATCGGGTCCTTGGGCCCCCTTCAGGGGACGGACGGCCGTGATGCCCACGCGTCACGGCAAGGTGGAGCTGCTCGCGCCGCTGCTCTGGGAGGGCCTCGGCCTTCGCCTCGTGGGGGTCGAGGATCTCGACACCGACGCCTTCGGAACCTTCACGGGCGAGGTGCCGCGACCAGGGGGCCAGCTCGAGACGGCGCGGGCCAAGGCCGAGGCCGCCCTGGCGCGCACGGGGGCCGATCTCGCCCTCGCCAGCGAGGGCAGCTTCGGCCCGCACCCGGCAGCGCCCTTCTTGCAGGCGGACCGGGAGCTGCTGGTCCTCGTCGACCGTGCGACGGGCCTGGAGCTCGTGGGCGCGGCCCTCTCGCCCTCGACCAACCTGGCCCGGGCGATTGTGTCGACCCGCGAGGAGGCCCTGGCCTTTGCCGAGCGGGTCGGCTTCCCCTCGCACGGCCTGATCGTGCGCGACGGGCCCGATGCCGAGCTGGCGGGCGTGGTCGCGAAGGGCCTGGCGACGCGGGCGGCCCTGGAGGCGGCGCTGGAGCTGGCCCTGCCAAGGGGCTTGGGACGCGCGGTGGCGATCGAGACCGACATGCGGGCCCACCTGAACCCGACGCGCCAGGCGGTGATCAGGCAGGCGGCGGGTGATCTGGTGGCGCGGGCGCTCAGCCACTGTGGCGCCTGTGGTGCCCCTGGCTTCGCCGTGGTCGAGGTGCAGCCGGGCCTGCCCTGCGGCTGGTGCGGCGAGCCCACCCGGCAGCCGCTTGCCAAGGTCGAGGGCTGCGTGCGCTGCGAACACACGCGCCGGCGCCCGTTTCCGGCCGGCGAGCGCACGGCCGATCCGGGACGCTGCGAGCTGTGCAACCCCTGAAGGCCCGCCAGGAGCCGCGCCCCGCGCGCGGCTCCTTTTGGAGTTCATCAAGTTTCCGTTAAATGGGGCACCCTGCCAGGGCTTCCGGGGGATGATCGGGTCAGATTGCGCCCAGGGCACCCCTGGATGGAGGATCCCCCATGACCGACCCCGTCGCCCGCCCCGGCACCCAGCCCCTCACCCCCCCACCGCCTCGGCGCCCCCCGGCCCAGGCGCCGGCGCCTGAGGGGGCCGTGGCCCTGCCCACGGGCGACGCACCCCGGCCCGCCGAGGCCGCGCCCCGTGACAGAAGTGCGGTGGAGACGGGTCGCCTTGTCGGCGGCCGCGCCGTGGCCGGCGCCCGCAGCGCCCAGGAGGCCGCCGAGGCCGGGGGCAAGATCATCGAGGGCGTGAACCTGCTGGGCGATGGCGACCTCCTCGGCGCGGCGGCGCAGGCCGGGGCCGGCATCGCGGGCGCCGTCGAGGGCACCCGCACGGCTGCCAACCACCTCAGCAAGGCGGGGGCGAACGCCGGCAGCGCCAGGCTCGCCGCCGTGGCGCGCCACCTGCGTGACGCCGTCGGGGAGCGCTCTGTCGTGGGGCGCACCGGCCAGGGCGCCGGGGGCACGGCCACCGCGGCGCGTGGCGCGCAAGGCGCACTGGAGGCCGGTGGCAACCTCACGGAGGGCCTCAACCAGGCGCTGGCTGGGGACGCGACGGGCGGCGGCGTCCAGGCCGCCAAGGGCTTCTCGGAGACGGTGGCGGCGGCCCGGGAGGCGGCCGGCGGCGCCCGCCGCGTCGCCCAGGCCGTCGGGGGCGAGCAGGGGCGGCTCACGCAGGCCGCCGAGCGCATGGAGCGCCACCTCGGTGAGGCCTCCCGCGTCGGCCGCCTGGGCCAGGCCGCGGGGGGGGGCGCCGCCGTGGTTGGTGGGGCGTTGAACATCGCCCGGGGCGTCGAGCAGGTGCGGCAGGGCGACCTGCTGCAGGGCGCCACCACCGCCGTGGGCGGGGCTGGCGAGGTCGCGGCGGGCACTGCCCAGGTCGCCCGAACGCTCGAGGCCGTGACGCCGGTGGCGGGCACCGTCGCGCGGGTGGCGACGCGCCTGGGCCCAGCGCTCGGGGCCATTGCCGGCACGGTGCAGGTCGCCTCCGCCCTGACTCAGAAGCCGGAGCCCGACTACAGGGCTGCCGCGACGGGCGCGATGACCACCGTGGGCAGCGCGCTGCTGCCCTTCCCGCCGGCCGGCACGGCCGTCGGCGGCGCGCTCGTGGCGGGCGCCGCCGTGCTCGAGAACTGGAACGCCATCGCGGGGGCGGCCCGAGGGGGCTTGGGGCTGCTCTCCAACGGGTGGCGATCTCTGGTAGGCTGATCGCCATGCAAAGGGGCTGCACCGTCTTGGAACCGACCATTCCTCTCGAGGACCTCCTGGATCTCATCGCGGCCCTCGCGCCGCCGGAGAGCGCCGATCTGGTCGCGCTCTCGATCGACGCCCTGGGCCTCGGGGGCCAGGAGGCCTTTACCCGCGCCGACTTCCTGGCCGTGCTGTCCCACCTCACGCGCTACGGGCAGCGCCTCGTGCGCGACCCGGCCCAGACCCCCGGCGCCAGCGACGCGCAGCGGGCCCACATGGCCGCCATGCTCGAGGCCGTGTCAGCCCATGCCATGCCCGTTCTTCAGGACGCAGAGCCCGCGGCGCAGGACGCCGGTGGGGCCACCGTGCTGCAGGAGGCCGAGTCCTGACGCCGGCGCTCAGCGGGGAGCGCCTGCCTCCCCGAGCTCGAGGCCCCCGCGCACGGCGGCCCAGAACTGGCTGAAGGACGGCGCGAGGCGGGCCGGGTCGGGCGTGAAGCGGGGCGCCGGGGCGCAAGTTGCGAGGCGCGGCAGCGCCTCCGCGTAGCCGGGGTTCAGCGTCGCTGTGGCCAGGTGGGCGCCGGCCAAGGGGAAGGCCGTGGCATCCCCGAGCCACACGGCGTCGCACGTCGCCGCCAGGCGCGCCAGCACGAAGCGCCAGCGCCGCTCGCTCCAGGGGAAGCGGGCGTGGAACGGCAGGTGCACCAGCCCCACGCGGCGCACGGCCCGGTCGCCTGGTGCGGCGAGGTCCCACGGGTGCACCAGGCGGCAGGCCTCGCCGGCTGCCGGAGGCCCGGCCGCGCCTGCGGCCGCCCACCAGCCCCCCCCGGTGTCCCGACCGACGGCCACCAGGCAGGCCGCTGGGGGCTCGCGGTGCAGGGTCGGCGCAGGGGTGCCGACCCGCTCCCCCGGCTCGGGCCCGACGTCGGGGCCTGCAACCGCCACCTCGCCAAGCGCCTCGTAGCTGGCGTCGATCGCGCTGCCCGGGCTGTGCCACGCTCGCGGCGCGTAGCGCGCGACGTTGGCCGCGTTGAACAGGTAGGGCTTGTGGGAGAAGGTGCCGGCGACCCACTGCCAGCTCAACGCGTTGCTGGCGAGGTCGCCATCCAGCAGGTGCCCGTACATCCAGGCTGCCGACGCGGCCCAGTGGACCTTCCGTTGGTGCGTGAGGTACGAGGCGACCCACATCCTGGCGTGGTTGTGGAGCGTGCCCGTGTCGTGCAGCGTCCGCACGGCCTCGTCGATGGCCGGGACGCCGCAGCGCGCCTCCAGGACGTCAATCGGCACCGCCTGCGCGTAGCGCCCCGGGTACACCGGGCGCCGGACGTCCGCGAAGATGCCCTCCCCCAGGTGGCGCCAGACGTGGTGCCAGTACTCCCGCCAGCCGAGCTCCATGACCAGCTTGTCTTCCGCCGTGAGCGCGTGGCGCCGGCCCAGGTCGGCCAGCACCTGCCCCGGTGTGACGAAGCCGTGGGTGATCCAGGGTGACAGGCCCGTCACCCGGCCTTCCAGCGCATTCCGCGTGCGGGCGTAGGCGATGGGGTCCACCCGCGAGAGGCGCTGCCGCCAGGCCTCGTCCGTGGGGGCCAACGCCTCGAACAGCGGCAGCTGCATCAGCCGACCCGCCGGGCCGGCGCCGGCAGCAGGGCCTCGTGCACGAGCTGCGCCGTGCGCCAACCCGACAGCCAGGCATCCTCCACGCGCGAGCCCAGGCACCAGTCGCCACAAGCCGCAAGCCCGAGGTCGGGCGCCATCAGCCCGTCCACCCCGAGCGGCCGGGTCACGCGCGCGTGGCGCCAGCGGTGGGTGCGGACGTGGGAGGGCGCTGGCAGCGGCTGCCCCGCGACCTCGGCCAGGGCATCCAGCAAGGCTGCCTCGACGCCGTCTGGTTGGTCCTCCAGGTGGGCCACGGACCAGGCCGCCGTGGCGTGCAGCACCCAGCGCTCCCCGGGCTTTCGCCCCGCCTTGGCACCCTCGCGTGCCGCCCACGCGAGCACGCCGTGGTCAGGCTCCCAGGCGTCGGACGCCAGCCCCAACCCCTCGTCCCACGCGGCCATGAGCGCCCAGCACGGGGCCATCTCAGCGTCCCCGGCCCGCGCGGCCAGCGCCGGGGCGACGGGGGTGAGCAGCTCCACGGCCTGCGGGGCGGGGATGGCGACGACGACGGCCTCGAACGGGCCGACCCTGGCCTGGTCGTCCAGCTGCAGCCACCAGCCCCCCGTCTGCCGGTCCAGCGCCGTGACGCGCGCGCGACGGTGGACGGTCAGCCCCACGGCCAGGGCCGCCGGCAGCGCGCTCATGCCAGGCGTCCCCACAAAGCGAGCGGGCGCCCCGGCCACCCGGCCCGGCCGCCGCAACCGCCACGTTGCCTGCACGGCGTGCCCCTGCAGCACCAGCTCGCTGACCCAGGCCTCGAACTCGGGCTCGCGGGTGGTGACGAACTGTGCCCCGTGGTCGAAGTCACCGGCCTCCGCGTCGTGCCGGGTGCAGATGCGCCCGCCCGGGCCGCGACCCTTGTCGAAGACCTCGACGGCGTGCCCTGCCGCCTGCAGGCGCTGGGCGCACGAGAGTCCGGAGAGGCCGCCGCCGACGATGGCGATGCGGGACTTGGGCTGGCCCACCGTGACCTCCTGTCGTCACTGAACTTGTACAGGGAATATACAGGACGGGAGCTGTGCGGGCAACCGCCGACCCGGCCCCACGGGGCGCCGAGCGTCGGGGCCCCGCGCAAAAACGCCGCCCGCGAGACGGGCGGCGTTCAGCGAACGACAAACAGCGGGGCTACTTCGCCTTGCGCAGCGAGAAGCGGCGCGCCTCCTCCAGCAGGCCGTCCAGGTAGCGGAAGGTGGAGCGGCGCTCGTCGGCCGTCTGCTCCCAGAACGCGGGGTCCGACAGAAAGCTCGCGAAGATGCGGCGTGCGTTGGCCTCATCGACCAGGCGACGCTCCTCCGGGGTGGCCGGGTGCCGGCCGTGCTGTGGGGAGGGGATGGCGGGCGGGGGTGGCGCCGTGACGGGCAGGTAGCCGGCGGCGACCAGCAGCTCATCAGCGTCCACCTCCAGCGCGGCGGCCAGCCGGATGACGTCCTCGCGGTCGGGCGGGTTGCGCGCCCCACGCTCGATGCGGCACAGGTGCGAGTAAGTGAACGGCCCGCGGGCCTCCATCTCGCGGAGCGTGAGCCCCGCCTCCTCGCGGTACTGGCGCAGCAGCGCGCCGAAGCGCGTCTGGAACGGGGGTGGGTTGCCATTGCGGCGGGTTTGTCTGGTGGCTGGCATGTCAAAAGTTTAGCAGGAAGAAATACCCCCGAAAACAGTTCCCTGCGGGGTTTGCGGCATTCCGCACAGTGATGTTTTTCGGTTTAAAATCGGCTTAAATGCGTATGGTTCTGACCAGGACATAGGCCCGAATTGACATCTTTTACAGCGCCTTCCGCCGCTGTTGTGACCGGGTGCAGGCCCTGGGGTGGGGTCGAAAAGTCCTGGAGGTGCAAAGCTTGAGGGGTTCTTGAGGCGTACTGTGACAGCCTGGACCTGCCTGAGTAGAGCGGCCGTGCGCCCCGGGGCGAGGTGGGAGACCAGGCCCCCATAACCGAGGTTTCCCCGGCCACCGTTCTGCCGTCTTGCTGGCTTCAGCTGCCCCGAACGGTGCGCGAGACGCCGCCGTCGCCGGTTCTGGGGTGGGTGTCGGCGCCCCGGCACGCGGGCGGGGCGTTCGGTATCTTTACGGGGTTAAGTATTGTGAAATTCTATTCAGGCGTCGAAGTAGTAGCCCCGGCGGCCCATGGTCTTGAGCCAGACCGGCTGCTTGGGGTCCTGCTCGATCTTTGCCCGCAGGTTCCTGATGTGGGCGTGGACCGCGTCCACGGTGCGTACCTGGCCCTTGAGGGCGAACAGCACCATCTCGGCGAGGGCCTCTGCCGAGTAGACCTCGCGGGGGCGCTGCACGAGGTGCGACAGCAGGGCCGTCTCGAGCCGCGTCAGGTTCACCTCCGCGCCCTGCACCGTCACCGTGAAGCGGGCCGGCGAGACCCGGAAGTCAGGGGGGCCAAACTCGGTCTTCGTCTCCTCGTCGCGCTGGCTGGCGAGCCGGAGGAAGGCCCGGATGGTGTACACGAACTCGAGCGGGTCGAAGGGCTTCACGAGGTAGCCGTCGAAGCCGGCCTTGTAGGCCTCGTACTTGTCGACGGTCTGGTCCCGGGCCGTGAGGGCCAGCACGGGCAGGTGGCCTGCCTCCGGGGCCTCTCGCAGCGAGCGGCAAAAGGACAGGCCGTCCTCGTCGGGCAGCATCAGGTCGAGGACGAGCATGTCAGGGAAGCCTTCTCGCCACGCCTCGCGCGCCTGCTGCACGCTCTCGAAGGCCGTGGTGTCGAAGCCTTCGTTGGTGAGCAAGAAGGTCACGAGCCGCCGGATGGCGGGATCGTCTTCGATGATGGCGATGTGGTGCCCCATGTGGCGCAGGTGACCCTCCGTGAGCACCAATGTACCACCCGCGGCCGTGATTGGCTCAAGGTTGCCAGGGGTGTTGTAGGCTCGCCTGCGCGCTCTTATACTGGGACCCGGCAAGGCTGCGTGACCGCAAGGAGCCCCCATGGACGCCCACCTCCGCGAGCTCCTCGACCTCGTCGTGCGCTGGGTCCACCTGATCGCCGGCATCATGTGGGTGGGCAACTCGATGCTCTGGAACTGGCTCGATCGGAACCTCGAGCCGCCCCCGGCGGACCGCCCGCTCGAGGAAGGGACCATCTGGATGGTCCACAGCGGTGGCTTCTACGAGATGCGCAAGCGCCAGCTGGAGCCTCACCAGATGCCCGCGCGGCTGCACTGGTTCTGGCTGCAGGCCACCACCACCTGGGTGTCGGGCATCCTGCTGCTCGTGGTCGTCTACTACCTCGGGGGCAAGGCGGCGCTCGTCGACGCCCAGCTCGCCGACATGACGCAGGTGCAGGCCGTCGGCCTGAGCGTCGCCCTGCTGGTGGGCAGCTGGGCGTGCTACGACGTGCTCTGGCGATCGCCCCTGGGCAAGCGCCCGGCGCTGGCTGCCGGGGTGTCCGGGCTGGCCCTGGTCGGGCTGGCCTGGGCCCTCACCCACCTGTTCAACGGCCAGGCTGCCTTCCTGCACATGGGCGCCATCCTGGGCACCTTGATGGTCTCCAACGTGTGGCAGCACATCTTGCCGTCGCAGCGGGAGCTCGTGAGACTCACGCAGGCCGGCAAGCGCCAGGAGGCCGCGCTCGGGAAGGCGGCCAAGACCCGCTCCATCCACAACAACTACATGACCTTCCCGGTGCTGTTCACGATGCTCTCGGGCCACTACCCGAGCACCTACAGCGGGCCTCACGCGTGGCTCGTGCTGGTGGTGGTCATGCTCACGGGGGCGGGCGTGCGGCACGTCATGAATGTCCGCTTCACGTGGCCGGCCTGGCGGCCAGCCCTGGCGGCGACCTTGGTGGTCGGCTTCGGGCTGATCTGGGCGATCACGCGGCCGGCCCCTGTGGTAACCGGAGGCCAGCCGGTGGTCTGGGCCGAGGTCGCCCCGGTCCTGCAGCGCCACTGCGTCAGCTGCCACGCCCAGCGGCCAGGCCAGCCGGCGCCCCCCAGGGGCGTGGCCCTCGACACGCTCGAAGGGGCCCAGCGCGCCGGGGATCGCATCTTGAGCCAGGCGGTGCGCGCCCGCGCCATGCCGCCCGGCAACGCCACGGGCATGACTGACGCGGAGCGCCAGTTGCTCGGGCGCTGGCTCTCGTCGCCGCGCTGAGCGGGCGACGCTCAGGGCGTGACGGGCAGCTTGTCCGCCAGGTCCTGCAACAGCTTGATGTCAGCCTTCTGGTCGAACACCCAGCGCGTGCGGGTCTTCGTGTCGAAGTTCTCCAGCCGCGTCCGCTGCTCGACGGGGGTGTAGGCCTCCTGGCCCTGCTGGCCCTCGACCTTCCACTTCGTCTCGCTGAGGGTCTCGGCCTGGGTCACGACGGTCTTCTGGGTGACGGCCCGGGCACCCTGGTAGGGCGTTGCCACCACCGGCTGCGCGGCCTTCACGCCGCCGGGCACGACGGTCGAGCCGCGCACGAATTCGTCGAAGCCGAGCCCGCCGTGCTGCACGGCGAAGGCCTCCCACCGGGTGCGGGTCTCGGTCTCGAGCCCCGTCAGCCTGTTTTGCTGGGTCACGGCCTTGGCTGCGCCCTGCTGGACCTCCCAGCGCGTGGCCGTCTCGGTCTCGGCGGCCGTCACCTTGGTGGTCTGCTGCGTGGGAAGCAGCGCCTGCACCAGGCTCTTGTAGAAGGGGGAGGGGGTGGTGGTGGGGGTGGGCATCGCAGCAACCTCTCATCGCGTCACGCAGGAGTTGTCGCCACCCAGGGCCCTCACCTGGTTCACAAGAGGTTCACTGAAGTTAAAGACTTGATTAATGATCTGACGCCGGCGGACGGAGGAAAGGACAATTTAAGAGGACCTTAATGACTATAGCCGGGCCTGTTGGTGGGCCGTTGGCGGCGAGGCCGACCTCGACCCTGTCCTGCTCCGTCAGTCCGAGGTGTCCCCGTGTCGCCCATCAACGCCCTGTCGCCCATTCCCCTCCCCGCGCGTCGCCGGGGGGCTCCGCTGCCCGTCGCCCAACCCGCCGGGGGGGCTGCCCCCCGGGCCGTTGTCGCCACCGCGGCGCATGGCTACCCCGGCTACCCGACCTACCCGTACTACCCCTACCAGCCCAGCCTGGGCAACGGCTTGGCCCAGATCGGGCGCGGCCTGTGGGAGGTGGTGTCGTGGACCGCCTGCGTGGCGATGGTGCCGCTGCGGTTCGGCTGGGAGGTCGCCGTCGGCGTCGTGGGCCTCGCGTGGGAGGCGCTGGCCGCCGTCGGCCGCGGCCTGCGGTCGTTCTTCGATCCGGGATACGGCTACCACCCGGGGTACCCGACCTACCCCACCTACCCGCCCTATCCGCCGTATCCGACCCACCCCTACCACCCGATGGCTCGCGGGGAGTGACGGACGCGACCGCGCGAGGTCGGGTCGCCGGCTTTGCCTTGACGTGGCCGTCGCCCTGGCCGGGTTCGCGGGTGGCCCCCCATCACCCTCCAGTTGCCCGCCACACGGGGCGGGCCCCAGGCCCCAGGACCGTCCGGGCCAGGGTTCCCGGGCCCCCTGCCCCGACGGCCTCACGGACCCCTGCTCCCAACGGGAGCAGGGGTCCGCTTGCTCCGGGCTGCAACCAGGTGGTATTTTTAACCTGGTTTTATTCTTATTTTAACAAGGTCCTGCCGATGCGCCGCCTCCTGCCCCTCCTTACCGGCCTGCTCACCGCCTGCACCACCCAGGCCCCGCTCCCTGGCGGGCTCGAGCGGGTGACGGGCGGCTCGCAAGCCGCCGCCCGGGCTGCCCAGGAGCTGATCGTCGGGCTGCACCCGGGGCGGCAGCCTCAGGCCCTGACGCAGCGCCTCGGCGCCCGCACCGTGCGGCGCCTGGAGGCCCTGGGGGCCGTGGTGATGACGGCCCCCGACCGCGACGCCGCCGTGGCGGCCCTTCGGCAGGACCCTGCCGTGCGGTGGGTCGAGCCGAACGGCGTGGTGAAGCTGCCGCCGCTGACGCGCGAGGCCCCTCGCCTGCCGCTGGGCTCGGCCACGGGTGGCGACCCGCTGCTGGAGCAGCAGTGGGCCCTGCCGCGCATCGAGGCGTCGGGCGCCTGGGCCGTGACGACGGGGAGCCCGAAGGTCACCGTCGCCGTGGTCGACACGGGCATCTACTACAAGCACCCCGAGTTCGGCGACCGTGTGGACCCGGGATTCGACTTCATCAACCGCGACTACGATGCGCGGGACGACATGATGCACGGCACCCACTGCGCGGGCATCATCGGCGCCGGCCTCGACGACGGCCACGGCATCGCGGGCGTGGCACCCGGCGTGCGCCTGCTGGCCGTGAAGGTGATGGACCAGGTCGGCGAGGGCACCTGGGCGAACATCGCCGACGGCATCGTGTACGCGGCCCAGGCGGGCGTGCCGATCATGAACCTCAGCCTCGGCGCGCCCAACGCCTCCTACACGCTCAAGCAGGCCGTCGCCTACGCCGTGAAGGCCGGCGTGCTCGTGGTCGCCGCGATGGGCAACGAGGCCACGGACGCGCCCTCCTACCCGGCCGCCTACCCGGGCGTGCTGGCCGTGGGCGCCACGAAGGCCGACGACACCAAGGCGGGCTTCTCGAACGAGGGGCCCCACCTCTCCGTGGTGGCGCCGGGCCACCGCGTCCTTTCCACTGTGCTGTACGGCAAGTACGAGGCCGTGTCAGGCACCTCCATGGCGGCCCCGCACGTGGCGGGCCTGGCGGCCCTCGTGAAGGCCCAGCACCCCGACTGGCCGGCCGCCCGGATCAAGGCGCACCTCGAGGCGACGGCCGACGACCTCGGCGAGCCGGGCTTCGATCCGCGCTTCGGCCACGGCCGCATCAACGCCCGCCGCGCCCTGGCGCCCACGGCCCGCTGAGGCGTCAGCCGCCCTCGGCCTCGTCGGCGAGGGGCTCGCAGGCGAGCACCGTGACGGACGTGCCGAGCTGGTTGCCCAGCGCCGCCTCCAGGCCCTCGATCAGGCGCCAGAGCTCTGCCTGCACGATCTTGCGGGCCCGGACCTCGTCATCCGGGCCCTCGAACCGAGTTTCGATCAGGGCGTCGAGCTTCCAGCGCATGGCCGTGGGGCTCAGCCCTCGTCGTCGCCGCCGAACATGCCGCCGAGCAGCGCCCCTGCCCCACCGAGCAGCGCCCCGCCCACGGCGGCCTCGGGGCTCGTGGGGGCCGCGGCCGCCGCGCCCTGCGGCTTCGGCAGCAGGCTGTACACCCAGTTCGAGAAGGCCTCCGGGTTGCGCGTCTGCAGCCAGACGGTGCCCGGGCCCGTGAACTTCATGACCAGGCCCTCGCCCGTCGTCACGGAGTTGAGGCCGCGCTTCAGGAAGCCGCCCTGCTCGGAGGCCATCCCGACGTCCATCGCCATGCCCTCCTCGTAGGCCACGAGGTGCCCCGAGTCGACGGTGTAGCGCTCGCCGGGCTGCAGCTTTTTCTCGTGGATGGCGCCGAAGGAGGTCAGGAACACGGGGCCGCGCCCCGAGACCTTCAGGAAGAACAGGCTCTCGCCGCCGACGAGGTTCTTGATGCCGCCGCCGAGGTCGATCTTGGTGTCCACCTCCACCGTCATGGCGCTCGCGAGGTAGGATCCGGCCTGCACCAGCAGGGCGCGGCCGTCGAGGGGCATCGCCACGATGTCGCCGGGGGTGCTGGGGGCCAGCGTGACCTCGCCGGGGGCCTGATCGGCCCGCACCGTCGTCACGAAGAAGCTCTCGCCGCCGAGCACCTTGCGCTTCAGCGCACCGAAGGCCGAGCCGAGCAGGCCCTTGTTCTCGCTGCCGCCGTTCATCTTGGCCTCGAGCACGAGGTCCGACGACATGCTCACCATCGCGCCCGACTCGCAGCGGATCTCCTCGCCGCGTTCGAGGTGCACGACGGCCAGCGAGTAGGACGGTTGGTAGGCGATCTCGTAACGCATGGCACGCTCCTTTGGATGCAGGCAACGGTGCCATTCTAGGAGGCCGGGGGGTGGCGCGCAACCTCGCGTGCCGCCCGCCTGATCACTCGAAGTAGGCCGTCGGCACCTCGGGCCCCGGGCGCCACGTCACGGGGCGCAGCAGCAGCCCACCCCCGATGCCGTGCGTCCGCCACCCCAGCAGCGGCAGGCCATGCAGCGTGCTCCAGGGGTGACGCCGGAGCCGCATCGTGATGGCGGGCAGCCCGTCGCCTGCGTCCACCACCAGGCGGTAGGGGGCCTCCGGGAAGCGCTGGTCGATCGCGAGGCCGGCCTCCTGCAGCCGCGCGTGGCGCTCGGGCACGATCGCGCCCCCCTCGACGGCCGCCGCGAGGCCAGCCGCGAAGGCGCGCAACACCTCGCCCTCCGCCTCGTCCCGCAGCAGGGGCGAGCCCGCCAGCGCCACGAAGCCGAGGCGCACGCGCACCTGGCGCAGCGCCTCGTCGAGGCGCTCGCCGGCAGGCCGCACCGGTGCGGCGCCCGCGGCGGCCTGCAGCGCCAGCGTCAGCCCGATCCACCAGCCGAGCAGCCTGCCTGGGGCCATCGCTCAGCCCCCCTGCAGCCGCTTGCGCATGGCCTGGTAGTCCTCCCAGGCCGACGGCCCCCCCCCGAGGACCGCCTCGTCCGACACCTCCTTGAGGCGCTCGGCCAGGTGGCGCTCCAGCTTGGGAGCCTTGGGGCGCGGGGGGTTCGGTGCCGGGCGGCCCCCCCCGCGCGTGAAGCGGTCCGTGGTGTCTCGCCCGGCCAGGTGCTCCGGCAGCTCGACCTCCGGCGCGGGCTGTGGCGCAGCTGGCCGGGGCCGCCGCGTCACCTCCAGGTGGTCGCGCACCTCGCCCAGGGCGGCCCGCAGGTGGGGCTCCAGCTCGTCCTCGCTCACCGTGCCTCCCCCGGGCCCACGCCCGCCTCCAGCCCGTAGATGGCCAGGTAGCGGTCCACCCGCGCCTGCAGCGTCGGCAGCGGGGCGACCTCCAGGCAGACCCAGTCGGGCTGGTAGCCCCGGCACACCGCCGGCCGCGACTCGTAGATGGTGCACAGGCAGTCCGCCCCCAGGTGGCGGCAGCGCTCGCCGAGCGCCTTGCCCAGGGTGCTGATGTCGGGCGCGACGCAGCACGCCCCGCAGGCCAGACAGTCCAGCTTCGCCTCGCTGGCCGTCACTCCCCCCCCTCGATGAGCTGGGGCTGGCCCCCGCCCGTCAGCGGGGTGGGCTCTTCACGGGGTGCGGCCTCCGTCGGCGGCGGCGGCACCGGCGTCGGCTCCAGCGTGGGCAGGGGCTCGGCCAGCGGCGACCCCTGCAGCACGGGCAGCTCCGGCTGGGCCTCGGTGGGCGGTGGCGTCGGCGTGGCGAAGGTTGGCTCCACGGGCAGGCTGCCTGCGGGATCGGCCGAGGCACTGGCGGTGGCCTCCGGGTCGGCGGCCGCGGCCATGGCCAGGCCCCGGACCGGCAGGCCCCGGTGGGCCGCGCGCATGAAGCGAGACCAGAGAGGGGCCGCGAGCTGGCCGCCGGTGGCCGTGCGGCCCAGGCGCGAGTTGTCGTCGTTGCCCAGCCACACGACGCAGGCGAGGTCGGGGGTGTAGCCCGCGAACCACGTGTCGCGGTTCTCGCTGGTCGTGCCCGTCTTGCCGCCCGCCGGGCGACCGATGTTGGCGCCGGCCCCCGTGCCGTAGGTGACGACGCCCGCGAGGCAGCGGTGCAGGGACGCCACGGCATCCGCCGGGAACACGGGGGCCCCGCTCGTCATCGTCTGTTCGATCAGCTGCCCCGCCTGGTCTTCGACCCGCGAGATGAGGTGCGGCTCCGCGTAGGTGCCGTCCGCAGCCAGCGTGGCGTAGGCCCCCGCGAGCTCCAGCGGGGTCACCTCGGCCGACCCCAGCGCCACCGAGAGCTCTGGCGGCAACGGGCTGGTGATGCCCGCGAGGCGGGCCGTCTTGATCACCTCGTCGATGCCGACCTGGTACGCGACGCGGACGGCCGGGACGTTGTACGAGAAGGCCAGCGCGCGCTCGTAGGACACGCTGCCGTGGAAGCGGTGGTCGTAGTTCAGGGGCTTGTAGCCGTCGAAGTTCGCCGGGGCGTCCTCGACCATGGAGGCGGGCCCGAAGCCCTTCACGAAGGCGGCCAGGTACACGAAAGGCTTGAACGTGGAGCCCGGCTGGCGGTGGGCCTGAACGGCGCGGTTGAACTGGCTGGCGTCGTAGCTGGTGCCGCCCACGAGCGCCCGCACCGCCCCGGTGCCGGGCTCGACCGCCACCAGGGCCCCCTGGCCGACCTTGAAGCCGCGGGCGCTCGCCACGCCGGTGCGGATCAGCCGCTCGGCCTCCTCCTGAAGCCCGAGGTCCATCGTGGTATGGATGCGCAGCGCCCCGCGTTCGACGAGGTCGCGCCCGAGCCGCTCCGTCAGGAGGCTCAGCACGTGGCTCGTGAAGTACGGGGCGCGGTAGGCGTAGTCCGGCGTGTTCGCGAAGCGCAGCTTTCGCGCGGCGGCCTTCTCGGCCTCGGCGGGGTCGAGGTAGCGGGCGTCGACCATCCGCTGCAGCACCACCTTGCGCCACTGCTCGGCCACCTCCGGCTTGCGGTAGGGCGACCGGTACTCGGGCGCCGGCAGCAGCGCGGCCAGCTGGGCAGCCTCTGCGACCTCGAGATCCCTCGCCTTTTTGCCGAAGTATTTACGGGTGGCTGACTCGACCCCGTAGGCACCATGACCGAAATACACCTGGTTGAGATACATCTCGAGGATCTTGCGCTTGGGCAAGGTGCGCTCCAACTGCAGGGCCAGCCACATGTCGGCGACCTTGCGGCTGACGGTGCGGTCCGCGCTCAGGAACAGGTTCTTGGCGAGCTGCTGCGTGATGGTGCTGCCGCCGCCCCGCTCGCCGCGCGTGAAGAGCGCCCTGGCGAGGCCCCTGGGGTCGAGCCCGTGGTGGTCGTAGAAGCGGATGTCCTCGGCAGCGATCACGGCCTGCTGGACGGCCGGGGCGATCTCGTCGAGCGGCACGATCTCACGGTTCTCGCCGTTTTGCAGGCTGGCGACCACCCGCCCGTGGCGATCAAAGATGGTGGTGGCGCCCGTGGGCCGGGCCGCGAGCAGGCGCTCGACGGGGGGGATGTGCCACACCATGAACCCCACGCCGGTGGCGAGGCCTGCCACGCTCGTGGCGCCGAGCAATGCGGCCGCGAGGAGCCAGCGCTTGAGGCGGGAAGGCCCCCGGCGCGAGGGCGGTTGGCGGCGTCGAGAGGTTCGCGGCATCTGAGTCGTGGCCCGCGCGGGCGCGCGGCAAGGGGGGGAGGCCCGCCATTATACCCGATGCGGTTCCGGCAGGCCTGCCAGGCGGCGTCGGGCCGCCGTTGGCGCCGCAACCGATCACCGATCACCGATCCGCGGCGCTGCGCGGGGTATGGATCAAGTCAGGCTTGCGGAACATGAGGAAAACCTGGATCTCTCGCCAAGCGGCGCTGGTGGCCGCCTGTCTCGCCGTCGTGCTCGCCGCTGGGCCAGCGGCGGCCGAGGCCCCCATGTGCGTGATGTGCGGCAAGGAAATCGGCCCTGGCCGCTACGTGCAGGACCAGTGGCGGGCCAACTTCCACCTCCAGCACCAGAACGCCCCGCGCTGCTACTACTGCGCGCGGGCCATCTCGCCCTTCAACACGGGGGGGGGCGTGCGCTACCCCGGCGGCCGGGAGGTGTGCAACGTGTGCCACCAGACGGCCATCACCGACCAGGGCCAGGCTGAGGCCGCCATGGAGCGGGTCCGGGCCCGCATGACCGCCTGGGGGCTGAGCTTCGACTACGGCCAGATCCCGGTGCGGCTCGTGGAGCAGGGCACGCTCAACGCGATGTACGGCCGCGGCAACGCGATGCATGACGGCAACATCAACGGCCTCACGACCAAGCGCTGGACCAAGGACGACAAGGGCCGCGTGCTGGCCCGCGAGGTCACCATATCCATGCTGCGCGGGCTGCCGCTCGAGGTCTACGAGAAGACGATGGCCCATGAGCTCATGCACGCCTGGATGTTCCTCGACCGCCAGCCCGAGCACGATCCGGCCCTCGAAGAGGGCGTGTGCAACCTGGCGGCCTACTACGTGCTGCAGGAGAACGACAACGAGCTCGCCGACTTCACGCGCGAGGCGATGTGGCGCTCCCGTGACCCGGTCTACGGCGGCGGCCTGCGGCGCGCCATCGCCTTCGTGCGGCGCCACGAGTTCCCTGGCCTCGTGAAGATGCTGCGTGATCACCGGGACTTCCCGCCGGGGTTCTGAGCCGGCCCTGCTCCCTCGGTCGGCTGGATCAAAGCGCCTGCGACGGCGATAATGGCTTGGCCGGCAACCTCCCGCAAGGCGCGGGTGGGAACGCTCCCCCCTCTGGCCGGCTCGGCGCGCTGAGCGGCTTTTGAGCAGGCCTTCACGCCTCGCCACACCACGCCACGACCTCAGCCCCCTGACTCCATTGCCCATGACCACCCCCCCGCTCGTCGACACCCTGCTCGTCAACATCGGCGAGCTGTGCACCCTCGCCGGCCCCGCCGCGCCGCGGCGCGGCGCGGCGCTGCGCGAGGTCGGCACGCTCGCCGACGCGGCGATCGCCCTCGCGGACGAGCGCATCGCCTGGCTCGGCCCCTCCCGCGACGCCGCCTCGGCCGTCACGCTCAAGCCTGACGGCCTGCTGCTCGACGCCGGGGGCCTCACGGTGACGCCGGGCCTGGTGGACCCCCACACCCACCTCGTGTTCGGCGGCAGCCGCGCCGACGAGTTTGCGCGCCGCCTCGAGGGCGTCAGCTACGCCGAGATCCTCGCGGCGGGGGGCGGCATCCACCACACCGTCTCCCACACCCGCGCCGCCACCCGCGAGGCGCTCGTGGCGTCGGGGCGGGCCCGCCTCGCGAGGATGCAGGCCAACGGCACCACCACGCTGGAGGCCAAGAGCGGCTACGGCCTCGACCTGGAGACGGAGCTCAAGCAGCTCGAGGCCATCGCCGAGCTCGCCGCCGAGGGCCCCCTGGAGCTCGTGCCGACCTTCATGGGGGCGCACGCCGTGCCCCCTGGAGAGGACGCCGACGCCTTCGCAGACCGCGTCGCCACGCAGATGATCCCCGTCGTCGCGGCCCGCCAGCTTGCACGCTACGTGGATGTGTTCTGCGAGCAGGGCGTGTTCTCGCCGGCCCAGACCGAGCGCATCTTCGCCGCGGCGCGCGCCCACGGCCTGGGGCTGCGGCTGCATGCCGACGAGCTGTCCGACCTGGGGGGCGGCGCGCTGGCCGCCCGCTGGGGGGCCGCCTCGGCGGACCACCTGCTGTGCACGGGCCCTGACTCCATCGCCGCGCTCGCGGCCTCCGACACCGTGGCTGTCATGCTGCCTGGCACGCCGTTCTTCCTCGGCATGAGCGAGCGGGCCCCGGCGCGGCGCCTGATCGACGCCGGGGTGGCGCTGGCCCTTGGGACGGACTTCAACCCGGGCTCGTGCTACTCGGAGTCGATGCCCATGATGATGACGCTGGCCTGCCTGCACCTGCGGCTCACGCCCTCCGAGGCCCTCACGTGCGCCACCTTCAACGCGGCCCATGCGCTGGGGCTCGCGGACCGCATCGGCAGCCTGGAGGTGGGCAAGCAGGCGGACCTCGTGGTGTGGGACATGCCAAGCCACCACCACCTGGCCTACCACTTCGGCGTCACCCTGGCCCGGCATGTCATCAAGAAGGGGCGGCTGTTGCCGTGAGCCTCACCCACCACCTCGCCTCCGCTGGCCTGGCGGCGCTGCTGGCGCTGCCCGTGCCCCTGGGGCTCGCGTCCCCCCCGCCGGCCGAGCCGGTCCCCGCGGCCTCGGCTGTCCCGCTGGCCGTCACGGAGGCCAGCGTGGCGCTGGAGCTGCTGGCAGGCGCGCGGCGGCTGAGGGGCGAGGCGCGCCTGCGGGTGCCGGCTGGCCCCGGGGGCCTCACGGAGGTGCTGCTGCACCCTGGCCTCGTGCCGACGCGCCTGGCGCTGGCCGGGCGCCCCCTCGCCTGGCGCAGAGAGGGCGCCAGGCTCCTGCTCGCGCTGCCTGCGGCGTTTCCCGGCGGGGTGCTGGAGGTGGCCTGGGCCGGGCGCCCGCACCTGACAGGTCCCGCGGGCCTGCGCCAGGACGTGGAGCCCCGCCTGGCGCTGCTGCGCCCCGGCGGGGGCTGGTGGCCGAGCCCGCCCGAGGCGGCCCCGCGCCTGGCGCTCACCCTCACGCTGCCGGAGGGCTGGCGCGCGATCGCCGTCTGCCCGCGTGCCGAGTTCCGCCGCGAGGGGCGCGTGGCCCGCCTGTCGGCCGCCGAGCGCGAGCCCGTGGGGCTCGTGGCTGGCCCCCTCGTGCCCCTGGTGCGGGCCGGGCTGCCCGGCTGGGGCCCGCCCGGGGCCCCCGGCGAGGAGCGCCCCGCCCTGCCGACGGCCTTGCGCGCGCGCGGGCTCGTGCCCCGCCCGGGCCTGCGCTGGCTCGAACTGCCCGCGGGCTACGCCCCGGTGGCCTGCGAGGGGGTCTCGGCCGCGCCCCGCGCGCCTGGCCCGGCGAGCGCCCGGGCGGCGGCCCTGGCCCTCGCCCCGCAGGGCGACTTCGCCGAGGCGCCCGAGCGGGCCTGGCTGGTGGAGAGCCTCGCCTGGCACCTGGCCGCCACCAGCGAGCGCGGCCCTGGCCCCGCGCCGCAGGCCCCGGACCTCGCGCGGGACTACGCGGCCTCCATCGACGAGGCCGGGGCCCGTGACGTCCCGCTGCGGGAGGCGCTGAGCGCCGCACCGTCGGTGCGCGAGGCCGTCGTCGGCACCAAGGGCGGGCTCGCCTGGGGGCTGCTGCGATCGGCCCTCGGCGAGGAGGCCTTCTGGGCGCTCGTGAAGGCGTGGCACGCCGAGCTGCGCGCCGGGCGAGGCGGCTGGGAGGCCTTCGCCGCGCTCGCGCCGCAGCCTGTCGGCTGGCTCTCCTCGTGGCTCAACGAGCGGGGGCTGCCGGCGCTGGGCTTCGAGGGCGTGCGCGTCGAGCAGGCCGAGGGGCAGTGGCGCGTCATGGGGACGCTGGCGCACCGCGTGGGCCTGCTCGGCGTGCCCACTGACCTCGTGCTGATCACCGAGGAGGGCGCCGAGCGGGTGCCCTTCCGAACCTTCGAGGCCCGCATGCCGTTCACCTTCGTGACCCGGAGCCGCCCCCTGCGCCTGGTGCTGGACCCGGCCGACCGGGCCCCCCTCGTTCGCCGCCGGCACCTGCGCATCCGGGACGCCGCCGAGCAGCCGAACGCCGTCGTCGTGCAGGGCAGCCAGGGCGACGCGGCCCTGAACGAGGCGATGCGGCAGGCGGCCGAGCAACTCGCGCGGCGCCTGGCCGGCCCGGGCGGCCAGCCCAGGGCGGTGCGCCGCGACACCGAGTTGACGGCCGAGGAGCGCGCGGGCGCCCTCATCCTGGTGGGCCGCCCGGGCGTCCATGCCCTGGCCAGCGAGTGGGCCGACCAGCTGCCCGTCCGCTTCTCGGCGGCCGGTGCCGCGGGCCTCGATGGGAAGCTGCTCTGGTGGCAGGGGCGCACCTGGACACGCCCGGAGGTCGGCGTCGTCGCCGCGATCGCCAACCCGCTCGCGCCTGAGCAGCAGGTGCTGCTGGTGGCCGGCCTGTCGCCCCGCGCCCAGCTGGAGGCCCTGAGGCACCTCCGCCGGACGTCCACCTTCTGCATCTTCGACGAGCGTGGGCCGACCGAAGAGGGGGAGGCCCTGCGTCCGTTCCCCGACCTCGAAGTACCGCTCTACTGACGGCAGCCAGGGGGCTCAGCGAACCTCTGCGAGGCGGGACCGAGGCGCTGGCGTCAAGACGGCGGGGTTGCGGGCGTCGGCGTCGCCTGGAGCGCGGGGTCTTCCTTGGCCACCACGGCCTTGAGGATCTTGTCGCCGATCTGAAGGCTTCGCACCACGTCCATGCCCGTCACGACCTGGCCGAACACGGTGTACGACTCGTCCAGGTAGGGTGCGTCGTTGGTGGTGATGAACATCTGGCTGTCACCCGAGTTGGGGTCTGCGCCGTGGGCGAGCCCCACCGTCCCTGCCAGGTACCGCACCGTCTGGCCCTTGAACTCTGGCGGAATGGTCTTGCCGGAGCCGCCCCCCTTCCCCACGTCGGGGTGCGAGGCTGGCAGGGTGCGCGTCTTGGGGTTGCCGAACTGCACCACCGTCTGCGACACGAGCCGGTGCACCAGCAGCCCGTTGTAGAAGCCGCTGCGCGTCAGCCTGACGATCTGCTCCACGGTGCGCGGGGCTTCCCGCGGAAACGTCACGAAGGTGAAGCTGCCGCGGCTGGTCTCGAAGCTCAGGCGCGCCCCCAGGTGAAGCAGGTGCCCCGCGTTCTCTTCCATGTCGGCGATCGAGGCGCCGGGGAACCGGTCCGCCGGCGCCGGCGTGGACCGCGCCTTGCCGCCCATCGCAAGCGCATCGGGGGCTCCGAGCGCCAGGCTGCAGGTCAGGAGCGACCATGCGAGGGTGGAAGTGATACACGTGCGCATGAGGCGGCATTGTAGCAGCCAGCTTCACTGTTGCGCCAGAGGCCGGCGCCGGCCCGCCACCCCCTCGTAGAGGCGCTGTAGGCGCTGCATGTTCTCCTGGTGGGCGTAGTGGGTTTCCACCCGGGCCCGGCTCAGGCGGCGCAGCCGGGCCAGCTCGTTCGGCTGCGCGAGCAGCCCGCCGAGCGCGGGCGCCAGGGCCTGGTCCAGCCTGCGGGGGTCGAGGGTCCGCCCGACGCCCGCGATCACCTCCCCGTCGGCGCCCACGTCCGTCGCAACGGGGGCCGCGCCGCAGGCCATCGCCTCCAGCAGCGCCAGCGACAGCCCCTCGACGCTGGAGGGCAGCACGAACACCTCCGCCCCCCGCAGGATGTCGATGCGACGGGCCTCGTCAGCCACGAAGCCCAGCCAGTGGACGCGCGCCAGGCCCCGGTGGCGGGCCTCCAGGCCGGCCCGCATGTAGCCGTCCCCGATCAGGGCCAGGTGGCTGTCGGCAGGGGGGCCGAGGCGACGCCAGGCCTCAAGCAGCGTGCCGACGTTCTTTTCCGCGTCGATGCGCCCCATGTAGCAGACCAGGGCCCGGGCGTGCAGCGTCGCGCGGTACAGGCTGGGCCCCGGGGCGTACCGCTGCACGTCGACGCCGTGGGGCAGCACCGCGATGCGGCCGGGCGCCACCTGGGCCTGGCGCACCCGGGCAGCCTGCGCCTCCGAGAACACGATCACGAGCTCGCAGCGCCGCAGCGTCGGGCCATAGGCCCGGTAGACGAGGTCCGAGACGCGACCAGGGAGGCTCGGCCGGTGGTCGAGGGCCACGTGCACCGTCGCCACCAGCGGGACGCCCAGCCTGCGACAGAGCCCCGGCAGGGCCCAGTCGAGCGGCCCGAGCGCGAACGAGGCGTGCACGAGGTCCGGCTGAAACCGGCGCAGCCGGGCCTCCAGCTGCCCGAGGGCCCGAGGGGACGGCACCACGAAGAGCGGCGTGCGCCACATCAACGGCAGCGCCACCTCGGCCTCGTCCGGGCTTGGCCCGTCGTGCACGTGGCACAGCAGCACCTCGTGGCCGGCCTCGCGCAGGCCGCTGGCTAGCTCGCGGCAGTAGGTCACGATGCCGCAGAAGGGGTGCTTCTTGCCCAGGATCGCGATCCGCATGCGCCCCCCTCGGCCTGGCGGTGGTCGCATCCACCATAGCCGCCGGCCCCGCAGAGGGGAGGCGGCAAGCGGGCCGGCCTGGCGGAGGGCGGCAGGGGGCGGAGGCCCGATCTCAGCCAGAGAACCGGGTTTGGGCCGCCTTCAGGCGGAGTCGTGGTTAAAAAATGGATATGGGGTGGTTAATATTTCAATTTTAAAGGCAAGTTTTAGCGGGCTTAAGCCTAAATTAAAACCAAGAACTGGTGAGAGAGCCGCGGGCTGCCAGGCCCGACATTCGGAGGAACGATGCCCGCCACCGTCACCGCGTCCCGCCCGATCGCCGCGCCCAAGGCGCAGGCCGCTACGCCGCCCGCGAACCAGCTTTCGCCCGTCGCCGCGATGCAGCCGTCGCTCATCAACACCATCGACGTGGTCCGCACGGGGGCTGCCGTCGGCCAGGCCGCCGGCAAGGTCGCGTTCACCCCGCCCGTCATCGTCGACATCTTCAAGTCGAGCATCCGGTCGGGCTTCAGCCTCACCAACATCGCCTGGTTCGTCGTCCCCTCCGCCATCCGCAACGTCCGCGACGTCACGAGCGACAAGATCTCGGCGGCCCGGGCCGGCGCCAACGTGACCACCGAGGCCTCGTTCGGCATCGGCAAGGGCATCATGGCCGGCGCGATGGTCCAGTGCCTGTCGATCGCGACGGGCCCGCTGATGGGCCTGCTGCCGATCTCGCCTGCCATCCTGCCCTTCGTCGGCATCGGCGTCGGCCTTGTGGGCCTGGTCGGCACCCACTTCGTGCTGAACAAGATCATCAAGAAGACCGGCATCGACCAGAAGATGGCGGACGGCCTGACGAACCTCTTCGGCGGCGACAAGCCTGGCACCACGGAGAAGCCCAAGGTCCAGTGACGGGGATTCGAGGGGGGCGCCACCTGAACCAAGTTTTTTGACCACCTCCGCGTTCCTCTCTCTCTCACACACACGCACGGCCGGGGGACCCTGACGGGTCCCCCGGCCGGCGTTTGGGCCGCAAGGCCCGCCCGCCTGCAAGCCTTTGCCGGGCTGCACCCTACACTCGTGGCGCACGGGGCCTGGGGTGGCCCGGGAGGGCGAGGGATGCGCCAGGGGGTTCCCGATGAGCGGCCTGTCCACCTGATCGTGGTGGACAGCTGGGTGCCAACCACGGTAGCGGCCGAGCTCGCGGCCGGACGGCTGCCGGCCCTGGCGCATCTCGTCGCGCACGGGGCGATGGACCTGCGATGCGCGAGCGTGTTCCCCTCGGTCACGCCCGCCTGCCTGGCGGCCATCGCCACGGGCGGGGGGCCGGACCACAACCACATCACGGGCGTGCTCTGGTACGACCGGTCGCCCGATCGCTACGTCCACTACTGGCCGTACCCCCAGTCTCTGGTCTGGGGCACCCTCTCCCGCGTGATCGGAGACTTCCTGCTCCGCCTCAACGGCGAGCATCTGAGCCCCCAGGCGCTGACGATCTTCGAGCGCCTGGAGGCGGCCGGCGTCGAGGCCGCGAGCGTGAACTTCCCCGTCTCGCGCGGGCCCTGCCTGCACCGCGCGCGGGTGCCAAGAGGCCTGGCCTGGGCCGGGGGGTTACCGGCCGAGCTCGCGCTCCGCGGGCCGACCCACCTGCGCTTCGGAGACATGCTGCGGGGCGCCAGCACGCCGCGCGGCGGCCCCTGGCACAAGTACGGCTTCAACGACCACACTGCGGCGACCGAGACGGTGGCGCTCATCCGCAAGGCCCGTCCCCGCTTCGTGCTGACCTACTTCAACGAGAACGACCTGCGGACCCACCACCACGGGCCCGCCCGCATCGGGTGGAGCCTGCGCCGCGTCGACGGCGAGCTTGCCCGCCTCCTGGCGGCCTACGGCTCGTGGGACCAGGCCGTGCGGGAGGCGCGCTGGATCCTGGTGGGGGACCACAGCCAGAGCGACACCCACCCCTGGCGCCCGGGCCATGCCATCAACGTCTTCAAGATGTTCCCGCGCCACCGGGTCGCCTCGCTGCGTGACGGGGGGCTGCGGGGGCAGGCCTGCGATTTTGCCGTCGCTCCGAATGACCGCATGTGCTGGTTCTACTTCCAGGAGGACGCCCGGCGGCTGCGGGAGGAGGTCCTCGATGAGGTGGGCGCCTGGCCCGCGGTGGACCAGGTCCTCTGGTGCGACGGCGACGCATGCCATGCCTGGCAGCCTGCCTCGGGGGCCAGGCTGGCCTGGCAGCCTGGCGGCCCGGTGCGCGACCCTTGGGGCGGCACCTGGACGCTGCGGGGAGCCGGGGGGGTCTTCGACTTGGTGGTCCGGGGCGATCGCATCGAGGAGGGGGCCTACCCCAACGCGCTTGCGCGCGCGACCTCAGCCCTGTCCACCCCCCAGGCGGCCACGCTTGTGCTAACGGCGCGGCTCGGCCACGAGTTCACCTCGGGCTTTCCGATGGGGCGCGGGAACCACGGCTCCCTCCACGCCCTCGACTCCTGGGTGCCGCTGGTGACGGTGGGCGTGCCCATGCCCGCCAGGCCGCGGCTGACGGACGTGTACGGGTTGGTGCTGGCCGCCTTCGGGCTGCCCCTGGAGGCCACCCCTGACGCGGCGCTCGGGGCCCGTCGCGGGGCAGGCTGAGGCCGAGCCTCAGGACGTGGCTTGAGGCGGCGTGGAGAGCCGGGCGGCGATCCGCTCCAGGTCCGCCTCGATGTCAGCGAGGGCCTGGCGCCAGTCCCAGCTCGACCGCGAGGCCACGTGGGCCATCTTGGCCTCGAGGGCCGCGAGCTCGGCGCGCCAGTTCCAGTCGGCGGCGGGCGGGAGGGCGTCGGGGAGGTTGCTGGTGGCGGTCATCGGCTTCATCATACCAGACGGCTGAGCGCCTAGGCCTCCACGGGGGGCAGGGCCGAGACGTTCACGTGGGCGCTGTGGCCTGCTTCCGGGAACTGCCCCGCGCGGACGTCCGCCGCATAGTCCGACATGGCCTGCACCATTGGCTCGTGGAGCGTGGCGTATCGCTTGGCGTGCCGGGGCAGGAAGGTCGGGTCCAGCCCCAGCAAGTCGTGCACCACCTGGATCTGGCCGCTGCAGCCCGCGCCGGCCCCGATGCCGATGGTGGGGATGCCGACGTGGGCCGTGACGCGCTCGGCAACCTCCGCCGGGACCAGCTCCAGCACCAGGGCCGAGGCGCCCGCGGCCTCCACGGCGGCGGCCTCGGCGATCAGCGCCTCGATGCCCGTCGTCGTCTTGGCCTGCACGCGCAGCCCGATGGCATGGACGGCCTGGGGCGTGAAGCCGAGGTGGGCCACCAGCGGGATGCCGGCCTGCGTGATGGCGCGGATGCAGGCAAGCTGGTGCGGTTGGCCGCCCTCGAGCTTCACAGCCTTGGCCCCACCCTCCTTCAAGAACCTGCCGGCGTTGCGGACGGCCTCCTCCACGCTCGCGTGGTAGGCCATGAACGGCATGTCGCCGATCACCCAGGCCCGCCGGGTGCCGCGCGCCACGGCCCGGGTGTGATGCAGCATCTCCTCCATCGTCACGGGCAGCGTGCTGTCGTAGCCGAGCACCACCATGCCGAGCGAGTCCCCGACCAGCAGCACGTCGACGCCGGCCTCGTCGGCGATGCGGGCCGTCGTGTGGTCATAGGCCGTGAGCGCCACGATCCGCTCGCCGCGTGCGCGCATGGCCTGGAGTTCGTGCACGGTGACGGGGGCGCGCGTGGACTTGGTCGAGGGGCCGTACATACGAAGGTGCCTTTCTCATCGATGCCGCGAACGTTGTACCCTGTGCCCCGGGCCAGGCACAAGCCGGCACATTGCCGGCAGGCCAGGCCGGGGGTATGATGAGGCCCCGTCGAGAGAGGATGCGGTCCGTGGCCAGACAACGCGTCATGAGTGGAATGCGCACCACGGGCACGCTGCACGTGGGGCACCACCTCGGCGTGCTCGTCAACTGGACGCGCCTTCAGGACAGCTACGACTGCTTCTTCGCGGCCGCCGACTGGCACATGCTCACCACGGGCCTCGGCAAGACCGAGCACCTGCGCGCGCACACCCGGGCCATCGTGCTCGACTGGCTGGCCGCAGGCGTGGACCCCGACAAGGCCACCATCTACGTCCAGTCCGCGGTGCTCGAGACCGCTGAGCTGCACCTGCTGCTCTCGATGGTCACGCCCGTCAACTGGCTCCAGCGCGACCCGACGCTCAAGGAGATGGTGCGGGAGCTCCACATGGCCGAGGACACCGTCAGCTATGGCCTGCTGGGTTACCCGGCCTTGCAGACGGCCGACATCCTGGGCGTGCTGGGGGCGCTGGTGCCCGTCGGGGAAGACCAGGTGGCCCACCTGGAGATCTCGCGGGACATCGCCCGGCGCTTCAACCACCAGTTCGGCGTGGAGCTCTTCCCGGAGCCGCGGCCGCTGTTGGCCCCGATGCCCGTGGTCTTCGGCCTCGACGGGCGCAAGATGAGCAAGAGCTACGGCAACGACATCAAGCTCGGAGACCCGGCCGAGGCCGTCACGCAGAAGGTCCTGAGCACCGTGACAGACCCGTCGCGGGCGCGCAAGACCGACCCGGGCCACCCCGAGGTGTGTGCGATCTACACCGGCTGGGAGACCTACGCCCCGGCGGAGGCGCCCGCGGTGGCGGCGGCCTGCCGGGCTGGCGAGGTCGGCTGCGTCCAGTGCAAGCGCGACATGGCCGGGCGCATCAACGCGATGCTCGAGCCGATGCGCGAGCGGCGGGCGGTGCTGGCGGCCGATCCCGATCGCCTCGACGACATCGTGGCGGCTGGGAACCAGCGGGCCCGGGCCGTCACGGCAGAGACCGTGGAGCGCGTGCGCGAGGCGATGGGCCTCAACCAGTACGACGGCACAGGCCGGCTGCGTCCGGCCGGCTCGTGAGCCCCGCCACCGATCTCCCGACGCGCTCCCCCTACGATGACCCGGCCCCCCCTGACTAGCCCCTGAGCCATGCCTGCCCAACGCCTGCAGAAGATCCTTGCCCAGGCCGGCATCGCCTCCAGGCGCCACAGCGAGGCGCTGATCGTGGCGGGCCGGGTGGCCGTCAACGGCGTCGTGGTGACGCAACTCGGCGCCCAGGCCGACCCGGCGGTGGACCGCGTGGAGGTCGACGGCCGGCCTGTCCTGATCGCTTCCGAACGCGCCTACTACCTGCTCAACAAGCCCCGGGGCTACCTGAGCACGTGCTACGACCCACAGGGGCGCAAGACCGTGCTGGAGTTGGTGCCCTATGCGCCCGGGCTGCACCCTGTCGGGCGGCTGGACCGCGACACCTCGGGCCTGCTCATCGTCACCAACGACGGTGGCTTCACCGAGGCGCTGACGCACCCGCGGCACGGCATCGCCAAGACCTACGTGGCCGAGGTGCGTGGCCGGCCGAGCGCCTCGGCGCTGACGACGCTGCGAGACGGGGTGCGACTCGAGGGCGGCACCACCCTCCCGGCCCGCGTCGAGGCCCTGGACCGGCGCGCCGACACCACCACGCTGGCCGTCACCATCCGGGAGGGACGAAACCGGCAGGTCCGACGTATGATGGAAGCCGTCGGTCACCCCGTGGTCCGGTTGGAGCGCGTCGCCATCGGTGAAATGACGGCTGGAAACCTTCCCGAGGGGCAGTTCCGGCCACTGTTGGAAGCGGAAGTCCAAGCGCTGCTGCGCAGCGCGCGGCGCACACAAGGTCGGGGGGGGGCCCGTGGCTAGCCTGAGCGAGGTCGGACAGCGTCTGAAGCAGGCGCGTGAGGCTCAGGGCCTCAGCCTGGCTGAGGTCTCCAGCCGTACGCGCATCACCGTGCGCCACCTCAAGGCCATCGAAGAGGGCCTTGAGGCGGACCTGCCGGAGGTGTTCTACGTCCGGGGCTTCCTCAAGAAGTACGCGGAGGTCGTGGGCCTCTCGCCCACCGACGTGGCGGACTTCTACAGGCCCGCGCCGGTTCCCACGGCACCCTTGCCGGACCTGCGCCAGGGCAGCGGCCCGCTGGGCTACTACGCGGCGATCGGGGCTTTCTTGCTGCTGCTGCTCGGGCTGGCCTGGTACTTCCAACCCCGCGTCAGCGTGGTCGAGGCGCCCCAGCCCTCCCTGTCGCCCGCCGAGCCTGGCCAGGCCGAGGCCAGCGCCGTGGCGGCCGTGAGCCCGGACGTCGCTGCCACGCCTGCCCTCGAGGCCGTGGTGGCGACGCGCAGCGTGGCCGTCGAGGCCGCGGCTTCAGCTGCCCTCCCCGCCTCTGGTGCTCCCCCGGCTGAGCCTGTCGCCACGGCTGCGACGGCGGTCTCGTCCGCGCCGCCAAGCGTCGCGCCGACCGAGGCCCCGAGCCCTGCGGCAACGGCCAAGCCCGACACCATCTCCCTGACGCTTGCCCTCAAGGAGCGGTCCTGGATTGAGGTGCGCGTCGGCGGGCGCCTTGTGAAGGAAGGCATCGCGAACCGGGGCGAGATGCACCGCTTCAAGGGCAATGAAATAGAGGTCTCTGCTGGCAACGCCGGGGGTGTCCACGTGTTCCGGAACGGCCGGGAAGCCGGACGGCTCGGGGCCCACGGCGAGGTCGTGACCCGCGTCTTCAAACCCTGAGGCCTGCGCGCCGGGCGTGATGACGAGGGCTGAGGGGCTCCCGAAGGCATGACCATCCAGCCATCCAACTCGCCTGGCGAGGTGCTCCAAGAGGCAGCGACCCGCGCGCGCAACATGGCCGTGGCGGCGGTGATGATCGTCATCCTCCTCGCCAAGCTGTTCTTGGATCGGGTGGTGGTGCCTCGCCTGCGGGCCCTGCAGGCCTGGATGGTGCGGCACCTCGCTGGCCTCGTCGTCTGGGCCTGGCGTCGATTGGCGCCCCGCTGGGAGCGCCTCAAGGTCTTGGCGTCCCAGACGCGCGTCGTGGTGGTGCGCCGGGTGCTGGAGGGCCTCATCCGGGTCCTGGCGCCGTTGGAGGCGACCTTGCTGACGGTCGTGGGCCACGCGAAGCAGCGGTCCAACGCGCTCGCCGAGCGCGGCGCCGTGTCCATCGCCGAGGTGTTGCGGGCGACCTTCAACGCCATCGGGGCGCTGGCGCGCGCTGGCTTCAGCCGGCCCGCCGTGCAGGGGCTGCTCTCCAAGCTGCTCGCGCTCGCGGCAGAGGCGCAGAAACCCGGCCAAAAGCTGTAGAATTGGTGGCAGGTCGCCGATGTCATGGGCATCACATCCGACCCGTTCGAGAAGGGGGAGCGCCCAATGGACATCGCCATCATCGGGAGCGGCTACGTCGGCCTCGTGACCGGCGCCTGCTTCGCGCACCTGGGGCATCGCGTCGTGTGCGTGGACAACCAGGTCGCGAAGGTCGAGAAGCTCAAGGCGGGGCAGATGCCCATCTACGAGCCAGGTCTCGACGTGCTGGTGCGCACGAACGTGGCGGAGGGGCGGCTCCACTTCACGACGGACATCGCCGAGGCCACGGCGTGCTCTGAGGCCATCTTCATCTGCGTCGGCACCCCGCCCAAACCGAACGGCGAGGCGGACCTGTCAGCCTTCGAGCACGTGGCGCGGGCGATGGCGCCGGCCATGAACGGCTACAAGCTCATCGTCGAGAAGAGCACGGTGCCGGTGCGCACGGGGGAGTGGCTGGCCGAGCTGTTCCGCAGCCACCTGCCCGCCGGTGCCGACTTCGACATCGCCAGCAACCCAGAGTTCTTGCGGGAGGGGTCGGCCATCCGGGACTTCCTGGAGTCCGACCGCGTGGTAATCGGCGTCAACTCGGACCGGGCCGCCTCCCTGCTCATCAAGCTGTACACCCCGCTGAATGCCCCGATCCTCGTGACGGACCTCAATAGCGCAGAGCTCATCAAGCACGCCTCCAACGCGTTCCTTGCCATGAAGATCAGCTTCATCAACGCCGTGGCCCAAATTTGCGAGCGCACCGGGGCCGACATCACGAAGGTGGCAAAGGGTGTGGGCCTCGACAAGCGCATCGGGGAGCAGTTCCTGCGGGCCGGCGTGGGCTATGGCGGGGCGTGCTTCCCCAAGGACGTGGCGGCCTTCATCTCCATCGCCGAGAAGCACGGCTACGACTTCGAGCTGCTGAGGGCCGTGGAGCGCATCAACGCGGACCAGCGCCGCCACTTGGCCCACAAGGTGACTGGTGCGCTGGGCGACGACCTCGTCGGCAAGGTTGTCGGCGTGCTCGGCCTGGCCTTCAAGCCCAACACCGACGACATGCGCGGGGCCCCCAGCGCGGAGATCATTCCCTGGCTGCAGGCGCGCGGCGCGGTGGTGCGGGTGTACGACCCCGTGGCGCACGAGACGGCTCGCGAGGTCCTGGCGGACGTCACCTTCGTCGAGCACCCCTACGCCGCGGCGGAGGGGGCCGACTGCCTCCTGTTGCTGACGGAGTGGGCCGAGTTCCAGGGCCTGAACCTGCCTTACCTCAAGACGCTGATGCGTAGCCCGATCGTGGTCGATGGCCGCAACGTCTTCGAGCCCGGCAAGATGGCTTCGCTCGGGTTCATGTACGACTCCGTGGGTCGGCCGGCCGCCGAGCAGCGGTCCGAGGTCGCCGCTGAGGCCAACCCCAGCCGCGTGGGGTGACGCGCGATGTCTTCCTCGTGGCGCGCCCCTGACGGCGCCGAGATTGCGTGGGCTTCCTGGGGGGAGGACGGCGAGCCTGTGCTCCTGCTGCACGGGGCGCTGTCCACGGCAGAGCAGAACTACAGGCTGGTGTTGGGGCCGCTGTCGGCCCGTCACCGGCTGATCGGGGTGGACCTGCGGGGGCATGGCGCCAGCAGCAACCCCGGGGGGCGCTTCGAGCTCGACATGCTGCGGGACGATGTGCTCGGCGTGCTGGATGCCCTGGGGCTCGGGCGCGTCCACGTCCTCGGCACCTCGCTCGGGGGCTATGTGGCGCTCGCGCTTCGCGCTGCCGCGCCGGAGCGGGTGGCCACCCTGGCCCTCGCGGGCGTCCGGCCGGGCTGGACCCGGGACCACGCCGCGGGCCGGCAGGAGTTCTTCCAGCCCGACGCGATCCTCCGGGCCTACCCGCACTGGGACCGCTACCTGGCGGAGCTCCACGGCCGCCACCACGGCCCGGACCACTGGCGGGGGCTGGCCCGGCAGGTCGGTACCCTCCTGGAGGGCCTGCCCGAGACGCCGGCCGTGGGCTGGGACGCCCTGGAGGCCGAGGGGGAGCGCCTGCCCCTGCTCTTCGTCGTGGGCGACCGTGACGAGCTCGTGCCGCTCGAAGCCTGCGTGGAGGTCCGGGCCAGGCGGCCGGACGCCCAGATCCTGGTTGTGCCACGGGCCGGGCACCTGTTCCGCGAGTACGAGCCCACGGTGTTCTCAGCGGCCTACGCGGCCTTCCTGCGCCGCCACCGACTGACGACCTGAGGCTGCCGGCATGTGTACCGCGGCCTCAAGTCGTCAGGGTGATGCAGGTCTTGCCGGGCGCCGCCGGCTGCCGGCGGGCGCCCTTCGGTTCAGGGCTCAGTAACCCTCTGCCGTGAGCAGCTGGTCGACAGCCTCGAGGGTCTCGCGGCAGTCCTTGTCGTCGTTGCCGTCCGGGCTCTCGGCGCGCTTGAGCGCGCCGGCCAGCAGGCTGCGGGCGTCTGCCAGCTTCGTCCGGGTGACGGACTCCTTGCCACCGTATGCCAGCAGGTTGAACAGCTGCTCCAGCTTGTCCTCGGTGTCCTGGTCGAAGCCCCGCTGGTTGAGGTTATCCGGGTCGCGCTTGCCCACGTGGTCGGTGTACTGCCCGTAGAGCTTTTGCAGCTCGCTGCGGAAGCGCGCCCCGAGCGTGGCCGTGGCCCCGCTGGCCGAGGCCACCCGGGCAGGCGTGCCGCCCGCGGTCTTCACCGCAGCGGGTCGCGCCGGCGTGGGGAACGGGGCGGGGGCATCGTGGTGGTCGTCGTCTCCGTGACCTGCCGAAGGGGCTGCGGTCTTGGCGTGGGTGTCGCCGTGGGCCGCGCCGTGGGCTGCGCCGTGGGCTGCGGTCTTGGCGTGGGCGTCGCCGTGGGCTGCGCCGTGGGCTGCGGTCTTGGCGTGGGCGTCGCCGTGGGCCGCGCCGTGGGCTGCGGGCTTGGCGTGGGCGTCGCCGTGGGCCGCGCCGTGGGCCGCGCCGTGGGCTGCGGGCTTGGCGTGGGCGTCGCCGTGGGCTGCGCCGTGGGCTGCGCCGTGGGCTGCGGGCTTGGCGTGGGCGTCGCCGTGGGCCGCGCCGTGGCTGGCTGGCTTGGCGTGGGCTGCGCCGTGGGCTGCGGGCTTGGCGTGGGCGTCGCCGTGGGCCGCGCCGTGGCTGGCTGGCTTGGCGTGGGCGTCGCCGTGGGCTGCGCCGTGGCTGGCTGGCTTGGCGTGGGCGTCGCCGTGGGCGTCGCCGTGGGCTGCGCCGTGGGCGGCGGGCTTCGTGGGAAGGGCCCCCTGGCTCAACAAGCCGACGAGCGGCCCCAGGCGGTTCGTGCGGGCATACTCCAGGGGGCTGAGGCCGTTGCTGTCCTTGGCGTTGGGGTCCGCGCCGCTGGCGATCAGCACCTTCACGACGGCAGGCTTCTTCCGCACGGTCGCGAGCAGCAGGGGGGTCCGGCCCACGTTGTCTCGCGCATCCACCGCAGCCCCACGGGCGAGGAGCGCCTTGCTCGTCAGCGGCCAGCCCGACTGGGCTGCCCAGTGCAGGGCGGTGTAGCCGTTCTCGTCCTGGGCTTCCACCGAGGCCCCCTGGTCCAGCAGGCTGGTCACCTTGGGGAGCAGGCCGCCGTAGGCAGCCTCGATCAGCTCGTTCTCCTGGGGCGTCCGGGCCGGGGCAGCCCAGGCTCCCAGCGTCGAGGCGCTGCCCACCAGGATGGTGGCGGCGAGGCTGAGAAACATCTTGCGGGACATGGAATCTCCTCGGAGGTGGGGCGCGTTACAGTATACCCGACCGGCTCCCCGACGCGGGGACCGGCGCGGCCGCCTCAACCGGCGGGCGTTGGCGAGGGCGAGGGCGAGGCGGGGGGCTGTGGCGCTGTCGCCGCAACCGTCTCGGTGGGAGAGAGCGGGCCCGACGCCACCGCGGCAGGCTCTGCCGGCAGCGGGTAGACAGGATCGCCGTCGAGCAGCGTGAACCCTGAAAAGACGCGGTCGTACTCGCTGGCTGCCGCCGCGTAGCGAACCTCGGGCACCGAGAGCCGGACGATGTAGCCGCGGTTGCGGTGGGTCACCGCGCGCGTCACCATCCGCATCGCCAGCGTGCCGCCGGCGCGCGGCAGCCCCACCACCGACACCTGGTAGCCGGGCAGGCCAGCCAGCTTGGCCGGGCCCTCCACGAGCTCTGCCGCGTCCTGGAAGTTCTGCCGGGTGGTGAGGCGCGTCAGCTCCTCGAGGGAGGCCGCTGGCGGCGTGCCCGGGGTCAGCGGGCGGTTGATGGTGATCACCCGCAGCGACTCGGCCACCGAGCCCCCCTCCGCCACCGGGATCGACCGCCCGACGGAGATGCGCAGCGTCGAGAGCCCGCTAGGGTCTGTCTGATCGAGCAGCGGCTGGACCACGTCCTGGCCGGCCTCGTTGCGGGCCGCCGTCCCCATCATTCCCCAGTAGCCAGGGTACACGAGTTCGAAGTCCGGTGCCTTGTGGCTCTGGTCCTGCGGCGTCGGCGCGGCCTGGGCCGTGCGCTTCGCCTCGAAGTCGCGGCAGGCGTCCGTGAGGCACAGCCCCGTGGGCGGGGTCGCGAGCATGCAGCCGTGCAGGAGGCCGCCCGCCAGGGTCAGAAGCATCGCGGGGGTGTGGGTGCGTCGCATGGGGCCTCCTGCCGACCGGATGATCACGGCGCCAACCGGGCCAGCACCTCTTCGGCGTGGATGTCCGTCTTGGGCTTCTTGAAGACGTGCCGCACGATGCCGTCCGCGCCGATCAGGAACGTCGTCCGCAGAATGCCGGTCACCGTCTTGCCGTACATCGACTTGGAGCCCCAGGTGCCATAGGCCTCTGCGACGGCGTGGTCCGGGTCGGCCAGCAGCGGAAACGGCAGAGCGTACTTGGTGGCGAACTTCTCGTGGGACGCCACGCCGTCCGGGCTGACGCCGAGCACCACCACCCCCTGGGCCTGCAGCGTCGCCCAGTGGTCGCGGAACGAGCACGCCTCCTTGGTGCAGCCGGGCGTGTCGTCCTTCGGATAGAAGTACAGCACCACGGTCTTGCCCCGCAGGGCCTCCAGGGAGACGGCCTCTCCCGTGTGTGCCGTGAGCGTGAAGGCCGGGGCCGCTTGCCCGGACTCGATCATGGGGGCCATTGGAGGGGCTCCTTCCTGAGGGGTCGGTCGCGCACCTGCGAGCGCGCCGCGACATTCTACCCCGTGCCGGCCTTGGGGGCGACCGGGGCGGGGCAGGCGCGGCCCTTCCATGGGACGCCCCCCTTGCGCCAAGCCTGCCGCGACATCAGCACGAGACCCAGCCAGGCGCCGGCCGCGAGCGGGGCGAGGGGCGCGGTCCAGGGGGCTCGCCCCAGCTGCACCACTTGCAAGGCCCGCCCGGCGATCGCCAGGAGGGTCTGGAGCAACCCGGCCGTGGCGAGCCCGGGCCAGCCGGCCAACCAGCCCACCAGGGCCGCCAGGGGAGGCAACACGTACAGCACGGCGACGGCGGCGAGAAGCCCGAAGCAGGGGCCATCCGAGCCCCCCAGCGCCGGGTACAGGCGCCGACGCAGTGCCTCCAGCACGGCCGGGGGACCGGCCAGCGGCCCTGTCACCGTGCCGGCGCCGGCATCGCGCAGCAGCACCCGGCCCCCGGCGGCCTTGACGGCCCGGGTGAGGGCCAGCCCCGTCGCCGTGGCAGCGGGGGTGCCGGCGTGGCCTCCCGCGCGCAGGTAGCTGCCGCGTTCGACAAGGAGGCACCCGGCAAACGGCCAGGCCAGGCGGGGATCCGGATGGCTCTCCAGCAGCTCCAGGGGGGCCAGGGCCAGCAGCAGGTCCTGGTGAAGGGGCGAGGCCAGGGCTTGGAGGGGGGGCCCCGCCGCCTCGCGGGGGCACCAGGCCACCAGGGTGGCCGAGGCGTCCTCGGCAGCCGCCAGGGCGGCCTGCAAGGCGCCAGGGGCCAGCGTGACGTCGGCGTCCAGGAACACCAGCCAGCGCCCCCGCGCCTCCTCGTAGCCCCTCGCGCAGGCCCAAGCCTGGCCGGACCAGCCAGCCTCGGGCTCGGGGGTCGCGATCACCCGCACGCGGGGATCCTCGTCGGCCGCTGCCCGGGCGGCGTCGGCCGTGCCGTCGGTGGAGCCGTCGTCGATGATCAGCACCTCCACCTCGGGGAGATCCTGCGCCCGCACGCTCGCGATGCAGGCCCCGATGCCGGCCGCCTCGTCGCGGGCCGGGATCACCACCGAGATTTGCGGGGCGGGGGGGGCGTCACCCCGTGGCGGCTCCTGCCCGCCCAGCCCGGTGGCCAGCACCGGGGCTAGGCCTGGGTCCCCCGGCGCGGTGGCCTGCTCCAAGGCCGGGCCGCGTTCGACCCCGCCGCTGGCAGCCGCGGCGCTGTCGGGGGGCTCTGGGGCCGACCCCCCGCCGGGCTGCGGGGCCTGTCCCCGGAAGCGACGCAGGTTCCACACCGTCAAGACGAGGTGGGTGGTGCCCAGCAGTGGCCAGGCCATGGCAACCAAGGCAGTGAGTTGCACGGCACCTACGGGTGAGGTGGGGGGACGGCGGGCGCAGAACGCCCCGGTCCTGGCCAGATACCCGCCGCGCGGCCTTCCCTCTCGCCTGGCCCCGCGCGGGCCTGACTTGGGCCCGCCTGGGTCTTGAATTTTGCCATGGCCATCGATACTATTTAGGCATGCCTAAAGAGCCACTCGTTCACACCAGCCTGCTGGGCGACACCTCACCCGCCATCCAGGACTACATCAAGGCCATCTTCAAGCTCGAGGACGGCGGAGAGGTTCCCTCCACCACCGCCATCGCCGAGAAGCTGGGCTTCGCGCCAGCCTCGGTCTCCGGGATGCTCAAGAAGCTGGCGCGCGCCGGGTGGCTGACCCACCACCCCTACCAGGGGGTGCAGCTGACGGAGCCGGGCCGCCGCCTCGCGCTGGAGCTGATCCGGCACCATCGCCTGATCGAGCTGTACCTGATCAAGGCGCTCGGCTACACCTGGGACGAGGTCGATGCCGAGGCAGAGCGGCTCGAGCACGTCATCTCCGAGGCCATGGAGGACCGCATGGCCGCCTTCCTGAAAGAGCCCACCGAGGACCCGCACGGCGACCCCATCCCGGCCCGCGATGGCTCGATGCCCTCCGTGCGCTGGACGCCCCTCTCGGCGATCGCCCCGGGCCAGGCCGTGCGCATCCGTCGCGTGAAGGACAGCGACCCGGCCCTGCTGCGCTACCTCGGGGGCCTCGGCATGTACCCCCACGCCGTGCTCGACGTTCTGGAGCGGGCCCCCTTCGACGGGCCCCTGACCATCCGCGTGCAGCCTGGCGATGCCCGCCACGCCCTGGGTTCCCACGTCACGGACAGCGTGTTCGTCGAGTGCCTGAGCGCCCCGGAGGTGGCCCGATGAGCCGCCGACGCCTGCTCGCGCTGGCCCTGTCCGGGCTCCTGGGCTCGGGCGCGTGCGCCGCCAGGCCAGCATCCGGGGGCGGGGCAATCCCCGTGGTGGCCACCACCACCATGGTGACGGACCTCGTGCGGCACGTCGGTGGGCCGCGCGTCGCGGTGCACGGGCTGCTCGCGCCGGGCGGCGATCCCCACGTCTACCGGCCTGTGCCCGCCGACGCGGAGGCCGTCGCCGGGGCCCGGCTGGTCGTCCACAACGGCCTCCACCTCGAGCCCTGGCTGCCGGACCTGGCCCGCCAGGCCAGCCCCACCGTGCCCGTCGTCGCCGTGGCCGAGGCCATCCCGCACCGCCAGAGCCAGGCCGACCCCAAGGTGCCCGACCCCCACGTCTGGTTCGACGTGGCCCGCTGGCGGCGGACCGTCGGCGTCGTGGTGGGGGCCCTCACGCGGCTCGACCCGGCTGGTCTGGACACCTACGAGGCCAACGGCCGCCTGTATGACGCCCAGCTCGCGGCGCTGGACGCCTGGGTGCGGCGTCGACTCGCGGTGGTGCCGACCCCGCGGCGCCGCCTGGTCACGAGCCATGACGCCTTCGCCTACTTCGGCGAGGCCTACGGCTTTGAGGTCGTCGCCCTGCAGGGCGTCTCGACCGAGGCGGAGGCCAGCACGCAGGATGTCAGCCGGGCGCTCGCCATCCTCAAGGCGGGCGCGGTGCCCATGGTCTTTTTCGAGAGCTCCGTGAACCCCAAGCTCATCGAGGCGCTGGCCTCCCAGGGCCAAGTGCGTCTGGGGGGGCCCCTTTACAGTGACTCGACCGGGGTCCTCGAGGGCTCGGGTGGCAGCTACGTGGGGATGGTGCGGGACAACGTCACGCGCCTCGTGGAGGGGCTGCGATGAGCGAGCGCTGCCACGAGGGGCTCGGCGTCACGGGCCTGAGCGCCGGCTACCCCGGCCACCCCGTGCTGCGGGACGTCGCCTTCAGCCTGCCCCGGGGCACGCTGACGGGGGTGCTCGGGCCGAACGGGGCGGGCAAGAGCACCTTGCTGAAGGCCGTGCTGGGGCTCCTGCCCCACGCCTCGGGGGAGGTGCGGGTGCTCGGAGGGGGCCTCGCGGCCCGGCGGCGCGGTGTCGCCTACGTGCCGCAGCGCTCGGCCGTCGATTGGGACTTCCCCGCCACCGTGAAGGATGTCGTGATCATGGGCCGCCACGGCCACAGCCCCTGGTGGGCGCCCTGGCGGCGGTCGGACCACGCGGCGGCCGAGGCCGCGCTGGCCCGCGTCGACCTGAGCGCCCTGGCCGACCGCCGCATCGGGGACCTTTCCGGAGGCCAGCAGCAGCGGGTCTTCCTGGCGCGGGCGCTGGCCCAGGGGGCCGAGCTCTACCTGCTCGACGAGCCCTTCGCGGGCGTCGATGCCACGAGCGAGGCCCTGATCCTCGCGCAGCTCCAGGCCATCCGAGACGGCGGCGGGACGGTGGTCGTCGTCCACCACGACCTGCACACGGCCCGACAGGCCTTCGACCACCTGTTGCTGCTCAACCGGGGGGTCGTGGCCTGCGGGCCGACGGCCGAGGTCTACACGCCTGCGGCCCTGCAGGCGGCTTACGGCGGCCGGTTGCTCGTGTTCGACGCGGGGGCCGCCCAGGCGGCGCCCCAGCCGCTCGGACAGCCGTCCTGAGGGCCTCGTGATGGCGAGCCCCGTCGAGCCAGCCTGGCTCTCTTCCCTGTGGGAGCTGCTCACGCTGCAGCCCGACTTCCTGCGCCTCAGCCTGGCGGGCACGGCGCTGATCGGCGTGTCGTGCGGCGTGCTGGGCTGCTTCATCATCCTTCGCCGCCTCGCGCTGTTCGGCGACGCCCTCGGCCACGCCGTCCTGCCGGGCGTGCTGCTTGGTTGGGTGCTTGGCGGGTGGTCCTACCCCGCCATCTTCGGCGGGGCGCTGGTGGCCGGCCTCGTGGCGGCGGGCCTGGTGGCCGTGATCCCGCGGATCACCCGCCACCGCCCCGACACCGCCATCGGCGTGGTGTTCACGGGGATGTTCGGGCTCGGCGTCGCCATCCTGAGCACGCGTCAGGTGGGCTCGGGAGGCGTGACGAGCCTCCTGTTCGGCCAGGCCCTCGGCATCGGGCCCGACGACGTCGCCAGGGCTGCGGTGTTGCTCGCCGGGACGCTTCTGCTGCTGGCCCTCGGGTGGCGCCCCCTCCAGCTGCTGACCTTCGACCCTGAGGGCGCTGCAGCGCGTGGGCTGCCCGTCTTGGCCCTGACAGCAGCCCTGATGCTGGCGCTCACGGGCACCGTCGTCGTGAGCCTGCCGATCGTGGGCGCCCTGCTCGTGGTGGCCCTGCTCGTGATTCCCGGGGCCACGGCCTTCCTGCTCGTGGATCGGTTCGGCCCCATGCTGGCGCTGGCGGGCCTGGTCGGTGGCCTTGCCGCCTTCGGCGGGCTGGCCCTCAGCCACCTCTGCGGCTGGGCCAGCGGGGCCTCCATCGTCCTGGCGGCGGCCTGTGAGTTCGCTCTGGCCCTGGTCGTGCACACCACGCGCCGGCGGCTGCGCCCGGGAGGGCCTGCCGCCCGTGCCTGAGTGGTCGTCCAGCCTCACGGCCCCCTGGTTCTGGCACGCCACGCTGCAGGTCGTCGTGGTGGGCGTGCTGTGCAGTCTCGTCGGCGTGTTCCTGATCCTGCGGCGGCTCAGCCTGCTGGCGGACGCCGTCAGCCACTCCGTGCTGCCGGGCGTGGTGCTCGGCTGGCTGGTGGGGGGCTACTCCGTCGTCGCCTTCCTGACCGGGGCGGTGGCCTCTGGGCTTGCTTGCGTCGGGATGACGGGGTGGATCACCCGGCACACCCGGCTCAAGGAGGACGCGGCCATGGGCGTCTCCTTCTCGGCCCTCTTCGCCACGGGCATCGTCATGGTCTCCGCCGTGCGCGGGCTCGACCTCGACCCCGGCTGCGTGGTCTACGGGGAGCCCCTGGCCTCCCGGCCCGAGAGCCTCGTCGTTGCAGGCATCCTGCTTGCGGTCACGCTCCTCGCGGGCGCCTTGGCCTACCGCCCGTTGGTCGCCGCCACCTTCGACCCCGTCCACGCAGAGGTGGCTGGCGTCCCGACTGGCCTGCTCCACCTCACGCTGCTGACCCTCGTCGCGCTGGCCACCGTGGCGGCCCTGCGGGCCGTCGGCATCGTGCTCGCCATCGCCTTCTTCATCACGCCGGGCGCGACGGCCATGTTGCTGGCCCGACGGCTGCCCGGCGTGCTGGCGGGGGCCGTCGCGCTGGCTGCGGGCGAGGCGGTCGCAGGGATGGCCGTGGCCGTCTGGCTCAACGCCAGCCCGGCCGGGGTGACGGCCACGCTCGGCCTCGCGGGGTTCTTGCTGGTGGCCGCCGGCCGGGCGTGGCGGCTGAGGTGGCTCTCCCGCCGCCCAGCGTGAGCCCGCCCTCAGTCGCGCTCCAGGGCCTCGCGGCGCCTCCGCGCCTCGTCGGCCAGGGCCCGCAGCTGATCCTCCACGTAGGCCAGGCCCCGGGCCGAGGCCTTGCGCCCCTCGGCGCCGAAGATCGCCCGGCTGACGTCACCCAACAGGTCGCCGAGCCGCTCACCCTCGTGGGCCTCGTCGGGTCGGAAGGTCTCGCCGCAGCCCAGGCAGCGCTGGGCTGCCCCAGGGGCCGCCGTGACGAGGTTGCGCTGCTGGCAGTGCGGGCAGCGCGCCTGGCTGCCCGCAGCTGGCGGCGGGGCCTCGTGGGCGGCGTCCCTCGGCTCGCCCCGCGCGGGCGTCCCGAGGCTGTGGCCGCACTGGCTGCAGCGGGCCGCCACGACGCGCGGGTCGGCAGCCACCCGGTTCAGGGCGCCACACTGATCGCACAGGGCCACCGAGGTCTTGCCTGACGGCGGCCGCGGCGAGGCGCCGCCGGTGGACCGGGGGCTCGGCCGCGCAGGCTGCCCCGCGGCTGGCCGGGCCTTGTGGTCGCGGTCATAGGCTGCGCGCCGGCCCGCGTCCAGCAGCACGTCAGCGGCCTCGTTCACGGCGGCCAGCGCCGCCGCGTCGCCCCCGAGGTCCGGGTGCAGTCGCTTGGCCAGGGCCCGATAGGCCGCCTTGATCTCCCGTTCGGAGGCCGCTGGCGAGACGCCGAGGCGCTCGTAGAAGTCGTCCGTGGAGCGCGGCACGGGCGTCAGAGCCGCACGGAGAGCTCGCGGCCGACCCGCTCGGCCAGGGCCGACAGGCGTGCCTGAAGGGCGGCCTCGCTGCCCTCCGTCACGAGCAGCCCGAGGTGGTGGGGCTTGGCTGGCAGGGCCTGCACGCCGGGCTCCACGTACGGCGTCGCATCCGGACGCTCCGTGGCCGTGGCGGTGGCGAGCACGCCCGCGTACACGTCCTTGCTCCGGGTCACCGAGTAGGGGGGCTGCACCTCGCCGACCTCGAGCCGGGCCCACTCGGCCCACAGGTTGATGCCACTCTCAGCCTCGATCATGTCCTCGATCAGCCCCGCGCCCACGCGGGCGCTGGCCTCGAGGAAGTAGAACTCGCCGTCCTCCGCACCCCGGATGTACTCGATGTGGAACACCCCGGCCAGCATCCCGAAGGCCGCGATGACCTGGCGGTTGAGGGCGTAGAGGGCCTGGGCCTCCTCGCCTTGCTCCTCGAGGCGCCAGGTGGTGTAGACGCCGCCCTGCGTGTGGAGGTCCAAGATGGGGGTGCCATAGCGGTGGGCCGACTCGAAGACCACCTGACCGCCCGTCACCACGCCGTCTACGTGGTACACCGTGCCTGGCGTGTAGCGCTCCAGCACGTGGTGGCTGGCCCGGTCGCCCAGCGCGTCGAGCGCCTTCCAGACCGCGTCCCGGTCGCTGAGCTTCTGGATGCCCTTCGACGACGCGGCCATCCGAGGCTTGAGCACCCATGGCCCCGGCACGTCCTGCAGGAACTGGGCGATCGCGGGGTGGTGAATGGCCCCGATGTAGGCTGGAACCTTGATGCCACGTCCCGCGGCCCGCTCGCGCATCGCCAGCTTGTCACGGAAGTAGCGGGCCGTGGTCTCCCCCATCCCCGGGATCCGCAGGTGCTCGCGGAGCCGGGCGGCGATTTCGATGTCGTACTCGCCAGGGCCCACGAGCCGGTCGATCTGCTCCGTCCGGGCGAGGTAGCCCACCGCGTTCTCGACGCCGAGCGGGTCGAAGATGTCCGGGACGGCGTAAAGCGCGTCCATCAGGTCCCGCGGCCAGTCGTAGCCCAGCGCGTCCGCCCGCGTCAGCACCACCACGCGGTGCCCCTGGCGCTTGAGTTCGCGAAGGAACGACTCTGCATAGAGGCCGTGGGTGGCGGCCATGACGACGAAGAAATGCAGCGGCTTGGTCATGCGCCTATCTTACCCCATCGGGCCGGGCCCCCGTGCGGGTGGGCCCGCTCAACCCAGCAAGGTCTTGCGCTTTTGCTCCTCGAGCACCTCCACGACCATCGCCTTGAGCTGCGCCTCGGTGCCCAGCGTGGCCGTGTGCCGAAGCAGCGAGCGGGCCGTGACGGTGACGAGGTCCCGCGTGAGCGCGACGTTGCTCGGGTCGTTCACGGCGCGCAGCATCGTGGCCTGCATCTGGGCCACGGTCTCGGCCACGGCCCGCCGGATCAGGAGCTCGGGCCAGTCGCCGAGCAGGGGGAGCTCCTTCAGCTGCGCGTAGGCGGGGGCTTGCTCCAGCGCCTGCTGGGCCGTCCGCGTGACCAGCGCCTCCAGGGTGGGTCGCACGTCGGGCAGCACGCGCTCGACGACCATCGCCAGGTTGGCTTCGATCAGGCCCTCAAGCTCCTTGCGCTGGCGCGGCGTCAGCGTGTCCAGGGCCTTCTCGAGGCTGAAGTCGCGCACGCCATCCTGGTAGCTCGACAAGAGCTTGACGTTCACCAGGTCCGCCACGGCGTCGAGGGGCCGGGCCAGGTAGGGCCGCATGATGGCCACCGGGTTGATCAGCCCGAGCCGTTCCATCCGGGCGCTGACGGAGATGATCCGCACCACGTGCAGGGGGCCCTGCAGCGTGCTGGGCAGGGCGTACATGAAGAGGGGCAGCACATAAATCACGTCGTACCAGCGGGCCGCCACGAACAGCGTGAAGTTGGGGTACACGCCGCGCCTGACGCCCACCAGGCCGCGCGTCAGGAACTCCGCCACGAAGACGGGCAAGAACATGCAGTCGATGAGCCAGAAGAAGTTGGCCGGCTCCCCGTTCTCCCTGTACGTCTGCCAGTGGTTGCGGTCCAGCAGCGGCACGACCTCCGCCTCGAACCAGGCTGCCTCCCCCTCCAGCCTCTCGGGGGAGAGGTTTTCAGCGGACCAGAACCCGTCCAGCCGCCGGTCGGCGGACGGGACTGCTTGCTGCCGCCGGGCGGCGTAGGCGACCGACCCGATCATCGACTCGGTGGCCGACAGCGCGTCCCAGGGGTTCGTGGGCTTCAAGAAGCCCCAGAGCCTCACCTCCAGGGGCACCGGGCGCCCGCTGGCGTCCCGGTCGCGGCGCCACCGCTCCTGGCACCATGCCCAGGTATAGGGGGCCTTCCACGTCCGCACGGCCTTGCGGAACCTCGGAGCCTCCTCCCAGGCGTGGCGCCTGAAGCGCGACTTGAGTCGCTCAGACACGCCCCGCAGCCCCGCCGTCAGGAAGGGGTCGCGGTCGACGAGGTCGGTCGACCGGCGCCGCATCTTGTCTATCGCGTCGCGTGCTGCAATGCTTTGCGGGCTCTTGGAGAGCAGCGCGAAGGCGGCGCGGGCCTCGCGCCCGTACGCCTCCGTCTCCCGGTGGGGCTCGATGCCCCGCACGGCGTCATACTTGGCGACCAGAGCCGACCAGCCCTGGGCCTGGTAGACGTGGCGGAAGGTGAGGTAGGTGTAGTCGAAGAGGACCAGCGTCAGGTTGACGATGGCCAGCACCAAGATCAGCCAGTTGGCCGAGACGTCGAAAAGACGCCACCCTCGCCCGGCAGAGGTGCCGAGGTCAGGAGACCGCTCGCCGGATAGGTTAGCCAGGCTTGCAACGGCGCGATCGAGTTCCGGGCGTGGGCCCGGCTCAGCGCCTGGGCGGGCCACCGGGTCCGCCCGGGCCTCCTGGGCCGAAGGACACCTTCTCGCGGAAGGTGATCCGGCCTCGCGTCAGGTCGTACGGCGAGAGCTCGACGCGGACCTTGTCTCCGAGCAGCACCTTGATGCGGAAGCGCCGCATGCGCCCCGCCAGGTGGCCGAGCACCTCGTGACCGTTTTCGAGGATGATGCGGAACATGCCGTTGGAGAGAGCCTCCTGCACGGTGCCCGTCATCTCGAGGACGTCTTCTTTCGCCATCGTTCCGTCAGTCACGCTCCGTGGTCGCCCGGACGCTCTGGCCCGGGAGTGTGAGCTACGCCCCCATGCCCTGAGCACCAGAAGACGGCGCGGCGAGGCCTCGGTCCTCCCCAATCACCCCCTCACCTCCCAATGAAAGGGTGCCGGAGCGGCTCCGACGCGTCGCCCGCTTGTCAAAGTTGCGCAGGAAGCGGGTTTGAACCCAACCGTATCATACCCTCGGGCGGGGCGGGAATGACGCAGATCACGCTTCGGGCCAATCCTTGGTACAATCTCGCTTTCCCTCCACCAGCCCGGCCCGCCCGGCTCGAGCGCCACGCCACGGGGTTGCCGCGACCGTTATGCTCGATTGGGATCTCAAGAAGTGGGCCGACCCGGCCACCCTGCGGCGAGGCGCCGCCTACGTCAAGCGCGGCGCCGTCGGGCCCCGCACCGTGGCGGCGGGGCCCGGCGGCGCGCTGACGGTCCAGGCGGAGGTGGACGAAGGCGCCCTCGCCCCGATGGTCGTGAACCTGGCCTGGGATGGGCGGCAGCTGACGGCGACGTGCACCTGTCCGATGGCCCCGCCGTGCAAGCACACCGTGGCGGTCGCGTTGGCCCAGATGCAGGACCCCGCCCCCGACGTGCTGCCGAGCGCTGGCACGGGGCCACGCCCGGGGCAGGAGGTGTTGTTCTACAATGTGCACCTCGCGCCTCCGCCGAAGCGCATGGAGCGGGAGTACCTGCGCAGCCTGGCCGTCTGGCTGTCTCTGGAGCGCGCGATCGTCATGGAAGACGGCCTGCCGGGCATGCCCAGGCCCTTGGCGATGTGGGGGCCCATCAAGCGAGATGGGCTGACGGAGTCTGACCGGGCCGTGCTCGACCTGCTCGAGCCCTACTACCGCTCCCGCAACCGGGACTTCTCGTCCTCGCATGCCCACGGCATTCCGCTTCGCGACGACATGGTCAACCAGGTCTTCGCGCTCCTCGCCCGTTGCCCCTTCATTTTCGGCGCGGGACGGACCCCGCTCGAGCTGCGTCCCGACCAGCCCGTGCGGAGCGTTGGAGGCCCTTACGAGTCGCTGTGGGACATCGACGGCCAGCTGGTGACCGGGGTGCCCGTGCGGCTGGTGGGCCAGGACCCGCCCTGGCTGCTGGTGCGCGACGCGTTGCGGCCGCTGCTCGAGCCTCCCGTCGCCCCGGCGGCAGATGGTGACCCGGAGGCCGACGGCCCCGCCATCGAACTCAACCTGGCTGAGACCGTCCTCCACCCGCCCGTCGCGCCGCGCCCCCGGCTCAACCTGTCCGAGGAAGGGGACCGCCTGGTGGCCCGCCTGACCTTCCGTTACGCCACCTCGTCGCCGGTCTCGCCACACGACGCGCGCTCCCTGGTGCCCGGCGAGGTGGAGGGCGCCTGGGGGGCCTGGGAGCGAGACCAGGCCGCCGAGCGGCTGCTGGTGGAGCGCCTGGCGGCCACGCCCCTCGACTCCCGTGGGGGGGGGCAGTACCTGGCTTGGGGAGAGCCCGCCCTGGCCTTCCTCATGGAGGGCGTGCCCGCGCTCATCGCCGAGGGCTGGGAGGTTTACGGCGAGGAGCGGCTTGCCCGGCTGCGCGTCAACCGCTCCTCGGCCCACGTCTCCATCGGCATCAGCTCCGGCATCGACTGGTTCGACGTCAAGACGTCCGTGACGATCGACGGCGAGCAGGTGCCCTGGGCGGCGCTGCGCGAGGCCTTCCGCTCCAACTCGCGGTTCGTTCGGCTGGGCTCCGGGGCCTTCGGGCGCCTGCCCGAGGACTGGCTGACCCGCCAGGCTCAGCTGTCACAGAGCTTGGGCTTCTCTGGCGAGGAGGCCGAGGAAGGCTTCGTTCAGCGCCTTCCGCGTTATCTGGCGCCTGCGGCCCGGGAGATGCTGGAGGCCGTCGAGGACGCCAGCGTCGACGTCGACTGGCGCCGGTTCCTCTCCGGGTTGGAGGGCGTCGAGGCGATCCAGGAGGTGCCCACCCCGAAGGGCTTCCTCGGCGAGCTGCGCCACTACCAGTCCCGTGGCCTGGCGCGGCTTTGCTTCTGGCGGGACTACGGCCTGCACGGCATCCTGGCCGACGACATGGGCCTTGGCAAGACGATCCAGGCGATCGCGCTGCTGCTGGCCGAGCAGGAGGGTGGCAATGCCGGCCCGAGCCTGCTCGTGGCCCCCACCAGCGTGGTCTACAACTGGGAGCAGGAGATCGCCCGCTTCGCGCCAGGCCTCAAGGTGCTGGTGCTGCACGGACAGGACCGACACGCGCGGTTCGACGAGCTGCCCACGTCGGACGTGGTCATCACGAGCTACGGCCTGCTGCAGCGGGACCGCTCCATCTTGCTGGAGCAGCCCTTCAACTACGCCATCCTCGACGAGGCCCAGAAGATCAAGAACCCGCGCTCCCAGGCGGCCAAGATGGCCTGTCGCATCCGCGCCCGGCGCCGACTCTGCCTGACGGGCACCCCGATCGAGAACAACCTGCTGGAGTTCTGGAGCCTGTTCAACTACCTGATGCCCGGGCTGCTCGGCAACGAGCGGCACTTCCGGCAGACCTACTTCAAGCCCGACCCCGAGGACGCCGAGCTCGCGCGTGAGCGCCTGCGCCGGATGACGAGGCCGTTTTTGCTGCGCCGGCTCAAGCAGGACGTCGCCACCGACCTGCCACCGCGCAGCGAGATCGTTTCGTACTGCGAGCTCGGGCCCGAGCAGCGCAAGCTCTACGACGACACGCTGGCTGCCGTGCGGGGCCACATCTTCGCCGAGGTGCGCTCGCGGGGCTTGCGACGGGCCCACTTCCACGTGCTGGAGGGCCTGTTGAGGCTCCGGCAGGTCGCCTGCGATCCGCGCCTGGTGCTGCGGGACGACAGCCACGTGCCCTCCGCGAAGGTGGAGCACTTCATGGAGCTCCTGCGGGAGATGCTGGCAGAGGGCCATCGCGTGCTCGTCTTCTCGCAGTTCGTGAAGATGCTGGCCCTCCTGCGGGAGGCCTTGGAGGCCGAGGACATCCGGTACGCCTACCTCGACGGCCAGACCCGCGACCGCCTCGAGCGCGTGCAGCGGTTCAACCAGGACGACACGCCCGTGTTCCTTATCAGCCTGAAGGCAGGTGGCACCGGCCTCAACCTCACGGGGGCCGACTACGTCATCCACTTCGATCCGTGGTGGAACCCCGCCGTGGAGGACCAGGCCACGGACCGGGCCCACCGCATCGGCCAGACCCGGCACGTCTTCAGCTACAAGATGATCGCCCGCGGCACCGTCGAGGAGAAGGTGTTGAGCCTTCAGGGTCAGAAGCGGCAGATCGTGCAGGACGTGCTTGGGGGCTCGGATCTCGGCGCCGAGCTGACGCTGGAGGACCTGACCTACCTCCTGACGTGAGGGCCCCTGTCGGGTCCCGCACGGCATAGGCCTAAAAATTCCAGATAGCCAGGATTATAAATTGTTTCCGCGGGCCGGACCGTCAAGTGGGCAAGGGCGCCCCGCCACGGCGCTGGCGTGCCGGGCTCGGTGTCCGTCTGGTGTCCGGTGTCAGGTTCAGGCGGGCTGCAACGTCCGGGCTGTGACCGTGTGCAACCGTCGCACGCCCAGGGCACGCAGAAGGTCCAGCGCCTGGGCGTAGCCCGCCCCGACATCTTCGGGACGGTGGGCGTCCGAGCAGAGCACGAGCGGCACCTCCGCCTCCACGAGCATGGCGAGCCATTCGGGGGCCGGGTAGATCTCGCGAACCGGCTTGCGCCAGCCCGCCGTGCTGACCTCGACGGCCATCCCGCTGGCCTTGATTTTCGGCGTCAGGCGCCTGTACCACGCCATGGCCACGCGCGGGGCATGGAAGCCGAAGACCTTGATCACGTCGGCATGGCCGATGATGTCGACGGGGCGCTCCTCGATCATCTGCTCCAGGATGCCGAAGTAGGTGTCGTGGATTTCCTCCACGTCCCCGCGCTCCCAGTGGTCGCGCATCTCATCGAGGTCGAAGCCGAAGCCCCCGAGCCAGTGCACGGAGCCAATGGCGTAGTCGAACGGGTGCTCCGCCAGGAAGCGCTTCATCGCCTCGCCGTTGTCGGGCATGTAGTCCATCTCGATGCCGATCTTGAGCTGGATGCCGCGGGCGCGAGCATCCAGCAACAGGCCGAGGTAGGCGTCGAGGTCCTCGGTCTTCTTGCGCTCCACCCAGGGATTCCACAGCAGGTGCTTGGTCTGATGGAAGCGGTAGGCATGCTCCGAGATGCCGAGCTCGGTCACGCCGGCCTTGCGGGAGGAAGCCACGAACGTCTCCAGCCACTCCTGCGTGTAGGGGCCACGCTCGATGTGGACGTGGTAGTCCGTGACCGTGTCGAAGGCGCGCATCGATTTCTCCTCCGTGGGCGCCCTCCAGCGGGGCGGCAGCATCCTACCACACCACCCGCGCGATGGCGAGGTTTAACCCGTAGGGTGTTGCACCACGCGGGATTGGCGTGAAGTGATGACTGGGCTTGGGCCGCCGGAGGGCGCGCCCGTCGCTGCGTCTGGGGAGCGGCGGGGGCGTTGCCCGTGGCCCTGGTGATCGGCCGCTGGGGCCAGGACCTGCCACCGGTGTCACGCAGGTGGCAGTGGTGTCTGTTGACGGGAGAAGAACGCGGCGATCCGTTCCAAGCCAAGGTCGATGGCCTCCCGCGGGGCCACCCAGGAGAGGCGCAGCCAGCCCTCTGCGCCGAAGGCCACCCCCGGGACCGTGACGACGCGCTGGGCTTCGAGCAGCTGGATGCAGGCCGCCCGGGAGTCCGCCTGCAGGTGGGGAGGCAGCGCGAGCATCATGTAAAACGCGCCCTCGGGCGGCACGTGCGCGAGCCCGAGCCGGGTGGCCTCGGCCACCACGTGGGCTCGGACGGCTTCGTAGTGGGGACGCTGCGCATCCAGCGCCACAGGCGACGAGAGGATGGCGTGCGCCACTCGCTGGGAGAAGGTGCTGGCCGCCGTGACCACGAACTGGTGTGCCTTCACGGCAGTCTGCACGACCTCGGTCGGGGCCAGGAGCCACCCCAGCCTCAGGCCCGTGAGGGCATGGCTCTTCGACAGGCTGTTGACGACGACCGTCCGATCATACCGGGCGGCGAGCGGCACGGGCGGCTGCACGTAGCACAGCGCACGGTAGACCTCGTCCACCACCACCCAGGGCCGTGCCTCGCCGAGGGCGAGCAGTCCGTCCGCCAGGGCTTGCAGGGCCTCGTCCGGCCACACCCTGCCCGTCGGGTTCGCCGGCGAGGCCAGGACGATGAGCCGCGTTGCCGGGCCCACTGCGGCCAGGACGCGGGCCGCGTCCGGGGCGAAGTGCGTCTGCGGGGAGAGGCTCACGCGCCTGACGGCCACGCCCTCGAGGGCGCACAACTTCTCGTAGGCGGGGTAGCACGGGGCCACGACCAGCACCTCGTCCCGCGCGGGGTCGCACAGCGTCTTGATGGCGAGGTACAGCGCCTCCTGAGACCCGAGCGTCACGCACACGTGCTCGGGGCTGCCGAGGCCTGGCTGGCCGCAGCGGCTGGCGATGAGCGAGCGAAGTTCTGGGTCGCCGGCGTTGGGCGTGTAGGGGCAGCCGTGGCGAGAGACCCACTCGACGGCCGCCTGGAAAGGCGCCCGGTCGACGGGGAGCGTCGGCTCACCGAGCCCCAGGTCAATGTCACCTGGCTGCTTCAGCGCGGCGATGGCCCGAATCATCGAGCCCGGGATGGCCTGCAGTCCCGGGTTCACGTGGCGCGCCTCGCGGCCCTGGGTCGGCCGTCAGCCGATGTCGCCGTCATCCCCGATGGCGTTCACCGGACAGCCAGCCAGGGCCTCCTGACAGGCGGCGTCCTCATCAGGCGTGTTCGGCTGCCTGTAGCAGACGTCGTGCGTGCCGTCGTCAACGGCCTTGAAGTTGTCCGGGGCGAGGGACTCGCAGAGGTTGCAGAAGATGCAGGTCTCGTCGACGTAGTACTTGCCGGGCGCGTTGTCGGCGTACTTGGTGGTCTTGTCGGCCATGTCGGAGGGCTCCTGGGGCGTATCGCGGCTGCGCCGGTGGCGCGGGCAAGGCTGTGGTTTTCGGAGGCTCAGCTCCTTCGGCATGATGCCAGAAAGCGGCTATTCCGGCAACCTGGGCCCTTTCACGGCCTCGAACAGCTGACGGAGGGCCTTGGCGTTGGTCCCGAGGTCCGCGATGGCGACTGACTCGCGCGCCTGGTGGGCCTGCGCCGTCTCTCCGGGACCGAAGTTCACGGCCGGGATGCCACGGGCCGTGAGCCGCGCGACGTCGGTCCAGGCTTGCTTGGGCTCCACGGCCAACGTCGTGGCCGCGCGCCAGGCCTCCACCCAGGGATGCCCCAGGCACACGGCCCCTGCCGGCGCCTCGTCCACCACCTCGAGGTCGGCCTCGTCGCCCACCACGGCGCGGAGGTCCGCCAGCGCCTCCTCGGCCAGGCGCCCCGGCGCGAAGCGCACGTTGACGTTGAGCGTGAAGGCGTCCGGAACCACGTTCCGAGAGTTGCTCGTGGCCGCCGTGGTGGCGTTCATGACCTCTTGGAACTCGAGCTCTCCGAGGCGCACGGTCACGGGGGCGCGGGCCTTCAGCCTGCTGAGCAGCCCGGCGGCCTTGTAGATCGCGTTGTCGCCCTGCCAGGGGCGGGCGCTGTGCGCGCGACGCCCCCGGAAGGTCACCAGCGCGTGCAGGCCCCCGACGCACCCCATCTGGATGCGGTTGTCCGTGGGCTCGAGGCAGACGCCGAAGTCCAGCGTCGGAAGCTCTCCCGTGGCGAACATAGGCTCCAGCCCGTTCTCGCTGGCGGGCCCCTCCTCCTTGTCGTAGAAAACCCCAACAATGTTGCACTGCGCGAGGTCGCGGCTCTCGAGCAGGAGGGCCGACATCACGGCCAGGCCTCCCTTCATGTCGCTGGCGCCGCAGCCGTAAACGCGTCCGTCGCGCTGCTCCAGTGGCTGATCGGTCGCGGGGCGCACGGTGTCGAGGTGGCCGAACAGCCCGATGGTGGGGCGGCCTGGTTGCGCCGGGCCCCGCACCACCAACCCGCCCGCCACAGGCCTGACGTGCAACCCGGCGTCGGCGGCCTCGAGCTGGCTTCGGAGCGCTTCACGCAGGGCGCCCTCGTCGCCGGTGACGGAGGGGATGCTGCAGTAGTGTAGGGTGTAGGCCGCGAGGTCTGCCTCGGAGACGCGCATGGCGACGCCTCAGACCGGCACGTCGAAGGTGCGCAGCACGTCGTTGAGGCTCGTCTTCCTGTCGGTGCTGGCCTGGCGGTGTCCGATCAGCAGGGCACATGGAACCTGGTACGTGCCCGCCGGGAAGGCCTTGGGCATGGTGCCGGGGATCACCACGGCGCGCGCCGGCACCCGACCCTTGGTGATGTGCGGTTCGGCCCCCGTCACGTCCACGATCGGGGTGGAGCTAGTCAGCACGACCCCGGCGCCGAGCACCGCCTCCTCCTCGACGAGCACGCCCTCGACGACCACACAGCGGGAGCCGATGAAGGCCCCATCCTCGATGATCACAGGACGTGCCGCGGGGGGCTCGAGCACCCCGCCGATCCCCACGCCGCCAGACAGGTGCACGTTGCGCCCGATCTGGGCGCAGCTGCCGACCGTGGCCCAGGTGTCGACCATGGTCCCCGCCCCCACCCAGGCGCCGATGTTCACGTAGCCTGGCATCAGCACGCAGCCTGGCTCGAGGAAGGAGCCGTAGCGGGCGACGCCCGGCGGCACCACGCGGATGCCCGCTGCGGCGAGGTCGCGCTTGGGCGGCACCTTGTCGAAAAACGAGAGGTCGCCAGCCTCCAAGGCCTCGAGGGGGCGCATGGCGAAGTACAGCAGGATCGCCTGCTTCACCCACTCGTTGACCTCCCAGGCCCCGTCGCGCTTCTCCGCCACGCGCACCTCTCCGCGGTCGAGGGCCGCGATCGTCGCCTCGACGGCTTCCCGCACCTCCGGGTTGCGCAGCTTGTCGCGGTCCTCGAAGGCCTCCCGGATCGGGTTGGCGGTCGCAGTCGTTGGATTCATCTGGACTCCTCGCACCATGGGTGGGCGGTAGTTGGGTATACGGGGTACGGCCTCGTCGGGACGACGCATGATACGCCATCCCACGAGGGGCCGCCAGGATGTTCGGAAGGTCCGAAAGTGCCCTGCACGAGCGCGCCGAGCGGCTTGACGCCCCCGGGACGACCCCCTATCCTGTCGGGCGCGACCCGAGACGCCGGAGTGAGGCCGGTTGGGACATCTGAGCCGACTTAGCGAGGAGCTTTCGTGTCAAAGAAATATTCCATTTTGGTGGTCGATGACGAGCCCGACAACCTCCTCCTGCTCGAGCGCGTGCTGCGGCGCGAATACAACGTGTTCTCCGCGAACAGCGGCGCTGAGGCGCTCGAGTTCCTCGAGGGCATGGATGTCGATATGATCATCTCCGACCAGCGGATGCCCAACATGACGGGGGCAGAGCTGCTCGGGTCCGCCTACCTTCGCAATCCCGACCAGGTTCGCATCCTCCTCACAGCGTACTCGGACGTCAAGGACATCATCCAGGCCATCAACGCCGGGCACATCTACCAGTACATCGCCAAGCCCTGGGACCCTGACGAGCTCAAGCTCGTGGTGCGGCGCTCTCTTGAGTCCTACCAGCTCACGCTGGACAACCGGCGCATGCTCGCAGAGTACCGCAACGACGAGGCCATGGTGCTCTCGGCCTTTTCCAACATCGTCGGGAGCCTCGAGCGCCGGGTGCCTGCCCGCCGCGGCCGCGCCGCCCGGGTCAAGGATTACGCCAGCGCCCTGGCGCGCGAGCTGCGGCTGTTCGGTGAAGAGATGACGCAACTGGAGGCCGCGGCCCACCTGTACCAGCTCGGGACCCTGGTCCTGCCGGACGCGGTGCTCAACACCCCTGAGGACGCCCTCGACGCCGATGGCCGAGAGGCCCTCGCGGCGGCCGAAGGGGCCACCGAGGAGCTGCTGCTGCCCCTGCCCTTCTTCGTGAAGGCCACCCCGATCTGCGGCCTGCTCGCCGAGCGGTACGACGGCTCCGGCCCGCGCGGCATGAGTGGGGCCTCCATTCCGCAACTTGCTCGAATCCTCCATGTTGCCATCGCCTTCGAGGAAGCAACCTCTGGGGTCGGGGGCAGCTCCACCGAGGGCGCGCTGGCATCCCTCGCCGCGATGAAGGGCACGCGGCTCGATCCGGAGCTCGTGGACCAGTTTGCCGCGCTGCTCGCGGCCAACCCGGACCTCGCCTCATGCCTCAGCTGATCCTGGGCGACAAGTCCGACCTGTTCCGCCGGTCCATCTCGGCCGTCCTCCAGAACGAGGGCTACGAGGTGGTGCCCGCCGAGTCCGGTCAAAAGGTGCTGCAACTCGTCCACACCACGAGGCCCGTGGCGATCATCCTGGACGCGGAGACGCCCGAGCCCAGCGGGCTCGAGACGCTGTTGCTGCTGAAGCGCAACCCGCAGTTCCGGCGCATCCCCGTGATCCTCGTGACGCGGGACACCACGGCCCCTCACGTGGTGAACACCTTCCGGGCCGTGGCGGACGCCATCATGTTCAAGCCGATCGACGTCAACGTGCTGCTCAAGAACCTGGCAGGCGTGGTGCGGCCAGCGCCGTCCGTGAGCCAACCGATCGAGGCCAGCTTCGGCGTCACGCGGATCGTGGCGCGCCTCCGCTTCATCGACCAGTACGGCACGCTGTACCTCGACAAGGAGCCCCAGCGGCTGCGTGACGGCACCATCGGCAGGCTGTTCGGCCTCGCGCCCGTGGGCAGCATGGGGACCATCAGCTTCGACCTCGACCGCGGCGCCCGCGTGTTTCAACGGGTGCTGCTCGACGAGGAGAACGAGGCTGGCCTGGCGGTCTTTCCGGCGGGCGATCCGGGCACCTCAGACCCGCCGGACGTGCTGCGCATCCCGGTGAACTACCAGGGACGCTACCTCGTGCCGGGGTCCGTCGTGAAGTCCGCGATGGTCTCCCAGCTTCATGGCCAAGGCGTGTTGCTGGCCGGGCTCGATGAGGAACCCCGCTTCAACACGCCCATCCAGACGACGGTGCTGAGCCCTGCGGTTGGGGTCGATGTGGGCATCACGTTCCAGGGGAAGGTCACGGCAACGCGCGCGGTGCCTTCCGGTCGGTTCGAGGCTGAGGTGCTTCTCACAGAGCCACCCGGCTCTGCCTATGTCAGCTTGCTGGCCGAGGCGAGCGCTGGCCGGCCGTTCCGTAGCGTGGGTTGACCGATGGGGATTGACGCCATGAACACGTCTTCTGCTCCGGACAAGGCCCAGCGCCTTGCCCAGACCGAGCGACTCCAGAGCCTCGGGCAGCTGGTTGCAGGGGTGATCCACGAGCTGAACAACCCGCTGACCCTGGTCGGCGCCAACCTCCAGGTGTTGGAGGAGTATGTAGGCCAGATGGTTCATCTCAATGGCCTTTACAGGTCTGGTGCTAGCACGGAGGAGATAGAAACCTACCTCGAGGAGATCGACCACAGCTACCTCCAGCAGGATCTGCCGCGCGTGATGATGAGCTGCCGGGAGGGGGCCAGCCGCGCCCGGGCGCTGGTCGACGAGCTTCGCCGGTTCTCCATCACCAACCACTACGAGGTCGGGCCGGTCGACCTTCGGCGGCTCATCACCTCCACCGTCCGTCTCCTCCAGACGTCCTACAGGGGGCGCGTTGAGTTTGCGCTGGAGCTCGACCACCTCGTGCCCATCGTGGGCGTCAGTGGGCACCTGCAGCAGGTCTTCATGAACCTTATCGTGAACGGTTGCCAGGCGATCGAAGACAAGGGCTCGCTGGTGTTGCGAGGCGCTCGGCGCGAGGCTGGCGTGGTCGTGGAGGTCTGCGACACGGGGGCTGGCATCGCGCCAGAGGTCCTGCCGCGCATCTTCGAGCCTTACTTCTCCACCAAGGGAGCCGACCAGGGCACGGGCCTCGGACTGCCCATCAGCAAGCGCATCGTGGAGAAGCACGGGGGCAAGCTGGAGGTCGACTCGACCCCCGGCCAGGGGACTACCTTCCGCGTCGTGTTGCCACTGGAGTGCGACCCGGCTCTGGCAGACGACCCCATTTCACCGTACGAACTCTAGGTGTCCGGCTGCGGGTGCACCGCAGCCGGCAATCGGGTATGATCAGGCATCGGGCAGATCGAAATTGCAGTTGAGCGCGGCCTCTCGAGCGGCCCCGCGAGTGCCCCGGGGTTACGAAGGACTGGCTGTGTTCGGCAACTCAACCACCCCACAGCAGCTGATTAACAACCGCTTCGAGCTGGTCGAGACGATCGCCGAGGGGGGGATGGGAAACACCTACCGGGCGGTCGACCACCTTCGGCAGCGTCCCGTGTGGTTGAAGATCCTCGACGGCGACCATCCCATCGCCCCACCGCGGCTGCATCGCTTCAAAACCGAGTTCAGGCGGACGCCCAGCATCGTCGATCAGGGCGGGTGGGAGGTCTATGACCTGGGCCTGACGGAGCAGGGCTTCCTCTTCATGACGCTCGAACTGCACGAGCAGCCCGGCGAGCAGCTTGCTGCCCCGGCAGCGGGGGGGGGGCCGGACGAGGACTGGGCCGCGGCCCTTGCGCTCGGCGACCTGCTCCAAGGCGAGCGCATCCAGGCGATGCTCGCTTGGACGCGGGCTTACGCCGGGGCCGAGCGGGTGTGCTTCCAGCCCTTCACCGAGGACGGGCGAGAGGGGCCCCTGGTGGTCATGGGCGGTGACGCCACCGACGTGACGGACATTGCCCGCCACGCCATCGAGCGTGCGCGCCACGCCCGCGAGCCCAACGAGCAGCGGGCGGACGGGCGTCTCGGCGTCGCCTTGCCCCTGGTCTCCGGCGACCAGGTCCGTGCTTGCCTGTGGCTGGAGGGGCCGGAGGTGTCCGTGCGCCCGCACCAGGCCCTCGACATCTGGCCCCACTGGCGGGCGGCGGTGGTCGCGGACGTTCGGATCCGCCGGATCGAGGAAGACAAGCACCACCTCGAGCGGCTGAACGATCTGGCTCGCGCCGTCTCGGCCACCCTCGACCTCGGTGCGATCCTCGACATGGTCCTCCGGCAGGCCCTCGACGTCTCGGAGGCCGAGCAGGGGGCGGTGTTCTGGGGCATGGAGCGCCTCGCCACGATGGACCGGCAGGGAGTCCCCGTGCCAGAGCTGCAGGTCAGCCAGAGCGTCATCCAGCAGGTGCTCGACAACTGCAAGCCCATCGCGCTCATCGACACGCAGGAAGACGAGCGCTTTGCCAACAAGCACAGCATCATGAACCTGCGGCTGCGGTCAATCATGTGCGTGCCGCTGCGGGCCGGGAAGGACGTCCTGGGTGTGCTGTACGTCAGCTCCCAGAGCGTGGCCCGCACCTTCGGTCCCTCTGACCTCTCGGTCCTGGAGGGGCTCGCGGGCCAGGTCAGCCTTGCGCTCGCCAACGCGCGGGCCTACCAGACCATCCGTGAGCTCAATACGGGCCTCGAAGAGAAGGTCCAGCTGCGGACGGCTGAGCTCGAGTCGACCCTCGCCGAGCTCAAGAAGACCCAGGGGCAGCTGGTGCAGGCCGAGAAAATGTCCTCGCTCGGCCAGATGGTGGCTGGCGTGGCCCACGAGCTCAACAATCCGCTGAACTTCATCCACGGAAACACCAAGGTGTTCCGCAACTATGCGCAGGACCTGTTCGGCCTCATCGAGATGTATGGCCGCAAGCTGCCCAGCGACCCCGAGATCGCCGAGCGCAAGCAGGACATCGACTTCGACTACCTCCAGGACGACATCACCAAGACCATCGACAGCGTCTTGAAGGGGACGGTCCGCTGCCAGAAGATCGTGGCGGACCTCAAGACCTTCTCCGGCCACGACGAGGCCGAGCTCAAGGAGACGGACCTCAAGGAGGGCGTCGAGAGTACGATCTCCGTCGTGCAAGGGCGGTTCGGCGAGCGCGTCACCTTCGAGCTTGACATCCAGGCCGTTCCCCAGCTCAATGCCTTCGGCAAGCAGCTGAACCAGGCCTTCCTGGCTGTTCTCACAAACGCCTGCCAGGCCCTCTCCGCGCCCGGCACCGTCAGAGTCAGGCTGGCGAAGGAGGGGGAAGAAATCGTCCTGCGCGTGACGGACACCGGTGCGGGCATCCCGCCTGAGCACTTGTCCAAGATTTTCGATCCGTTTTTCACCACCCGCCCCATCGGCGAGGGCACCGGCCTAGGGCTCACCACCGCATACTCCGTCGTCGATCGGCACCGGGGACGCATCGAGGTGTCGAGCCAGGTGGGTGCTGGCTCCACCTTCACCATTCGCCTGCCGATCTCCGGGGTCACCGGAGATGGCTCGCCCCGCTGACACCCCACTGGCACGCCGCAGGCGGGCCGGTCCACGCAAGGAGGATTCCATGGCACGCGAGGCCACGAGCACGGACGTGCTCAAGACGCTCAAGGAGGCGCTGGACGCGTCGCTGCGAGACGTCGATGCCACCGTCGAGTACCACTACTCCGGGGCTGAGCGCGGCTCGCTGAGCATCATCCGTGAGGGCAAGGCGCTCCAGACCTCCTACTTCGCCAGCTTCGAGATCCAGGCGCTGCGTGACGGCGGTGCTGCCGCCCTCGACAAGCAAAAGCAGACGCTGCTCGACCAGGTGCAACGCCTCTTGAACCCCCCCAAGCCGCAGCCGATCAGCCTCACGAGCGTCCTGCCGGCTCGCCGTGGGCGCGCTGGGGCGCGAGCCAAGGCCGCGGTGGAGGGGGAGACGGGGCCCGAGACCGCCGAAGAGGGCGGTGAAGAGGAGTAGCCCGCGCGTCGCGTGAGAGCAGGGGCCAGGCGCCTGAGGCGTCTGGCCCCCTCGCTTTGAGGGGGCCCTCAGCCGGCCTGCCTGGCCTGGCGCCAGGGGGCCAGCACCGCCCGGACGTCCGCCTCCGTGAGCTGCGGGAAGGCGTCGTAGTGTGCCCCCACCGCCGTGAAGGTCTCCGGCACGGCAAGGGCCACGACCTCGTTCGCCTGGCCGAGCAGCACCTCCGCCACGCCGGGCGCCATCACGGGCGCCGCCACCGTCAGGTGGGCCGGGCGCTCCCGACGGATGGCCATCAGCGCCGCCAACACGGTCATCCCGGTGGCCACCCCGTCATCCACGACGACGACGGCCTGCCCGGCAAGGGAAAGCGCCGGCAGCAGGCCTCGCAGGAAGGCCTCCCGGTCCCTGGCCTCACGCCAGGCCTGCTGCCGCAGCGCCTCGCGGCTCGCCGGTGCGACGGTGCCCTCCAGCGTCTCGTTCCAGGTCGTTTCACCCGTGGCAGCCACCGCCCCCAGGGCGAGTTCCGGCTGCCACGGCAGCCCGATCTTGCGCACCACCCGCAGGTCCAGCGACGCGCCGAGGTGGCGCGCCACGCTGGCCGCGACGGGCAAGCCGCCACGGGGCAGCCCCACCACCACCGCCTCTGGCCCGACGCGCCCCTTCAGGGCCTCGGCCAGTTGCTCTCCGGCTGCTTCTCGCGTGCTGAACCGCATGGGCTCAGCGTGCCTCACGGTGGCGCGACCCACAAGCACCTGGCGGAGGTAAGGCCCAGTAGTGGAAGCTGTGGGGTTCGAACCCACGACCCAGCCATTATGAGTGGCCTGCTCTAACCGCTGAGCTAAGCTTCCGGGAGGCCCAGTCTAGCAGCCGCTCGGGAGGGGGTCAAACGCGCGCCTGGTCCGGGGCGGCGTCAGTCGATGTACTCCCGAAGCCGCTTGTTCCGGTTGGGGTGCCGCAGCTTGCGCAGGGCCTTGGCCTCGATCTGCCGGATGCGCTCGCGGGTGACGCCGAACTGTTGGCCCACCTCCTCGAGCGTCCGCTGGCGGCCGTCCTCCAGCCCGAACCGCATCTTGAGCACGTCGCGCTCGCGGCTCGAGAGCGTGTTCAGCACGTCCGTGATGTCCTCCCGCAGGAGCTCCTGGGTCACGGACTGCACGGGCGCCTCGGTGTCCCGGTCCTCGATGAAATCGCCGAGGCGGGACTCTTCCTCCTTGCCGACGGGGGTCTCCAGCGACACGGGCTCCTGGGCGACCTTCACGATTTCACGCAGGCGGTCGACCGTGACCTCCATGTCGCGGGCCAGCTCCTCCTCGGTGGGCTGACGCCCGAGGTCCTGCTGAAGCTTGCGCTTCAGCTTGCGCAGTCGGTTGATGGTCTCGACCATATGCACCGGAATGCGAATCGTGCGGGCCTGGTCGGCGATTGCCCGCGTGATGGCCTGACGGATCCACCACGTCGCATACGTCGAGAACTTGAAGCCCCTCTGGTGGTCGAACTTCTCGACCGCCCGGATGAGGCCAAGGTTGCCCTCCTGGATGAGGTCGAGGAAGAGCATCCCCCGCCCCACGTACTTCTTGGCGATGGAGACGACCAGCCGCAGGTTGGCCTCGGCGAGCTTGCGCTTGGCCATGTCGCCCTGTTTGCCGCCCGCGACGATCGCCTTCGCCAGGGCGACCTCCTGGGGGCTCGTCAACAGCTGAATCGAGCCGATTTCCCGCAGGTACATCCGCACGGGGTCGTCCGTCGAGATGCCCTTGGGCACCGACAGGTCTATCTCGACCTCGTCCTGCATCCCCTGGAGATCCGCCTCCGCCGGCGCGTCGGCCTCATCGAGCGTGGCGACGGCACTTTCGAAGATGTCACCCTCGAGCGGGCCGAATTCCCCGTCGCCAAGCGCCTCGAGGAGTTCGTCCTCAGCGTCCTTGCGCTTCAGGGTGTCGGTGTTATCAGCCACGTTGGGGTGTTCCTTTCCAGCCCAGGCTCCGAACACTTATGTTCCCACCGAGGGCGGCTTTCCATCCTATCCGGGAGCGCCTGATACGGCCAGTTTTCGCCACCGCTGGTCGAGGGTTCGCAGGTGTTGGATGATTGCCTGCAGGCGCTGTGTCGCCTCTCCCGTCGGGTCGCCGTCGTGTTTGATCTGCTCCATCAGGGCTTGCTTGTGGCCCTGCCAGAACTCCATTTCCAGCCTCAACAGGCAGTCCTCGACCACCTGCTCTTCCTGGTCGCCCCAGGCGGCTCCGTCCGTGAACGAGAGCGCCGAGAGCGTCTGCTGCACCTCTGCGTCGCCCTTGAAGGCGTCGAGCAGCTGGGGCCAGCCGAGGGGGCCAGGCGCTGCCGCGAGGTGGGCGATGGCCTGCCGCACGGGCTCGTGTGCCGCCGAGAAGGGGATGGCCTCGGTCCGGCTGCGGATGGTCTCTCGCCAGGCCGGTCGCTCCACGGCCATGAACAGCAGGATCCGCTCGGCCTCGTGGGTGGACAGCTTCTTGGCCTGGCGGGGCCCCGGGCCGCGGGCGGGCGCGGCTGCCGGGCGCTGGCCCCGCCCGAGTTCCAGGCGGATGGCCTCGGGCCTCACGCCGAGCCTGCCGGCCAGCCAGGAGACGTAGTGGTCCTGGGTCACGTAGCTCTCGATGCGGCGCAGCACGGGCAAGGCGTCTGCGACCGCCGCTGAGCGCCCCTCGGGACGGCTCGTGTCGTGGGCCTGAATGGCGCGCATCAGCAAGAACTCGAAGAGCACGGGGGCCTCGGCCAGCCGGGCCTCGAAGGCCGCCGCTCCCTCGGCGCGCAGGTAGGCGTCGGGATCCTTGCCCGAGGGCACGGCCAGCACGCGCAGGTCGAGCCCGACGCCCTGCGTCACCTCGGAGAGGGTCGCCACGCCGCGCTCGGCGGCTTGCAGGCCCGCGCGGTCGGCGTCGAAGGCCAGCACCACCCGCCGCGAGGGCGTGTAGCGAAGCAGCGCCTTGGCCTGGTTCGGTGTCAGGGCCGTCCCCAGCACGCCCACGGCCTCCTCGAAGCCATGGGCATGGGCCGTGATGACGTCCATGTAGCCCTCCATCAGCAGGGCCCGGTCCCGGGCCTTGATGGCGGCCCGCGCCTCTCCGAGGCCGTAGAGCACGTTCCCCTTGCGGTACACGAGCGTCTCCGGGCTGTTCAGGTACTTCGGCTCGTCCCCGGCGGCGAGGGCCCGGGCGCCGAAGCCCACGATGTGGCCCGCCTCGTTGGTGATGGGAAACATGACCCGGTTGCGGAAGTAGTCGTAGTGGCCCTGGCCGCTCGCGCGCGGGCGCGCCAGGGCGGCGGCCTCCTGAACGTCCGCGGGCACGCCGCGTTCCAGCATGTGGCGGTGCAGCCCGTCCCAGCCTTGGGGAGAGAGCCCGAGCCGGAACCGCTTGCGCAGCGTGTCGTCGATGCCACGTCCGGCAAGGTAGTCTCGCGCCTCGGCGCCGAGGCGCTCGTGCTCGAGCATCCAGATGAAGTAGTCTGCCGCAAGCTCGTTGGCCTGGCGGATGCGCGTGCGCTCGTCAGCGTCGGGCTGGCGCTCCGGAAGCTGAACGCCGTAGCGGTCCGCCAGCGTCTTGAGGGCCTCGGGGAAGGTCTGGTGCTGCGCCTTCATCACGAAGGTGAAGACGTCACCGCCCTCGCCACACCCGAAGCAGCGGAAGATCTGGCGCTCGGGGTTGACGTTGAAGCTCGGTGAGCGCTCGTTGTGAAAGGGGCAGAGACCCGTGTAGTTGCGGCCGCTGCGCTTCAGCACGACGGTGTCTGACACGACCTCGACGATGTCGGCGCGTGCCCGGACCTCGGCGATCGGGTCTTCGGGGATGAGACTCACGCGCCCATAGTGGCAGATTCATCCGCCAGCCGCCACGGGGCGGGCAGGAACAGCCGCTCGAACGTGGCGATGGCGTAGCGGTCTGTCATCCCGGCGATGAAGTCGGCGGCGGCCCGGGGGGCTTCGGCCGGGGTCACTGCGCGGCCGAGCCCACGTGTCAGCGCCTCCACGTCCGTCACCAGGTGCCGGTAGAGGCGCTCCACGATGCCCATCGCCTTGCCCTCCTCCCGCTTCGCGCGGCTGCCGGTGTACACCCGCTTGAACATGAAGGCGCGGAGCTCCAGAAAAGGGTCGTGAAGCGCCTCGCTCATGCGAATCTCGCCGCCTTCCAGGTCGCTCGCGGCCACGAGGTCTTGCACCATCGTGGTGATGCGCGTGCCGCGCGAGGCGCCGAAGGTCGGGTTCACCCAGGCCGGCAGGTCTTGCTCGGCCATGATGCCCGCGCGGATGGCGTCATCGAGGTCGTGGTTGAGGTAGGCCACGCGGTCGCAGATCTTCACGATCTGGCCCTCCAGGGTGGCTGCCCGCCCGGGCCCCGTGTGGTGCAAGATGCCGTCGCGGACCTCCCACGTGAGGTTCATCGGCTCGAGGTGCTCCACCACCCGGACGCTCTGCTCGTTGTGGCGGAACCCGTCAGGCTGGTGCAACTCGTCGAGCACGCGCTCGCCGGCGTGGCCGAAGGGCGCATGGCCGAGGTCGTGGCCGAGCCCGATTGCCTCCGTGAGGTCCTCGTTGAGCCCCAGTGCCCGGGCGACGGTGCGGGAGATCTGGGCGACCTCCAGCGTGTGGGTCAGGCGGGTGCGGTAGTGGTCTCCCTCAGGTGCGATGAAGACCTGGGTCTTGTGCTTCAGGCGTCGGAAGGCCTTGGCGTGGAGGATGCGGTCGCGATCCCGCTGGAAAGCCGTCCGCAGCTCACACGGCTGCTCCGCCTGGTCGCGGCCGCGCGAGAGGGCAGCGCGCGCCGCCAAGGGGTGCAGGCACTCGGCCTCGAATGCCTCCTGGCGCAGGCGGCCACAGAGGCTGGGCAGGGTTCGCGGCAAGGAAGCGGTCATCAGGCCCTCCACAGGGATGTGGGAGGACCCATGTTTAACATAACGTGGTCAGGGCTGACAAGGCGACGATGGCGTCAGGTGAGGCCGTCTCGGACGTAGTTCTGGCCCTTGAAGGTGAGGCTCAGCCGGCCGTCCCGCAACTGTTCGATGTGCCCGAGCGTCATCGGCAACTCCAGCTCCTCGCCTGCCTCGCGGCACGACCAGGCCGGCAGCTCGGCCAGCGCAGCCTGGATGTCGGCGGTCGTGAAGGACTCCAGGCGGCGGTACTTCTCGAGGTAGTAGGCTGTCACCACCACGAGGTCCGCTGGCGAGACGGCTTGCTTCATCCGCGTGAACTCGGCCAGCGAGACGTTCACCTTGGGCGTGAAGGTCGGGCTGACGCGCGGAAACGGGTCGGTGGGCTCGGCCTGCTCGTCTGCCACCTCCGGGGCGAGGGTCGCGGACACCCGTGGCATGGCCAGGCCTGGGGCTGACACGAGCCATCCGGCCAGGTGGCGCTCCAGCAGCTCGGCCACGAATGCCTCGCTGCCCTCGAGCTCCACCTCGCGCTCGCCCTCCCGGATGCGAACCCTGGCTTCCACGTTCAGCCCTCCTGGTTTTCAGGAGCCGCGTCGGCTCCTTCGTGGGCCGCCCGAGGGGCCCCCCTTGTGGGTCATTGCCTGCGCCAGCAGCGCCTCGGCGTGACGCAGCGCGGCTGGCCCCGGATCCCCGCTCGACAGCTTTGCCAGCTCCCGAACCCTCGCCGCTCCTGCCAGCACCGTGGCCCGGACACGCGTCCTGTCCACGTCCACCCCCTTCTCCAGGTGCGTGTGCTGGTCGGCCATCGCCGCAACGGCCGGGAGGTGGGTGATGCATAGCACCTGGTGGGTCCGCGCCAGGGTGGCCAGCTTCTCGGCCACGGCCTGCGCGGCCCGGCCGCTGATGCCCGTGTCCACCTCGTCGAACACCAGCGTGCCCACCGCGTCGAGGCCGGCCAGCACGGACGTGAGCGCGAGCATGACCCGCGCCATCTCACCCCCGGACGCGGTGCGGGCGAGCGCCCGCGGAGGCTCACCCGGGTTGAGGGCCACCTCGAACACCACCTCCTCCTGGCCGCTCGCCCGCTGGCGCGGGGCGGTTTGGTGAGGGCAGAGCGTCACGGCGAACCGGGCCCGCCCCATCTCGAGGTGCTCGAGCTCTCGTTCCACGGCCCGCTCCAGCTCGCCGGCGGCGGCACGCCGCGCCTGCGTGAGCTGCTCACACGCCGCAGCCAGCGCCCCTTCGGCTTGCAGGCGCTCCGCCTCCAAGCCCGTCAGGCGCTCGTCGTCGGCGGCCACGGCCGCGAGCTGCCTGGACAGCTCCTCGCGGCGGGCGATCGCCTGCTCGAGGCCGGGCCCGTACTTGCGCGCCACGTCGAGCAGCTGGGCGACGCGCTGCTCGACCTCGGCGAGGCGGGCCGGGTCCGCCTCCAGCCGGTCCAGGTGGCGCCGGAGGTCTGCCGCGACGTCCCGCAAGGCGGCCTGCAGGCCGGCCAGCTCGCGGCCGGCTTCACCGAGCACCGCGTCGACCTCGCCCAGGCTGGTCAGTGGTTGCAGGCAACGTGCAAGGATGTCGTAGGCGCTGGGGCCGTTCTCGCCTGCGTAGAGGCTCTGGTAGGCGTCCTGGCAGGCCTGTCGAAGGCGCTGGGCATGGACCAGCCGCAGGCGCTCCGCCTCGAGGTGCTCCATCTCGGCGGGGGCCTCGAGCCCTGCGGCCTCCAGTTCTGCGAGTTGGAACCGCCAGTAGTCCTCCTGCCGCGCCCGTTCCCGGGCCTCCTCGCGGTGCTGTCTGAGCGCCATCCGCACGCCCTGCAGCCCGGCGTGCGTCCGGGCCACTGCCTCGCGCAACGGGCCATGCCGGCCGTGGCGGTCGAGCAGCTCCAGCTGGTACTCGGGGTCCAGCAGCCGCTGGTGCTCGTGCTGCGAGACGATGTCGGCCAGGCACCTGCCGGCTCGGCGGAGCTGGGCCTGGGTGACCTGGTGGCCGTCGAGGCGGCACCGCGAACCGCGGGCCGTGAGCTCCCTGCTGAGCGTCAGCTCGCCTTCCACCGCCGGCACGATGCCCTCCTCGTCCAGGAGGTTGGTCAGGCCTTCGGGCCACCCCAGCGCGCCTGGCCGGTTGAACGTGGCTTCGACGAACGCCCGTTGCTCGCCGTGCCGGATGTCTTCGAGGTTCACCCTCCCCCCGAGCGCTGCCGACAGGGCGTCGATCAAGATGGACTTGCCCGCGCCCGTCTCGCCCGTCAGCAAGCAGAAGCCCGGCTCGAAGCGGAGCTCCAGCGCGTCGATCAGGACGAAGTTCCGAATCGAGAGGGCAGCAAGCAAGGGGGGCCACCTCGGTGGGAGAGCGGCCTTCGAGGCCGTGCCCTCGCCATCTTAGCAAGGGTGTCGAGGGCGCCGCAATCAAAAAACTTCACCCTGACACGCGGCGGCTCCTCGGGGGCCGTGGTAGAATTTCGGCTGCTGTTCGATTGCTTGTGAGAGATGGCGCGATGCGCACGTGCGTGGAACCAGGGGAGCCGGCTGCGATGACTGACGTCTGTCAACTTCTCAGGGAGACCCGCCTCGGAAAGGGGTTGACCCTCGACGAGGTGGCGCAGCGCACCTACATCAAGCTGCACTACCTCGAGGCCCTGGAGGAGGGGCGGCTCGACAAGCTGCCCGCCATGGTGCACACGTACGGCTACATCCGGCAGTACGCCAAGCTGCTCGGGCTCGACGGGGGGGCGTTGGTCGCCCAGTTCCAGGCCTACGAGCGGGCTGCCTCGGCGCCCAGGAATGCCCGGCCGCCAGCGGCCGAGATGCTCGGGGAAACCCTTAGCTTCCTGCGCCCGATCAAGACCACCTACGGCAACGGCCACCCTGCGCCGAGCCCCGCCGCCTCGGCCATCGGTGCCGTGACCAGGGCCGACGCGGAGGCCTATGCGCCGCCTGCAGCTGCCCCGGTGCAGGCGCCATGGGGTGTGCCTGCGGTCGAACCTGCCCCGCCCCCTGCCGTGCCCCATGGCGAGCTGATGGAGTCGCGGGCGAAGGCCCAGCAGATTCTGCTGGACGCCGAGCGCGAGGCCCGCCAGCTCGTCCAGGGTGCCGAGGGTTACGCCGACGAGGTGCTGGAGCGCCTGGAAGGCGAGGTGGCCAACGCCCTCCAGATTGTGCAAAACGGCCGGCAGTTCCTTGCCTCGCGGCGACGGACGGGTCCCCCGAACCTTGGTTGACGGCTCCGGGAGCCCGGCCCTCGACGCCCCAGCCCTTACCACCCTTTTTCGTAGACTGGAGCTGAACGGTGTTTCGCCTGATACCGCGGGAGGAGAGCTTCTTCGACCTGCTCGAGGCCTCCTCGCGCAACGCGCTCGCCGGCTCACGCCTGCTGCGCGACCTCGCGGAGGATTACCGCGACGTGCCGGGGCGGCTGCAAAAGCTCACGGATGCCGAGCATGTCGGAGACAAGGTCACGCACCAGATCCTCGAAAAGCTCAACAAGACCTTCGTGACGCCGCTCGATCGGGAAGACATCCACACGCTCACCATCGATCTCGACAACATCGTCGACTCGACCGAGCTGGTGGCTGACAGGCTGTTGCTTTACCGCATCGAAAAGCCCACCGACCTCCTGATCACACTCGTGCGCCTGCTGGAGCGCTGCTGCGAGCAGATCGACCAGGCTGTTCCGCTGCTGCGGACCCCTCGGCGCCACCGCGAGATCCTGCCGCACGTGGTCGAGATCAACCGCCTGGAAAACGAGGCGGACAAGCTGAACCGGCTTGCCCTCAGCTCGCTGTTCGACCAGCCGAGGGACGTCCTCGACGTCATCAAGTGGAAGGAGGTCTACGACACCATCGAGGCCGCCATCGACATGACTGAAGACGTGGCCGGCCGGTTGCACGGGATCGTGCTCAAGAATGCTTAACGAACTCTTCGTGCTCGTCACCCTCGTGGTGATCCTCGCGCTGGCCTTTGACTTCATCAACGGCTTCCACGACACCGCCAACGCCATCGCGGCGTCCGTCTCGACCGGTGTGCTGACGCCCCGCAACGCCATCTTCATGGCCGCCGTCTTGAACTTCGGGGGCGCCCTGTGGGGCACCGAGGTCGCCAAGACCATCGGGAAGGGCATCGTCGACGGCAAGCTTTTCGAGTCAGGTGCCGTCCTGGGCCAGTGGGTGGTGGTGGCGGCGCTCGTCTCGGCCATCACGTGGAACCTGCTGACGTGGTGGTGGGGGCTGCCGAGCTCCTCGTCCCACGCCATCATCGGCGGGCTCATCGGCGCCGCGCTGATGGGGTACGGCCCTGGCTACCTCAACTGGGTCGGCGTGGAGCGGATCTTCGTCTTCCTTGTAGCCTCCCCCGTGGTCGGTGGCGCCGTGTCGTTCACCTTGATGGTGCTGCTGATGTGGGTCTTCCGGCGGGCGCTGCCCACCACCGTGACGAACATCTTCCGTCCCTTGCAGGTCGTGGCGGCGGCGTTCATGGCGTTCTCCCACGGCACCAACGACGCCCAGAAGGCCATGGGCATCATCACCCTGGCCCTGTTCTCAGGGGGCTACCTCAACCCGGCGGAGGGGTTTCACGTGCCCTGGTCCGTGATGCTGGCGGCCGCCACGGCGATGGCCCTGGGCACGGCCGCAGGTGGCTGGAAGATCATCAAGACCATGGGCACTCGCATCGTGAAGCTTCAGCCCATCAACGGCTTTGCCTCCGACACGGCCGCGGCCCTCACCATCACCACCTGCTCCCACTTCGGGCTGCCGGTCTCCACGACGCACGTCGTGTCTGGCGCCATCATGGGGGTCGGGGCGACCAAGCGCGTGTCGGCCGTGCGCTGGGGGGTGGCCGGCAACATGGTGCTGGCGTGGGTGTTCACCATCCCGATCACCGCCACGCTGGCCGCCTTCCTGTTCGCATTCCTGCGGTGGGCGCTCAAGTTCTGACGGCATGGAGTTCGGCCTCGTTTTCCTCGGCACCTCCGGCGCCGTTCCCACCCCAGAGCGCGGCCTCTCCTCCACCCTCGTTCGGCGGGGTGGGGCGGGCGTGCTTGTCGACTGCGGCGAGGGGACCCAGCGTCAGCTGATGCGTGCCGGGGTGGGCATCAACCAGATCGACGTCGTCGCGCTGACGCACATGCACACGGATCACTACCTCGGCCTGCCTGGCATGCTCAAGACGTGGGAGTTGTGGGGGCGTCAGGAGCCCGTGGTCGTGTACGGCCCCAAGGGGCTGCACGCCATGGTGACCATGTTCAAGCGCATCATCGGCGCCATCAGCTTTCCCGTCACGTACCACGAGGTGGAGGCCGGCTGGCGCACGCACCTCGACGGCCTGGAACTCGAGGCCGTGCGGACGGACCACCGCGTGGCCTCCGTGGGGTGGGTCTTCCGCGAGGAGGCAAGGCCGGGGCGGTTCGATCCCGCGACGGCCGTCGCGCTGGGGGTCGAGCCAGGCCCCAGCTTCGGGTTGCTCCAGCGGGGCACGCCCGTGGCTGGGCTGCACGGCCTCGTGCTGCCCGAGCAGGTCATGGGGGCCGCGAGGCCAGGGCGCAAGCTCGTCGTCACCGGCGACACGCGGCCCTGTGACGAGGTCCTGCAGGCTTCCGTGGGGGCTGACGTGCTCGTCCATGATGCGACCTTCGCCGACGAGACCCTCGAGCGGGCCCGCGAGACCTACCACTCGACCGCCCGGGAGGCGGCAGCCTTGGCGCTCGAGGCAGGCGTGGGGCTGCTGGCCCTCACCCACATCAGCTTCCGCCACTCGGCGCGGGAGCTGCTCGCGGAGGCGCGGGCCGTGAACCCGCGCGTGGTCCTGCCCAGCGACCTCGATCGGATCGAGGTGCCGTTCACCGAACGCGGCGCGCCCGTGCACATCGACCACCGTGCGGAGCGTGCCGCCTTGCGCGCGGCGGAGGCTGCACGGCGCGCCCGCGGAGATTCGCCGTCCCGGTGACGGTGTGCTGCTAGGACACCTGGCTTCCTTGGTATATGGGAAGGGTGGCGCCCGGGCGCCCACCTCGAGGAGGCTTGCCGCTCCGTGGAAGACAAGTGTGCTTACCACTCCCGCTCGCGTGCGGTGGCCCGATGCCTCGGCTGCAAGCAGCCCGTGTGTGCGACGTGCCGTGACGTGGGGGAGCGCGGGCTGTGCGTTCGATGCACCCGGCCGACGCAGGCCGATGCCAGCGGTGGACGGGCGGCGACCCAGCAGCGGTCGGAGCAGGTTGGGGGGGGCGAGCTCAGCCGGCCCGAGCCTGCAGGGCCCGCTCCTCGCAGGGACGGCTCCGCGCCGGGCGGTCCCCGGCAGGCGCCGCCGATCCCTGGGGCGCCCGGCATCAGGCCTGTGCCGCAAAGGGCGGAGCGAGCGGCTGCCGCCCCTCGAGCTGACGTGGTGTACTGCTTCCGGCACCGGGATATCCGGGCGGAGGCCTCCTGCAGCACGTGTCGTCGGCCCTGCTGTCCGGCGTGCCTCAACACCGTGGGGTTTTGTGGGTTGTGTGCCCAGCATAACGAGGAGGCCAGACGGCAGGCCTTCACCATCCCGGGCGCGGCAGAGGAAAGCCGACGGGAAGCGGGGCAGCAGCGTCGCGCGTGGGCCCAGCGGGGCGGATTGGTCTTGCTCGTGGTCTTGGGGGGCGGGTGGTGGGCTCATCGCCTGAAGCACCCCGTGGCTGAGGGGCCGGACCCAGCCACCGCCGCGCTTCAGCGCCTGAAGTCCTCGGAGTTCTCGCCGCAGGAGCGGGCGATGATGGCGCAGTTGCGAAGTCAGCGTCGCGTGTCGATGGCCGAACCCGTCCCGGACCAGCCTGCCAGGCGCGCCCCCGTGGCTCCGTTGGACGTACCGCCTGCCGTTCGCCAGCAGGCCCGCCAGGCGATGCTGGCGCACGCTGCGCCGGTGGGGCCCGTGTCGTTCCACTCGGTCGCCCCGGCGGATGGCGCCATCGTGGGAGGGCGGACCACCGTCCGGGCCTCCATCGGCGGCGCACCCACGCGTGTGGTCTGTGAAGTCGACGGCGTCGCCATCGGCACGGCTTCCGGGGCTGCGCCAGCGTTCTCGTGGAACACCCGCGCGTCCGGCAACGGCCCCCACCAGGTGACGCTGACGGCCACCGGCCCGGGGGGCACGAGCAACGTGACGCTGACGCTCAACGTCATGAATCGCTGAGGCGACCCTCAGCGGCGGTATCTGGGCTCGTTCCGGGGGCGTCGGGGCTCTTGCCAACCCTTCGCGGTGCGCGCTGCCAGGCCCGCGGCGATGCCCGCCACGAACCCCCCGACGTGGGCAAACCAGGCGACGCCGCCGCCGGCGTCGGGCGCGCCGAGGCTCGCGAGGCCGTTGAAGGACTGCAAGGCGAACCAGAGGCCCAGGAATACGAAGGCAGGCACGCGAAGGTGCGTGATGAAGAAGCCCAGGAACAGCAGGGTGACGACGCGCGCCGTGGGGTGGAGCACCATGTAAGCCCCCAGCACCCCGCTGATGGCCCCGCTGGCCCCCACGACAGGCACCTCGCTGCCGGGAGCCGTCGCGACCTGGGCCAGGCCCGCGGCGACCCCGCAGGCCAGGTAGAACAGCGCGTAGCGCAGGTGGCCGAACTCGTCCTCGATGTTGTCGCCAAAGATGTGGAGGAACAGCATGTTGCCTCCAATATGCATCCACCCTCCGTGCAAAAACATAGAGGTGACCACCGCCGCCATCTCCAGCAGCACCGTGGACCCCGCCGGGTGTTGGAGGGCCGCCATGAGCTCGCCTGGCACCAGTCCCCACGTGGCGAGGTGGCTCGCCAGGGCCGCCTGCGGCAGCGTGAGTTGATAGGCGAACGCCAGCACGTTGGCGGCCAGCAGGCCATAGGTCACCCACGGGGTGGTGCGGCGTGGGTTTTCGTCGCGGAGTGGCAGCATGGTCAGCCTCCCATCGGCACACCTGCAGCATGCCACGGCTCCGGGCCGCTGGAAACCTGTTAAGATCTCGGGCGGGGCGGTGCCCGGACGAGGAGGACACGCGCGTGGATTCGGTGAGCAACGTGGCCGGGTTGGGGCAGGTGGCCGAGCTGTTGCGGTCCCATGACCGCTTCTTGATCGTGCCCCACATCGCCCCGGATCCGGACGCCTTCGGCTCCACCCTCGCGCTGGCCCGCCTCCTCACGCGGTTGGGTAAGCAGGCCGTCGTCTTTTGCGACGAGCCGGTGCCCGGCAACTGCACCTTCCTGACGCGCTGCTTCCCGGTGAGCCGGGAGCTTCCCCCGGATGCGCGAGAGTGGAAGCTGCTGTTTCTCGACGGGGGCGAGCGCCACCGCCAGATCGAGACGACGCGCGACTGGCCGACGTGGCTGAACCTCGATCACCACCTCGACAACGGGCGGTTCGCCGAGTGGATCTATGTGGACACCCGGGCGGCTGCGACCTCCCTGATTGTGGCCCAGTTGCAGCCTCACCTCGGCATCGACCTCGACCCGGAGACGGCCACGTGCCTGTTCACCGGCATCCTGTTCGACACCCGGGGCGGCTTCATCACGGACAGGTGCGATGCCGCCCTGTTTGCCGAGGTTGCCCGTCTGGTGGCCGCCGGGGCGCGCCCCGATGAGGTCAACAGGGAGCTCCACGAGCAGGTGGGCCTGCGAGACCTGCAGGTCTACGGCGAGGGCCTGGCAGGGCTGCGGACCAGCCTCGATGGCAAGGTCGTATACGCCTGCCTGACCCGTGCCCTGCTCGCGCAGGCCGCGGATGCCGACCAGCCCACGGAGCTGCTCACGCAGCACCTCCCCAAGATCCGCGGCGGCGAGGTCTATGTCCTGTTCAAGGAATCGGCCAAGGGGGGCGTGAAGATCAGCCTCCGCTCCAAGGGGCGTGTTGCCGTGAACGTCATCGCCAAGCAGTTTGGTGGTGGCGGCCACCTGTTTGCGGCCGGGGCGCGCCACGGCTCTGACCTGGAGGCTGCCGTCGCCGCCGTCATTCCAGCCTGTGAGGAGGCCGTGCGGCAGCAACTGGGCCTGGTTGCGCCTGTCGAAGCGCCATGACCACCGCCGCGCCCAAGCTCGCCTCCGCCTGCGCCGACCTCCGCAGCCTCGCGGTTGCGGGGACAGCCAAGAACGCCGGCAAGACGACGGCCTTGAACCACCTCGTCGCCCACTTCGGGCTTGCCGGTGAGCGGCTTGGGCTGTCTTCCGTGGGCCGCGACGGCGAGGCTGTCGATCAGATCACCAACAGGCCGAAGCCCCGCATCAAGCCCCCCGTGGGCTCCCTGGTGGCCACGTCGCACGAGTCTGCCCTGTACTCGCAGGCCACCCTGGAGCCTGTTGCCACCACGCCCTTCCGAACGGCCCTGGGGCCGGTTGGGATCTACCGTGTGGTGCATCCTGGCTTCGTGGAGGTTGCCGGCCCGGTGAAGGTCCGAGAGGCCGCTGCGCTGCTCGGACAGCTGGCCTCGCTGGGCTGCACCAAGATCCTGCTGGATGGCGCGGCCGATCGTCGGGCCTTCATTGCCTCCGGCGTCGACGGCTTCGTGCTGGCGACCGGGCTCGTGCTGGCGGAGTCTCCGCAGGGGGTCGTGGAGGAGACGCGCGCCGTGCTGGCGAGGCTGTCGCTCCCGGCCCCGCGTGCCAGCTGGACCGAGGCTTGCCGCGCGCATCAGGCGCCTGGCGCGATCACGGACCACGGTTTCCAGCCTTGGGAGGGCCCGTCCTTTATGGCCGGGCTGGAACGCCTGGGGGCCTGGCTCCCCGACTCCGCCCGTGCGCTGTATGTCCCGGGCGCTCTGGCTGACGGGCTGGTGGAGGTCTTGCTGGCCCTGCGCCGCCCTGTTGACCTGATCGTGCCTGCCGGGACCCACGTCCTGGCCTCGCGGGCCCTGCTGGAGCGGCTGGCCGCAAGGGGCCAGGCCTGCTTTGCGCTGCAACCGCTGCGCGCCGTTGCCATCACGGTGAATCCGACGGCCCCCGACGGCCGCGAGGTGGAGTCCGACGGGCTGCGCGCCAGGCTTCAGGACGCCTTCCCAGAGCTTCCCGTGATCGATGTCTGCCGGACGGAGCCGGGCCTCAGCTGAGCGGCTCCGTGGCCACGGCCTGCTCCAGCGTCGCGATGGCCTGCGCCGTCCACTCGTTGTAGAGGTCGTACTGGCGGCGCCCCAGGTCGAGCACCAGCCGCATGCCAAGGGCACGATCGCCCGCGCTGGAGGGAGCCGCGAGCCCCTCCAGTGCCTCCTCGACCTGCTCGAGCCGCTGCGCGAGCTCGGTCTGGAGGGCCCGCAGGCGGGCGAGGCCTGCCTGCGGCGGCAGCGCGCCGAGAGACCAGATCCGCATCAGGAGGGGGTCCTTGACCGAGCGCCGCTCCGCGTCGCTCGCGACCCAGGCTTCCAGGGATGCCCGCCCGTCGCGCGTCAGCGTGTACACCTTCTTGTTTGGCTTCGAGACCTGGGTGATCACCTCGTAAGTCACGAGGCCTTCCAGGCTCAGCTGGGCGAGCTCGGGGTAGATCTGGCTGTGCTTGGCCGCCCAGAAGAACCCCACCATGGTCTCGAACCGCTTCGTGAGGTCGTAGCCCGTCAGGGCATCCCTGGACAGCAAGCTGAGGATGGCATACCGGAGAGACATCGGAGGCTCGCGGGGCGTGGGGAAGCAAGAGGCGACATACAATGGACCGCCCCCGATGTTTCCATAACCGGATAATCGGTGTCAAGTCGGCAATTTTTTGGTGCGGGCGCCAGCCCCGCGCCAGGCCACCGAAGCCTTTCCAAAAGGGCTGCGTGCGGCTTAAAATGTGGCCTGACGCCCGGAGCGTCGACGCGCAACGTCGCGCGAGGCGCCTTGTCCGTCCGGAGGGAAGCCATGCACCTGCCCATCGACAGGACCTTGGTCGAGGACGCCCGGGGGCTTGCGAGCCGCATCGTGGACCGGGTGATGGACTACATCCGGGCGCACTCCACGGTCTCGATCGAGCGCGCGGCCCTGCGGTTGCTGGCGGTGGACGGGGTCGACGTTGAGGACGTGCCGTGGCCGAACCGCACCGTTGATGCGGTGCAGGCGGCTGGCCTGCTGCCTCGCGGGGTGTGTCATTGGCTGGCTGCCGTTTGCCTTGCGAAGGGCCTCGAGCCCCAGGCTGCCGCCGAGTTCATTGCCACCGCGCCCGTTGAGGCCTGGGCGACGCTTGAGGTCTCCGACGAGGCTCGCGAGGCCTGGGTTGCGGTGCGGGTTCACGGCGCCCTCGACGCGCTGGCGGAGGCCCGGCGTGCCCGGGCTGCGCGGCGGGACCGGCTCGGGCAGGGGCCAGCGCCGCTGCGCTACCTCATCGTGGCCACAGGCAACATCCATGAGGACGTGCCGCAGGCTGTGGCGGCCGCCAAGCAGGGCGCCGACATCATCGCCGTCATCCGTGCGACGGCCCAGAGCCTGCTGGACTTCGTGCCCCACGGCACGACGGCCGAAGGCTCTGGCGGCACCTACGCCACGGCAGCCAACTTCAGGCTGCTGCGGGAGGCCCTGGACGAGGTCTCCGAAGAGCTGGGGCGCTACGTGCAGGCCACCAACTATGCCTCAGGCCTCTGCATGCCCGAGATTTCCGTGCTGGCTGCCCAGGAAGGGCTGGACATGCTCCTCAACGATGCGCTTTACGGCATCCTGTTCCGCGACATCAACCTGTACCGCACGCTCACCGACCAGTACTTCTCGCGCCTGGTCAACGGATTTGCAGGCATTCTTATCAACACGGGGGAGGACAACTACCTCACCACGGCCGATGCCATCGAGGCGGGACACACCGTGCTGGCGAGCCAGTTCATCAACGAGCGGTTCGCCCTCGAGGCAGGGATTCCCACCCACCTGATGGGGCTCGGCCACGCCTTCGAAATCGACCCGACGCGGGAAAACGGGTTCCTTGACGAACTCGCGATGGCCCAGCTGGTGCGGCAGGTCTTCCCGGACCACCCCTTGAAGTACATGCCGCCCACCAAGCACATCACGGGCAACATCTTCCAGTCCTATGCCCACCAGACGATGTACAACCTCGCCACCGTGCTCACTCGGCAGTCGATCTGTCTCCTGGGCATCCTTACCGAGGCCATCCACACTCCCTTCGTGGCCGACCGCTACCTGGCGCTTCGCAACATGACCTACATCGAAAACTTCTCGCGGGACCTGGTCGGCGAGTTCGACCTCAGCGCGGATGGTCGCATCGCGCGGCGGGCCGACCTGGTGCTGCGCGAGGCCGTGGCCCAGCTCCGGCACATCGATGAGGTCGGGCTCGTGGCGGCCCTCGGCGAGGGCTGTTTCGCCGACGTGAAGCGGTTGCCCGAGGGAGGCAAGGGCCTGGAGGGGGTGTTCAAAAAGGCGCCGGATTACCACAACCCCTTCTGGGCTGAGCTCGAGCGTCGGGCCACCAGCAGGCCGGTCCCGGCTTGAAGGCTCCAGGAGGGCTCGCCATGAAGACGTCCGCCAGCTCCAACCGCGGTGCCGCCCCGGCGCCCGTCAACCTTCGGGCCGTGAAGGCCTATGGCGACACGCTCGATGACGGCGCCATGCAGTTCAGCTTCTGTCTGCCGGTGCCGGCCGGACGCCAGGCCGAGGAGGCTGCGAAGATCCTGCTGGCGCGGCTGGGCCTTGAAGAGCCCCTCGTCACAGCCATGGAAAGCATGGGGCCGGGCCTCACCATGTTTGTCGCCTACGCCCGCTGCCCGATCGCCGTGGACTACGCGTCCATTGACGTTCCGCTCGCCCGGTTCCCGGTGCTGGACATGGACGGCGTGGATGCCCTCGTCGAACGCGAACTCGGGCGCCCCCTCACCGTCATTGGGGCGTGCATCGGCACGGACGCCCACACCGTGGGGATCGACGCCATCATGAACATGAAAGGATACGGCGGCCACTATGGCCTCGAGCGGTACCGCATGTTCAACGCGATCAACATGGGCGCGCAGGTGCCCAACGAGGTCCTCGTCGCGCGTGCGCGTGCCGAGCAGGCGGACGCCTTGCTGGTGTCTCAGATCGTCACGCAGAAGAACGCCCATATCACCAACATGACCCAGCTTGTGGAGATGCTGGAGGCGGAAGGTCTCCGCGACGGCCTCGTGCTGATTGCGGGGGGGCCCCGCATCTCGCACCAGCTTGCCACCGAGCTCGGCTTTGACGCCGGCTTCGGCCCTGGGACCTTTGCCGAGGACGTGGCGAGCTTCGTGGCCTTCGAGGTGCTGCGGCGAGCGGGCAAGGGCCCCGCCGCGGAAGGCTGACCAGCACGGATCTGGCCACCCCGCTTTTTGATGTTGTGGGTTGACAGTGCCGGCCAGGTCTGTCATCATAAAAATCCACCGAGCAAAGTTAAGCCTGGACCAAGGGTTCCCCAAGGAACAGTTAACCGCCCGGTATATCAGGACCTTGACAACTGAATAGCCAAGCGAACGCACCAAGCTCTTGTCGATTCAAGAAGAGAGCAAAAAGAGAGCTAGCCTTCAACGCGAGTTGAAGCTGACTCACCGAGAATATTTCTTGGAGAGTTTGATCCTGGCTCAGGACGAACGCTGGCGGCGTGCTTAACACATGCAAGTCGAACGAAGCAGCAATGCTTAGTGGCGGACGGGTGAGTAACGCGTAGGTAACCTG
>JAYKHR010000044.1:0-39801 GCA_035285125.1 Candidatus Sericytochromatia bacterium | reverse complement strand
GGGATGCGGCCGACGGAGTACATCTTCTGCTCGACGTCGACGAGGAGGGGGAAGAAGTCGATGCCCTCACGGGGCGAGCGCGAGGCGGTGGTGGCGACCAGCACCATCGTGCCGCCGCAGGAGACCGTCACGGCGCAGTTCGCCTGCTTGGCGAGCTTGCCGATCTCGACCGTGATCTCCTTGTCGCCAAGGTTGGTCTTGAAGCTGTGGACGTCCATCGCGGCCATCGCGGGCGCCTTGGCTTTCTTCTGAGTGGACATGCGTTTTTACTACTGCCTTCCTTCACTCGGCGAGGCACGTTGCCCCGCCTCTTTCCATACGGAAAAGGAGGCGAGGGGAACCCTCGCCTCCTTTTTTGGCTACTTCCGCAGCCCGAGCTTCTCGATGATGGCCCGGTAGCGCGACATCTCGGACTTCTGGAGGTAGTTCAGCAGCCGACGGCGGCGGCCGACCATCTTCAGCAGACCGCGGCGGGTCGCGAAGTCCTTCTTGTTGGCGTTGAGGTGGACCGTCAGGTTCTGGATCCGCTCCGTCAGCAGCGCGATCTGGACCTCAGGCGAGCCGGTGTCGTTCTCGCTGGTCTTGTGCTGCGCGATCAGGGCGTTCTTCTTTTCCAGGGTGATCATTTGGTTGAGTTCCTCGTCACGTGACGCCGCGCCCGCAGGGCGTGTGCGTCCGTCTTGGGGGTGCGGCCGTTCCGTCGGGAGCGGGCTCGCGGGACACGCACCCAGTGTACCACCTGAGACCAACCGACCACAACGAGCCCTTAACCAGTCGCCGCCGAGGTGGTATGCTGCCCCCGATGCGCGCGACATGCCTCGCCCTGATTGCTCTGGCGCTGGCCGCCCCGTCTGCAAGGGCGGAGGCGTGGGACCAGCCTCCCCAACCCAGCCGGTTGGAGGCCGCGGCCCTGCGGGTCAGAGACTACCTGGCCACCGTGCCCGGCCTGCCCGCCGACCTCGTGGTGCTCCCCGCGGCCGGCGAGATCCTGTGGCCGGGCTCCCCCCCGACGGCCAACGTCCGCGCCGAGGTCTGGGTGGTGGTGCCCCGTGACAAGCCCGAGGCTGCCCCGCTGATGATGTTCGCCGTGCGGCCCGCCACGGGCGACATCTACGCGCTCTACCTGTCCAACGTGCAGGAGCACCCACGCTACCGCTGAGCCTTCGTCGCGTCCCTGCGGCCGCGACGGCCCCTCACCCGGCCTGCTGCCACCCTTTCCCGGGGGGACCGGACGCAACGGCCGTGGCTCCCCGGCCGGGGTAACGGCTATCTGCAGAGCGGCCACTGCTTCCTGCGGGGCCTCAGTTGAGCGAGATCCGGTTCCCGCGGTAGAAGAAGTCTCCGCGGCTGCGGCCCTTGGCGAGGAACCGCTCGATGCGTGCATTCTCCTCACGCACGGCCTCGAGCACGCGGCCGAGGCGTTCATCCACGGGCACGGTCTCCAGCAGGGCCTGCTTGCGATCGTTGTCCACCTGCAGCGAGGCGGCCATCAGGTACGAGAGGTCGATGGGCGACAGGGCCTCCTCGGGCAGCGACACCGCCAGGTTCGACACGGCCGCGAGCCCCTTGAGGTAGGTTTCCAGGGCCTCTGTCGACTCGGACACCAGCCGGGCGTCCACCGGGGCCGCCGGGTCTCCCTCGTCGATGAGCTCCACGCGGCCTTGCTGATAGGGCTCCCCCTCGACCCGCTCGAGCAGCCGGAAGCGCCGAACGCCGACGGTCACGATCATGATCTGGCCGTCAGGCATGATCTCGTGCCCGCTGATCTCCGCGACGGTGCCGATCCCCCGGGGGGTGGCGGGCGAGCCGGCTTCCTCGCCATCGGCGATGAGCACCACGCCGAACTGGCGGTCCGCTGCCAGGCAGCGCCGGATCATGAGCCTGTAGCGGGGCTCGAAGATGCGAAGCGGCAGCACCATCCCGGGGAACAGCACCACATTCAGCGGAAACAGGGGGATGAGGCGAGGTTCCACGGGGCCCTCTCGACGCGCGCCAGCCCATGGTAGCGGACGGAGGCCGGCAGCGTCCAACTGCCGGCCCTTCAGGCCGGTCGGGTCGCCACCACCAGCACCCACTCGCCTTGCCGCTCGACCTTCGACACCACGAGCCCGGCAGCTTCGAAGGCGTCGCGGACGAGCCCCTCGCGGGCCTGGATGATGCCGGAGGCCAGCACGGTGCCGCCCGGGCGGGTGCGGCTGGCGAGGTCCGGTGCGATCGGGGCGATGACCTCGGCGAGGATGTTGGCGACCACGACCTCCGCCTCGCCTGCGATCGTCGAGACGTCCCCGACGTACGTCCGGATGCGCTCGCTCACCCCGTTGCGCGCCGCATTTTCCTCCGTGGCGGCCACGGCGACGGGGTCGGTGTCGCAGGCCTCGACGGCGCTCGCCCCGAGCAGGGCGGCGGCGATCGCCAGGATGCCGCTGCCCGTGCCGACGTCGAAGACCACCGGCGACGCCAGCCCCGCGAGCACCTCCTCCAGGCCGCGCAGGCACAGCTGGGTGGTCGGGTGCGTGCCGGTGCCGAAGGCCTGAGCGGGGTCCAGGTCGATCACCACGGCGTCGGCGGGGCCCTCCCACGCCTCCCAGGAAGGTTTGACGACGAGCCGGCTGCCCACCGTCAGCGTGTGCCAGTGGCGCTTCCAGCTGTGCTCCCAGTCCTCGGACGGCACATGCCTCGCCTCGACCCGCCAGCTGCCCTGCGGCAGGTGCTGCTGCACCTCCCTGAGGCGGGCCTCGAGCTCCCCGCGCCACGTGGCCAGGGCCTCGGGCGTCCCTGGCCGGTACAGCTTCACGGCCAGCTCCGGTGGGACGGGGCCCTCCGCCGGGATCTCCGAGACCACGACGCCCTGCCCGGCCAGGTCCTGCAGGTGCCAGGCGAGGGTCTCGACCGAGGCCGGGGGAACGAAGACGGCAAATTCGGTGTAGTCCACGGGGGCGGTCTCTCCGAGCAAGGGGGCGGGTGACAGGGGTCACCCCCGTTGTACCCCCAGGGGGCTACCATGCGCTGGTCGGCGCCGGGGCGCGTCGATTGTCACGCCTGCGGGGCTGCCCTACAATGTGACAGCGAAAAGCGGGGTTTGAAATCTGATGGATGGCTTGCTGGCTGGGTTCGGGGCAGGCGCGGGGCTGTTGGCCCTGGGCGCAGCGGCCTTCGAGGGGCTTTATCGGGCGCGGGACACGCGCACCATCGAGCTCGTGACTCGCGGCCGTCGGCCCTGGGAAGAGCTGCCCCCCGTCGCGGGCCGGCGGCGGTTCCGCCTGATGGTTCCCTTCCTGAACCGCAACCAGGCCTACGAGCAGACCCTGGTCGACGTGCGCACCAGCGTCCGGCTGCTGCTCCGCGACGGCCTCACGCCCCGCGACGCGCGGGCCACGGTGGTGGCACGTGCGATCTCGGAGGATGGGCGCACCGACGGGTACTGGGCGGCCAACCTCCTCGGCCCCGGCGAGCGCTGCGATCTCGAGCTCTGTGTCGAGGTCGAGGGGACGCCCGAGGCGCTCGAGCGGCTCCACGCGGCCGTGGTGAACGTGGCCTACCAGACCTACGGGCGCGTGGACCTGCAGCCCTTCGACGCCGAGATCGTGCTGCCCCTCGCGGCCGTGAAGCCCCTGCCGGCGGTGCTGGTGGGGGAGGCCATCGAGTTGCAGTGCGTCCCCACCCCGCTGCTCACGGATGCGGACGACATCGCCGAGGTCATCGACCGCCACACGGCCAGCTTCCGGCAGCCAGGCGACATCGTCGCCGTGGCAGAGAGCGTGGTGGCCATCACCCAGCGCCGCTACTTCCGCCCGACGGAGGTGAAGCCAGGGTTCTGGGCCCGGCGCCTGTGCTTCTTCGTCCCCTCGAAGGGGAGCCTCAGCTCGCGCCACGGCTTCCAGCTGGCGATGGACGACGTGGGGGCCTTCCGGATGGTGAGCGCCTTCTTCCTAGGTGCCCTCGGCAAGGCGGTGGGCCGCAAGGGCATCATGTACGAGCTGGCCGGGCGCCCCGCCGAACTCATCGACGACATCACGGGCACGATGCCCCCCTTCGACAAGTACATCGTGGCCGGCCCCGCCGAGCCGGAACAGGTCGTGGCGCGCATTCAGGCGCGGACGGGGATGGCGGCGGCCATCGTCGACGCCAACGACCTCAAGCGCGCAATGGTGCTGGCCGTGAGCCCTGGCCTCGACGCCGCGCAGGTCTCGAAGTGGCTTCTCGACAACCCCTTCGGCAACGCTGCTGAGCAGACGCCCATCGTGGTGCTGCGTCCCCGCCGCCTGGCCGAGCCGGCGGCGGCAGGGAGCTCCCATGTTCAGACGCGTTCGGTATAGCGACCTCGACCGGGTCCGGGAAATCTTCATCGCGGCCTTCCGCGAGGAGTACGGCCGACGGGGCGTGGACATCGGCGCCCAGGTCTCGCGCTGGAAGCGCGCCTACCCGATGCTCAGGCTGCTGGCCCAGTTTCCGAACCCCTACCGCTATGCCCTCAACCTGCACGTCTGGGAGGAGGAGGGCCGCGTGCTCGGCTTCATCATGACCTCGCCGGGCAGCCGAGAGCGCACCCGGTGGCACATCGACTTCGTGGCCGTCGCGCCCGACACCCAGGGCCGGGGCCTCGGGGCTCGCCTCGTGGAGGGGATCTTCGACCACTATGGCGCCCGGGGCGTGAAGCTCTTCACCCTCGAGGTCGACCAGGACAACGGGCCCGCCCTGCGCTTCTACGACAAGCTCGGGTTCCGGCGCTACGCCTCCGTGACCTACTTTTCCCGAGAGGCCCCGCCACCGCCGCCCGCCGAGCCCGCCTCGGGCTTCCGGCCGATGGTCGCGGCAGACGCCGAAGCCGTGTACGAGATGCACGTGGGCAGCCTGCCCGCCCCGGTGCGTCACATCGACAGCCGCACGCGGGCAGACTTCGCCTGGGGGCCCTCCGAGCGGGCCATCGCTGCCCTGCGCAAGGCCCTGGGGCACCAGGATGATCAGCGGTGGGTGCTCGAGGAGGGCGGCCGCCCCGTGGCCTGGGTTCGGGTGCTGGCTCAGCTGCGCCAACTGCCCCATACCGTCCACCTGATGACGCTGCCGGGCCAGGAGCACCAGTACCCGCGGCTGCTCGCCAAGGCTGCCGAGGTCCTGGCCACCTTCCCCCCGCGGCAGGTGCTCGCCTGGGCCTCCGACCACACGCCCGCGAAGCAACAGGCGTTGCGCGACTGGGGCATGGCGCCCCTCACGGTGGACCACTCGCTGGTGCGAGACAGCATCATCACGCTGAAGCTGCCCGCGCATGGGCAGCCCCCCGTGGGCCTCGTGGACGACACGGGCTTCAAGCCCTGCTTCACGCAGCGAGGCTGACGGGCTCGGGCGCTGCCTGAGAAGACCGTCGCGGCCTGCCTTGGCGGGCCCTCTGCCCGGCCCTGACGCCTGCCCTGGATGTGTTACGATGACGCCAGGTGACGCCTGCGAGACACGGCAGGCGCCCGGTTGACCCGAAGCACGTCTCCGAGGAGGAACATCGATGGGGCTGTGGGATCGCATCGTCCGGCTGTTGCGTAGCAACGTCAACGACATCATCGACAAGTCCGAAGATCCCGAAAAGATGGTCAACCAGATCGTCGTCGAGCTCAACGAGGATCTGGTCCAGGTCCGATCCCAGGTGGCTTCCTCGATCGCCATGGAGAAGCAGCTCCAGCAGCGCCTCGCCGTGGCGGAGAAGGAAGCGGAGAAGTGGCAGGCCAAGGCCGAGGTGGCCGTTGACAAGGGTGACGACGATCTGGCGCGCGAGGCCCTGAAGCGCAAGAACACCGCCCAGCAGACGGCCGACGGCCTCCGAGAGCAGGTGGACGCCCAGCGCGCGTCCGTCTCGAAGCTCAAGGAGAACCTCGCGCGGATGGAGTCCAAGATCGCCGAGGCGCAGACCAAGAAGGACCTGCTGGTCGCCCGCCACCGGCGCGCGGAGGCCGAGAAGCGGATCCAGGGAGCGCTCTCCAAGTCGGCCGGTTCCGACTCGCTGGCGGCGTTCGAGCGCATGGAGAACAAGGTCCTCGAAAACGAGTCGCGGGCGGCTGCCCTCGGCGAGCTGAACGACAACTCCCTCGAGGAGCGCTTCGCCGCGCTGGAGTCGGGAGACACCGAGGACCAGCTCAAGGCCCTGAAGGCGTCCCGCCAGGACCAGAAGATGCTGAGCGCCGGCGAGTAACTGCGCGACCGGCTTTACGAGCAGGCCCCTCCCGGCAACCGGGAGGGGCCTGTTGTGTGTGTGGGGGCGCTGCTCAGCGAGACGCCAGCCCCAGCTCGCGGGCGTAGTCTTCGCCCACCAGCACCGTGAAGTCGGTCTGGATGTCGCCCACCGAGGCGTCGACCTGCTCGGCCCGCACGCCGAGGTCGCGGCCGACGGCGAAGGCCCACTCGCTGTGGCCGGTCTGCGCGATCACGCGCGTGCGGCCGACAGCACGCTGCGACGCGTCGCCGACGGCGTGCACGTTCCAGCCCGCGGCGCGCAACTCGCGGGCGGCAGTGCTGGCGAGGCCCGTCCGGGAGGTGCCGTTCAGCACCGTGACCATGACCCGCTGCTTGTGCGGCAGCCTGGCTGCGCCGCGGGAGGCGGCTGCCCGGCCGAGCAGCCGGGCGCCGAGCTCGTGGGCGCGCCGGCCGTCTGCGAGCCAATAGCTGCTGAGCTTGCCCGTGGAGAACTGGCCCGGCAGCATCACGAGCCGGAGATCCTCCCGGTCCAGCCACACGCCCCAGGCTGCGAGCTGCATCAGCTCAGGGCCCGTGAGGTTCGTGCGCACGTTGCGCTGCACGGTGGTCAGCATCTGGGGCAGCCGCACCAGCCCCTCAGGCGACACCATCCGCTCCAGGCTGGCCCGCAGGAACTGCTGCTGGCGCTGCACCCGGCCGATGTCCCCGAGCTCGTCGTGCCGGAACCTCACGTACCGGTGGGCCTGCAACCCGTCGAGGGTGTGCCAGCCGCGCTTGAAATCGATGGAGAGCTTGGCCGTGCGATCGACGTAGTGCATGTCGCGATCGACGTAGACCCGAACGCCGCCGAGTTGGTTCACCACGCGCTCCAGGCCCGTGGTGTTGAGCTCCGCCCAGTGGTGGATGGGGATGCCGAGCAGGCGCGACACGGTCTGCGCCGCGAGCTTGGGGCCTCCTTGGTGGAAGGCGGCATTGACCTTGTCCCACCGACCCCGGACCTGGACCCGGGTGTCGCGCGGGATGGAGATGACGTCGAGCTTGTCGCCCGGCCCCACCCCCAGCACCAGCATCGTGTCCGACCGCACGGCGCCGCGCGCGGCCTTCTTGCCGTCTGCGTAGGCGATGTCCGTCCCGAGCAGCAGGATGGCCTTGCGCTCGGACATCGGCACGAGCCCCTGGGCGACCTCAACCACGGACAGCGGCTTCTTCTGGGCGGGGTTCAGGCCGTTCAGGGACTGCGTCAGGCCATAGAGCATCACGGCCGTCAGCATCAGCAGCACCAGGACGCCGGTGGTGAGGCTCCGCGTCAGCTTGCGCCAGCGGGAGGCCTTGCGGCGGCGCGAGGGGGGCAACCGTAACGCCCCGGTGGTGTAGCCTTCACCCCGAGCGCCCTTCATCTTGCCCGTTCCCAGCTGGCCCGTTTTCCGGGACAGGGGGGCCGTCTTCCTTGATGAGCGGTCATCCGCCTGGCCTTGTAGTCGCTTCGTGCCCATCGCCGCCTCGCTCAGCTGACAGGCTGTGCCTTGCCGGCCAAGGCGTCACCGAGGCGGCGAAGCGTCAACGTGGGGCCGAGTAGCAGCAGCACCTCGTAGATGCCCGGGCTGGCCGCTCTCCCCGTGAGCGCCACGCGGGCAGGCTGGACGATGGCGCCCAGCTTCTGACCCAGCCGCTCCGCCAGAGCCTTGACCGCCACCTCGAGCGCCGCCTCCGTCCAGGCCTCCGCGGGCAGCGCGCTGAGGGCCTCCCGTAGGGCGGCCAGGGCCGCCAGGCCTTCGGCTCCCAGGTGCTTCTCGACGGCCGGGGCCTCGTAGGCCAGAGGCACGTCGAAGAACGGCAGGCCCCCATCCGCCATCTGCACCAGGGTGCGGCTCCGGATCTGAAGGCTCTTGATGATGGCGAGGAGCGAGGCCTCGGTGGCGGCGTCGGTCGGCATCCCGAGGGCCTGCCAGCGGGTGCGCATCTCAGGCAGCAGGCGAAGGGGGTCCGCCTGCTGGATGTAGTGCGCGTTCATCGCCTCCAACTTGGCGAAGTCGAAGACGGCCGCGCTCTTGTTGAGGCCCTCCAGGCTGAACTTTTCAATCAACTCGTCCCGCGTGAAGTACTCCTGATCGCCGTGCGACCAGCCGAGCCGGGCCAGGTAGTTGATCAGCGCCTCGGGCAGGAACCCGTCCTCGGCGAACTTCATCACGGAAGTGGTGCCATGGCGCTTGGAGAGCTTGGACTTGTCTGCCCCGAGGATCATCGGCAGGTGGCAGAAGGCCGGTGGCTGCTCGCCGAGGGCCTCGTACAGCGCGATCTGCTTGGGCGTGTTGCTGAGGTGGTCGTCGCCCCGAATGACGTGGGTGATACCCATCGTGATGTCGTCGATCACCGCCGCGTAGTTGTAGGTGGGGATGCCGTCGGACTTGATCAGCACGAAGTCCTCGACCATCGTGGCGGCATCGAAGGTCACCCGGCCCCGGAGGACGTCGTCCACGATGATGGCCCCGGCGTCTGGCGCCCGGAAGCGCACCACGCTCGGCCTGCCCTCGGCCTCGTAACGGGCCCGCACGTCGTCGCTGAGTTCGGACCAGCGGCGGTCGAAACGCGGCTCCTCGCCGCGGCCCTTCTGGGCCTCGCGCAGGCCGACGAGATCCTCCGCCGTGAGGTAGCAGCGGTAAGCCCGTCCGGCGTCGAGCAAGCGCTGGGCGTAGGTGTCGTAAACCGCCAGGCGTTGCGTCTGAAAGTAAGGCCCGTGGGGCTCGGCCGCGCCGGGGCCCTCGTCCCACGTCAGGCCGAGCCAGCGCATGCCCTCGAAGATCGCCGTGACCGACTCGTCCGTTGAACGGGCCTGGTCCGTGTCCTCGATACGCAGCACGAAGTCTCCGCCGTGCTTGCGGGCGAAGAGCCAGTTGAAGAGGGCTGTCCGGGCCCCCCCGACGTGCAAATAGCCCGTCGGACTGGGCGCAAACCGAACTCGGACGCGAGCCGACAAAGCCTATCTCCCTTCAGACGTACCAGGCTTGGACATCCTAACAGCCTGCTTGCCTTGAGGATGTGACAGCGGCAACCGCTCCGCCGATCCACCCTGCAATGCCCTCGGCCAAAGGGCTGACAGGCGGCACAAGTCGTCGCCGACCTGGTCATCGATCACATCTTTCGGGTGACATAAGGTGGTAAATCTGAACCAGTCATCGCACGCTGCGCGCCTGGAGACGCCCGCCGGGAGACGGCTGCAGGGTGACGGGACAAAGCCCGCGACAGCGTTGTATGATGCTTATGTCATCCAGTCGTCGCGCGCCTTCCGAGGACGTATTTCCGACATGAACGGTCCCACGCCGCCCACCCCCCGCCGCATCCGCCACCTTCAGGCCACGCCCGCCACGCCGGAGTTGCCTGCCGGGGCCGACCCCATTGGCGCCCTGATGGTCCGTCAGGCGCGGGAGGGCTTTACCCCCGACGCCGCGCAGGGTCCTGGCGCAGCGGGCGGGGAGCGCGTCACCGATCTCGCGGAGATTGCGCGGGTGCTCAATAACTGCCTGGTTGCCTCGGACGAGTCCGATGATGACCTCGTGTTCGAGCTCCTCATGTTGGAATCGATGCTCTCTGAGCTTCCGGTTCGCTCGAACGAGCTGCTCGTGGAGCTCGGGGCCCTGGGCGACGAGGTGCGGGATGGCCTGGTCCCCCCCGGCGTGGTCGACATCGCCTCCTTGCGGCGGCGCACCCGTCGGCTGCGGCAGCACATCGGCAACCTGGCCTCGCGCATCTCCGCGGCGCTCGTCTTGTTCCTGACAGGCACGCCGCTGCTGACGCAGGACGCGCACGCCGCCGGCGAGGACGCCAAGGGCGTGGCGGTGGCGAATGCCCCCGTGGTTCGCGTCATCGATGCTGTCAGCTTCCAGGCCGTGCCCGGCGTTCAGATCAAGACCATGGACGAGCGCCTGCTCGGCGTCACCGACGCCTCGGGCAACGCGGTCCTCGGTGACGGGTACCTCGAGACCGACCTGCTCAGCCTCGAGCGCGACGGCTACGACATGTACCTCCTCGATCGCTCCCAGCTCTCCAGCCGCAACATCGTGTCGATGAAGCCCCTGAAGGGTGCTGCCTTGGTCGCTGCCGGCGCCGGTGCGCGGGGGGCAGCGCCGGTTGCCGGTCGCCCCTCTGCGCCAGAGCCGGCCTCCTTCCGGCCGCCGGCCCCGCCGAAGGCGCCCGAGCCGCCTCGCGTCGCCCATGGCGCTTCAGGTCACGAGGCGCACGTCACGCCGCCGCGCCCCCCTGCGAAGCCCGCCATCCCTTCGATCAAGCTGCCCGTTCGCCCCAGGGGCAAGGCGGCCGAGCCCGTCCACGCGGCGCCCCATGGGGCCGCTCCGCATTCCGCGGCGTCGCACGGGGCCGGTCACGGCGCTGATGCCAGCGCCCCCCACATCCAGTTGCCCAAGGCTCCGGCCCGGCTAGCCTCGGCGGCGTCTCACGGCGGTGCCCACGCGGCGGCGGACAGCCACGGTGGCGACGCCCACGCTGTCGCAAAGCCAGGCAAGGCCGTTCGGCTGCCCGTGCGGCCGCGGACCCACGGCGCCGCAGAAGGTCATCATGCCGCTGCCGGCAGCCACGCGGCGGCCGAGCCTCATCTGGCCGCGAAGCCGACCTTGGGCGGGGATCACGCGGAGGGTGCGGGTCATGCGGCCCCCCATTCCGCGGCTGCAGCACCCGGCGGCCACCACGGCCAAGCTGCGAGCGCAGGCCACGCAAAGCACCACGGCCACGCTGGCAGCGCAGGCCACGCAAAGCGCCACGGGGAGGCCACCGGCCTCGGACACGGTACGCACCACGCGAAGGCGATGCCAGCGGCCCACGGCGCCCACGCCGGGCAGGGTCACGGGGGGCGTCACGTTGCGGCCGCGCACGGGGCCATTTCCTCCCCCGTGCTTCCCCGGCGTCCTCGCGGCCTGCACGGCACCCGGGCGGCCCATCACGCCGCAGAGGCTCCCCACGTTGCCATTCCCCATCAACTCCCGGCGCCGCGGCTGTCTCAGCAGGCGTGGTCGGGGGGCGGGGCTGGCGAGTACCGCGTTCGCCCCGGCGACTCCCTCTCTGCAATTGCCCAGCGGATGATGGGTTCTGCCCGGCGCTGGCCGGAGCTCTACGCCGCCAACCGTGACCGGGTGGCCAACCCTGCCAAGATCAGGGCCGGTCAGGTGCTCTCGATGCCGCGCGTGGCCGTCAGGCAGGGCGGGAACCGCGCTTACTACCGCGTGAAGCCCGGCGACTGCCTCTACACCATCGCCAGCTCCCAGCTCGGCAACGGCAGCCGGTGGCAGTCCATCTGGGCGATGAACCGCACCAAGGTGCGGGACGCCCGCCGCATCTTCCCCGGCCAGGTGCTTTCGCTGCCAGAGGCTTGAGCGCGTTGCGAGGCCCCGACGGCGGGGCCTCAGCTGTTCGGTCATAATCCGGGGGAGTCGTCTTGCGCGATGGGTGCGCCCCCCCCCCGCGTGTGCAGGCCAGCCGGCTGCCTCTCCGGCCCGAAGTCGGGTCTCCTCAGCGGGAGCGAGACCACCGTGTGTGCCGCGTCAGCTACCCACCAGGGAGACCGTGCCAATCCCCTGGGCCTGGAAGCTGGGGTGGACCTCGCGGTACGACAGCACACGCAGGTGAGGCAGCTCCCGCTCCGTGAGCGCCCGCAGGTGGGGCCTTACCTTCGCGTCACAGAGCAGGATGGGCTGCTCCTGATGCCCGCACTGGGCCAGCAGGCGCCCGACGAACAGCTCGCGCTGCGTTGTGGCGAGTTCCAGGGACTGGCCCATCGTCGTGGTCTGGATGCTGTTGAGCAGCAGGCCCTCCACCGAGGCATCGAGCAGGACCACGTCCAGCGTGCCGTCGGTCGAGGCGAGAGAGGCGCAGATCTGCCTCGCGAGCCTTACCCGCACGATCTCTGTGAGGATGGCCGGGTCCGTCAGCGGCTTCATCTGGGCTGCCATCTCGAGCAGCATCATGTGCTCCATCGACGCCCTGTTCTGGCCGAAGTGATCGGCCAGATAGAAGGGGTGGACGGGCTTCGCCGCGACGGCCAGCGTCTCCAGGATGGTGACCTGGTCGCGGATGCTGACGCCCTCGCGGAGCAGGTTCTTCAAGATGAGGTGGTAATCGGCGAGCTCCAGCTTGTCGCCGAGCACCGCCTCGATCGTCTGGGGCTGTCTGTCGCGGAGGCAGTCGAGCACGACGACCAGCTCCTCCAGCGTGAACATCTCGTGGGCATGGCGGCGGATGGTGGCATCGAGGTGCCGGGCGAGCACCTCCACGCAGTCGAGCACGGTGTTGCCGTGCTGCCGCATCCGCACCCCCACCGAGCCAGGCACCCACATCGCCGCGCGCTGGGTGACCGGGTCGCGCGTCGGAAAACCAACCACGTCCTCGGGCTCTGGCTCGGCCTGGGGGCTTTCCACGGCGAGCATGTAGCCGGTCAACAGCTCCCCGGAGGCCACCACCGTGCCCCGCACCCGCACGACGTACGCGTTGGGGCGTAGCTCCACATTGTCCCGGGTCCGCAGGGCGGGGAACACGTAGCCCAGGTCCTGCGCGATGTCCACGCGCATGGGGCCCAGCTTTTGCATCAGCGTGCCCCCGAGGGCAGGGTCCGCCAGGGGCACGAGGTCGAGGCCGAGTTCCAACTCGATGGGCAGGACCGTGAGCTCCGCGTGGAGGCCCTCCGGCTCGAATGCGTCGAGCTCGTCATCAGGCGAGGCAAACTCGCCGCCGCTGACGGTTGGTGCCTCGTCGGTGACGAGGTGGCTCAGTTCCTGGGGGACGCGGGGTTCGTCGTCGTCGTCCCGGGCTCGTGGCTCGAGTTGCTCGAGGGGGATGTCCGCGAACAGGTCATAAAACAGGGGGTAGTCGTGGAAGACCTCCCGGGTGGCAGCCAGGATGCGGAACAGGCCGTTGATGAGAGGCAGGGCCTCTGGGTGCACCTGGAGGTCCGGCCGGCGCGCCAGCAAGGTGAGGGCGCGTTCTCCCTTCGCGAGCTCCGCCTGGTCGTCGCGGAAGTGGTCGAGCAGCGCACGGATGTTCGATTTCAGGTGAATCGACAGCTTGATCTGGGCGGCGAGCTCTTTGATCCGGGCGGGGCCGAGCGCGAGGTGCAGTGGCACGGTGGCCCGGTCGATCGGCACGGGGCTCTCGGCTGTCCGCATCGCGAAGGCCAACTGGTCGAACAGCGGCTTGACGCGCTCCTCGCGCTCCCGCGCTGCATCGAGCGCCACCCGGAAGACCTCGAGCGGCTCGGTGGGGGACGCCTCGAGGGCGTGGTGGCTGCGCCGCCACCAGGCTTTCACCTTGTTGAGCATCTCGACGACGGCCCTCTATGCGACGGCACCCCTGCCTGTACTCTACCCGGCGGGGGTGGGGGGCAATCCCGGCCAGGGGGCCGCGACCCCGACGCGAAGGGCGGAGAACGTCGCCCTCGGCACCGCAGGGGCCTGACCCGAGGGGTGGGGCGTGGTCGCAGGCCCGCTGGTCCGGGGGGGGAGTGCCCGGCTGGACGGCGGGCGAGGTGTCGCGCTGAACCCGCGGAGTGGGCCCCACGAGGGATCCCGAAAAAACCCCCTGAACCGTTGTTTGACGCCGCTTTCACGTTGACCGAGCAGGAAGGGGCGTGGTTATATGAACCGTCCCGCCCCACACGGAGCCCGCCACCGTGAGCCAGCCGACTGCCACCCCGACGCTTCGCCGCACCTGCCTCCACGCCGTGCACGTGGCGGCGGGCGCCCGCATGGTGCCCTTCGGGGGCTGGGAGATGCCCGTTCAGTACACGGGCATTCTGGATGAGCACCACGCCGTGCGCACGGACGTCGGCCTGTTCGACGTGTCCCACATGGGGGAGTTCTTCGTGAGTGGGCCGGGTGCTGAGGCCTTCGTCAACCGGGTGGTGGCGAACGACGTGATGCGCTTGGCCGCGGACCAGGCGCTGTACACGCAGTTCGTGCGGCCCGACGGCGGCACCGTGGATGACCTGCTGGTGTACCGGCGGCCGGATGGTTTCTTGCTCGTCGTCAACGCCTCCAACATGGACAAGGACTGGGCTTGGCTCTCGTCCCATCTGCCATCCGACGTCACGCTCGACGACCGGTCCGAGGCGACGGCCATGCTGGCATTGCAAGGCCCGCGGGCCGAGGCCTTGCTGGCTTCGATGGTGGAGGGTGGCACGCCGCTCGGCGCGCTGGGCTCCTTCCGCTGGACGGATGCGCACGTGGCTGGCGCTGCCGTGACGATCGCCCGGACGGGCTACACGGGCGAGGACGGCTTTGAAATCTTCTGCGCCGCCCCTGAGGCGCCCGCCCTCTGGGTGCGGCTCGTCGCTGCGGGGGCTAAACCCGCTGGGCTCGGCGCCCGCGACACCCTGCGGCTCGAGGCGGGCCTGCCGCTTTACGGCCACGAGCTCACGGACGCCATCAGCCCCGTCATGGCCGGCTTTGGCTGGAGCGTCCGGCTCGACAAGCCCGACTTCCTGGGGCGCGAGGCGCTGGTGCGTCACCGCGCGGGGGAGGTGTCGCATCGGGTGGTCGGGCTTTCGCTGGAAGGCCGGAACATCGCTCGTCAGGGCTATGCCGTGTATGCCGGCGATCGCTGCGTCGGGGAGGTGCTCTCCGGAACTTTCTCGCCCACCCTGCAGCGCCCCATCGCGACGGCCCTCGTCGAGGCCCCGGCTGTGGCCGAGGCGCTGGCTGTCGAGATCCGCGGTCAGCGGCACGCCGCTGCCACGGTCAAGCTTCCCTTCTATCGCCGCCCCGACCCCTCGAAGGAGTGACCCCGTGACCCTGCCCGCCGACATCCGTTTCATCGAGTCCCACGAGTACATGGTGCCCGCCGGCGATGCCTGGACCGTCGGGATTTCCCGCTACGCGGCCGACCAACTTGGGGATGTGGTCTTCGTCGAACTGCCCGCCGTCGGCAAGGCGCTGGCGAAGGGCGCCTCCTTCGGTGTCGTCGAGTCGGTCAAGGCGGTCTCCGACCTCTACGCACCCTTCGCGGCGGAGGTCGTGGCCGTCAATGAGGCGGTGAACGGCGAGCCCGGCGTGGTGGGTGAGGATCCTTACGGCCGCGGCTGGCTGGTGAAGCTGAAGCCGGCTGCAGGGGAGGACCCTGCCGCTGCGACGATGGATGCCACCGCCTACGAGGCGTTTGTGGGAAGTCTCTGATGAACCCCTATCTGCCTCTGTCTGCCACCGACCGCCGTGAGATGCTCGCGGCCGTGGGCTACGCGTCCTTCGACGAGATGGTCGCGCACATCCCGGCCTCGCTCCGGGTGCCTGCCCTGGACATTCCTCCGGGTGTCAGCGAGTTGGAGGTCCAGCTCAAGCTGAGGGACCTGGCGAGCCGCAACACGCCTCTGGGGCCCAAGGCCTTTCTCGGGGCTGGGGTCTACCAGCGCTTCGTGCCCGCGGCCGTGGATGCCCTCGTCTCTCGCTCCGAGTTCTACACGGCCTACACCCCCTACCAGCCAGAGGTCAGCCAGGGCACGCTCCAGTACACCTACGAGTACCAGAGCATGATCTGTGCCCTGACGGGCATGGACGTCTCCAACGCCAGCCTGTACGACGGCTCGACGGCGATGGCCGAGGCGGCCTTCATGGCCATGCGTATCACGGGCCGCAAGGAAATCGTGGTGGCCGGGGCCGTTCATCCGGAGTACCTGGAGGTGCTGCGCACCTACGCCCGTGGCCCGGAACCTGTGATCCGCGTGGCGCCTCAGGCGAACGGCCGGTTGGCGCCCGCTGCGGCCGCAGAGACCCTGGGGCCCGATGCCGCCTGCCTGATCGTTCAGTCGCCCAATTTCCTCGGGCTGCTGGAAGACATGCCGGCCCTGGCCGAAGCGGCCCACGCGGCGGGCGCCCTGCTCGTCGCTGTCGTCGACCCGGTCTCTTTGGCCGTGCTGGCTCCTCCTGGTAGCTATGGGGCCGACATTGTGGTGGGGGACGGCCAGGCCGTTGGTAACATGCCGAACTTCGGTGGCCCGCACGTGGGGTTCATGGCCTGCCGCAGCGCCCACTTCCGGCAGCTTCCCGGCCGGATCGTCGGCGCCACCGTTGACGCCCGCGGAGACCGGGCCTACACCCTGACGCTGCAGACGCGCGAGCAACACATCCGGCGCGAGAAGGCGACGAGCAACATTTGCACCAACCAGGCGCTCTGCGCGCTGGCCGTGACGGTCTACCTGTCGCTGGCCGGGGCAGAGGGGCTGCGGCAGGTCTGTGAGGTCTCGGCTGAGCGGGCCCACGCCCTGGCCGGCAAGATTGCTGCGCTGCCCGGCTTCTCGTTGGTGCACGAGGGTCCCTTCCTCCACGAGTTTGCCGTGCGGAGCCCGGTGCCGGTCCCGCGCTTGCTGGCGGCGCTCGAGGAGCGGGGTTTCCTGGCGGGCGTGCCACTCGGTCGCTTCTATCCCGACCTCTCGGACGCCTTCCTGGTGGCCGTGACGGAGCTCAACGACCCGGTGTCCCTCGACGCCCTGGTCACGGCCCTTCAAGAGTCGTCGGGGGCCATCGCGGGTCGGTAGGCGCGCACCTGCGCCCCAGGCTCCAGCTCCCCCCGCCGCAGAGGGGCTTCGGGGTGGGGGCTGCGTCGGTAGGTCATTAAGCTTCGGCCAAGGGCTGATCGTGGGCTGGTGATGGAGGCGCCGCACCTGGGTACGTCGGCTGAGGGGCAGCCCGCAGGCCCACAGGTGGCTAGCGCTCGCCGCCCGAAGCAGGAGGTGTTACCAAGACATGAAGCAAGTTCAACCGCGCGCGCTCCGCGCAGCCGGCCTCTGCCTCGCCCTGTCGCTCGCTCTTCCGGGGTGCGCCATGCCCCAGGTGTCGACGGCCGACGTCCGGAACACGATCCAGTCCGCGGCGCAGTTCGCGACCCTGGGCCTGAAGGTCCTCGACGACCTCGGGGTCGAAGCCCCGTTCAGCCAAGAGGACATCCAGACCCTCCTCGTGAATGGCGAGAAGGTGGTGGCCGAGTTCGACGCTGTCGGCAACCTGAAGATTCCCGTCGAGGCAGGCAAGAACGCGAACGTCGAGGTGGAGTTCAAGGACGGCCAGAAGGTCAAGGTCCCCGTCGCGCCCACCGCGGCAGACTTCGAAGGGGGCAAGGGGCTCCAGTTCCAGGCCTATGTGATGCCGGGCGCCGCCGACAACGAGCTCATCGCCGAGGTAGGCCGCGCAGGCAAGACCCGCCAGGAGCTCTTCGAGGGGAAGACCGTGGCCTTCGACTGCCAGGTGAAGGACGTGGCGCCAGAGGCTGCGATCGCCTACTACATCGGGCCCCACAAGGCGCCCCGGCAGACCTGGTGGCTCGACAAGGACGGCAACCTGCAGCAGCACAGCAGCAACCTGTTCCTGATGATGCAGGCCCAGATCGGGGCGCCTGCTGACCCTGGCCCCTCCGCGCCGCGCTACTTCGGCCTGCTGCAGGCCCCGCCGCCGCCGGGTGGCGCGAACCCGCCGCCCCAGGGTGGGATGCAGCCTCCGCCGGGCGGGGCGTACCAGCCGCCGCAAGGTGGGATGCAGCCACCGCCGGGCGGTGTGAACCCGCCGCCCCAGGGCGGGATGCAGCCAGGGGCTCCGATGGGGCCTGGGGGCCAGCGGAAGGTTCACCTGACGCTGGCAGCCCGGATGGGAGACGGCATCCGGGTCTGGACGTGGACGCCACGCCGCGACGACTACAAGCTGCCTGGTCCTCCGCCGCTGGAGGCCAACGGCGTCTCCCGCTACAAGGAGCCGCCTCGGATCAACAAGGTTGACTACGAGGTCAAGATCGAGGAACTCAAGTCCCTCGCGGACCTCGAGGCGCGGATGCCGGGCGGCGCCAACAAGCGCCTGCCGCCGGCGCCCAAGCGCGGCGGCCAGAGGCCCGGACAGGGGACCCAGCAGCCCGGTGGTCAGCCTGGCCCGCAGCCCGGCGGTCAGCCTGGCCCGCAGCCCGGTGGTCAGCCCGGTCCGCAGCCCGGCGGTCGGTGATCCTGAAGGCCCGGTAACGGCAAGGAATTGGGGCGCGTGCGCGAGAGCCACGCGCCCCTCACCCTTGGCTGTCGCCGAAGCGGCCACTGCAACGTTGGCGGTTTTGGCTGGTACGGTTCCCCTACGCGGACGCTACCATCGGGCGCAGGGGCTCGGGCGGTGGCGGGTGTGTTCTCGCCCATCCGGGTCCATCGAAGGAGGGCTGCGAGGTGCTGTCGAATCAGGCTCCCACGAAGCGGGCCCCGCTGCTGCGGGTGTGTTCGAACTCCAACCCCGCGGCGGTGGCCGGGGCGATCGCCGGGGTGATCCGCGAGAGCGGGCGCTGCGAGGTGCAGGCGATTGGCGCAGGCGCGGTGAACCAGACAGTCAAGGCGATCGGCATCGCCCGGGGCTACGTGGCGCCTTCGGGCCTCAACCTGGTCACGATTCCGGCATTCCTGGACATCGAGGTCAACGGGGAGGAGCGGACGGCCATCCGGTTCATCATCGAGCCGCGGTAAACCCTCGGTGGGGTGGCGCTGCCCGGGGGGCCAGGTGCCTGGCCCCGGGGCAGCGATCAGGTCCTTGTCAGCGCGACTCGGGCTTCTGCGTCCAGGCAATCAGGCTGATGCCCCCGGACAAGGCCTGGATCCCGCCGAACACGCCCACCGCCCCCCGGAGCCAGCCAGGGGCTGCGCGCAGGGCCAACCCGCCGGCAAGCAAGAAGGCGCCGATGATCGTCTTCGCGGCGTGGCCGCCGCCCTCCAAGCCGTGGGCGACGGCTGCCCTCTGCTTGCGGGGGGACAGGAGGACCTCGTCGTCGCTGAAGGATGGTGCCGGGGAGGCCGGCGCGTTGGCAGCCAGGGCGCCGAGCTGCTGGCCCACGGGCAGTTGGCCTGGGGCGATCGGGTTCAGCGTGTTGCTCATCGTTTGCCTCCCTTGACCCACTCGTCGCGCCGACTCCCGGGCGCTTCACCCACCTGCAAGCTTGTCCGCCTGCCGGGCGCCGATCTTGCGCTTGCGGATGTTAATTGTTTGTTAAGTGGTTGCTTGGCGCTGCGTCGGGGCAGCCCCGTTCACGCCGGGTCAACGGCCCCACCCCTTGAGCCGGAATCCTGGACCAGGCTCCAGCATGAACGCAGCGCGCCGATGGGGTACCATAGGGCATCGTCGTCACCCTGTCGCCCCAGGCCCCGAGGTTTCCCTTGAAGCGCATCGCCACCGGCCTCCTCGCTGCCCTCGCCGCCAGCCTCACGGTGGCTGCTGCCCCTGCTGCCGCGCAGACGGCCCTGTTCGAGCCCGGCACCAAGTGGACGACGCTGCACACGCCCCACTTCCGCATTTACTACACGGCGGAGCTGGCGGACAAGGCGCGGGAGGTGGCCACCATCGCCGAGGATGCCCACAAGCAGCTCGTGCCCTTCATGGGGGTCGAGCCAGGCGGGCCCACGGAGGTGGTCGTCACGGACCAGTTCGACGAGCTGAACTCGCTTGCCCACAACAACCCCCACCGGGCCGTGTGGCTCTGGATGACGCCGCCGAACCCGGACGAGGGCATGCCGATCGGTCGCTACGACCAGTGGCTGCGCCTGCTGTTCATCCACGAGTACACGCACATCCTCCAGTTCGAGCACACGCCCTGGCTCGTCAACCAGGTCAACTCGGCCGCCGGTGGGTTCATCTTCAGCCGCTTCCCGGCCCTTCCCATCGAGATCACGCTGCAGCTTCCCGACCTGCTCACCAACGCGCCTTCCTACTTCACGGAGGGCCTCGCGGTTTACACCGAGAGCAAGTTCACGGCAGGCGGCCGGGGGCTCGAGGGCGACTTCGACATGACCCGCCGCATGGCCTTCCTCGACGGCAAGGTCCCGTCCTACGACCAGGTCTTCGGTCGGTACATGCTCGACTGGCCGATGGGGGGCTACGAGTACACCTGGGGCAGCGCGTTCGTGGCGCACATGGTCGCCCGGCACGGGGAGCGTTCCCCCGCCGAGGTGCTGCGTCAGTACAACCTCTTCCCTTACCTTGGCTTCGACAATGCCGTCTGGCGTGCCACGGGGCAGAGCGCGCAGGACATCTGGGCCGACATGTGCAAGGCCCTCGGGCGCCGCTATGAGGCCGAGCAGGCAGAGCGAGAGGCCAGGCTTGCGGCCCTCGCCCCGGGGGCTAGGCTCCCTGAGCCCCACCTCGTGACGCAGACTGGCCGCTGGCATCGCCACCCGTTCTGGCAGAAGGACGGCACCCTGCTCTATGCGGAGTCGGCCCGCAACGAGTCGGGCAAGCTGTGGGCCGACCGCCTGGACGGCAAGCCGCGCACCCTGGTGATGGGCAAGAGCACCCGCTCGGCGGCCTCGGTGGGGGCTGACCCGAACCTCGTGTACTACGAGGCCGACACGAGTGAGAGCCCACGTGGCCTGACGAGCTACCGGGATCTGTTCGTTTACGATCGCCAGCAGAAAAAGCGCACGCGCCTCACGAACCAGGCCCGCATCTTCGCGCCCTCGGTCTCGCCAGACGGCACCCGGGTGGTGGCCGTGCCCAACGGCGGTGCCCGTACGGGCCTCGCCATCTTCGACGTGACGGGCAAGCGGTTGCGCCAGTGGACCTTCGACCAGAACGAGTACCAGTTCGGCAACCCCGTCTTCTCGCCGGACGGCCGACGCATCGCGGTGGCGGTCTGGCATGCGGGCACGCGTGACATCTGGCTCGTGAACGCCGAGACGGGGCAGTTGGAGCCGCTGTGGCGGGACCTCGCGCTCGACTTTTACCCCACGTGGACGCCGGATGGCCGGGGCATCGTGTACGTCTCCGATCGGATGAACGGCACCTTCAACCTGCACGTGTACGACCTCGCCACGCGTCAGACGCGTGCCCTCACGGACGTGCCAGGCGGCGCCTTCGACCCTGCCGTCTCGCCGGACGGCAAGCGGATCGCCTTCACCACTTATTCGGGCCGGGGCTACGACGTCGCCTGGATCCCCTTCGAGGGTCTCCGGTCTCCTCGCAATGCCACGGTGCCGCCGCCGGGCCGTAAGCCAGAACTGCCCACGCTGCCGCCTGCGACGGTGACGGGCGTGACGCCCTATGCCCCCCTCACCACGATGAACCCCAGCACGTGGTTCCCGCTGATGTCCCAGGACGAACGCGGCTCGAACCTCACGATCTACACCTACTGGCAGGACCTGCTGCGCGAGAACACGCTGGTGACCATCGGGGGCTATGGCTTCAACAGCGGCCGCGTCAACTACGGCTTCAACTACGGCAACTCCTCGCTGGCCCTGCCGTTCTCCGTCTTCGCGAGCGAGTACCCGAGCCCCGGACGGCAGCCCGTCTTCCCCAACGAGAACAAGCCCGAGGACCTCTTCTTCGCGAACCGCTGGCAGTGGACCAAGACCGCGGCCCTCTCCTTGCAGTGGCCCGGCTTGCGCTATCCGCTGTTCGACCCGCCGCCCATCACGGGCGACAACTGGACCTTCGGCGTTCGCACCGAGGCCGTCGAGGACTACGCCCTCGATCTCCAGGAAGACGACATCCCGAAGGACTACAAAGACAAGTTCCCGGCGGACCAGCGTCTCTTGCCCGTGGTGAACGGGGTGCTGCCCTCGGTCTGGACGGCGCAGGACCCCGGCCTGTACCACAGCGCGTTCGTGCAGTGGCAGCGTGCCCAGACCGTGCGCTGGCCCTACGACTACGGCCCGACGGACGGCCAGATCACCACGCTGGGCGCCGAGCAGGGCCTCCCCGTGGCGGGCATGCCCCTGCAGCGCGCCTACACCCGGTTGTGGGCGGACCACCGCTTCTACGTCCCCCTGCCCTGGGGCACCAAGCACTCGCTGGCCCTGCGCGGCACGGCGGGCGCGGTGTACAACCGCAACGGCGACTTCTTCATGGCCACCTCGTTCCAGCCCTTCGGCTACCAGCCGCTGTCGACGCTGAACCGCTGGGACCTCACCTCCGCCACGGACTACTCCAACCGCCGGGTGCTGATGCGCGGCCACGGCTTCGCCGCCGGCAACCGCGTCGTCACGGCTGGCATGGAGTACCGCTGGCCGATTCTCGAGGTGCTGCGCGGTTGGGGCGAGGCGCCCATCTTCATCAACCAGCTCTACGGCGTGGCCTTCCTCGACGCCGGCGCCCTCTGGGGGCTGGACTCGACGAGCCTGGTGGCGCCGGGCCTGGACGATGTCCTCACGGGCACAGGCGCGGAGCTTCGGGCCCGCACGGCCGCCTTCCAGAGCGTGCCTGTCGATCTGCGCCTGGGCGTCGCCCGGGGCCTGACGCGCGGGGCGGCCGTCGGGGGTGACTGGCAGCTCAACTGGGGCCTGGGCACGACGTTCTAGGCGCCTTCGTGAGGGTCCTCATCGCGCCGGATGGCTACAAGGGGTCGCTGGAGGCCGTGGCGGCAGCTGCGGCGATCGCCCGGGGCTGGGCCGCCGTGCGCCCCGACGATGTGCTCGACGTGTGTCCGTTGTCGGACGGTGGCGAAGGCTTCCTCACGGCGCTGGGGGCGGGGGGCACGTGGGGCCGGGCCCTGGTGCCGGGCCCCCTCGGAGAGCCCGTGGAGGCCCCCTGGGTGCGCCTGCCTGACGGCCTCACCGTGGCCGTTGAGCTGTCCGCGGCGGCCGGCCTCACGCAGGTGCCGCCCGACCGTCGGGATCCCCTGCTGACCACCACCTATGGTGTGGGGGCGCTGATCGCGGCTGCCTGGGCAGAGCGCCCGTTCGAACGCCTGGTGCTGGGGCTCGGGGGCAGCGCCACGGTGGACGGCGGCGCGGGGCTGCTGGAGGCCCTGGGAGTGCGGCTGCTGGATGCAGGCGGGCGGGCGGTCGCCCGCGGGGGCGGCGGGCTGGCGGACCTCGCCGCGATCGCGCTGGACGGCTGCCACCCGGTGCTGCGCAGCTGTGCCATCACCGTGGCCTGCGACGTGGACCACCCCCTGCTCGGCGCAGCGGGTGCCGCGCCCGTCTTCGGCCCTCAAAAGGGGGCCGATCCGGCCCGGGTGCGCCACCTCGAGCTGGGGCTGACGCGGTGGGCCGCCGCGCTGGAGGCTGCCACGGGCGTTGCCACCGGGGACGTGCCCGGCACGGGTGCAGCGGGTGGGGTGCTGGCTGGCCTGCTGGCCGTGGCTGGTGCCACGCGCGCCTCGGGGTTCGAGCTGGTGGCCGAGGCTGCCGGGCTCGACGCCCGCCTGGCGCGGGCCGAGCTGGTGCTCACGGGCGAGGGGCGGCTCGACGCCACCTCGTTCGGTGGCAAGGTGGCCGGCCGCCTCGCCAGCCGCTGCCAGGCTCGGGGCCTCCGCTGCCTCGTGATTGCGGGGGGCGTCACGCCGGAGGGCGAGGCCCTGCTGGCGGCTGCGGGGGGCGCCGCGCTGCCGCTGGTGGCCGGACCGACCAGCCTCGAAGCCGCCTGTGCCGGGGCTGGCGAGCTGCTGGAGGCTGCTGCCGGTCGGTTGGCCCGGCTCGTCGGCTGACGCGGCCGCCTCAGCCCCAGAACGGGTCAGGGCCGGAGCCCGTGTCCCAGTCCTGGCGAGCCCGCCTCAGCCGTCGCCGGCGTTTGCCGAGGCCCAGCATCAGCCCGTAGCCGGAGAACACGAGTCCTATCAGGCCCAGGCTGACGAGGTCGACGATGGTCCGCCCCCACTCTTTCCAGTAGTGCCCCTCGTGAAGGTCGTAGAGGAGCCGCAGCCAGGGGGCCGCGCGGTCCTGCTGGCGCTTGTCGTCGGCAGGCGGCGGGAAGTGCGACCACAGCCCGCCGGGCCTGGCCTGCCGCCACATCCCGGGCCCGGAAACCACCGCCAGGGCGCCCGTGGGGCCCACGGCCACGCTGTCGACGGACACGGCGGCCTCCCGGTTGCGGAACGGCAACTCGACCAGCGCCCAGTGGGTGCCAGCATCCTCCGAGCGCCAGAGGCCCGCCTGGTGAAGCGCCACGTAGACGACGCGGGGGTGGGTGGGGTCGTACGCGATCGAGCCCACCCACGGCTCGTTGACGGGCATGGGCACCCGTTCCCAGCGGCGGCCGCCGTCCCGTGTGCCGTATAGCCCCTTCAGCGTCCCGACAAGGACGTGCCTGGGGTCGCCAGGCTCGACGGCCGAGGCCACGATGGGCTCCCTGAAGGGCGCCTCGGGGGCCGGTGGCCGGCCGAGGACGTCCCGCACGAGATCGACATGGTTGATGCCAAGGGCCGTCACGGCGGCCACGATCACGGCGGGCCCTGCGAAGAAGCCGATGGTCCGGTGGACGACGCGGTAGCGGTTCATGCGGGAGAGGGACCTCGCTCCGCTTGTACCCGCCGACGGGACCGTCCTCGCGCGCCGGGACGATCGCCCCAGGGGCGCGCGCCGAGCCGGCCGTGAGGTCACCCCCACGGCCGGCCCGGTCTTCCCACCGACCTGGTCACGCACTGGCCATGCCACCCTGGTGGTGGCGTGGGGTGTCAGGGCGCGTCCCTCGCCCCGACTCACTCACGGGCTCCAAGTGCCCGCGCCACGTGCGCGACCATCCCCCCTGATCGGTGCCAGACGCGCTCCCTGTGTCCCCCGTTGATAGGCCCACGTTAGCGTGGCGGGGCGAGCCGGGCAACGAGGGGGCGAGGGTTGCCGCAAAAAAGTCCCCCGGCCGGGCATCGGCGGGGGACTTGTGGCTGGCGGCTGGCGCCTCAGACCACGTCGGCCGTCTTCCGGGCCCGGGTGACACGCTTCTTGGGCGCCTCCGCGGGCTCGGCCGCAGGGGCCTCTGCCACGGCGGCCTTGCGGGTGGTGCGCTTCTTGGGCGCCTCCACGGGCTCGGCGGCAGGGACCTCGGCCACGGCGGCCTTGCGGGTGGTGCGCTTTTGGGGCGCCTCCAAGGGCTCAGCGGCGGGAGCCGCGGCCACGGCAGCCTTGCGAGTGGTGCGCTTTTTGGGCGCCTCCACGGCCTCGACAACCGGCGCCGCCACGGGCTCGGCCACGGCCACGGCCGTGCGGACCACCGAGCGCGTGCGCCGCGCCGGGGCCTCCTCCGCTGCAGGGGGCGCCACGGCGGCTGGCGCCACGGCTACGCGAACGCGATCCTCGCGCTCCGCCTCAGCCGGGGCCTCACGGCCCTCGAAGCCACCCTCGCCACGCTCGCCCCGGCCACGACCGCGACCACCCCGGCGGCGGCGGCGGCCTTCCCGACGGGGCTGCTCGCCCTCGGCGTACCCGGCCTCACCGGCTTCCGAAGCGGCCTCGGCCACGTCGAGCCAGGCCTCGGCCTGAGGCGCCAGCGAGAGCAGCGCGGCCAGGATGCGACGGGAGTCGCCCCGCGACACCAGCGCCTCGGCCAGGGGCCGGAAGGCGTCGTAGTCGGAGGCGGCGCCCACAACGGCCTGGAAGATCTGCGCGGCAGTGCCGGCCTGCTCCGGGCTCAGCCGGGCTCTGCCACCCTGCTGCTGGGGCTGCTGCTGAGGATGGGCCGGCCGCTGGGCCTGCGGCTGACGCTCGCGCTCACCGCGCTCCTGACGCTCGCCGCGCTCACCGCGCTCCTGACGCTCGCCGCGCTCGGGGCGCTCACCGCGCTCCCGGCTGCCAACGCCGCCGTTGACGGACCGGGTGCCGGCCGCAGGCTGGCTGGCGCCGCCGCCTTGCGCCTGCTTGATGTCGCGCATGATGGTCTGGAACTCGCGCTCCTCCTCGGTGGTGACGAGGGTGAAGGCCGTCCCCTTCTTGCCCGCGCGGGCCGTCCGGCCGCTGCGGTGGATGTAGGTCGCGGTGTCGCGAGGCACCGTGAAGTGGAAGATGTGCGAGACGGCGGGGATGTCGAGCCCGCGGGCCGCCACGTCCGTCGCCACGAGGATGTTCAGCTCGCCGTCGCGGAACTGCTGCAGCGTCGTGAGGCGCCGCTCCTGGGGGATGTCACCCGTCAGGATGCCGATGGGCAGCCCCTCGCGCTTGAGGCGCTGGTGGACCCAGGCGGCCTCCACCTTGGTCTCACAGAAGATGATCGACGAGACCACGTCGGGGCTCCGCAGCAGGGTGCCGAGGGCCTGGATCTTCTTGTCCTTGGGGACGCGGGCGAACTTGTGGGTCAGACCCACAGCGGGGGTGTAGCCAGAGCTCACTTCAATCTTCTCCGGGTCGCGCATGTACTTGTGCGCGATCTTGATGATCTCGGGGGGGAACGTCGCGCTGAACAGGAGGGTCTGCCGCTGCTCAGCCGGCACGCGCTTCAGGATGAACTCGAGGTCGTCCTTGAAGCCCATGTCGAGCATCTCGTCGGCCTCGTCGAGCACCACCACCTTGCAGGTGTCGAGGTGGAGGTAGCCCCGCTCGATGTGGTCGCGCAGGCGGCCGGGCGTGCCGACCACGACGGGCGCCCACTGCATCTCGTCGATCTGGGTCTCGATCTTCACGCCGCCGAACACGGCCGAGACGATGATTCGCATTGCGTCGGCCACGCGGGCGAGCTCGTCCTTGACCTGTAGCGCGAGCTCGCGCGTCGGGCAGATCACGAGCACCTGGGTGTCCGGGCAGGTGGGATCGATGCGTTGGAGGGTGGGGAGGCCGAAACCCAGGGTCTTTCCAGTGCCGGTGCGGGCCTGAAACATCAGGTCCTTGCCGGTCTGCACGAGGGGGATGGCTGCGTCCTGAACCGGGGTCGCGTGGGTGTAACCCATCTGCTCGAGGCCCGCGAAGATGTCCGGGTGCAGCCCGAAGTCGGTGAATGGCTTGGGAGACAAAAAGACGGTGTCCTGTCTGGGAGGGGGGTGACGTCGGCAAGAGGCCGACAGATCGACCTTTCGAGGGTCATGTCAGTATACCATGGACGCAGTCTGAAGCCGGCCGTGGCGCGGTGGGCGACGCCCGGGCTGCTCCGCCGGGTCCGAAGGGTCCTCCGCCTTGCCCCGCCCGGTTTGACGGCGCGAGAACCCGGGCCGCTCCGTCGGGTACGATGCTCGCCGTGTTCGACGTCTACCTGCCCCACGACCTCTACACGGCGCTCCACCGCACGCCGCTGGCCCCGACCTTGCGAGGCACGCTCGCGCGGGCTGGCCTGCCAGCGGCCGTTGCGGGGTTCGGGGCTGCGGGCCTCGGGTGGGGGGCGCTGGCACCGGCCGCGCAACTCGGGGGGGTGTGGGTGCCCGGCTCCCTTGGCTGGGCGCTGGCGCTGGCCTCTGCCGCTGCGCTGGCTGCGGCGACGGGGGTGTCCTTCGCGCTGGCGCTGCTGGCGCTGCCGCTGCACCGCGTCGTCTGGGGGCGGCAGCGCAGGGAGGCGAAGCCTGGCGAGGTGCCCTGGCTGGATGCCCGGCGCGAGCGCCGCTGGAGTGACGCCGACGGCCGCCTCACGCGGCGCACCCACCTGGGGCGCATGGAGGGGCCGCTGGCGCAGGCCCTCGCCGACGAGGGCTTCTACCTCGCGGCGGTGGCCCGGCCCGGGCTGCCCACCGTTGTCCCGCAGTACGAGCTCGTGGGCCTCGGCCGGGGGGATCGCAACTTCGTGGCGGACTTCGCCTACATCGATCCGAGCCACCGCCTGTACCTCGACGTGGAGGTGGACGAGGCGGCCCACCACAGCTTCGAGAAGGACCGCGCGCGGAACCTGGCCTTCCTCAAACGCGGCTGGGTCGTGGTGCGGGTGCCGGAGGCCGCGATCGCCACGGATGCCCGCGCCGTGGCCCGCGAGGTGCGGCGCCTCGTGACGGCGTTCGAGCACGACGATCTCGCGACCATCCGCGCGATGGAGCGTTCGGCCGCCCTGTTCGGGCCACCGGCCTGAGGGGCGTCAGCCCTTGCCGAACAGGCGGGCGAGCCAGCCACCCTTGCGCCCGCCCTCGAGCTCGGCCCGGATGGCGCGGTAGCGAGCCAGGCTTTTCTCCGTGAGCTCGCTCTCAGGCAGCCTGCCTTGGTCCTTGGCCTCGAGGATCTCGTCGTAGCAGCGGAGCGCCGGCTCCAGCCGGCCGGCTTTCTCCAGCAGGCGGGCCAGCTCGAACTGGCACTCCCAGAGGTTGGGGTCGAGCCTCAGGGCCGAGTCCATCGCCTCCAGCGCCTTCTCGGTGTCACCTGCCGCCGCCAGGATGCGGCCCGCGTGGTACTCGAACTGCGCGTCGTTCGGCCGGATGGCCTGCGCCCGGTCGATGGCCTCGAGCGCCTGCTTGTGGCGGTTGGCGGCGCTGAGGGCCAGGGCCTGCCGGTCGAGCAGGTCGACGTCGGCCGGGGCGATCGCCAGGGCGCGCTCGTAGGCGTCGGCCGCCTTGCTGGGTTTGTCCTCGGCGTCGAGCACGGCCGCGTGGGCGACCAGCGCGTCGAGGCCCTCCGGGGCGAGGGCGAGCGCCTGGTCGGCGGCTTCGCGCGCCGCCGCGACGTCGCCGGCCGCCAGCGCGAGGCGGGCCATGCCCGCCGGGATGCGGGCGTCCTCAGGGGCGATCGGCAGGGCCTTCTGCAGGTAGGCGCGCGCCCGGTCCACCTCTCCTCGCCGCAGGTAGAGCGTGCCGAGGCTGACGTAGCAGTCCGTGAGGCGCGGGTCGAGCACCAGGGCCTGCTCGTAGGACGAGATGGCCTCGGCGGCCTTCCCCATCGCCTCGTGAGCCTGGCCGAGGTGCAGGTGCCCCGGCGCGAAGCGCGCGTTGAGACGCACGGCGTTGAGGAAGGACGCCAGCGCCATGTCCAGCTTCCCGCGCCTCAGGTGCACGAGGCCCATCGCGTCGCACGCGACGAAGTGTCCCGGCGCGAGGTCCAGGGCCTTCTTGTACTCCGTGAGGGCGGCGTCCCAGCGCTCCAGGCGCTCATAAACCAGGGCCATGCCCAGGCAGGTGTCGGCGGCCTCGGGGGCCAGCCGCGTGGACTCCTGGAAGGCCTGGAAGGCCTTCTCGACCTCGTGGCGCGCGAGGTGCCAGTACCCCAGGCGGTAGTGCGTCGGCGCGAACGCCGGGTCGAGCGCGAGGGCCTGGTCGTACAGGGCCCGCGCCTTCTCGGCGTCGCCCTTGTCGAGGTGGATGGCGCCCATCTCCAGCAGGTGGGCGGGGTTGCGCGGGAACCGCTGGTGGGCCTGCACGAAGAGGGCCATGGCCTCTTCCTTGCGCCCGACGATGGCGTACAGCCGCCCGAGCGCCCCGAGCGCTTCCTCGTGGTTCGGGTCGAGCTTCCGCGCAGCCACGAGCCGCTCGACGGCGGGCTGGTACTCCCCCTTGCCGGCGAGCAGGTGCGCCATTTCGAGCAGGGGCTCGGGAGACTTCGGGTTGGCGGCGGCGGCCCGTTCGAGGATCGGTAGGGCCTCCTCGGCCTTGCCCCAGCGGCCGATCACGCGCCCCAGCGCCAGCGTGGCGTCGAACCGCTTGGGCTCCAGCGCCAGCGCCTGCTGCAGCGCCTCGACGGCCTCCTGGGGCCGGCCCTTCAGGCGGTAGGCCTCGCCGAGCGAGGTGAAGCCCTCAACGTCGAGCTGCCCGGCCCGACCGAGCTCCAGGAACACGGGAATGGCCTCGTCCAGCGCCCCGCGGGAGAGCGCGGCGAGCGCGTCGGCCTTGGTCTTGGGGGCGGTCTCCATGGGCGTCTCTCCTGGTCGAAGGGGCGGGGGGGGATCATAGCATGGGAGCTTCGCCCCGCGCCCTTCGCGGGGCGAACGCGGGGCGTTGACGCCTCACGACACGGCGGTGTTGCATGGGGGCCCCCGTCCGCGAGGTCCCCTGTGGAGATCCACGAAGCCACCGCCGTCTACGTCTTCGATCCGGCCTTCGAGCGCTTGCTCTTCGTGCGTCATCGCAAGCCGCCGCTCGCGGGCCGCTGGCTGCCGCCGGGCGGGCACGTCGACCCGGGTGAGACGCCGGTGGAGAGCGCCGTCCGCGAGGTCTTCGAGGAGACGGGGCAGCGCGTCGAGCTGCTGGACCTGACGCCCGAGCTCCCCAGGGCCGGCAGCGCCCGGGCCTACCGGATCGCGACGCCCCTGCTCGTGCAGGTGGAGGATCTGGGGAGCCACCGGCACCTGGACTTCGTCTACGTGGCCGTGGCGCCGACGCCCGGGCCGCTCGTCACGGAGCCCGACCAGCCGGCCGCCTGGCTCGGGCCCGAGGAGGCCGGGGGCGAGGCCGTGCTGGAGGACTGCCGTGGCCACGCGGCCCACCTGTTCGCAAGCCGGGAGCGGCTGCGGGGGCTCTGGCGGGCGCAGCGGGGGGAGTAGGCGCGCCGGGCTGCCTTCCGCAGGGGCTCAGGGCGACAGGGCGCGCTTCAACAGCACCACCAGGCGGGACGAGACGTTCCTGACCAGCATCCCGAGGCCCACGCGGAAGATGATCACGAGCTCGGATCCGGGCGGCACCGTGGCTTCCCAGGCCTGGAAGAAGCGCGGGAAGCGTCCGTCCAGGCGCACCTGAGGGGCGATGCCGTGTTCCTGGGCCGAGTTCGGGCAAAGCCCCGTGGCGACCTCGAGCGACGCGATGCCCGCGGCCTCGCGCAGCTCGCCGTAGACGTCCTGCGCCCAGGCCGACGGCGGGCAGCCGTCGACAAACCTGGGTTCCATGGTGCGGACGGCGGACATCGCCCGGGCGGCGATGGGGTTGCAGACGCGCGCGAAGCACACGACCTCCTGCCGCCGGTCAGGGCGCCTCATCACGGCGCACCGCCACCACTCGGGGATGATCAGCTGCCGGAAGCCCGCCCACGCCATCCGCGTCAGGACGCCTTTCGACTGGATGGCCGCCGAGACGCCGTTCATCCTGAACCCCCAGTACACCCGGCGCGCCGTTTCGTGCCGCGAGAAAAAGAGGGCGCCGACCACCCGGCCGTCCTCCCGCGCCAAGGCCAGGTGCGTGTAGGCGGCGAAGCGGCCCCTCGTCTCGGCCTGGGGCATGCCGGGGAACGCCGCGGCCAGCAGGTCCGCGACGGCGGCCTCGCACGCGGCGTCCACGGGCAGCGTCACGACCTCGCACGTCAGGGCCGAGGGGGGCGGGCACTTCGTCATGAGGGAGGCTCCTTCAGGGCTGGGCCGTGGGGCGGGGCCGCTCGCGGGTCAGCGCGAGGCGGCCATCCCGCCCGGGATCACGCCTGGGCACCGGCGGTGGGCCCCGCCACCAGGCCCTCCCGCCGGATGGCGTGGAGCGCTGCGACGGTCCGGGCGTTGCGGGCCGCGTCGAGCACCGCGATGCGCAGGAAGCGGTCACGCTGCGCCTCCGTGAGGCCCTGGTCCTCGATGTTGCGCACGTAGACGCCCTGGTCTGCCAGCGACACCCGGAGGGCCTCCGCCCCCCGGGCAGGGCCACAATCAACCAGCACGGCGTTGATGGCGGAAGGCAACACCGCCGTGAACAGCCCGGATGCATCGAGCGCCTGACGGAGGTCACTTCTCAGGGATCGCGTCTCCTGCAGCCGGGCCTGGTAGTAGGCCCCTTCATCGAGGGCCCGGGCGACGGCCAGCGTGGTGATGGTGCCGATGTGGTAGGTCGCCAGCTCGCGCTCGAGCGCGCTCGCCAGGGCCTCGGTCCCGACGGCGACGCCGGCCCTGATGCCACTGAAGGCGAAGATCTTGGACAGCGACTCGATCACGACCAGGTTGGGCAGCTGGCACGCGCGAGCGGCCAAGGAGCTTTCCCGGCCCACGTAGCCGATGTAGGTCTCATCGACAACCAGCGTGCAGGAGGCCGGAAGCCTGGTGACGAGGGCATCCATCTGCTCGGGCGCGAGCACCTGTCCCGTCGGGTTGCACGGGTTGATCAGGCACAGGCCGTCGAGGCGGTGCCGCTCGACCTCCGACAGCAGGTGGCTGGCGGTGTGGGTGAAGTGGTCGTTCCCCGCGTGGATCCGCACGACCTCGGCGTTGCCGTTGGCCGTCAGGACGTGCGCGTACTCGCCATAGGCGGGCGACACGATGCCCACGCGCCGGCCTTTGAACAGCATCGGCATCAACCGGAAGATGAGGTCCGACGACCCTGCCCCCACCATGAGGTGCCTTGACGGCAGCCCGAGGTGCGCGGCGAGCCGCTCGCGCAGGCCATCTGCCCGACACGGCGGGGAGGTGTGCAGCAACCACGCGAGGTTGTCCTCCACAGCCCGCACCACCGCCGGAGCCGGCGGGTACCACGCATCGAGCACGTCCGCCGGGACGCAGGTCTCCCGCGCCTCGGGGTGATCGAGCGTGCTGCCGACGCGCTCGAAGAGCCTGCCCCCATGGCTGCAATGCTCCGCGGACGGGGTGCCGCCGGGGGCCGGCCACGACGTTTCAAGGCTCATCTTGGGGCGCTCCTGAAGGGTTGGTCGGCGGCTGCCTGGTGTCGGTCATGCCCCCGCCCCGAGTGCCTGCCGCAGCGCGGCCCCGAACGGCTCGGCCTGCACCGGCTTGTTGATGAAGACCTGCACCCCGGCATCGGCGGCGTCGAGCCTGACGTCGCGGTCCGTGGTGGCTGTGAGCATCACCGTGGGCAGGCAGCCGTGCTGGGCGAACAGGGTCTCGACCAGCTCGATGCCGTCGAGGTCCTCTCCCGCGAAGTCGTAGTCTACCACCAGGGCGTCGAAGGTGCGCCCGTCCTGCCGCGCCGTCGCCATCAGGCGCTCGGCCTCGCGGGGCGAGCCGGCCTCCTGGAAGGTGTGCCCCTGGGCCTTGAGCATCAGGGCGATGGCCTGGCGAACGGTGGGCTCGTCGTCAGCGATCAGGACGTGGGCCATGGGGGCAGCGCCTCTTTCAGCAGGTGGGGGAGGTCGTGGCTGCCGCCGAGGCCAGAGCCTGCGCCGGCGCCTTGGTGAACCAGAAGGTGACCCGCGCGCCGCCCTCCGGCCGGTTGGCAAGCTCGCTGCTCGCGCCGTGAAACCCGAGGTAGGCCGTGACGATCAGGCTGCCCTTGCCCCCGCGGCGGCGACGGGTGGGCTGCTCGACGCGGCCCCGGTAGAGCTGCGCGAGCGCGGCCTCCGAGAGCCCGTCCCCCGTGTCCTCGACGACCAGCCCGAGCCGCGTCGCCTCCTCGCGGAACCTCAGCGTGACGCGGCCCTCCCGGTCGGGGTGCTGGCGCCGGGCGCGGCGAATGGCGGCCACCGCGTTGTAGAGGCTGTTCTTCACGACGCTGCGGAAGTGGACGGGGTTGAACATGATGGCTGGCTGCGCCTCACGCACGTCGGCCTCGATCACCAGGCCGTCGTCCGGGTCCCGGAGCGCCGGGGGCAGGTGCTCCAGCAGCGCGCCGAGCTCTGCGACCGGCTCCACGGGCTGGGTTTCGCGGTTGGCGTACTCCGGGAGGCTGTCCACCACCCACTTGATGGCCTCCATCGTCTCGTCGACGTTGCGCACGAACGTGGCCATGTCCTCCCGCGAGACCTCGATGGACTGGTCCTCGAGGCCCCGGCGGAAGGACTTCACGTCGGCCAGGGAGCCATGGCCCCCGTCCCCCAGGTCGCCCGTGCCCAGCAGCGGGGCCTTGTACAGGTCGTGCACGGCGTCCTTCAGGCTGATGTCGATCTGCGAGATGAAGCCGTTCAGCGCCTGGAGGTGGTTCGTCAGCTGGCTGGCGTCATCCGTCATTTGCGAGTGAAACGTCGACCAGACGTCGCCGAGCCGCTTCAGCTCCTCCTCGCGGTCGCGGAGCGCCAGCTGCGCCTCCGAGGCCTGGCGGGCGGCCTCTGCCTCACGCCGGGCCTCACGCTCCTGAAGGGCCTTGAGCAGCGCCAGCAGCAGGCCGTAGCCCAGGCCCCAGCTCAGCGTGGCGCCACCGAGCGGGGGCAGCACGTCGTGCGAGAGCTCGACCACGTCGCGCACGACGCCGTCCTTGCCCTGGATCGGCGCGGTGACCCGCCAGCCTGACGGTTCGAAGTCCCGCGGGTACCGGTTCTTCAGGCTGCCCGCGCGATCGAGCACGCGAATGCCACGCACGTCGGTGCCGCGCCGGCGCTCGAAAAAGTCGCGCATCTCCTGGAAGCCGTTGCTCCCGTCGATGTACCCCCCCAGCATCCCCTCCGCCAGCTGCCTGGCCTCCGCCCCGCGCGTGAGGTGCGTCTGAACGAGCAGCCCGCCGACGGCCAGGGGCAGGAGGGCGATCGCGACACCCCCCACCGACCGACGCCAGCCACCGCGCTGTGCTTGGGCCATGGCTCAGTTCCCTCGCTCCGCACGCTCCAGGGCCGAGGCCCAGGCCCGCACGGGGTCGTAGTCTGCTGAGGTGGTCCGCACCCACCCCTGGACCTGCTCGTCCAGGGGACCGACGAGCCGCGCCACCTCGTCGGCCGGCCTCGCCGAGAGGCCCTCGAAGAACTGCTGGATGGCGGCTCGCACCGACGCCGGCAGGCGCTTGTGGACGACGATGGGGTCGTTGGGGATGCGCTCCGTCGCCGCCAGCACGCGCGTCTCGGCCCGCATCTTGGCGTCTTGGCCGAAGGCGTCGATGCGCGCGTCGTCGTAGACCGCGCCGGCGTCGACTTCTCCACTGGTGACGGCCACCGCAACGTCCGGGTGGCGCCCCTTGTAGAAGCGCACGTCGGCGAAGTCCCGCTTCAGGTCCAGCCCGGCGCGCTCGAGCATCAGGGCCGGCAGCAGGTAGCCGCTGGTGGACCGCTCGCTGACGAAGCCGACGCGCGCCCCGGACAGGTCCTTCAGCGTCTTGAAGCGGCTCTCGGCGCGCACGAGGAGCAGCCCCCGGTACGACGAACGCTTGAAGCGGACGGGCCTCACGACGGGCTCGTAGCGAGCCTCGTGCTGCACATAGAGCGCGGGGCCGACGGAGACGATGTCGAACTCGCCTCGCCTCATGGCCTCGCCCATCCTGTCATAGGAAGGGCGCGACTGGAACACGACCTCGCGGCCGAGCGCCTCGCCGAGGGCCCGCGTCAGGTTGCCGTAGCGCGTTGCAAGCTTGTCGCCGGCGCCGTCCGATGGGACCTTCGCGAAGATCAGCGGGCCGTTGGAGGCCCCGACGCCGGGCTCAAGGGCCACCCAGGCAACGGCAGCGACAAGCAAGCGAAGGGTCCAGGCGTGCAACGATCTCTTCCTCATCTCGGCCAGGCTCCACGCCGGTTGCCCGGCAAGCGTCCCAAAGATAAGCGAAGTTATGCCCGTTGGGCAATCGGGCATGGTGGGGCCGGGCGGACGAGCAGGGGGGGCGATGCTGGAGCAGCTGCTGCTGGAGGGGTTCAAGCCGTTCGGCGCCGAGCAGGTGATCCCGCTCGGCCCGCTTACCTTGGTCTACGGGCCGAACTCGGCGGGCAAGTCCTCGCTGATCCAGGCCCTGCTGCTGCTCAAGCAGTCTGTGGGAGGCTCCGACGGCGGGGCGGGGTTGCGGCCGAGCGGCCCATGGGTCGACCTCGGGACCTACCGCAGCCTGCTGCACCGGCATGACCCCGCCCGCACCCTGCGCGTCGGCCTCAGCTTCCGGGCCAGCGAGTCGGGCTCCAGGCCCGGGGTTGAGCGGGGAGGCTACGGCTTCGAGTGGTCGTTCCAGTCGGACCGCGCCGGAGGGGAAGCCGCAGCCTCCCCCCAGCTTCACAGCGTGCGCTACACCTTCGAGGACGAGCGAGCCGCGCTCGACTGCGGCTTCACGCGCATCCGCGAGGCGGCGACGGGCTCCTATGTGCCGGTGGGGGAGCACGTCTTCAAGTGGCGCGATGCGGCCTCGCAGCGCTCGTTCGCCGCCTGGCTCCTGCAGCGAGGCGCCGCCGAGGCGCAGCCGGAGGATGCGGGCGCAAGTGCCCGGGCGGTCTCGCGGGCCCTGCGGTCCGTCGAGGTGCAGGACGCGCCGATGCTCCCGACGCGGCTGGTGCTGCGGGCGGACGCCGAGCCGCAGGACGCCGCCCAGGCGACTGGGCTCATCCACCGCCACGGCGCCAGCCTGGGGATGCTGGCCCATGCCCTGCAGCGGGAGCTCGAGCGGGTCGACCACCTCGGCCCCCTGCGCAGCTACCCCCAGCGCTACACGGCCCTGGCCGGGCACGATCCCCGGGGCGTGGGGCGGCAGGGAGAGCACACGGCGGCCAGGCTGCTGCGGCACCCACGAGCCACGGAGGACCTCAACCGCTGGCTCGGGCGGCTCGACATCCCCTATGCGGTCGAGGTGGAGCGGATCGGCACCGAGGTCACGGGGGACATCGTCGTGCTGAACCTGCGCGACAGCCGCACGGGGGTGCGCGTGGCGCCGACGGACGTGGGCTTCGGCCTGGGACAGATCCTGCCGGTGCTCGTCGAGGGCGCCAGCGGGAGCGGGCGAACGCTCTGTGTCGAGCAGCCTGAGATCCACCTGCACCCTCGCCTGCAGGCCCACCTCGCTGACTTCTTCATCGAGACGGCGCGCCTCCCGATGCCGGGTGCTCAGCGGTCGAGGCAGCGTCGTGAGCGTGGCCACCAGTGGATCTTGGAGACACACAGCGAGGCCCTGATGCTGCGCCTGCAGCGCCGGGTGCGCGAGGGGCGGGTGCACCCTGACGACGTTTGCGTGCTGTACGTTCACTCCGACGGGCCCCACGGCAGCGCCGTGATGCGCCTGCACCTCGATGACCGGGGAGAGTTCCTCGACGAGTGGCCCGATGGGTTCTTCGAGGAGACCTTTCTCGAGCTCTTCGGTGAGGTGGCCGTGTGACCGTCACGTTCACGGTGTCGCGGGAGGTCCTCGAGGCGCTGGACCCGAGCGATGCCGTGGCGCTGAACGCGCACCTGCGGCTGCACGAGGCCTGGCGGCTGCTGGGCACCCTGCACCTGCCTACCGACGACGGGGCGCGGCAGGCGTGGTTCCGCGCCCTCGAGCGGCTGCCGATGCCGCTGCGGAAGCGCTGGCAGATGAGCCTGCGGCACAACCGGTGGTCGCTCGCGGACGCCGCAGACCTGGCTTGCGTGACGGCCGAGCAGGCCGCAGCGGCCGGCGTGCGGCCTCCTGGCGTGTCGGTGCGCCTCCCGGATCAGACCGAGGTCTGCCGCTTCGACTGTGCCGACCGCGCGGCCACGCTGCACCGGGCCCGCGCCGAGGCGCACGCGGGCATCCCGGCGGGAATGCCGGTGCAAGACGCCTGGGACCGCAAGTTCCGGGGGCTCGTCGCCGGGGCGCGCCACGTGGTGCTCGTCGATCGGTATGCGTTGCAGGGCCACCTCGAGCCCGGCCGGCCCCAGCCGAGCGGCCTGGAGCGGCTGCTGCGGGAGCTCGATGGGCTTCCCGGCCCCGCGGCCCTGACGCTCTATGCCAGGCCCTGGTCCGGCCACGAGCGAGCCGTCCGACGCCTGGCGGAGGGGCTGACGCGGGGCGGCCTGCGCGAGTGGCGCGTGCGGCTCGTGCCCGACGAGGTCTTCAAGCGCCACGCCCATGACCGGCACCTCCGCATCGACCGGATGGTGGTCCAACTCGGCAAGGGCATAGAGGTGCTGGGCGGGGAGCACGTGTTCGCCGCGAGCGACTACGACGTCAAGGCCTTCACGGGCTTCGCGAGGGCCCGCGAGGAGATGCTGAGGCGGGCCTGCCAGCAGTCGCGCTGGGTGCGGACGGGGGCGGTCGGCGGCCTCGTGGTGGCCGGGAGGGGCCGGAAGGCCCGCGCCTGAAGCGTTGGCCCACCCACGGTTTGCCTGCCCACCCCCCGGGTAGGGTGACCTTGGAGCACCCACAGGTGGGAGGACGCACCATGGAACTCAACCCGAACCTGCCGAACGCCCCCAGGGCCGGGACGTCCCCTCTGAATGGGGCACAGCCAGTGGCACCCACCGCCCAACCCGCGCTCGCCGGTCCTGCCGCGGCACCGGCCGCCGCGGCCCCCGCCGCCGCTCCTCCCGCGGCAGCGCCTCAGGAGCCTCCGGCTGCCACCATCGGCTTGCCACCTGCGCGAGCGACCGCGACCACCGGCCAGCTTCGGCTGGCGACTGGCGCCCCGGCGCTGGTGTCGCCCGCGTCCCCCGGCCAGCGGGATCCGGCGCTGCAGGCCAAGCTGGAGGAACTCATCAAGCGCAACGGCCTCGAGGGCGCGGGTGTTTCCCTTCGAAACCTGGAGACCGGCACCTTTGCAGCCGTCAACGAGCAGGCTTCGTTCGGTTCCGCGAGCACCATCAAGGTGCCGCTGATGGCGGCGGTGATGCAACTCGTCGAGGCGGGCAAGCTCGACCTGAGCCAGCAGGTGACCGTCAAAGCCTCCAACGTTACGCGCACCTGGGAGCCACCGGGCGACAAGCGCCCCATCCTGCGTGGCGGCGAGCGTGTCACGGTGGAGCACCTCGTCGACCTGATGATCTCGCGCAGCGACAACACCGCGACGAACACGCTGATGGACCTCGTCGATCGCAACGCCGTGGCAGCAGGCTTCGGCTCGCTCGGGATGCCGCGCACCCAGCTCGGAAAGAAGCTCTACTGGGGCAACCGGGTCCCCGACACGCCCCGCGGGGCGGGCCAGAATGTTACGACGGCGGGCGACATGGCACAGCTGTTCCAGCGCATCGCGGACGGCACGGCGGTCTCGCCCGGAGCCAGCGAGAAGATGCGCGGGTGGCTGCGGGGGCAGCTCGATCACGACAAGATCGCCCGGGGGCTGCCGCCGGGCGCGACCTTCTACGGGAAGTCGGGCGAGACCTCCAAGGTCACGCACGACGTCGGGATCGTCGAGGTCGGCGGGCAGCGGTACGTGCTGGCCGTGATGACGAAGATGAACGTGGACAACAGCAACGTCCAGCAGCGGATAGCCGGCCTGTCGCGCGATCTGCTCGGAGCGATGCAGGCACAAAGCGCTGCCACGGCGCGGGCGCAGCAGGCTCCGGCGGCGGCGCCACCAGCGGGTGTGCCGGTGGTGGCTGCGGCCCCCTTGACGGCAGAGCCTGCGCCGGCGGTGGCTGCGGCTCCTGTGCCACTGCCGACGGCACCTGCGCAGGCTGCGCCGGCGACCTGAAGGCCGAGGGCCTCAGGTGCCCTCAGACCGCGAAGTCGACGATGGCCCGGGCCTTCACGAAGGGAGCCAGGTGGCTGGCCACGGCCTCCTGGTGGGCCGGGTGGTTGACGTAGCGGAGGCACTGCTCGACGTCGTCGTGCTCGGAGTAGAGCCCGTGCGTGAACTGATCGTCGCGCGGGGAGACGTTGCGCCCCATGCGCAGGTTGCGCACGTCCGGGATGTCGGCGCCGAGCGCCTCGAACACCCGGATCATCTCCGCCTCCTGCTCGGGCGTCTGGCCCTCGAGCCGGAACATCACCATGTGCTTGAGCATCGGGTCACTTCCTCGCTGCGATGATGCGATCCGTCAGGTCGGCCACGAAGCCGTCCGGGTTCGCCGGCGTGATCACCAGCCAGGGCAGCACCGTGCGATCCAGGCGGATGCTGACGGCTGCCTCCCAGAGGTCGAGGCGGTTCTCGTAGTGCTCGTTCCAGTGCTCGTAGCCCTTCTTGACGAAGAGCATCTCCTTGTAGGGAAACTCCCGCATCACGAAGGCCCCGCCCAAGAGCACGACCTGCAGGCTGTAAGCCGCCAGGCGGTAGTCGAGGACCCACGGCAGCGGGTTGGAGAGGGAGAACGGCATCGGACGAACCTCGGTCGGCTGGTGCGCCATCCTACCACGGGTGGGGGTGGGTCGCCTTGCGCCCTGGAAGCCCCTGTGCTATGCTTCCCTCCGTTCGGGGCGTAGCGCAGCTTGGTAGCGCACCACTTTGGGGTAGTGGGGGTCGTGGGTTCAAATCCCGCCGCTCCGACTTGGACCCCCACTAACGTGGGGGCGAGTCAACGAACAACAGACGGTCAGCACGCTTTGGGCGGGCTGGCCGTCGGTGTTTTGGGGGTGGGTCACGGGCCTGATGTCTGCCCG
>JAYKHR010000043.1:0-18455 GCA_035285125.1 Candidatus Sericytochromatia bacterium | reverse complement strand
CCCAGGCCCAGCACCAGCCGGATTTCGCGCGGCGCATGCACCGCTACTTCGCGCGCCTGCACGAGGCCCACGACCTGCCCGTCTACCCGATCGCGGTGGTGGCGCACGACCGCCCTCGGAGGCCCTCTCCCACCGTGTATGAGGTGACCGCCGCGGGGCTATCCGTGCTGCGCTTCGAGTTCCGCGTCGTCCAGCTCAACCAGCTGCGGTGGGAGACCTTTCGCGACCACCCGAACCCCGTTGCCGCTGCCCTGATGGCCCGGATGCGCATCGCCCCGGAAGATCGCGCGCGGGTAAAATGGGCGTGCTACAGGATGATGGCGACGCTCCGGCTCGACTCGAAGCGCGCGCAGCGGATCATCGAGTTCGTGGAAGGTTACCTGCGGCTCGACGCGCAGGAGCAGCGGGTGTTCAGGGCCTCAGTCGAGGCGGCGGCACCGGCCATGAAGGAGGTCGTGATGGAATTCTCCAACCAGTGGATCGAGATCGGGTATCAGGACGGTGAGCAGGCCGGGCTGCAGAGGGGCCGCCAGGCTGGCCTGCAAGAGGGCCGCCATCAGGCCTCTCTCGACCTCCTTCAGCGCCTCCTCACCCGCCGCTTCGGCCCCCTGCCCGAGGCCAGCCGCGAGGCCCTGGCAGCGCTGCCGGTGGAGACGATCGAGGCGATCGCCGAGTCCATCTTCGAGCTCACCAGCCTCGACGACCTCGACCGCTGGTTCGTCCCCCGCGCTTGAGTCCTGCCTGCCCGCCAGACGCGAGCCGCACGGCATCCACGCACAAAAAAGCCCCCCTGCCGGAGCGGGGGGGCGAGGGGCCAGCTTGTTACTTGGTGCCCTTGACCGAGGCCGAGGCGCTCTTGAGCGACTTGGCGACGGAGTCGAAGATCTTGCCGAGCTCGGTGCGCATCGTGCCCAGCACGGCGATCAGGGCGACGGACACGAGGCCCAGGATCAGCCCGTACTCGACGAGCGACTGGCCTTCTTCCTCACGGATCAACTGCACGAGCTTGGTCATCGGCGAACTCCTTCACGACTCACACGGGACACACGGCGCTCCGGCCAAGGTGCTTATCGCGCGGGTGGATGAAGAACTTGCTAAGCTCCGATGAATTTCCCGGGAAGCTGATCCGTGAGGGGGCTGCGCTGCGGTGGTGCTCAGCTCACGGCCCGCGGCAAGGCCTGGGCCGTTCGCTCCCGCACGTAGCGGTTCCAGGCGCAGGCCTCCCGGGTCCTCCGCCACGCCTGGCGCAGGGCGCCGAGCTGCCGGCGGCAGACGTCGAGGTGGCTGCGGTGCACGTCCGTGAGCAGGTCCGGGTGCCGGACCGCGCCGCGATGGCGGGTGGCCGATCGCAGGAGCTCGCCGCGCAGCTGGCGGTACATCGTCCGGGCGGCGAGGTCTTCAGGGTGTTGCATCGGGCTCTCCTCCGCCACCGCTCAGCGCGTCTGCTCGTCGCGCAGGCCAGCCCCCACCGCGAGCAGCTCGGCCTGGTAGCGGAGCGCCCGGCGCTTGCCGAGGCCCGGGATCTCCAGCAGCTGATCGAGCGAGCGCGGGCGCCTGTTGGCGAGGCTCGTGAGGATGGCGTTGGGCAGGATGCGGTAGGGGGGCTTCCGCAGCCGCCGGGCCACGCGCATGCGCCAGCGGTGGTACGCGCGGAAGGCGCTGTCAGGCGCTGCCTCCCGGCACAGTCCCTGGTGGCCCAGCAACTGCACCTCCCCTGCCGTCGTGAGGCGCAAGGCGGGGTAGAACCCCCCTGCGCGGGCCACCCAGCGGCTGGTCAGCGCAAGGGCCACCGCGTTCGCCACCACGCCCGGCGGGGCCTCCGCCAGCACACCATGGTACGGGCTGCCGATCAGGCCCTTCTCTTCCATTCGGCCAATCGTCTCGCCGCGCAGCATGTACTCGAGCATGATGGGGGACATCAGCGCGGGGTGACGGTCCACCGCCTTCAGCACGGTGAGAACTTCGGGCTCTAGCATGGCTACCTCCTTGGTTGATAGATAAATACAACACACGGTAATTGTTTTATCTATTCCGGACCCCGGCCTTGCCTCCGAGAGGGCCTGTCGGTGGAGCCTTGAAGGTTATGTAAAACAGTCAGAACCTAGCAATAAAAAGGGAAACCCCCGCGCTCCTGGGCCTGAACAGGGGGCTTAAATTCATATTTGTTATCATTCACCCGCGTGAGGGGGGAGGTCGCCACAAGGGGGGCGGCGTCGGGTACATGGCGCTGGGCGCCCCACGGTGCCCCGTGGGACCCGCACGAGGAGGGCGTGGGTGAGCCAGGCAGCCAGAAAGCGTCGGCCGAAGGCCGAGGTCCTGCAGGAACTCGACGCGCTGATTGCGCGCGGCGAGGCGTTGCGCGGTCGCCCCCTGGACGATGCGCTCGCGCTCGCCTGGGCCTGCGTCGAGAAGCTCGTCTGGCGTCAGGACGTGCTCGCCGTGCTGCCCCAGATGAGCCAGGGGATCACCGTGGCGGCCGACTTCAACCGCCGTGGCGTGCTGGCCGAACCGGGGCTCCGCGAGGGCCTCGAGGACGAGGCGTTGCTCCACTGCGAGGGCCTCACGGCCCAACTCGAAGCCCTTCGTGACGCCGCCGAGCGCTGGCGTCGCTCTGGCACCCGGCCGCTCGCGTGAGCGGCCACGAAAGGAACCCCGTGAACCACCGCCTGCTTGCAGCCCTGATTTGCCTGACCCTCCTGCCGGCCGACCTCGCGGCCGCGGCTGGCCCGAGCCCCGCCCCCCCGGGGGCCGGCGCAGCCCCGGCTGCGACGCCGACGCCGATGGCGACGCCAGCGCCGAAGGCCATCCCGGCGGCAGCACCCGAGGCGACGACGGGGCCCGCCTCGCCGGCTCCGAAGGCCAAGCCCAAGCCCGCTGCCAAGGCTGCCAAGGGCGGCAAGGGCGTCCGCGCCAGGCGGGCCCGCACGCCGGAGGACGGCCGCGGGCGCGGCGCGCGCATCCCGCCCCGCGAACTCGCGCTGCCGCAGGCCGCGCCCAACTACGACAAGAAGGGGCGGTACATGCCGACGGTGTACATCTACCAGCAGACCAACGGGGAGTTTCGCATCCTCTCGCCCGGGGGCAACAGCGCGGGCGGCGGCGTGTCGACGCAGCCCAGCCCCCCGGCAGGGCAGCCCGCCGGGGGCACGCAGGGGGGCGCCGGGGCGCCGGTCGACCCCTTCGCGCCCGAGGGCGGCGCCCCTGGCGGTGGCGCCCCGGGAGGGGCCCCGGGTGGCGGCGCGGAGGGCGCGGCCGGTGGTGGTTCGCAGGGAGCGCCTGCGGGCGACTCGCGTCCTTGAGGCCTGGAGGTGGTGATGCTCGGCAGCCTGTCTCGCATCTTCCGGCAGGTGGCCGTCGTGGGTGCCTTCGTGCTGTGCCTGCCGGGCCCGGCCCTGGCGGAGACCCTCACGGGGCGCTGTGTCTCGGTGCATGACGGCGACACCGTGACGGTGCAGACGGCGCGCGGTCGGGAGAAGGTCCGGCTGCTCGGCATCGACACGCCAGAGCTGGCCCAGGCGCCGTGGGGAGAGCGGGCGCGCCTCTTCACGGACCGCCTCGTGCGTGGGCAGGAGGTGCGGGTCGAGACCGACGTGCAGCCGCGGGACCGTTACGGGCGGCTGCTCGGGTACGTGTACGTGGGCGAGACCTTCGTGAACCTCGAGGTGATCCGCAGCGGGCAGGCCGTGCTGCTGACTTACCCGCCCAACGTCCGCCACGTCGAGGCCTTCACGGCAGCCCAGACCGAGGCCCGCACGAAGGGGGTCGGCGTCTGGGATCCGAAAGAGCCGCTGACCGTCAGCCCCAAGGCGTTCCGCCACGGCGGCGGCCGGCGTGCTGGTCAGGCGAAGCCTGAAGGGCGCGCGCCCGAATCGCCTGCTCCCTCGCTTGCCCCCGGGGCGACGGTGCGCTTCAATCCGCGCAGCCACAAGTTCCACCCGGAGGGCTGCGGCCACCCATGTGGCTCGTGTGAGCCTCTCACCGTCGAAGAGGCCAAGGCGCGCGGCGGCGTCGCCTGCAAGCACCGCTGATCAGCGGCCCTCCGCCAGGGCCCGGCGCGCGAGCGCGAGCAGGCCTCGCAGGGCCTCCTCCCAGCTGGCGCCGCTCGCATGGGCCTCAGGCACCTCGGCCATGGTCGAGAGCCAGGCGGGCAGGTGCTCTGGGGCCTCCGGCCGCTTGGCGTTGAGCTGGAACCGCCCGAGCAGCGGGTGCCACCCCAGCGAGGTCGACCCGTCGAGCGCCACGAGGGTGGCCTCCTCGCGGGCTGCGGCCTCTGCGAGCAGGGCCTCGGTGGCGGCGAGCACCTCGGCGGGGGTGGCGTCCGGGACGCTGCCGGCCGTGAGGTGCACGAAGGTGTCGGGGGCTGTCATGGCCCCCGTGTACCCGGGCCACGCGGCGCCCTCGCGCATGGGCGGTGTTACAATCGACGGTCGCGCCCCCAGCCTGCCGTTGCCTCTCGATGACCCAGCCCGCCGAGCACGTCCCCACCCTGCCTGCCCCTGAGGATGCCGCGCCCACGCGTGGGGGCTGGCTCAGGCCCTCCGAGGCCCTGGTGGAGGGAGCGTCGCTGTGGGCCTTCTACGCGTGCCTCTACGTGCTGAGCGGCGCGCTCAAGCCCACGCCCTACATCGCCCACGTGTACCTCGCGCAGGCCATGCTCGGCGGCCACTTCGACATCCCGAGCCTGCCTGGCTGGGTCGAGCAGACGCACGTCGACGGCCACCACTACCTGCCCTACGGCATCGCGCCCTCGCTCCTGATGATGCCCTTTGTGGCCATCTGGGGGCTGGACTTCAGGCAGGGGATCTTCTCGGCCTGCCTCGGGGCCCTCGCCGTGGTCGCGTGGTGGTCGACGCTCGGCCACCTCCGCCTGGCCCCGGCCTGGCGCCAGGCGCTGACGGCGGCCTATGGCATGGGCTCGCTGTTCTGGTTCCATGCCGGCCAGAACGGGGCCACCTGGGCCCTCATGCACGTGGTGGCCAACTTGGGGCTCATGCTCGCCCTCCGGGGCGTCGTCGGCCGGCAGCACGCGTGGCTTGCGGGGTTCGGCTTCGGGCTCGCCGTGCTGTCTCGCCAGTCGATCTTCCTGGCGCTGCCCTTCTTCGTGGGGATGCTCTGGCGCGACGATCGCGCCACTGGCGGTGCCTCGATCTGGCGCAAGGCCCTGGGCTTCGGGCTGCCCCTCGGCCTGCTGATGGGCTTCAACGGGTTCTACAACTGGGCCCGCTTCGGGAACTGGCTGGACAACGGCTACGCCCGCACCATCCACGGCATGGACGACCTGCCGCTCGGGCTGTTCAACGTGGCGTATGCCGCCAAGCACCTCGAGATGTACCTGGTCGGCGTGCCCCTGCGCCTCGACACCTTCCCCTGGTTCGACCCCACCCTGGGCGGCTTCAGCATCTTCATCTCCACCCCAGCCCTCGCGTTCTTCCTGTTCGCGAACTGGCGCGAGCGGATCAACTGGCTGGCCCTCGGGGCGATCGTCCCCATCCTGGCGTTCTATGTCGTGTACTACTGGAGCGGCTACTCCCAGTTCGGCTGCCGGTACTCCCTGGACTTCCTGCCGTTCGCGATGCTGCTGGTGGCCTCGGCCTTCCGGGACCGCTGGTACAACGCGCTCAGCACGGTCGTCACCCTCGGGGCCGTGGTTCAGGTCTGGGGGCTGTTCTGGTGGGGCATCAAGGGCCTGTGAGGCCCGGCCGCGAAACTTAACCCCAAGTTCGTGATTTCTTTCCGGTCTCATAAAGCGGAACACGGCCGAACGGCCCGATAACGATCGCGTGGCGTCCCTTTGAGGAGCTTTTGCGATGACGACCCCCGTGCAACCCGGCCAGCCCAGCTCCATCCTCGGACGCCTGCCGCGTTTCTTGCAGGACCTGCTGAAGCCCGTCATGCAGCCGGGCTGGCAGCAGCCCACGCCCACCATGCCTGGGGACGTGTACCTGCCCGGGCCGGGGGCGCCCGTGCTGCTGCCACCGCCTCCCCCGCCGCCGCCGCCGCCGGCGCCCGTCGCCCCGCCGCCCGCGCCGGTGGCGCCTCCGCCGCCGCCCGCCGCCCTGCCTGCGCCTGGCGCCATGCTGCCGCCCGCTGCGCCGGGGAGGACGCCTGGCACGGCAGGCGACCCGAGCATCGCCGGCCTCTGGGGCACGCCCGGTGGCGTCTACCCCCAGCAGCCCTACCCTGGCTATCCTCAGCAGCCCGGCTTCCCGGGCGGCTACCCGCAGCAACCCATCCCCGGCTACCCCCAGCAGCCCGGCTTCCCGGGCGGCTACCCGCAGCAACCCATCCCTGGGTACCCGCAGCAGCCCGGCTACCCGGGTGGCTACCCGCAGCAGCCCATCCCCGGCTATCCACAGCGGCCCGGCTTCCCTGGCGGCTATCCGCAGCAGCCTTTCCCGGGCGGGTACCCGGGCGGCTACCCGGGTGGCTACCCCGGTGGTTACCCTGGCAGCATCCCCCCCGGGCCCGTGGGCGCGGTGGCGACGGTGGTTGGCCTCGTGGCTGGCCTGGTCAGCCTGTTCAAGCGGCCCTCTGCCCCCAAGCCCGTGGTGCCCGGCCAGCCTCCCCTGCCCGGCCAGCCCCCCACCAACTGGTCGATCGATCTGCCGACCAGGCTCGGGACGCCGTCGGCCCCGGCCGTGCCCGGCACACCCGCGACGCCCGGCACCCCGGGGGCGCCTGCCCCCTCGCGCCCCCGCAGCTCCGCGCGCCGTGGGCCGATCAACCGCATCGACGCCTACGCCGGCGACGATCGCCCCAACGCCCCCAACCCCCGCGCCAGGCTCTGAACGGAGGGGTCTCCGCCTGGCCCGGTCTGACGGTTGGCTCGCCCACCGTGCGGCCGCCCTTGCCCACGGGCCTCAGCCAGGCCCGCCCGACGGTCGCTGCCTGTTCCAGCATCGTCAGCGCTCCCCCGCGGGCAGCGTCGCCCGCAGCTGGAGCGCCTCCGCCAGGTGCTCCGCGGCGATGGCCTCCTCACCCGCGAGGTCGGCGATCGTGCGGCCCGTCTTCAGCAGGCGATCGACGGCTCGGCCCGAGAGCGCGAGGCGCCCGACGGCCTCGCGGAGCAGCCCCTGCGAGGCCTGGTCCAGCCTGGCGTGGCGCCGCACCTCCGCGGGGCCCATGCGGGCATTCAGGCGAGGCCCCGACCGCCCGGCCAGGCGCCGGGCCTGGCGCTCCCGCGCGGCGCTGACGCGGGCCCGCACCTGCGCGGAGCTCTCGGCGGGCCTCGCGTCGAGCAGCTCGGCCTCGCTGAGGCGTGGCACCGCCACATGCATGTCGATGCGGTCGAGCAGCGGGCCCGAGAGGCGCGACCAGTAGCGGGCGGCCTGGCCCTCGCTGCACGTGCAGGCCCGGCCCGCATCGCCCCGGTGCCCGCAGGGGCAGGGGTTCAGGGCGGCGATCAGGGCGAAGGCGGCCGGGAAGGTGTGGCTGGCCTGGGCGCGGCTCACCGTCACACGCCCGTCCTCCAGCGGCTGGCGCAGCAGCTCCAGCACGTCCCGCCGGAACTCTGGCAGCTCGTCGAGGAACAGCACGCCGTGGTGGGCCAGGGACACCTCGCCCGGCCGCGGCACGGCCGTGCCGCCGACCAGCCCCGCCCCGGAGACGCTGTGGTGGGGGGCACGGAACGGGCGCGTCGTCACCAGCCCCTCACGCCCGCCGAGCAGGCCCGCCACCGAGTACAGCCGGGTGAGCTCCAAGGCCTCGTCGTGGGCCAGCGGCGGCAGGATGCCAGGCAGGCGCGCCGCCAACATGGTCTTGCCGCTGCCGGGCGGCCCCACGAGCAGCATGTTGTGGCCGCCGGCGGCCGCGATCTCCAGCGCCCGGCGGGCCCGCGCCTGGCCCCGCACCTCCGTGAGGTCGGGCATGTCGGCCGCTGACGGCAGCGCCTCGGGGGGCCGGGGCGGTGCCAGGGGGAGGTGTGCCGCCGGGTGGGCCAGCACGGCGGCGGCCTGCGCCAGCGACTCCACGGGGTGCACCTCGATGCCCGGCACGAGGCCCGCCTCGGGGGCGTTGCCCGCTGGCACCAACGCCCGCCGGCAGCCGGCGTCGCGGGCGGCGAGCACGAGGGGGAGGACGCCACGCACCGGTCGCACGGCGCCATCCAGGGCCAGCTCGCCGACGAGCAGCGTGTCCGGCAGGTCCCGGGGCGTGAGCTGGCCGCTCGCGACGAGGAAGCCGATGGCGATCGGCAGGTCGTAGAGCGGCCCCTCCTTGCGCACGTCCCCCGGCGCCAGGTTGATCGTGGCGCGGCGCTGCGGGTACTCGTAGCCGGCGTTGCGCAGCGCCGCGCGGACGCGCTCGCGGGACTCCTGGATGGCGGCGTCGGGCAGGCCGACCACGGCACAGCCGGGCAGGCCGTTTGCCAGGTCGACCTCGACCTGCACGGGGATGGCGTCGACGCCCTGGACGGCGCCGCTGAGGATGGTGGCGAGCATGGCGAGAACCTCCAGCGCCATCATCGGCCCATACGGCCCGCGAACGGCCCGGTCGCCGCGTGTACGGGAGATGTTCTGGCGGGTGGGTATAGGCAGTGACGAGGGAGGAGGGCCGTATGTCTCGAGGCTTGGCGGGGCTCGTCGCGCTGGCGACCGGGCTGGCGGGGTGTCTGCCGGAGCCCACGGCGTCCGCCCCCGCGGCCATCCGGCGGCCAGCCCGCCCGGCCGCCAGCGCCACGCCTGGGCTCCGGGCAGGCGTGGGGCCCTCGCCTGCCCGGGGGGTCTCGCGGCCAAGCGCGGCACACCGAGAGGTCACGGGCGAGCTGCGCGTGGACGCCCGGCACCTGCTGGAGCTGGGCCTCGGAGAGCTCGTCTCCAACAATGGCGCGCGCGCGATCAACTTCGAGGCAGGGCGCGTGGTGGCGAACCACGGCGGGGGGGTGCTGTCGAACGGCGGGGCAGCCCTTCGCCTGCTGCAGGCATCCCCTGGGGGCAAGCTCCCCCTGCTGGGAGAAGAGCTGCCCGGGGCCGGGCTGACGGTGATGGCGGTGGATCCGTTGAGCGGGGACCGCGTGTCGCTGGGGCTGGACGACGGGGGCCTCCCGGTGATGGCCCTGGTCACCGACGGCGCGGGGCGCTTCCAGGCCTACCTGCCTCCCGGGGAGCGTCCGATCTTGCTGATGGCTGGCCCTGGCGAGGCGGTGGATCCGCGCCTGCACCTCACCACGCTTCAGGGGGCGAGCGGCGGCCCGTCCACGCTGGATGACGATCATGCCACGGCCACGCAGGGCATCCGTCGCGTGACCCGCATCGCCTGGCGACGCGTGCTGGACAGGCCACCGGAGGAGGGGACCCCGAGCCCCCTTGCCGCCCCTGAGGCCGAGGCGCGCTGGCAACGCATCCAGGCGTTGCAGCGCCGGGTGCGTGACAGCGGCCTCTCCTCGGAGGCCCGCGACGCCCTCGCCGAGCGCCTGGCGGACATCGTGCTGAGCCACGTCGACCCCACGCGACTGGTCCTGGACCGGTCCTTGATGCGGGTGCCGTACGACGGCCCGGATGAGACGACCTTCGAGGCGTGCGTGGGCGTGCTGCGAGAGGCGCGGGAGACGGCGGTGGCAAGGTGTCGCACCCTGGCGGGCGAGGGGCTTGAGCCCTTCGGCTACCTGTCTGCTCGGCCCTGGGCACAGGCCGCCAGCGTGGGCCGGGCGGAGCCGTGGCGGTTCAAGCGACCGGCCGACCTGGTCACCTTCATGAGCGAGGCCTACCTGTTCAACCCGGACCTCGACTTCCCGGAGGTCAGCGCCCGGATACTCGAGGTGATGGCCGACGTGGGTGGCAACGCGGCGCCTCTGCTTCGCCTCGAGGCCGCCATCCGCTCCATCGAGGCCGCCACGGACCGGGTGCTCTACGTGGAGCCGACAGGGGCGCTGGAGGCCGTCGAGGCCGCCATCGAGGAGGCTCTGACGCGGCGCTGAGGGGCACTCAAAGCTGCAACAACGCCAGCCCGAACGTCGGGTCCCCCACGTTGCGCGCAAGGCGGGTCGCGGGCGTCTGGTGCGCCACCTGGAGCACGCGGAAGAACACGCCGGAGGTCACGACGGCGTAGAACTCGCGCCAGAAGGCCTCCGAGACGCCGTGTGGGGCGTGGCGGGCCGCCTGGCGCTCCAGCACGTGGTGGACCAGCACGAGGTAGTTGAGCCCGGCCACCAGGCCGTAGGGGTAGGTCGTGACCTTCGAGAACAGCAAGGAGCGGAAGAAGCCCGTGAGCTCGGCTTCGTGGTCTGCAAGCGGGCGATCGCCCCTCGGCACGCCGCGCAGGTCCTTGAAGCACGGGTCGAGCATCGCGCCGAAGCCCTTGAAGGCCAGCCGCTGCAGCCAGCCCAGCCTCGCGATGGGCTCGTCGTACCAGCCCGCTGCGACGCCCGCCTCGGGGTCTCGCAGCCGGGCCTGCAGCCAGCGCAGGGCGACCCAGAGCTTGCGTCGCACCGGTGCGTCGCCGCGCAAGAGCTCCAGCAGCTGGCCCTCCACGGTGCGGAAGGCCTCCCAGGGCACCTCCTCGCCGGGCCGGAGGAAGTGCCGCTCGGCTCGCAGCACGTCCGCGACGGCGAGCCGCGTGCGCAGCTCGTGCTCCTGGCTGGCGAGGGGCGCGCCCTTCGCCAGGCGGGCCGTGGGGCACATGTGGTTGACGGTGACGCACACGCCGTCGGGCGTCAGCGCGAAGCGGTACGGGAAGACGTGGCAGGGCTTGAACACCGCCCGCCCCGCAAGGCCGTGGATCGTGCAGCGGTTGTCGGCGGAGAGGAACCGGCAGCGTCCGTCGGCCGCCCGGGAGAGCTTGTGGCTGAAGGCCACGAGGCCCTCCGCCTCGGCGGGCAGCCGCTCGACGTAGGGACCCGGCCCGATGCCCGGCACCAGGGCCTCCCAGTCCACGGCCTCCACGAAGGAGACGCTGCCTGCATCGATCCCGATCGTCAGCGCGTGGCGGCAGCAAGCGCCCGTGCCCGCACATGAGAAGTGCGTCTCGGGCAGCGCGAGCAGGCGGGTCTTCGGCAGCCGGTGCAGGCGGCGGTAGGCAGCCTCGAGCAGCGAGGTCACGGGGCCCTCCAGCGTGGCTGCCCGGAGCCCGGCGAGCTCCGAGAGGGCCGCCATCCGCTGGGCCACCCAGCCTTGCGGGGGGCCGTCGTGCAGCGTCGCGAAGGCCACGCGCCAGGCCCCCCCCTCCTGCACCAGGCCGAACACGGCCCGCAGCGGCGTGCCCGTGACGGCCTCGCGGAGGTCGACCACGGCCTGGCCGCGTGCCTCTCCGTCGGGGTGCCACGCGTCTACGCTGGGCGCCAGCAGCTGCGGTTCTCGCTCCCGCGGGATGCCAGCCCAGGCTGCCAGGAGCGCCTCGCGGTCGGCCTCCCCCCGGGTGACACCGGCCTCCCCCAGCACCAGAAAGGCCTCCTCGGCCCAGGTCTCGAGGTGGGCCGCGTCCTGACGGGCGCCGTAGCGGGTGTCGAGGTGGCGGGTGACGAGGGCGTCGACCTCAGGCGGCACGGGGTGAGGCATGCCGGCTATGATAGCATCGGAGCGCAGGCCAGCGCCGGGATCCGGGTGGATGTTGCGGCGCTGTTAAAAGCTTGTTGCGCGTTGGTGAAGCAGCGCATCGGGCCGGCTTGTGGGGCGAAAAGAGCCGCACGGCCGTGGCCGTGGCGTGCTTCAGGCGATCGCCGCGCGCGATGGCCGCAGCCGGACGCTGGAGGCCGACCTCTTCTCGACGCTCGTCACGGCCTACATCCTGGAGCGCTTCGTGGCACCTGCGCCGGAGCGCCAGGCCGTGCTGGACCGCCTGCCGTGTGAGGTCGCGGCCGCGACGCGCGCGCAGGCCGAGGTCGGCCCGCTGCTGCACTGGCCGCCCGGCGCCGAGCGCCCGACGCCCTACGAGGCCTGGCGCGCCGAGTCTGCGCAGGACTGGCCCCTGCACGTGGTGCGGGGCCCTGAGCCTGGGTCGCTGCTGGTCGCCCGGGGGGCGCAGGGGCAGGTGCACCGCCTGAGCGCGACGGGGGCCACGGTGGTCGCAGGCCTGGATCCGCAGGCCCCCGTGGCAGGGCGCGTGGCCGACGTGGCCCTCGACCCCGTCGGGCTCGGGGTGGACACGTCTGGCGCGCTGTGGATCGTGGACGACCTTCGCAAGGCGCTCCTGCGGGTGGACCCCACGGGGGTGATCAGCCCTGTGCCCCTGCCGGGCGACGCCTTCGCCAGGAGCCTGGCGCAGCCGCTGATCGCGGAGCGCCCGCCGCACGACTTCCTCACCCTGATGCCGCTGTTGCGCGGCGGGCCGGACGGCAAGATGTACCTGCGGGGCGCCACGGCAGCGGGCACCGGGCTGCTCGAGGTGCGAGCCGACGGCACCTCCACCTTGCTGTACACGCCCCCTGAGGGGGTGTTGCTGGTGGACTTCGTGCCCCTGCCGGACGGCGGCTGCTACATGCTGCTGGACCCGCTTCACGGCGCCGGCGACGTACGCCACCCACCCGCGCGGCGACGAGGAGGCCCCATACGTCGCGAGCGAGCCCAGCTTCTCGGCCTGCACCATGGCGCTCGACCCTGGCAGCGGGGCCCTGTGGATCTACGGCCAGGGCCGGCTCGGCCGCTGGCGCCCGGAGCAGGGCTGGGAGGTCGTGGCCGAGGGGGGCGATCGCTGGTTCGACCCCGGCGCGATCGTCTCCGGCCTGGCCGTGGGCCTCGACGGCGCGCCGTACTACATCCTGAAGGCGCAGCGCTCGTGGGTAGGCCGGCAGATCGCCCGCCTCGACCCCGAGACGCGGACGGAGACGGCCGTCAGCGGGCCCGGCGGCCTCGTGTTCACGGGCAAGGCGGGGGACGACAGCCTCGGGCCGGCCCGGTGCCTCGCTTTCGCCCCCAACGGGGAGCTGGTTGTCGTCGATGCCGGGACGCGCCAGGTGCGGCGGGCGTCGCTCGGGAGCCTGCTGCCGGCGCGCTGAGGTGGGCGTGGGCTGCCCCTTCGGCGTGTCGCCAGGTTCGGGGGACTCCCTGGTCCGCCGCCTTCAGGCCGCCGCCGTGGCGATGCGGGCGGCCGCGTGCTGGGCCCCGATGATGTTGCGGGCGATCGGGCCGACCTCGAGCTCGGCGAGGGGCCCCATCACGTGGAGGCGGGGGTGCCAGCGCAGGGCCGCGTCGACCAGCGGGTAGCCGCACGGGGCGAGGGGCAGCGCGTGGCGGGCCACGGCCTCGTCGACGAGCAGGCCGCCCGGCCGCTCGCTGCTGAAGCCGGTGGCCAGCACCACCCGGTCGGTGGCGACGTGGCTGCCATCGGCGAAGGCCAGGTTGATCCGCCCCCCGAGCCACACGGCCGCGCTGATCGCGCTGGTCGTGACGGCCAGGCTGCCCGCGGCGATCGCGGCGCGGGCCGCGGCGTGGACCTCCGTGGGGACGGAGCCTGGGCGCCGGGCCTCCCGGATCGCGGCCCGGCGCTCGGCAGGGTCGCGCAGCTGCCGGAACGGCCCCAGCAGGCGGGGCGTCGACCAGCCCGGGTCGCTGTCGAGCAGGTGCACGCGCGGGGCGTGGCGGGTCGCCAGCAGCACCTGGCCCGGCTGCCGCGCGCCCAGCGCCAGCGCGAGCTGGTGGGCCGAGATGCCCCCGCCGACCACGACGGCCTGCTCCCAGGCGGGCAGCGCCGCCCGCGAGAAGCCGGGCTCGAAGACGTGCGCCACGGGGGCCCCCGCCGCGCGCAGCGCGCTGGCCCAGGCCGGCCAGGCCGGCCGCTCGCAGCCCCCCATGGCCAGCACGACCCGCCGGGCCTGCAGGGTGCCCTCGCGCGTGTCGACCTCCACGTGGCCCTCGTGGGCGCGCAGCGCCAGCGCCTCGCCCCTCAGGCGCAGCCCCAGCAGCCCGTGGCGGTCGATGACCCGCCCGCAGTGGGCTGAGAACAGCTCCAGCGACGGCCGCTTGTAGGGCTCCAGGAACGGGGCCTCCGTCAGGCTCCCCGCCTCGCGGACGAAGTAGGTGAGGGCCATCGGGTCGGTGTCGAGGTGGTAGGGCGCGGGCGAGCGCAGGTGGGTCATCCCGACGTTCAGGGCCCGGCGCGTCCAGGCCTCCAGCGGCACCAGGTGCGGATCCAGGACCCTCACCCGGTGGCGAGGCACCCCCGCATCGCGCGTGAGCACCAGCGCCAGGTGGGTGCCGTGGATGCCGCCGCCGACGATCAGCCAGTCGAGCATGGCCTCAGGCCTCCGCCTCGGCCGCCGACCAGCTCGGCACCGGGTCGGGGTAGCCGCGCCAGGCCTCGACGCCTGCCGCGAGCTCGGCGTCCGTCAGCAGGCAGCCCTCGAGCATCGCCCGCAGCGCGGCCTCGTCCATCCCGGCCCCGATGATCGCGAGCTCCTGCCGGCGATCGCCCCAGGGCCCCTCGAACGAGGCCAGCATGGCGGCCCGCACCTCCGGCTCCGTGGGCCACTCGGCCTCCGGCACCGCCGCCCAGAAGAGGCCCCCGGGCTTGACCTGGCAGGCACCGCCGGCCTGGCTCCACAGCCCGGCCACGTCGGGCCGGGAGGCCAGCCAGAAGAAGCCCTTCGAGCGCAGCACGCCGGGCCAGGCCTCGTGGATGGCCGCCCAGAAGCGCGCCGGGTGCATCGGCCGACGCGCGCGCCAGACGAACGAGCGGAAGCCGTAGGCCTCGCTTTCGGGCACCTCCTCCCCGCGCAGCACCGACATCCAGCCCGGGGCTGCGGCGGCCGCCTCGGGATCGTAGCGTCGTGCGTCCAGCACGAGCTCCAGCGGCACCCGCCCGTGGGCCGCCTGCACGATCGCGGCCCGCGGGTTGAGGGCCCGCAGCACGGCCTCAAGGCGCGCGAGCTGTGCCGCGGGGGCCTGGTCCACCTTCGAGATGACAAGCACGTCGGCGAACTCGACCTGGTCGACGAGCAGATCCACCACGGTGCGCCCGTCCGTCTCGTCGAGCGCCAGGCCGCGATCCCGGAGGTCGTCCTCGGCCTCGTAGTCGGCCAGGAAGCGCGTGGCGTCCACGACCGTCACCATCGTGTCGAGCCGCGCGACGTCCGCCAGCGACGAGCCGTCCGGCTCGGTGAAGGCGAAGGTCTCGGCCACGGGCATCGGCTCCGAGATCCCCGTCGACTCGATGACCAGGTGGTCGAAGCGGCCGGCCTCCGCGAGCCGGCGCACCTCGCGCAGCAGGTCCTCCCGCAGCGTGCAGCAGATGCAGCCGTTGGTCATCTCGACGAGCTTCTCGTCGACGCGGTCGAGCGACACCTCCTGCGCGATCAGCGCCGCGTCGACGTTGATCTCGCTCATGTCGTTGACGATCACGGCGATGCGTCGGCCCTCGCGGTTTTCCAGCAGGTGCTTGAGCAGGGTGGTCTTGCCGGCCCCCAGGAAGCCTGAGAGCACGGTGACGGGCAGCTGGCGTGCCACGGCGCTCACCGCAGCAGCCCGGGGTCGGCCCCGTAGCGCTTGAGCGTCGCGGCCAGGCCGTGGCGCGCGATGGTCTTCATGACCTTGGTGGAGACGCGCAGCCGCACCCAGCGCCCCTCCTCGGCGAGCCAGAAGCGCTTGGTCTGGAGGTTGGGCTGCTGCACGCGCTTGGTCTTGACCTGCGAGTGGCTGACGTTGTGGGCGGTGTTGCGGCGCTTGCCGGAGATGGCGCAGACGCGGGACATCGGGGTGGTGCTCCTTGCTGAAGTTGGGGGGCTCAGGCCGTCTCGACGGCGCGGGCCCGGGGGCCGCGCGGCGAGTGCGCCTTCTCGAAGCGAACCGTGAGGCCCCGGCGCAGGGCCTCGAACCCCCCGCTCGCGACCTCCCGGGCGTCAAAGAAGTACGAGCGGCCGTCGCTGCCCTGGATGAAGCCGAAGCCCCGGTCCACGTTCACGCTGGTGACGACGCCCTCGAGAAACACGCCCGTGCCCTGCACGTCGGGCTGGGGCCGCTGAAAGCCGCCACCGGACCGGGCCGGCCGGTCGCCACCGGGGCCGCGGCCCTGACCGCGCCCGTCGGGGCCGAAAGGACATGCCTGGTAGCGCTCGACGACGCCTTGCTTCTTCGCCCGCCGGGCGCCTGCGCAGCGCTTGGGGGCCGAGAAGCCCTTTTCGGCAAAGAAGGCGGCCTCCTGGGCCGTGAAGGGGAAGGTGCCGCCGCAGGCGTCACACGGGAGTTGCTGGTCTTGGAAGGTCATGGGCTTGGCCTCTGGTGGAATCAGGGGGACTCGTGGCGCGGGCAACCGGGCGCCAGGCCGGGGTCGGTGGGCAGCGGCAGCCGCATCCCCACGGCGGTGACGTCGTCGAAGGTGAAGCTCCAGCGCCAGGCACCCTCCTCTCCCACGTGGGTGAGCGAGAAGGCGTCCTCGGACACGTCGAGCACCTGCCCGTTGAAGTGGCTCTCGGGCAGCCCGCGCAGCATCACGCAGGTGTGCGCCCCGGTGTCGAAGGCCCGCTGCACCACGCGGCGCATGTAGCCTGCTGGGCCCGGCCGGGCGATGGGCTCAGCCATGGCGCACCTGGGCCGCGTGGCGGGCCCGGCGCCGGCACTGCTCCAGCACGGCGAGCCGCGTGCGGTCGTCGAGGTGGCGCCAGGCGCGGATCTCGTCGCTGGTCCGCAGGCAGCCGGCGCACCAGCCGAAGCGGGGATCGCGGGCGCACCGGTCGGTGCAGGGAGAGGGAACGGACGGCAAGGGGGGACCTCCTTCAGGTCGCGGCGGAGAGGTTCAGGCAGGCATGTCGGTGGGGCCGGTGGCCGCGCGCCGCGGCCAGGACAGCCAGAGCGCCCCGCAGGCCATCAGGGCCACCATCGCGGCGCCGAGGCCGGTCAGCCAGGCGTCGGGCAGCTCCAGGCCCGGGACGATGGCGGTCAGGACGCTGTAGCCGGCCACGGCGAAGGACACGCTCACGGTGAACCAGCCGACGGCGCGTCGGTACGTGCGCGCCCCGTCCGAGGAGGCGCTGCGCAGGAACCGGCACATCAGCCGGCCATCCAGCGAGTCCGTCAGCACCATGCCGAGCGTGAACGCGAGCCCCACCGCGAGGGCGCCCCAGGCCCCCTGGTGGGCCGCCGCGGCGTAGCCCCAGGCGGCCGCCTGGGTGGCGGTGTCGAACACGAGCCCGAGCACGGCCCCGACCGCCACCATGGCGAGCGGATGGGTGCTGCCGCGCAGCGCCCGGGGCACGAGCCAGAGCCGCACGGTGGCGGGCTCGTAGCTGCCCTCGCGCAGCAAGGCGCGGAGGTTCAGCAGCCCGAGGGCCGTCAGCAACGCCACGGGAGCCCACGCGAGGAGCTGGGACCACGGCGGGGGGACGTGGTAGCGGGCGCCCAAGGCCCCCACCAGCACGGCGATCACGACGACCGCCCCGCCGTGCCCGAGCGCGAACAGGGTGCCCGCCCAGCGGGCGAGCCGGGGCCGCTCGTCGAGGGCCCGGTAGGTCATCGCATCCACGGCGGCGATGTGGTCAGGATCCAGCCCGTGCCGGAGGCCGAGCAGCAGGGCGCCCGTCAGCCCAACGGTGGCTTGAGGGTCGAGAGTCATCCGAGGGCTCCTTCCGGGCTACCGGGCCACGGGGAAGGCGAGCAGCCTGCCGCCGCGCCCGGCCGCCACGAGGTGTCGGCCGTCCGGGCGCCAGCCCATCGCCGCGGCGGGCTCGCCCAGCGTGACCGCCGCCTGGAGGTCCCGGCCACGCAGGTCCGGGCCTCGCATCGGGCGCCACAGGCACACCTCCCCGTCGCGGGCGGTCGAGGCCAGCATGTCGCCGCCTGGCTGGCAGGCGATCGCCGTGACGAAGTCCTCGTGGGCGTCGAGCACCAGGGGGCGGGAGCCGGCGGGGCCGCGGCCACGCATGTCCCAGAGGGTCACGCTGGAGGAGCCCCCCGTCGCGATGAAGCGGCTGCGCGGGTCCCAGGCCAGCTCGCGGACCTTGGTGGGGTACCCCGTCATCTCGAGGTCCTCGCCGCTGGCTGCGTACCAGAGGTGTACGGTGCCGTCCTGGTTCCCCGTGGCGTAGTAGCGCCCATCCGGGCTCACGGCGAGCGTCAGCAGCGACCCCTTGAACGGCAGGTGCCGGGGCTGGGGAGCCTTGGCGTCGCCCAGGCGCTCCCGGGTGCCGCTGCCGGCTGCTATGGGCCACACCGTGACCCCGCCGTAGGCCGCCACCGCCAGGCCCCCGTCTCCCGGCAGCCAGGCCAGCGCGGTGATGGTCGAGGCGTGAGGCCCGAGCCGGCCTTGGCTGCGGGGCGCGGGCCCGGCGAGGTCCCAGACCTCCAGGTGCTTGCCGCAGCCCACGGCCAGCCAGCCGCCATCGGGTGACCAGGCCAGGGCCTGCACCCAGGCATCTGGCTGCGGGAGCTCGGCAGCCAGGGCCCCGGCGGCCGTCCACAGGCGCACCGCGGCGTCCTGGCCGGCCGTGGCGAGGAGGTCGCCGCGGGGGCTCCAGGCCAGCGCGAGCAGCCCGTCGGCGTGAGCCGCCCGCGGCGTGGCAGGGGCCGCCTCGACGTGCCAGTCGAGCACCTCGCCCC
>JAYKHR010000042.1:0-5851 GCA_035285125.1 Candidatus Sericytochromatia bacterium | reverse complement strand
CGGCCTGACCGAGCGCAGCCAGCGTCATCGTGATGGCCGCCGTCAGGGTGGTCTTGCCGTGGTCAACGTGACCGATGGTGCCGATGTTCACGTGCGTCTTGTTACGCTCGAACTTTTGCCGTGCCATGGGGTTTTCCCTTCCTCCTTGCTGGCGGCCGAACGGGGCCGAGGTGAGCAACCAAATGTATGTACAGGCTTGGGGGCAATCCTGCAAGGGCGCGACGGGATTGCAATCCGGGGAGCGGCCCCCACCCCGAGCCACTATCACGGCCGACCTTCCCCGACCTGGGCGGGCGCCCGGTCGGAGAGCCACCTCACGGCCAGCCCAGCAGCCGCCGGGTACAATCCCGAAGCCGCCGCGCAGCCTGCCAGAGAGGTCTTCCGCCGTGCCCGTCCGCCTGTCCCCCCCCTCGTCGAGCCTCGTGATCGCGACCGTGCTGCTGGCATTGCCACCTGGCACCCAAGCCCTGCGGGCGTCACAGCCGGCCCCCCCCGCTGAGCCCAGCATGCTCCGGTCGCAAGCCCTGGCTCCGGCCTCGCTCACGGGCGTTCCGCTCCCGCCCCCGCCAGCCCCGACCTCCTGGCGGCTCCAGGGGGAGCTCTGGCAGGTGGCGCAGGCCCGCGCGGCCCTCACGGCAGACCGGGCCCGCGCGGTGGCACGCTGGACGCACAGGCCCATGGTGCTGCCCTGGAACGAGCACCTGCGCAATCGCCTGAGTTTCCACAGGCATAAGAATTACCCCCCACGCAACGCGCGCAGCTATGCGCTGCTGAACGTCGCGATGTACGACGCCATGCTGGCCGCCGGGCGTGCCCAGGAGGCCTTCGCGCGCCCAGAGCCTGCCCGCGTCGCCTTTGGCGTGCTAGCCCCGCTCGTGCCGACCCGCGGCACGGCCACCTACCCTTCGGTGGAAGCCACCGCGGCCTGGGCTGCGGCCCGCGTGATCGCGGACCTGTTCCCGGAAGAGGCCGGGGAGGCCCGCACCATGGCGGCAGAGGCGAGCCAGGCAAGGATCTGGGCCGGCCTCTCGTACCCGTCCGACGTGGAGGCCGCGCGCGCCGTCGGCGAGGGCATCGCCGAGGGCGTGCTGCGCTGGCGGCGTGACGACGGCGCCGAGGCCCACTCGGCGATCCCGGCCGTGAGCGGGCTTAGGGCGCCTGAGACGACACACGGGGGGCTGTGGCGCCACCCCGTGCCCACGGAGCCACTGGCCGGCACGTGGCGCCCCTGGCTGCTGACGCACCCCGATCAGTTCCGCCTGCCAGCCCCCCCGCGCCCGGGGGAGGCTGCCTTCGAACGCGACCACGCCGAGCTCTTGGCCGTGTCGAAGCGCCTGACGGAGGCCCAGCAGCGATCTGCAGAGGCCTTCGCTCAGACGGCACCCACGTCCGACTGGTCCAAGGTGGTGATCGCAAACGTGGAGCGCAGCCACCTCGGCGAGCTGGCCGCCGCCCGCGTGCTGGCCTACTGGGCTCGCAGCCAGGCGGATGCCGCGATCGCTTGCTGGGACAGCAAGTACTGGTGGATGCAGATCCGCCCCCAACAAGAGGAACGCCGGCGGCACCCCGACACGGCGTGGTGGCCCCACCTCGTCAGCACGCCCGCGCACCCGTCCTACCCGTCTGGGCACTGTGCGTTTTCGGGTGCCTCGGCCGCGTTCCTCGACGCGGTCTTCCCCGAGCACCGCACCTCCCACGCGGCCCTCCTTGCGGAGATGTCAGCGTCGCGCCTGTGGGGCGGTATTCACTACCGCACGGATCTCACAGCCGGCCTGACCCTCGGCCGTCGCGTCGGCGAGGTGCACGCCGAGGCCTACAGGCAAGACGCTGCGCTGACGCGCTGAAGCCTCAGGTGCCAGCCGCCGTCGCCTGCTTTTGCATCCCCAGGAAGGTGGAAAGCAGGGCGGGCGAGAGCATGTTCATCTCGACCAGCACCTCCCCCAGGGGCCTGTGGGCGCGCCCGGCCTCGTCGAGGGCCAGGGAGAGCTGGGACGGCTTGACGATGCCGTGCTCAACGAGGAACAGGCCCAGGGGGCGGGGTCCATCCCCGGAGACGGCCAGCTTGCCCTGCAGCGTGACGGCGAAGTTGAGCTGGGTCTCGGTGACGAGGCCCAGCTCGAGCGCCACCTGGCCGAAGGCGACGGGGCGCCCGGCCTGACGGCGGCGAACCTGCTCGCGCAGGACGAGTTCCACCTGCTCGGCCGTCAGGTACTCCTCTCGCTGGAGAATGGCACCCAGCATGGACTTCAGGCCCATGCCGTTGAGCGTCGCGCGTTCAGCCCCCGGCCCGACAGGCTTGGCATGGTCGTCGCGCATCGCCGCCCCGGCGGGGGCACCCGAGCCGCCTGAGGCAGCGGCCGGCGGGGGCGGAACGGCAGAGGGCGCGGGCGCCGCTGACGCGCCGGCGGAGGCTGCGGCAGCGGCAGGCGTGGGAGCAGGCTGCTCGGGCGCGGCGGGCGACGCAGGGGCGGCTGCCGCAGGGGGAGTTGCCACAGGGGGAGTTGCCGCGGGCGTCGGCGCGGGACCCTTTACCGCAGGGGGACTGGCCTCGGGGACCGCTCTACCCTCCTCCCGTGCCGCGGCGCTGGAGGGGGCTGCGACCGCCCGGGCCGGAGGCTGCGGCTCCCGCGCGAGGGTGGGCGCGGTGGGCGGGCCGACCAGGGCCTGGAAGTCACGCACCACCCGGGCCGACACCAGCCCCTCCCGAACCAGAATCTCAGCCAGCGGCTCAGGGGTCTTTTCCTGACACTCGAGCGCAAACAGCAAGCTGGCTGGAGACACGGCCCCCACTTGCAACACGTGGTCAGCAAAGAGGCGGTCTTGCTCCGTCGAGCGGCGCAGCCGTTGCTGGAAGTTCAGGGCGAACGTGAGTTGCTCCTCGGAGAGCAGCCCCAAGCTCAGGGCGGCCTGGCCGAGCAGCATCGGCGTGTCGGCCTTTGCCAGTCGCGCCTGGTGACGCACCGCGGCTTCCAGTTCCTGTCGCTGCAAGAACCCCTGCCGAACCAGCACGATGCCCAGCACCGGCATGCCCGTCGGCAATCTCGCCTCCGATGGCGCGTCCTGCCGCTGCAGCACCGTGCAGTAGATGCCGGGACTGTCCATGACGCCACAGGCCAGGGCCACGATCAGGTCCCCGACCTCGACGGCGACCTGGGCATCGGGCCACAGCCACCAGCGCCCGCCGCGCACGGGGACGGGTGAGGCGCCATCCGGACGCACCCCCTCCCCGATCCATTTCGCGGGCACGACCAGGCTGCCGCCTCCCCAGAGCTCGAAGCGCCACTCGCCGCCTTCAGCCGGGCTGACGTTCCGCGCCCGGGCCTCCGGAAAGCCCAGGTCCTGCTCCTGATCGGAGGCCCAGATGGACAGCAAGGCCTCGCGGCGATTCAGCACCATCGCCCGCGCATCCCGCTCGGGCCCGGCAGGCACTTCGTCCGGGGAGGCCGCGGGCACCAGGGGCACGGCCCACTCCGCGTGATGGAGCACCACCACCTCGGCCGGTCGCCGCCCGGGCCGCATCAAGACAATCGTGTCACCACCCATGGGGGTCCAGGCCTCTTGGTCCCGAGCTTCAGGCGCTCTGCACCTCGGAGTCTCGTTTCTGCATCGCCAGGAAGACATTCAGCAGATTGGAAGTGATCACACCGCGCTCGATCAGCAGGTGATCGAGCGGCGAGCCCGTGCGCTCAGCTTGCTCGATGGCGTTCAGAAGTTGGGCCGGCCTCGCCACCCCATGTTCCAGCAAGAATACCCCAAGCGGCTTGGGGGTGCCAGGGGGGTAGTCGAGGTGGCTCTGGAGCGTCAGCGCGAACTGCAACTGGGCGGTGTTGATAAACCCGAGTTCGAGGGCGATCTGCCCGAAGGCCACGGGGCTTCCCGCCCGACGAAGCCTGAGCTGCTCGTTGAGCACGAGAGCCACCTGTTCAGGCGTCATATAGTCCTCGCGCTGAAGGATGACGCCGATGAGCGACTTGATGCCAGCCCCGCTGAGGGTGTAGCGCAGGTACTCGGGCACCGGCTCGGGGGCGGGCTCCTGCAGCGGCGCCGGCTCCTCGCCAGGGGGGCTCTGCAGGGACTCGAACTCCTGGACGACGAGGGACAGGACCCAGCCTTCCTCCACCAGAATGTCGGCGAGCCCCTTGCCCACACTTTCCTGTCGGTCAACGGCATACAGCAGGGTGGCCGGGGAGACGGCCCCCAGCTCCAGCACGAAGGCACCAAACCGCTGGTCCCACTCGCCGAGGCCGCGCAGCCTGGACTGGACGTCCAGCGCAAAGGAGAGCTGGTCGTGGGTGATGAAGCCGAGTTTCACGGCGGCCTGGCCCAGCAACACCTGGTTCCCGATGGCCTGCTGGTCAGCCTGGTAGCGCAGCGCAAGTTCGAGTTGCGTCCTGCCGAGGACCTCCTGACGGACGAGGATCAGGCCCAACATCGGGGCCGTGCCCGTGAACTCTCGCTCGCCATCGGCCCCCGTCGGGGCAAGCAGGGCGCAGTAGAGCCCAGGCCCCTCGGTGGCGCCCGTCGAGAGGGCCGCCAGCAGATCGCCCACCTCGGCGGCGAGCGGCACGTCAGGCCACACCCACCAGCGCCCATTCTGTACAGGGAAGGGGTGGCTCTGGTGGTTCTTCAGTTCGCGTCCAATCCAATCGAACGGAACGGACACCGCCGCCCCGTTATCCAGCGCGAAGCGCCACGTTTTGCCCGCCTCCGGCGTCACGGCGTGGGCGCTTGCCCGTGGAAAGCCCAGCTCGCGCTCGAAGCCGGTGGCCCAGATCGAGAGCAATGACTCGCGCTGCGCGAGGATCCGACGCCTCACCTCACGCTCGGCGGGGCTGTTGGCGTCCTCGGGGGTGGCCGCCGGCACCAGGGGAATATGGAACTCCTGCCCCCGGTAAACGGCCACGACCTCTGCGGGACGCCGGCCCGGACGCACCAGCGCGATGCAGGTGTCCTGCGCCCCCGCGTGACCAGGCTGGTTGGAGTTCGACACGTTCGTCCCCGTCGCTTTCGAAAATTGAATCGGTGAGACCTTCAGCGCCATCCACGCAGGGTCGCCTGCGGGCCCTTACCCCCGGTATACCCGACAGGCCTAAGGCTCTACCTCGGTTCAGACGGGATGCCCCGCCGGCAAGGCGGGGCATCCCGAGGCCGGGCGCCGAGCCCGCCGCAGCTCAACGGACCGTGATCGAACCCGCCATGCCCGGGTGGGTCGTGCACGTCACCTGCAGGGCGCCGGGCGTGGTGAGGGCCACGGGCGCGCTGGCCTTGCCCGGCGACAAGCTCCCCGTGTCGACGGTGCCATCCACACTCCGCACCGCGTGCGCCTCCGTGTCTGCATTGTAGAAGACCACCGAGTTCCCCGCGTCGACCGTGGCCTCACGCGGGAAGAACTGCCGGCCCTGGATGACGATCCAGGCCTGGTTCGCCGCCTGTGCAGGCACGCCAGCGGCTGGCGCCTGGCTGCGCGCCTGCCAGCTGCCGTCGGTCCACTGCAGGTAGGGGGAGTCCACCCCATAATATGGAAAGTAGGCGCCGCCTAGCCCGCGGTAGAAGGGGAACATGTAGTCCCCGTAAGGGTAGTACCACAGGCTGTCGTAGTACCGGTCGAAGCCGTACCGCCAGCCGCGTCCGTATGGGTAGTGGTGCCCCCCCCACGTGCCCCCGTGGTAGGTCCCCCCGCCGTGGCGCCCCGGCCAGGTGCCGCCGTGGTACGTTCCCCCTCCGTGCTGCCCGGGCCGCGTGCCGCCGTGGTAGGCGCCGCCCAGCCGGCGGGGCGCCCGCTGGTCCCGACGAAGAAGGAGCCGCCGCCGCGCCCCCCGTGGGTCATCAGCGCGTAGGGGGCCCCCGCGTC
>JAYKHR010000041.1:0-34131 GCA_035285125.1 Candidatus Sericytochromatia bacterium | reverse complement strand
CTTATTGTGCTCTCGAAGGGTTTCGGGTACAAGAGAGGGGGCCCGGGCTGGTCAGACGGGCGGAACGCCCGACCGGGAGGGTGGCGTTGGGACAGGTCGAAATGAGTTGGGGCGGGATCTTCGGCAGCGCGGCCGGCCTGATCACGCTGTTCATCTGCTTCCTGATCAACGTCCCCTTCGAGGTGATGATGGGACGCGTCACGGTGGCGGGCCTGCTCGGCTCGCTCGCGGGCGTCATCGTCGGCTTCCTGCTCAGCGCCATCTCGGCGATGAGGGAGAAGCAGGCCGCCGAGGGCGACGACAAGGGCGGCCGGGTCGACTTCACCGTCGGCGAAGAGGAGCCCGTCATGCGGGCCGGCGGCCGGGTGCCGCCGACGCCCGAGCGCGTGACCACCGGTGGCGAGCCCGAGGCCTTCTTGCCGCTCGACCTGAAGTCCTCGTCCAAGCAGATCCACTCGCTGTACCCGGAATGAGCCCCCGCGCCCGCCGCCCTGCAGGAGGGCCCGCTTGACGACTTCGACCGCCGATCTCTGGCAGCAGTACACCAGCAAGCCCGACCTCGCGACGCGCGAGCGGCTCGTGCTGGAGTACCTGCCGCTGGTCAAGTACGTCGTGGGCCGGCTGGCCGTGACGCTGCCGCCCACCGTGGACGCCGAGGACCTGCTCGGCTACGGCGTGATGGGGCTCATCATGGCCATCGAGCGGTTCAGCCCCGAGCGGGGCTTCAAGTTCGAGACCTTCGCCATCAGCCGCATCCGCGGGGCCGTGATTGACGAGCTGCGCTCGCAAGACTGGCTGCCGCGCTCCGTCCGCCAGAAGGCCAAGGATCTCGAGGCGACGATCCGCACCCTGGAGAACGAGCTCGGCCGGACGGCCAGCGACCAGGAGCTCGCGGGACGCCTCGGCGTGGGCGTGGAAGACCTGCCGCGCAGCCTGTCCGAGATCACGGCGCCCGTGCTGTCGCTCGACGAGCTCGTCTCGGCCAGCGACGACGGCCAGAAGCTCAGCTGGCTCGACACCTTGCCGGACGACCGCCTCGGGCCCGCAGCCCAGCTCGACCACGAGGCGATGCTCGACGTGCTCGGGCAGGCCATCGACCTGCTGCCGGAGCGCGAGCGGCTGCTGGTCAGCCTGTACTACCACGAGGGCCTGACGCTGAAGGAGATCGGGGCGGTGCTGGGCGTGACGGAGAGCCGCGTCTGCCAGCTGCACGGCCAGGCGATGGGACGCCTGCGGACCCGCATCAACCAGCTCGTCACGGCCTGACGCACGCAGGGCGCCGGAGGTCCGGCGCCCTGCGTGGCTCTCTCTCGGTGACGTGTCGCGCCTCAGCGGGCCCGCTGCTGGCCGATGTCGGGGCGCAGGAAGGTGCCGACCTGCTTCACGTACTCGGGGTGGTCGATGTACGGGTTGCGGTTGCCCTGCACGGCATACACGGCGTCGTTGCGCAGGCGCTCCTCGGCGCTCGGCGGGTCCTGCTCGTGCCACTGGCGCAGCACGGGCTCCTCGACGCGGAAGTTGCTGGTGTCGAGGCTGCCCCGGAGGCCGTACACGGTGTAGAAGTAGAAGATCGCGCGAGCCGTGTCACCCCACTGCCTGGAGCGAGGCTGGAAAACGCGCTGCTGGCTCGCGTTGCGGCCGAGGGTGCTGCCGCCTGCGGACCACTCGGGGTGGATCACCACGCCGAAGGGGTAAGAGCCCCGGATGCCGTTGGCCTTCACGTCGGCGGGGAAGAGGTGGTGCAGATCCGCCTTGGCGGTGCCCTCGGCACCCTTGCTTTGAGGCCAGGTGTGCTCGGCGTTGAGGCCGTTGCCGTTGCGAAAGGCGCTGCCGCGGTCGTGCACGCGCTCCAGCGCCCGCCCGATGTACACGCAGGCGACGATGTCGTCGTTGTCCGGGTCGTCGACGTCGGCGAACATCACGTCCCGGGCGCCGTCGTAGCCGAGGTCCTTGTGGCGGGCGACGATGTCGTGAAGGGCCCGGAGCAACAGCTGGCCCTGCAGGCCCTCCGCGCTCTTGTAGTAGCCCGCAGGCAGGGCCTTCGCAGCCAGCCGCCCCGAGGCCACGCGGGCCTTGGCAGCAGGGGCGCCGGTCGGCGCCAGGCCGCAGCCGGCAAGGCCCAGGGCGCTAGCCAGCAGGCCGTGGAAGAACGCGCGCATCAACGTCACGGTTGGTCCCTCACACCAGGCTGAGCCCCCCCCGGGCCCAACGTTAAGTGCAGTTTAACAGGTTCACCTAAATTTGAGAACCCCCCGCGTCGAAAAACCCATAAATCCCCAGCCAGCAGCACCAGGAGACATCCTGCAGGGTGGGCGAGATTGTTTAGAGCAGTTTAAGCCAGCTCGCCGAGGAGGGCCTGCACCTTGGCCAGCAGCACGCGCGGCGAGAACGGCTTGTACAGGCAGGCATCGACGCCGGCCGCCAGGGCGGCGGCCCCCTCGGGCTCGAGCTTGCGCCCGGTGATCAGGAGGATCGGGACGCCCGCGACCTCGGCGCGCGCCCGGATCATGGTGGTGAGGGCCTTGCCGTCCATGTCAGGCAGCTCATGATCGAGCAGGATCAGGTCCGGCGGGGGAGCCTCCGTCAGGAGGCGGAGGCACTGGGCCGCAGACGCCGCAGGGTCACAGGCATAGGCCTGGTGCTCGAGGTAGCGCCGGAGGAGGCCGCGCACGTCGGCATCATCCTCGACGATCATCACGCGCTTCAGGCTCACGGGGGCTCCAAGGCTTGCGGCTTGACCCGAGGCCACAAACCGACCCCGTGTTGCATTATATACGACGATTACCCCCTTGTGTCACGGGGCGTGGCCTGGCGCCCCCCGCCGCCGGCCGGGTATAGGGGCCTCGTGCCAAGCTCCGTCACGCGCGCCCGCCGGGCGCTGGTTCTGATCACCACCCCCGCGCTGATCACCGCCTGCGACATGGCCGTCGCCCCGGTGGGGGCCGGCGTCAGCCCGCCCCCCACGGCCACGCCCGTGCCCCTGCCCACGCCGGCGACCCCGGCGCCGCGGGTGCTCGCGAGCCCCGAGCGGGTGTCCGCCCCGCCGGTGGCGACGCCCGAGCCGACGACGGTCGCCACCCCGGCGACCACCCCGACCCCCGTGCGGCCAGACGGCGAGGCCACGGCCAGCCTCCCGCCCGAGGCCTCGCCCTCGCCCGCCGCCTCCGCCTCGCCAGGGGCCGCAGGCGGGTTCCTCGAGACGGGCCGGGCCCTGGACCTCGCGCCCTCCGGCCCCGCCTACTTCGTGCTCGCCTCGCGGGAGCGGCCCACGGACCCCGCAGAGCTTCTCTTCACGAGGCTTGGCCCGGTGGAGCTCGCCCGGGACGCCGCGGGTGCCAGGCAGGTGCTGCGCCCGAAGCTCTTCGGGCTCCACCTGCTCGGGTTCACGCGGCGGGCAGCCGACCCGGCCGCAGCCCCCGACGAGGCCGAGGGCCTCTCAGGGCTGCCCGTCGAGACGCGCTGGGCGGGCAGCCCGGCGCCCCTGGCCGGGCTGGTGCTCGACGCGGACCGGAACCTGGCTGCCCTGACGGCCTCGCGGGTGGCGCTCACGGGGACCTGGCTGGTGGGCGACGGCGCCCCGCGCGACGTCGACGGCGGCACGCTCGAGGTGCTGCTGGCCCTGGCCAGCTTCGAGGTGCCTGCGGGCCTCGAGGCCGTGCCCGGCCTCCCGGGCGTGCACCGGTGGGCTTCGGCTGCCGGGCGGGCGCGGCTGGGCGTCGCCCTGAGCGGCCCGGGGCGCGTGCTGGGCAACCGGGCGCTGGTGGTCTCGGGCCGGCTGGCGGAGGAGTAACGCCCGCGTGCCCTGGGACCGCCTCGCCCTCGTCGTCCTGCTTCCTCCGCTGCTGCTGGGGGCCTGGCTCTTCGCCGGCGCAGGCGTCACGAACTGCGACGAGTGGACGTTTGTGCATGACGGCCTGCGCCTCGTGCGCGGGGAGGTGATCCACCGCGACTACTTCCAGTTCACGCCGCCTGGTGCCGCGTGGCTCGGCGGGCTGGCGCAGGCGGCCCTGGGGCCGGGCGTGCTGGGGCCGCGGCTGGTGCAGGAGGGCGGGCTCGTGCTGACGGGCCTGCTGCTGTATGGCCTCGCGCGGCGCCTGGGCTGCGGGCCGTGGCTGGCCCTTTGGCCAGCCCTCGCGCCGGTGTTCGCGCTGCACCGCTTCATCCCGGCCTACAGCCACCACTGGCTCGTGCTGCCGTGGCTCGCGGGGGCGCTGCTGCTCGCGCTGCGGGGGGCAGAGGCCCCCGGCGGGCGGGCTGCCACCTTCGGGGCGGGCGTGCTCGCGGGCGCAGCCTGCTGGGTGCTGCAGTCGGACGGCGGCGTGCTCGTGATCGCCCTGCTGCTCTGGCACGGGCTGGAGGCCTGGCTCGGGACGGGGCCGACGCCGCGCTGGCGGGCGTCGCTCGCGGCCCTGCTCGCGGGGCTGGGCGTGGCCCTCGGCGCGGGGGCCGCCTGGCTCGCGGCCCACGGCGCCCTCGGCGCGGCCTACCGCGACTGCTGGGTGTGGCCGCTGCAGCAGTACCGCACGCCCGGGGGCTTCAACGACATCCCGCTCGCGACGGACCTCCCGCTGCTGCTCTCGCCCTTCACGGCGCACCTGCACCTGCCCTTCGCCGCCTGGTTTTACGGCAAGGTCTACCACCTGTTCGGGCTGTACGCGCTGTACGTGCTCACGCCCCTGCTGGGCGTGCTGTGGGGGCTCGGGCTGCTCGTCCGGCGCTGGCGCGAGGGCGTCCGCTGGCAGCCCGACGAGCGGGCGGCGGGGCTCGTCGTGCTGCTCGCGGCGGGGCTGGTCGGGGCCACGCTGCGGGGCCGCGTGGACGCCATCCACGTGGCCTGCTACGTCTGGCCGAGCCTGCTGCTCGCAGCCGGGGCCGCGGCCGCGACGCTGCGCTGGCGGCCGCCCCTGGCGCTCGCAGCCTGGCGGCCGCTGCCGGCGCTGGCGCTCGCGGCCTGGGTGGGCACGGGGGCCGGCCTCTGGCTCAACGACATGCGCATCGCCCCCCAGCGCTGGGCCCAGGGCCTGCACCCGGACGCCCTGCTCTCCGACTTCGCCAGCGTCCGCTTCTTGCGGGCGCGCCTGCGCCCCGGCGATCGCCTCGCAGCCTGGCACTACGCGGGCTACTGGGGCGTCTACGCGGGCCCCGTCGTCGGCCGCTGGAACCACATGACGCCCCCCCACGTGGGCTACTACAGCCCGGGGGAGTACCGGGCCTTCTGGGAGGGGCTGCGGCGCGACCGGCCGCGCTTCGTGATCTGGTGCCCCCAGCAGCCCATCACGCCGGCCCTGCGCCAGGCCGAGTGGCTCTGGCCCCTGCCCGGCTACCGCCGCGTGGCCACGCTGCCCCACCCCATCTTCGACGTGTCGGGCGTCGACGCCCTCGAGGCCGAGGTGTACGAACGTGTCGACGCGTCCTGAGGCCACGGGCGGCCGCGCCGCGCTCGCGCTCGTCACGCTGGTCGGCGCCCTGCTCGGCAGCGGCTGGCTGTTCGCCGGCGCGGGCGTGACGAACTGCGACGAGTGGACCTTCGTCCACGACGGCCTGCGGCTGCTGCGCGGCGAGGTGATCTACCGCGACTACTTCCAGTTCACGCCCCCTGCCACGGCCTGGCTCGCGGCGCTGGGACAGGCCTGGCTGGGGCCGGGCGTGCTCGGGCCCCGGCTGCTGCAGGAGGCCAGCCTGCTCGCCACGGGCCTGCTCTGGTACGCCCTCGCCCGCCAGCTCGGGGCAGGCCCCCTCGGGGCTGCCTGGCCCGGGCTGGTGCTCGGCCTCGCGCTGCACCGCTGGATCCCCTCGTACAACCACCACTGGCTGGTGCTGCCCTGGCTCGCGGGGGCATCGCTGCTGGCGCTGCGGGGGCTGGCCTCGGGGACGGGCCGGGCCTGGCTGGGCGCCGGGGCCTGCGCCGCGCTGGCCGTCCTCGTGCTGCAGTCCGACGGGCTGGTGCTCACGCTCGCCCTCGTGGCCCTGCTGGGGCTGGAGGCCTGGCTCGGCGAGGCGCCGCGACGGGCCCTCGCGCGCGCCGGGCTGGGGCTGGGGCTGGGCTTCGGGGCCGTCGGGCTCGCGGCCGGCGGCTGGCTCGCCGCCCACGACGCGCTCGGCGCGGCCTACCGCGACTGCTGGGTGTGGCCCTTCGCCCAGTACCGCACGGCAGGGGGGTTCAACGACATCCCCCTCGCCACGGACCTCGCGGTCCAGCTCACGCCCTTCACACCCCAGCTGGCCCTGCCCTTCGGGCCGTGGTTCTACGGCAAGCTGCTGCACCTCGGCGGGCTGTACGGCCTGTACCTCGGGGGGCCCCTGCTCGGGCTGCTCTGGGGGCTGGGCGTGCTCTGGCGCCGCTGGCGCGAGGGCACGCGCTGGCTCCCCACCGAGCGGGCCCACGCCCTGCTCGTGCTGCTGGCGACAGGGCTGCTGCTCGCCACGCTGCGGGGCCGCGTGGACGTGATCCACGTGGTCGGTTACGTGTGGCCGAGCCTGCTGCTCGCCACGGGCCTGGCGGCCCGGGTGGCGCGCCAACCGCTGCCGGCGGCCTTCGCGGCGTGGCGCCCGCTGCCGGCCCTGGCGCTGGGCGCCCTGCTGGCTGGCGGGGTGGGGCTGTGGCTCAACGACATGCGCGTCGCGCCGCAGCGCTGGGGCCAGGGCCTTCGGCCCGACGCGCTGCTCGCGGATGCGGAGGGCGTGCGCTGGCTGAAGGCCCGCGTGCAGCCGGGCGATCGCCTCACGGCCTGGCCCTACGCCGGGTACTGGGGCATCTACGTGGCCCCCGTCGTCGGGCGCTGGAACCACATGACGGCGCCGCACATGGGCTACTACGCGCCCGCCGAGTTCGACCGCTACTGGGCGGGCGTGCTGCGTGACCGGCCACGCTTCGTGGTCTGGGCGCCGCTCGCCCCCCTGACGCCAGCGCTGCGGGAGGCCGAGTGGCCCCACCCGCTGCCGGGCTACCGCAAGGTGGCGACCCTGCCGCACCGCACCTTCAGCCTCACGGGCGCGACGCTCAACGCCGAGATCTACGAGCGCGAGGGGCCGAGCAGGTAGCGCTCGCGCCACCACTCGAACATCATCAGGGTCCAGAGCAGCTTGCGGTGGTCGACGCGGCCGTCGAGGTGCTCCCGCACGAGGCGCGCCACGAAGGCGGGCTCGAAGAGGCCGCCGGCCCGCAGGCGCTCGGCCGAGAGCAGCTCGAGCAGCTGGCCGCGCAGCTCGCCCCGCAGCCAGCGCGCCACCGGGATGCCGAAGCCCTTCTTCGGCCGTTGCACGATGGCCGCCGGCAGCAGGCCCCCGGCGACCCGCTTGAGCAGGTGCTTGGTCTGCCAGCCCCGCAGCTTGAGGCCGCTGGGCAGCCCCGCCGCCCAGGCCACGAGGTGGTGGTCCAGCAGCGGCGCGCGGGTCTCGAGCGAGGCCATCATGCTCGCGCGATCCACCTTGAAGAGGATGTCGTCCGGCAGGTAGGTGCGAAGATCCACCCCCAGCAGCCGGGCCGTCGGGTCGAGCCCGTGGCCCGCGGCCCAGGCGGCGGCCTGCGACGCCCAGGGGTCCTCGTCCCGCAGGGCCGCCCGGACGTCAGCCGTGAGCAGGCCGGCCTGCAGCCCGGGGTCGAAGGCGCCGAGCCAGGTGGCGTGACGCTCGAGGGGGCTTGCGGCCAGCGCGCCCGCGAAGCGCTTGAGCTTGAAGTCGAGGCTGAGGTTGTCGTGGCTGACGGGCAGCCAGCCCACGCCCGCCCGCAGCGCGGCGGCCGAGGCTTGCCTGAGGCCCACAGGCAGGCCGTCGAGCAGGCTGGCCGCCCGCGCGGCCTGGTAGGTCGGGTAGCCGGCAAAGAGCTCGTCGCCGCCGTCGCCGCCGAGCGCGACCGTGACGTGCTCGCGGGCGAAGGCGGCGAGCAGGTGCGTGGGCAGGATCGAGGCGTCGGCGAAGGGCTCGTCGAGCAGGGCCGTCACGGTGGGCAGCAGGGCCGGCAGCAGGGCCGGCTCCAGCACGCGCTCGTGGTGGCGGCTGCCGATGTGGGCCGCCACGGCGCGGGCGTGGGCGCTCTCGTCGAAGCTCGGGTCCGCGAACCCGATCGAGAAGGTCTCGAGGGGGCCGGCGCCGCGCGCGCGCAGCTCGCGGGCGGCCACGGCGGCCACCGTCGAGCTGTCGATGCCCCCCGAGAGGAACACGCCGAGCGGCACATCCGCCACGAGCTGGAGGCCCACGGCGCGCGTGAGGTGGTCCGCCAGCGCCTGCGCGGCGGCGGCGCCGCCAGGGGCCGGGCGGCGCGGCGTGAGGTCGAGCCGCCAGTAGGGCGAGACGCGCACGCCGGCGGCGTCAGCCACCAGCACGTGGGCCGGCGGCAGCTTGTGCACGCCGCGCAGGATGGCGCGCGGCGCCGGCACGTACTCGCAGGCGAGGTAGGCCGAGAGGGCCGGCAAATCGAGCGCGCGGGCGACGCCTCCGTGGGCCAGCAGGCACTTCAGCTCGGAGCCGAAGACCAGCTCGCCGTCGAGGTCGGCCCAGTAGAGCGGCTTCTCGCCGAGGCGGTCGCGGGCGAGCAGCAAGCGCTGCCGGCGGGCGTCCCACAGCGCGATCGCGAACATCCCTGTGAGGTGCTCGACGAACGCCTCGCCGTGCTCCTCGTAGAGGTGCACCAGCACCTCGGTGTCGCTGCGGGTGGCGAGCCGGTGGCCGCGGGCCAGCAGGCCCTCGCGCAGCGCGGCGTGGTTGTAGATCTCGCCGTTGAAGACGACGTGGACCGTGCCGTCCTCGTTGGCGATGGGCTGCTGGCCCCCCGCCACGTCGATCACGGCCAGCCGCCGCATGCCGAGCGCCACGGGGCCGTCGAGCCACAGCCCCTCGGCGTCGGGGCCCCGGTGGCGCATCGCATCGCACATCCGAACGAGCCGCTCGCGCCCGCCTGCAGGCCAGCCCCCGCGGGCCAGCCAGCCCGTGATCCCGCACATGGCGTCAGGGCTCGAGGTTGAGCGTCTGGCGCACCGTGAAGGTCGGCTTGCCCTGCGACTCGTGGTAGGTGCGCGTGAGCATCTCGGCGATCAGGCCGAGCAGCAAGAGCTGGACGCCGACCATCCCGAGCGTCACCGTCAGGAGCGGCAGCGGCGTCTGCACGAAGTCGGCAAGGTGCATGGCCTTCAGGTACAGCGCATAGGAGCCGGCCAGCCCGCCGCCCGCGAACGCGGCGAGGGCCGCCCCCCCGAAGACGTAGATGGGCTTGGTCGCGTAGCTCGAGAGGAACTTCACGACCATCAGGTCGAGCACGACCTTGAAGATGCGGTTGAGGCCGTACTTGCTCACGCCGGCCACGCGCGCGTGGTGGGTGACGGGCACCTCCGTGACGCGCGCGCCCTGCCACGAGGCGTAGATCGGGATGAAGCGGTGCATCTCGCCGTAGAGCCGCACGTCCGAGAGCACCTCGCGCCGGTAGGCCTTCAGCGAGCAGCCGTAGTCATGCAGGTGCACGCCGCTGATCCAGGAGATGAGGCCGTTGGCCACGCGCGAGGGCAGCGTGCGCGTCAGCGCGGCGTCCTGCCGGTGCTTGCGCCAGCCGGAGACGACGTCGTAGCCCTCGTCGAGCCTGGCAAGCAGGCGCACGATGTCGGCCGGGTCGTTCTGGAGATCGGCGTCCATCGGCACGAGGATCCGGCCGCGGGCAGCCAGGATGCCGGCAGCCATCGCGGCCGTCTGGCCGTAGTTGCGGCGGAAGCGCACCACCTTGAAGCGCGGCTCGCGGGTGGCGAGCGCCGTGAGCAGCTCGAAGCTGCGGTCGGTCGAGCCGTCGTCGACGAAGATCACCTCCCAGGTCCGCCCGAGGGCGTCGAGGTGCGCCACGAGCTTCTCGGCGAGGGGACCGAGGTTCCCCTCCTCGTTGAAGACGGGCAGGAACACGGAGAGGTCGGGCGAGGCGGCCTCCCCCCCGGCCGACGCGGGCAGGAGCGGGTCCTGGAAGGGCGAGGCCATCACGCGACCCCCACGGGCGTCGCCCGCAGCCACGCCACGAAGCTCGCCAGGCCTGCCTCGAAGGGCGTCTGCGGGGCGTAGCCGAGCAGGCGCGCTGCCTTCTCGACGTCGGCGCACGTGCGCGGCACGTCGCCGGGCTGCAGCGGGCGGCGGTCGAGCACCGCCTCGCGGCCGAGCGCCCGCTCCAGCCCCGTGATCAGAGCCGTGAGGGCGATCGTGCGGCAGTTCCCGAGGTTGATCACCTCGTAGCGGGTGGCGTCGTAGGCCAAGGCCGCGCGGATGCCCGCCACGATGTCGTCCACGTAGGTGTAGTCACGCTCCGTCGAGCCGTCGCCGAAGACCGGCAGGGGTTGGCCGGCCTCGATCAGCCGGGCGAACTTGTGGATGGCGAGGTCCGGCCGCTGGCGTGGGCCGTAGACGGTGAAGAAGCGCAGGCAGACGGTGGGCAGGCCATAGAGGTGGCTGTAGGTGTGGCACAGCAGCTCGCCCGCGGCCTTGGTGGCAGCATACGGGCTGATGGGCCCCGGGATGGGGTCGGCCTCGCTGAAGGGCACCTTGGCGTTCTCGCCGTACACGCTGGAGCTGCTGCCAAACACCAGCTTGCGCACGCCGTGGCGCCGGCAGGCCTCCAGCAGGTGCAGCGTCGCCGTGACGTTGACCTCCTGGTAGAGCAAGGGGGCGTCCAGGCTGGGCCGCACGCCCGCCCGGGCCGCCAGGTGGACCACGCGGTCGGGCCCGTGGGCGTCGAAGCAGCGGGCGATCGCGGCCGGGTCGCGGAGGTCGCCCTCGACCAGCGCAAACGCCGGGTCGGCCAGGTGGGGGGCGACGTTGGCCCGCTTGACGGCCGGGTCGTAGAAGTCGTTGAAGTCGTCGAGGACCACCACCCGCTCGCCCGCCGCGAGCAGGGCGTCGACCAGGTGGCTGCCGATGAAGCCGGCTCCCCCCGTCACCAGGATGGGGCCTCCGGCGGCTGGAACCCTGCGCTCGATCATGCGGCGCCTCCCGCCCACATCCTACCATCCGGCGCCCCGCGCAGGGCGTCCCGAACCGCCGCCAGGACCGCCTCGACGGGCAGCCCCTCGACGCAGTGGGTGACGGCGTAGGGGCAGCGCACGGTGCGGCCGTTGTGGACGTTCAGGCAGGGGCTGCAGGCCAGGCCGCGGTAGACGATGCGGTGGTGGGGGCCGCGGGGCCCGAAGAGCACCGGGGTCTCGGGCCCGAAGATCGAGACGGTGGGCGTGCCCACGGCGCAGGCCAGGTGCAGCGGCCCGGTGTCGTTGCTGACGAGCAGGCGGGCCCGCGCGAAGAGGGCGACGAGGCCAGCCAGGTCGGTCTGGCCCGAGAGGTCCACCACCCGGGCATCCTGGGGGGCGGCCGCGAGCGCCCGGGCCACGTGGCCGCGCTCGGCGGGGGCGCCGACGAACACCACCCGCCCGGGCAGCTCCTCGAGCAGGGCCCCCGCCAGCAGGCCGAAGCGCTCCACGGGCCACCGACGCTCCAGCGCCAGCTCGCCGGCGTTGGGGTTGAGCACCACGAGGGGCTCATCGGGGCCGACACCGAGCGCGGCGAGCTGCGCGTCGAGGGCGGCCCGCGCCTCCGCCGTGGGGGGCAGCGCCGCGAGCGGGGCCGGCGCCGCCGGCGGCGCGAGCTCCCCCGTCACGAGCGAGAGGAAGTTGTCGACCATGTGGCGGTGGCCATTGAACGGCAGGCGGACGTGGTGAAAGCGCCCCCGGGCCACCTCCGGCACGTGGAAGCCCACGCGCACCCGGGCCCCCGAGACGGCCGTGAGCAGGGCGCTGAAGCGCGTCAGGAACTCCGCGTCGAGCCAGACGTCGAAGGCCGCGCGACGCACGTCGCGCACGAGGCGCGCGAGCGAGGCGAGGAACGCGCCGGGCCCCCGGCCGACCTCCAGCGTGAGCACGCCATCGACGCCGGGCAGCAGCCCGACGAGCTCTCGGTTGGCCGCCTGCGTCACCACCACCACCCGCGCCCCCGGCCAGCGGGCGCGGACGGCGGCGATCGCGGGCGTGAGCAACACGAGCGAGCCCATGCCCCAGAACTTGACGAGGGCGACGGACCGGACGCCGGGGGCAGCCGGCAGCTGGCCGGGTGGCACGCCCAGCGCGGGCCCGAGCGCCGCACACAGCAGGCGCCCGAGGTGGTGGTCGATGAGCTTCATCGTCAGGATGCGCAACGGGCTGCTCCCTCGCGGCGCCCCGGGCCGACAGGCCGGCGCGACGTCAGGATACCAGACGGGGCCTCCCCGAGGGATGCTTCGGCGGCCGAAGGCCAGGACTTGATGCGACGCCATGCGTAAGCTGCAGCCTGCCTCTGGCCCTCGCGCCACTCCCGCCAGACGCGTGGCGCGTCGCCTGTCAGCCAGCACCCAAGGGCCGCCATCAGGCCGGCTGCGGCAGGCCGAGGCTGGCGCTCACGAGGTCCCGCGCGGCGTCGACGGCGGCGGCAAGCAGCGCGGGCTGCGACCAGAGGTCAGCCACTTCAAGGGCCGGCTTCACGACCTTGCGCGCGTGCGTGCCGATGGCGACGCCCGCGAAGGGCACGCCACAGGCGCGAGCCAAGGCCCCCGTGTGGGAGTTGGTGCCCCCTGAGAGCAGCACGGGCAGGTGCTTGAAGGCGCGATCCACGTCGATGAGCTGCTTGCGGATGATGTCGGCCGTGGCGATCGCCTGGAGCGTGGTGTTGGCGTCGTCCCTGCCGCCGCTCATTGGGACGCCGTCAGCCTGAATGATCAGCCGCTGGCCCGCGACCGCGTGGGCCTGCCGGATGCGCCCCATCAGCTGTGTGTTCGAGAGGTGCTGCCGGTCGAGGCACATCGAGATGAAGTGGTCGGGCTGCACCTCGGCAACCACGCGCCACTCGTCCAGAATGGCGTCGTCGTCGGGCACCGCGGCATGCAGCTCGATGTTCTCGGCCCCCGCCGCCAGGCAGCGCGGCAGCGTGTCGCGCAGGCCCTTCTCATCGTGCTCGTAGGCAATCGCCGCGATCCGCGGCGGGCAGGCCGCCTCACAGGCCCCGCAACCAATGCAGCGATCTCGGATGACAACGAGGTTGGCCGGGATCGCCTCCGTAGGGCAGGCAGGGATGCACTTGCCACAGGCCACGCAAGCATCCGTGATGAGAGCCTTTCGAACGTGGTGGTCTCCCGGGACGCCGACGCTGACGGTGATGAAGGGCCGCACGGGGATGGCGACCCCGAGCCCCGAAGCCAGCCCGTAGGCCCTGTTGATGCCAACCCCGCAGGCCTCGACCACGGAGGGCACGGCCGCGACGTCGAAGCCATTGGCGCCGGCGAGGGTGTAAATGGCGGCCAGCCGCTCAACCTCGCGCGCATCGGCGTTGCCCGCGCCACAGACCAGCTTGAAGTAGGCCCCAGCGTCAAACAGGGCCCGCAGCTGCGACATCCTGGGGTTCATGGCCTCACCTGCAGCGGCCCACGCCAGGCCCGCGCCAGCGCCGCCGCCTCGTAGCCGAGGGGCAACGCCCCGTCGACCTCCGCCAGCGCCTGCCAAGCTGCCGCCGCGGAGCCAGCCCGCGCGACCAGCGCCGGGCCATAGCTCGGGTGCAACCCACCGAGGCCGGAGAGCAACCCGGGCAGGGTGTAGCCCCAGTCGATTGCAGGCTGCAGGGGCGCGATATGCGTCTCCACAAATGCAAGGTAGGGGGCCACCGACAGCCGCCCGCTCCCCCGCTGCAGGTGGCCGAGGATCAACTCCATCGGGAGGTTGCCAGCCCCTCGCCCCATCCCGAAAGCGCAGGCGTCTAGCGACTCGACACCTGCCTCAAGCGCCGCGAGGGCGTTGGCGAAGGCCAGCTGGAGGTTGTTGTGCGCATGAAAGCCGAGGCGTCGGCAGCCGATCACCCGCAACGCCTGGAGCAGGGAGCGCGTCCGGTCGGGCAGCAGGGCGCCGAAGCTGTCGGCAAGCACCACGGCTTCGAGGGCCCCGAGCCCCTCGAAGCCTGCGAGGGCCTCAAGCTCAGCAGGACCGAGGGCCGACCCCGCCGACAGGTTCAGACAAACCGCCTGGCCCTCCGCCAGCAGGGCGCGGACCAGCTCGAAGGCGCGGGGCAACTCGTGGGGGTAGGCAGCCACGCGCACCAGCCCCTCCCACCCAGCCCCGAGCGGGAGGACGGCTCCCGGCTCACAGCGGCCTGCGTCGATCATCACGGCCAGCCTCGGCAGGGGAGCGAGGTCGGCCGTCACCTCATCGAGCCAGGCCGCCGTAACCGCGGCGCAGGGGCCCTGCGAGTCGGTGGGGCTGTGGGCATAGCCGAGCTCAACGGCATCCACACCCGAGCGGGCCGCGGCCACCAGCAGGGCCCGCACCAGCTCGTGGGAGAAGCGCCACCCGTTCAGGTGGCCACCGTCCCGCAGCGTGCAATCGAGTAGGCTCGCCACGGCAACCTCACGCGCGCGCCCGGGCGCGCCGCCGGCGCCACCCGAACATCCCCAGGACCACCACCGTGACGCCAAGGGCCAGTGCCCACCCGAGGCGCAAGCCAGGCGGCCAGTAGCGCAGCTGAAGCAAGCCACCGGCACCCGCCGGGATGCGCGCCCCGACCACGATGCCATCCAAGGATACCAGCGCAACGGGGTGCCCGGCGAGCGAGGCCTCCCAGCCGTCGAGCCAGGGCACACGCACCGCGACAATCGCCGGCCCGGGGCCCGGCGAAACCTCGACATCCACGGCCGTGCGCGAGGCACCCCTCAGCGCCACGGCTCGTGGTGAGAGCCGCTCCACGGAACGCGGCTCGCGCTCGGACGGGATCACGCTCAGACCATCGGTCTGACCGAGTGCCAGCCACCAGGGCGGCCGACCATCGAGCACCTCGTGGCGGACACCAGGCACGGCGACAACAAGCGGTGAGAGGGAGCCGCGGCGGTGCAGCAACAGGCCCTCGCGCCGCTCGGCGACCACCGTCCAACCCTGGGACACGAGCCACGGCGCGTGGTGCCGCTGGAGCGATCCGAGCACCAACCCGTCGACGCCAAGGCGTGAGAGCAGGCCCCCAGGCTGCGCGTCCCGCCCGACCGCCCGCTGCAGGGCCTGCTCGGACATGTAGCCGTGGGGCCCGAACTGGAAAGCGAGCCAGATCCCGCGACGGGGCAGGGGGGTGTAGCCGTTGACGAAGCTCAGGCCCGCCAGCAGTGGCGTCTGGCCAGGGCGAACCAGCTCGCCGAAGCCCGGCTGGCGGACGCCGACCTGGAAGTAGTCCTTCTCCGTGACAAGCGCCAGGTAGCGCCGGCCCACCTCGAGCGGCGCCGGGCGGTCCAGGTCCGCCGAGAGCGGCCAGCTGGGCACGTCGAGGGCCGTGGGGACCAGGCGATAGGTCACACAGAGCACGAGCACCGCGCACGTGGCAGGAGCCCAGGCGCGCACGTGCGGCGGCGCCCAGCGCTCGGCGGCGGCCCAGGCCAAAGCCACCCCCAGGCTCGCAGCCGCGAGTGGCCCCACGACCCCAGGGATCGGAAACGCCACGACCCAGGCCAACCCCACCGCGATGGCGCCTAGCAGGCCGGGGTTGTGGACCCAAGGCAGAGGCACAGCAGCGCGCGCGCGCCAGGCGGCCTGCAGCCACAGGGCAGCCGCCAGGGCGGAGGCCAGGTGGAACAGCGGGAGCCAACGAAAGCTCCAGCGGAACATGCCCACGCTCGGTAAGCAGGCCAGCAGCCCGACGCCGATGGCAAGCCAGGCGGCCGAGCGCAGGGCGCGGGAGGCGACGGTCGGCCGCCAAGCAAGGGCCGCAAGCGCCACGGCGGAAGGGACCAGCCCGTTGGCAAGCTCCAGCGAGACATGGGGCTTGAGCGTCCCGAACACCTGCCACGGAGCGACGAAGGCAGGCAGCCAGAGGGCAGGCAGCGCCAGCGGCGGAACGAGCCACTGCCACTGCCACACGGCCGTCAACTGGGCCCGCAAGGACGTCTGGGCATGGGAAACGAAGGGCAGCAGGGCAGGGGCAGCCCAGGCCAGCCCGACCACCCAGGCCAGCGCGAGGGGGCGCCAAGCCCGACCGGGGCCTTCCCGCAGCAGCAACAGGGCAGACACGAGCGCCCCCATCACGACCGTGAGGGGCCACCCCGCCGTGAGCAGCAGCGCCACGCAGGCCGCCGCCGGCAGCCAGGCGCGACCGCGCGAGGCCCCCGCCAGGGCCCACCAGGCCCACGTCAGGCAGCCGAAGCCCACCTGCGCCACCTGCCAGTTCGTCGCCGCCCAACTCATGCTCCAGCCACTAAAGGCCCCGACCGCCGCGACGAGGCAGGCGAGCGGCGCTTCCAGGCCTTCGCGACGGGCGAGCCGGAATGCCCCCGTCGCTGTGACGGCGAGCCAGAAGGCGGCGCCAACCGCAGCGAGCGCCGCCGGCCGTCCCCCGGACAGCCAGCCCGACAGCACCGCCGCCAGGCAGGCCATCGGGTTCAGCAGGCCAGGCTGGTACTCGGCGAGCAGCGTCGTCGCCTGCATCGAATAGGGTGTCAGCGTGGGCCACTCCCCCGCGCGCCAGGCCCGCAGGAGGTCCACCTGGGTGGGCACGGCCCAGATCTGGCAGTCATCCCGCCAAAAGAACGTCGGGTCAAGCCACCACAACGCCCCGGCAGCCACCAGGGCGCTGACGGCCACCAGCAGCGTGGCGGCCGCCTCCCGCCAGGCCAACGTGGGCCCCCGTGACGATGCGTCCCAAGCCATCGCGTCAGCCAAGGCCTCCGAGAGCCTCGAGGACTGCCTGGCTGCCAACGTGCCCGAGGCTGTCGGCGGCCAACGCACGGGGCATGATGCGCCCCGCGAGCCCCTCGGCGGCCACCGCCTCCAGCAGCCAGCTACCGAAGCCGCCGTCGAGGAGGTGGTCCTCAACCGTGACGACCCGCTCGAAACGGGCAACCTGCTCGGCCTGAAGGGACTTCTGGCCCATCCCCCAAAGGGGCAGCGTGAAGAGCGAGGCCCCCTGCCACGCTGGGCGCGCCAGCCAGCCGTGGGCCAGCCCGAGGGCCGTGCCGGTGGTGACGATTGCCACCCGCCCCTCACCCTCCACCAGGGGCACCCAGCGGCCTGGCGTCAAGCTCGGCGGAACTGGCCGAAGGGCGGGCTCGCCAGCCTTGCCGAGGCGCAAGTAGCTGGGCTGGGGGTGTGCCAGGAGGTGCGCCAGGCAGGCAGCGACCTCCGGCGGATCGCCGGGGGCCGCAAGCAGCATGTGAGGAAAGGCCCGCAGCAACGCGTAGTCCTGCACCGCGTGGTGGGAGTATCCCAGCGAGCCGTAGGCAAGCCCACCACCCACAGCCACCACCGTGACGGGCAGCCGGTGATAGGCGACGTCGTTGCGGATCTGCTCGGCGCAGCGAAAGGTCGGGAAATTGGCGATCGAGTAGGCGAAGACATGGAAGCCCTCGGACGCCAATCCGGCGGCGAGCCCCATCATGTTCTGCTCAGCAACGCCAGCATTAAAGAAGCGCTCCGGGAAGGCGTCTCGAAACGGCTCGACCACACTGAAGCCGAGGTCCCCCACAACCAGCACGACCCGCGGGTTTTCTCGGGCAGCGGCCAGCAGGCCATCAAGAAAGGCGGTGCGCATCGTCCCCCCCCAGCTCAGCACGGGCCGCCGCGAGCTGCGCCGCGTCGGGGCTCTTGTAGTGCCACTCGAGCCGGTCCTCCATGAAGCTCACTCCCTTGCCCTTGACGGTGCGCGCGACAATGGCCCGGGGCCGACCCGTACGCGACGCGGACAGGGCTTGATGCAAGGCCTCGACGTCATGGCCGTCGACCTCCAGGGCCTCCCACCCGAAGGCCTCCAGCTTGGCAGCCAGCGGCTCCAGCGACAGCGTCTCCTCGACGCGGCCCAGGCTCTGGATGCCGTTGCAGTCCACCACAGCCGTGAGGCCCGAGAGGCGATGGTGGCCAGCAAAGAGCAGCGCCTCCCAGTTCGACCCCTCGTCAAGCTCGCCGTCGCTGAGCAGAGCCACCGTCCGCCACCCCTCCCGCCGGACGTTCGCGGCGAGGGCCTTGCCGACGGCGAAAGGCAGACCGTGGCCGAGCGAGCCCGTGGAGAACTCGACGCCCGGCACATGGTGGCTCACGTGGCTCATGAGCAACGAGCCGTCGCGGGCATAGCCATCCAGCCAGGCCCGGGGGAAAAAGCCACGAAGCGCCAGAGCCGCATAAAGAGCGGTGCACGCGTGGCCCTTGCTGAGAATGAAGCGATCACGAGCCGGATCGTCAGGGCGCGCGGGATCGACCCTCAGCCAGCCGCCGTATAGCACCCCGAGCACGTCGGCCATCGAGAGCGCACCGCCGATGTGGGAGGCCCGGGCCGCATGCACCATCTGCAACGCCGCGAGGCGGATGTCGCGGGCGAGGGCCCGGGCGAGCGCCGGCTCAAACACGTGCGCCATCAGCGGGTGGCTCCACGACGGCATTGATCTCGGGGAAGTTGACGCGCTCAAGCTCCACGACGCGGGGGCGGCGGTGCACCTGGGTGTGGATGGCCAGCACGTACTCCCCAAGCAAGCCGATGAAGAAAAGCTGGACCGAGCTGAAAAAGAAGAGGCCGATGACGGTCGGAGCCTGCCCGATGTTCGGGAACTGGCCCCAGAGCAGCAACTTGGCAACAAGGTAGCCGAACGCCACGACCAGGCTGCACGCCCCCACCAAAAAGCCGACCATCGTCGCGATGCGCAGCGGCACCTTGGAGTGGTTTGTGATGCCCAGCATGCCCTGGTCGTAGAGGGTGTAAAAGTTGTTCTTGGTAAGGCCGCGCCGCCGCTGCGGCTGCCTGAAAGTGACCCTGGCCATCGGAAAGCCGAGTTCGTGGATGAGCCCCCGGAAGTACGGATAGGTGTCGGGGATCTCGCGCAGGGCATCCATGACCACCCTGTCATAAAGCCCAAAGCCAGTGGCATGCCGCGTGATATCCAGCTGGGAGAGCCGACTGATAAGCCGGTAGTAGGCCGTGCGTATGGCGTAGAGTACTGGCGACTCCTCGCTGGACTCCTTGACTGCGAGCACAATCCGCGCACCCTCGCGCCAGCGGGCCAGGAAGCTCGGGAGCAGTTCGGGCGGGTCTTGCATGTCGGCAGCCATGAGGATGACGGCCTCGCCAGACGCCTGCAGCAGGCCATGATAAGGCGAGCGCACAGGGCCGAAGTTGCGCACGTTGACGATCAGGCGCACGCGTGGGTCCCGGGCGATCAACGCCACGATGGCCTCCCGCGTGCCGTCGGTGGAGGCGTTGTCGATGAAAATCAGCTCCCATTCGACGCCCTGACCCTCCAGCACGCCCGCAATTCGCGCGTGGAGCTCGCCGACGTTGTCGACCTCATTGAAGCACGGAACGACCACCGAAACCCGTTCAGGCCGCGCCTCAGCGCCTGCCGCCAGCATAGCTCAGCCCTCCCCCAGCAGCCGCGCCAGCACGTCGCCATGGCGCGCAGGGTGCAAGAAGACGTAGTTGGTCTCGACTGTCTCGTCATCCACGGCCTCGATGAGGCGAGGCCGCTCGCCTCCGATGGCGAGGGCACGGTAGCCAAGCCGCCGGAAGAACTCCAGCACGTCAGTCGGGTGGTAGCCGAAGGGTCGCGACCACTTGCGCAGCAGCTCGGCGAGAACGGCCGGCCGGTGCTTCGCCAGCGTACCTTCCGCCCCCTCGAACACCCAAAGCTCCGCCCCCTCGACGTCGCACTTCACCAGGTCTGGCACCACCCCGTGTGCCGTGACCCAGTCATCGAGCCGCATCGTCACCCCGATGACGGGCACGGCGTCCGGCGCCTCGGCGACGTTGAGCAGCGAGGCGTTCGTGCCGTTGGTCGGGGCGAAGTGGAAGGTCGCCACGCCGTTCTTGCGGGAGAGCCCGAGGTTGAAGGTGGCGACGCGATCGCCGACGTCGTTGGCCGCGACGTTGCGCTGGAGGTAGGCGTAGGGCCCGGGCAGCGGCTCGAAGGCCCACACGCGCCCCGCCGGCACCCGCGTGGCGAACCACACGGCGTACCAGCCAATGTTGGCCCCGACGTCGAGCATCGCGCGACAGCCGTCGGCCAACGCCTCGAGCACGGCCATCTCGCGGGGTTCGTAGCGGTCGAAGTTGAGCGTCTCGATCGGCGCCACGCGGGCCTCGTCAGGCGGACACCAGAGCCGGAGCCGCGCGGGACCGACCTCGAAGCAGACGCCCTCGGGGCTCAGCGTGATCGCCCGGACCTCGGTGTCCGCCAGCGCCCGGGCCGTGTCGAACAGCGAGGCGTGCAGCGCGAGGGCGCGGCGGATGAAGGTGGGTTTGTCGAGCTGCCCGGCCGCATGCGCGGCCTTCAACGTCACGAGGTCCATGCGCTCGCCTCAATCGTGCGGCGGAAGCCGTCCTCGAGCGTAACCTCGGGCCGCCAGCCCAGCGCCGAAAGAGCCGACACGTCGGCGCTCAGGCGCGAGTAGGTGCTCGGGAGGTAGCCACCGGCCGCGGCCCGCCGCTCGACGCGCAGCCCCCGCGCCGGGTAGAGGCCGGCCAACAGCTCGGCCAGCTCGGCGATGGAGCGCTCACCGGCCGGGTTGGCCACGTTGTAGGGCCGCCCCGGCTGCCCGAGCAGCCACGCCGTGAAGCAGCCCGCGATCGCGTCCGAGACGTAGCAGAAGGCCCGACGCGCCGCCCCGTCGCTGGTCATCACGAGCGGCTCCCCCCGGATGACGTTCTGGACGAAATCCGCGAACACCCGCCCGTCGTCTGGCCTGAGGCCTGGCCCGAAGGTGTGGAAAGGGCGCACGATGTGCGTGGGCAGGCCGTGCTGGTGGTGCCAGGCCACGCAGAGGGCCTCGCCGAGCCGTTTGCTTTCGGCGTAGCAGGCCCGGACGGCCGCGGGGTCAACCACGCCGTAGTCGCCCTCGGCCAGGGGCGCTTCGCCCCCCACAGCCCCGTAGACCTCGCTGGTGCTGACGAAGAGGAAGCCCCGGCCCCGGCCACCCCGCCCAAGGCACTCCAGCAATCCGGCAGTCCCCACGGCGTTCGGCAGGATCGTTCCCAGTGGGTCCACACCGTAGTGCCGGGGACTCGCAAGGCTCGCTGCATGCACGACGTGGTCGACGTCTTCAGGCCAGGGTGGCAACTCCAGCCGCGTGAGGTCCCAAGGCAGCAGCGACAGGCCCGGGGCATCCGCCACGTCCGAAAGCTGGAGGCGGGCCCGCCCCGGATCGCGCACCATGGCCGTGACGCGCACCGGAGCCTCGACCTTGCCGAGGGGGTGCAGCCCAAGCAGGGTCCGCACAAACCACCCGCCCAGGAAGCCCGAGGCGCCCGTGACGAGGACATGGGCCCCGGCAAGGCGCTCCCAGGGCACGGGCCGCGCGACGATCGCAGCAACATCGCGAGCCAGGATGGTGGCCAGCGGCGCGGAGGGGGTCATCGGCACGCCTGCACCCCTGCCGCGCCGGCGAGGTGGCGCTCATACCACGCGATCGTCCGCTTGAGCCCCTCATCCAGCGTGAACGCCGGCCGCCAGCCCAGCCGGCCCCGCGCCTTGGTGCTCGCGAGGTGCTGGGCGAGGATCTCGTTCGTGGCCTCATTGAGCACCACGGGCTCGACGGCGGCCCCCATCAGGGCGATCAGGCGGTCCACCAGGGCCCGCGCCGAGAGAGGCTCCTCGCTGGAGAAGTTGAAGGCCTCGCCCGCCAGGCTGCGGTCGTGCGCCAGTGCCTCGGCCAGGGCCATGTAGGCCAGCGCCCCGTCCTCGACGTAGAAGTAGTCGCGCACGAGCGTGCCGTCCGAGCGGATCACGGGCGGCTGGCCACGCAGCAGCGACCGGATGGTGCCGGGCACGAGCCGGTTCCAGTTCAGGTCCCCGCCGCCGTAAAAGTTGCCACAGCGGGTGATCGCCACCGGCAACCCATAGGTGGTGGCGTAGGCCTGAGCCAGCAGGTCGGCGCACGACTTGCTGACGTCGTAGGGGTGCCGCCCCTGAAGTGGCATGGCCTCGTCATACGGCAGGGTGCCCACCTCGCCATAGGCCTTGTCGGAGGAGGCGAACACCACCTGCTTGACGGTGGGGGCGCGCCGGCAGGCATCCAGCACGTGCCACGTGCCGCGAATGTTGGCCTCAAAGGTCGAGAGGGGATCCCGGTTCGCTACCCCCACGATGGTCTGGGCCGCAAGGTGCAGCACGGTGTCGATCTCGTACTCCCCCAGCACCCGCTGGAGCAGCGGGAGGTCGGCCAGGTCACCCCGCACCACGCGCACGCGTGCCAGGGCCCCGCTGCGCACAAGCTCGCTCTGAGGCACCCAGTCCCTCACGAGGCAGACCACGTCGGCTCCCGCCGCCACGAGGCACTCGACGAGCACGCTGCCGACAAGGCCCGTGCCGCCCGTGACGAAGGTCGGCCGGTCGCGCCAGAACGCAGAGGGCCCCCCGACGCTCACGCCCAGGTCTTCCACGGCGGCGCTCCTTCCTGCCAGAGCTGCTCGAGCAGCCGTCGGTCCCGGATGTTGTCCATGCACTGCCAGAAGCCCTCGTGAGCGAAAGCCGCCAGCTGGCCGTCGGTGGCGAGGCGCTCGAGCACGTCCCGCTCGAAGACCGTGTCGTCACCGTCGATGTAGTCGAGGACGGCCGGCTCGATCACCATGAAGCCCCCGTTGACCCAGCCTTCGCCGAGGCGGGGCTTCTCCACGAAGGCCTGCACAAGGCCGTCCTCCTGAGCCAAGCCCCCAAATCGGGCAGGTGGCCGCACCGACGTCAAGGTGGCCAGCCGCCCCATGCGGCGGTGGTGGGCCAGCAAGGCGTGCAGGTCCACGTTCGCCACGCCGTCCCCGTAGGTCAAGAAGAACGTCCCATCTCGCAAAAACGGGGCCATGCGGCGGATGCGTCCCCCGGTCATGGTGTTGAGCCCGGTGTCGACCAGGTGGACCGTCCAGTCCTCCACCTCCCCGGCGTGCAGCGTGAGCTCGCCCGAGCGGAGGTTCAGCGACACGGAGCGGCTGAGGGCCTGGTAATCGAGGAAGTAGCGCTTGATGACCTCGGCCTTGTAGCCGAGCGCCAGGCAGAACTCCCTGCAGCCGTGGACGCCAAAGTGCTTGAGGATGTGCCACAAGATGGGCCTCCCCCCGATGGCGACCATCGGCTTGGGCACGACCTCCGTCTCCTCGAGCAGGCGGGTGCCGAAGCCGCCTGCCAGGACCGCGACCTTCATCGCCAGCCCCCCTCAGGCGCCCGCCTCATCCCCCTCGCCTCACGAACTCGCGCACGCGGTCGACGACGTAGTCGACCATCTCCAGCGTCATCCCGGGCCACACGCCCACGAAGATCGTGTCGCCCATGATGCGGTCGGAGACCGTCAGGTCGCCAACGACGCGGCGGGGAATGTCGAGGAAGCCCGGCTGGCGCAGCACGTTGCCGCCGAAGACCTGGCGCGTCTCGATGCGGGCGTCCTCCAGGAAGTTGCGCAGGCGCCGCCCGTCGAGGCCCTCGCGGACCGTGAGCGGGAAGCCGAAGGGCGACGGCGTCGCCCGCGGGTGGATGCGCGGCAGCACGAGGGCGTCCGCCATGTCGGCCAGGCCCTCCTGGTAGCGGGCAAAGTGCTTGCGCCGCAGGGCCACGACCTCATCGAGGCGCTCGAGCTGCACCACGCCCACGGCGGCCTGCATGTCGGTGGCCTTCAGGTTGTAGCCCCGGTTGGCGTAGGTGTACTTGTGGTCGTAGCCCTCTGGCAGCTCGCCGAGCTTCCAGCCGAAGCGCTTGCGGCAGGAGTCCGACACGCCCGGGTCGCACCAGCAGTCCCGGCCCCAGTCGCGCACCGAGCGCACGACCTTCTTGAGCCGCGGGTGGTTGACGACGACGGCGCCGCCCTCGCCGGTGGTGATGTGGTGGGCCGGGTAAAAGCTGAGCGTCGACATGGCCCCGAAGGTGCCGAGCAGCTGGCCGTCCCAGCGACCGCCAAGGGCGTCGCAGCCGTCTTCGAGCAGCCACAAGCCGTGCTCGCGGGCGATCGCCTGAAGCCGGTCGAGGTCTGCCGGCAGCCCCACCGTGTGCGGGATGAACATCGCCCGGGTGCGCGGCCCCACGGCGGCGGCCACCGCCTCAACGTCGACGTTGAGCGTGTCGAGCTCGACATCCACGAAGACCGGCACCAGCTGGTTCTGCAAGATGGGCGCGAGCGTGGTCGGGAAGGTCACGGCGGGCGTGATGACCTCGTCACCGGGGCGCAGCGCGGGCGGGTCGTCGCTGCGCAGCAGCCGCGGCGTCTCGACGGCCGCGAGGGCCGACACGGCGGCCAGGTTGGCCGACGAGCCCGAGTTCACGAAGGCCACGTCATGGGCGCCGAAGAGCGACCGCAGGCCCTCCTCGAAGCGGGTCGTGTAGGGGCCTGCCGTCAGCCAGAAGTCGAGCGAGGAGGCCACCAGCGACACCATGTCGGCCGCCTCGTACCAGCGGCCCGCGTAGGTGACGCGGCTCTGGCCCGGCTCGAAGGCGGGGCGCCCATGGGCCAGGGCATGGTAGCGCTCGACGAGCGCCAGCACCTGGTCGCGAACCTGCTCGGCTGTTTCAACGGGGCTGTGCATCGCGCCACATCATCGCACACCTCGGGCAAAATGTTCACCGCGGCGCCGACGCCGCCCCCACGCCAGGCCCCCCACGCCCGCGAGCACGACGGTGGCGGCCGCCACCTGCAGCCCGAGCCCCAGCCCCGCCGGCCAGCAGCGCAGCGCCAGCCGCCCCCCGACGCCCGCCGGGATCACCACCCCGGGCACGACCCCGTCGAGGGCCAGCACCTCCAGGGGCCGCTCGTCGAGGCGGGCCTCCCAGTGCGGCGCCCAGCCGCGGGCCACGCGCAGCAGGGCGGGTGCCGGCCCCGGGGCCACCTCCACCTCGAGGCTGTTGCGGCCCACCCGCAGCAGCCGCACGGCGCGCGGGGCGACCCTAACCTCGCCGGGGTCGGGCCCCTCGACGGCGGCCAGCCCGTCGCGGGCCGCCAGGGCCGCGCGCCAGGCCGCCTCGTCGCCGGGGGCCACGCGGCGCAGCCCCTCCCCGGCAGCCACGAGCGGGCTCGGCGCGGCCCCCCGGTGCCAGATCTGCCCGCCGGCATCGACGGCCACGAGCCGCCAGCCGTGGGCCTGCAGCTGGCCCCGGGCAGCCTCGGAGGGGGTGGCGAGCACCAGGCCGTCCACCCCCAGGCGCGCCAGCAGGGCGCCCGGCGCCGCGTCGACCCGCCAGACGCGCGCCACGACATCGGCCGGCTGGTAGCCCGTCATGTCAAACGCGAAGGCCCGGAAGGAACCCCGCGGGGCCAGCGCCGAGTAGCCGTTGACGAAGGGCACGCCAGCCGCCAGGGGCAGCGCCCCCACGAGCCGCACGCGCCCGAAGCCCTCGTCCGGGGAGCGGCCGGGGTAGTAGGTGGGCAGGTCCCCTGCCAGGAGGTAGCGCCGGCCAGGTTCCAGGACGGGGTGGGGGCGCAGGACGTCAGGCAGCGGCCACGTCGGCACGAGCAGGTGGTGGGGGATGAAGCGGTAGGTCGTCACCAGCGCGGCCAGGGTGATGAGCGGCGGCCCCCACCGCCCCCAGGCGCGCCCCGCCCGCGCCGCGCGCTCGAGGAGGGCCCAGGCCAGCAGCAAGGTGAGCAGCCCGGCGTGGTAGGCGGCGGGCACGACCGGCTGCTGCAGGGTGCCGAGGTGGACCCCCCCGAGCGCCAGGGCCCCCCAGAGCGCGGGGTGGTCGCGCAGGCGACCCGGCCCCGAGCGCCAGCGCCAGGCCAGCCACTGCGCCGCCCCGAGCGCCAGCGCGACATGCGCCGGCAACAGCCAGCGGTAGCTCCAGCGAAACGTCCCCAGGCTGGGCAGGGCGGCGAGGAGCAGGCACACGCCAGCCAGGCCCGCGTGCCAGCCCAGCGCGCGCCACCCCTGGCGGCCTCCTGCCAGGATGGCCGCGAGCCACACGGCCGGCACCACCAGCCCGTTGGCCAGCTCGATCGGCAGCTGGGGCCCGCTGCCCTCGAGCACGAAGCCCCGCACGACCCACGCAGGCGAGACCATCCCGGGCAGCGCCTCCAGCGGCAGCAGCCGCTGCCACGTCAGGGCCAGGCCGTGGCCCGCCCGGAGCGTGTGCGGCAGGCCGCCGAGGAAGGTGGCCCAGGCGGGCGCAGCCAGGCCCAGCCCCAGCACCCAGGCCACCGCGGCCAGGCCCACGGGCCAGGCCGCCCGGGCCCGCCAGGCGGCCCGCCCCGCGAGCGCCGCCGTGATGGCGAGCGCCATCAGCACCATGTGGGGCCCGCCGGCGGTGACGAGCACGGCGACGGCCACGGCCACGGCCGCCACCGCCCGGCGCCGCGGCCCACCCTGCAGGCCCCACGCCAGCGCCGCCCACACCCACAGCAGCGCGCCGAAGCCGGCGGCCACCGGGAACCAGTTGGAGGCCGCCCAGCTGATGGACCAGCCGTTGAGGGCCGCCACCAGGCCCACCATCACCGCCAGGGGCCGCGGGACGCCCTCGACGCGGGCCAGCACGTGAGCCCCCGAGGCGGCCACCAGCAGCATCGCGCCGGCATACACCGCCGCCATACCGGGCATCGTCGCGGCCAGGGTGGTGGCAAGCGCGTAGCCCCCGAGCACGAGGGGAGAGAAGATGCCGGGCTGGTACTCGCCCGCCAGCGAGGTGGCGTGCCACGACCACGGCGTCACGAGGGGCCACTCGCCGGCTGCCCAGGCCCGCTGGACATCGACCATCAGGGGCACCCACCAGGCCTGGGCGTCATCGTGCCAGAAGAAGCCCGGCTCGAAGGCCGTCATCAGCGCGACAAAGGCCAGCACGAGGGCGGCCGTCCCGCCCAGGGCCGCCGCCTCCCGGCCCGGTGCCCAGCTCTCGCCCACGCGCACGCCCTCCCCACCGCGTCCGCCCCCGCCGGGCGCCGCGTGTGCGGCACGATAGCACCGGCCAGCAGCGGCGAACAAGCCCCACGGCAGGCTCGGCCCGGCCAGGCCGCTGTGGTATCGTTTTCGCGACCGTCCCTCCGGAGGAGTGCCATGTCCACCCGACGCCCCCTGACGACCCTCGCCCTCGGGCTCGCCCTGGCCGCGGCACCCGCGACAGCCCAGGCCCAGCCAGGACCCGCCGCGCCCCCGCTCACGACCCACCGGACGGTGGCCGGCCCCGTCCAGACCTTCACCCTGCCCAACGGGCTGCAGGTGGTCCTCAAGGAGAACCATGCCGCCCCCGTCGTGAGCTGGGTCGTCACCTACAAGGTGGGCAGCCGGAACGAGCCGGCGGGCGCCACCGGCAGCGCCCACCTGCTGGAGCACATGCTCTTCAAGGGCACGAAGACGCTCGGCAAGGGCCAGATCGCGCAGCTGCTCGACCGCAACGGCGCCAACGCCAACGCGAGCACGTGGACGGACTGGACCAACTACTACGAGACCTACGCCTCCAACCGGCTGGAGCTCGGGCTGGCCGTCGAGGCCGCCCGCATGCGCGACGCGCTGATCCTCGACGCCGAGCGCCAGTCCGAGATGACGGTGGTGCGCAACGAGCTCGAGCGCGGCGAGAGCAACCCCGAGCGCCTGCTCTACCAGGAGCTCACCTCGGCGGCCTACCGCTCGCACCCCTACCACCACCCGACCATCGGCTGGCGCTCCGACGTCGAGGCCGTGCCGACGGCCACGCTGAAGCGCTTCTACGACACCCACTACCAGCCGAACAACGCCGTGGCCGTGCTGGTGGGCGACTTCGAGCCGCGGCGGGCGGCTGCCCTCATCACCCGGTACTTCGGCGGCATCCCCCGCGGCCAGACGCCGCCGGCCGTGCGAACGATCGAGGAAGCCCAGCTCGGCGAGCGGCGCTTCACGCTGCGCCGCCGGGGCGAGACCAACATGCTGCAGATGGGCTGGCACATCCCGGCCGTCTCCCACCCGGACATCGGCCCCCTGCTGGTGCTCGACGCCATCCTCTCGGCCGGCGTGACGGGGCGTATGTACCAGGCGATCGTTGAGAAGGAACTCGCGCTGGGGTGCTGGACGGACGTGGGGCTGCAGCGAGACCCCTCTTTGTTCCGCGTGGCGGCCACGCTGAAGCCCAGCGGGTCCCACGCCGCGGTGGAAGCCGCCCTGCTCGCCCAGCTGGAGGACGTGAAGCAAGCCCCCGTCAAGGCCGACGAGCTCGACAAGGCCAAGCGCCAGGCCCGAGCCTCCTACATCTACGGCAACGAGGGCACGGAGCAGCTCGCCAAGGCGCTCGGCTACTACGCGGCGATCGACCGCTGGGAGCGCAACTTCACCCTGCTGGCCGACATCGAGCGGGTGACGACGGCGGACGTGCAGCGCGTGGCGGCGGCCTACCTCACGGCCGACAACCGCACGGTCGGCTGGTACGTCGCCACCCCCGACGGCCCCGTGCCCCCCGCCCCCCGCAACGCGGGCAGCGGCAAGGCCACCGCCAACGGGGCGCGCCCGGTGCCCGCCCCCCTCTTCGACTTCGAGCGGCGGCCGGCGGCGGCCCCCGCCCTGAAGGCCCCGGTGATGCGCAGGCTCGCGAGCGGGCTGACGGCGATCGTGCTCGAGAACCCCGAGTCCCAGACCGTCGCCCTCGACGGCTTCGTCTGGGCGGGCCGGCTGCACCAGCCGGCCCGGCAGGCGGGGCTCGCCACGGCCGTGGCGTCCCTGCTCGAGGCGGGCACGGCGCGGCGCACCAAGCTCCAGCTCGCCGGCGACCTCGAGGGCGCCTCGGCCAGCCTGGCCTTCTCCGCCGACCGGCACGTGACGAGCTTCGAGGGCCGCGCCCTGGCGGGCGACCGCACGCTGCTGCTCACGGCCCTCGTGGAGGCCCTGCGGGAGCCCACGTTCCCGCCCGACGAGCTCGCCAAGCTGAAGGCCCGCCTCGCAGCCTCGCTGCGGCAGGCCGAGGACAACCCCGCCGCCCGGGTCGAACGGGCCTTCGGGCAGGCCATCTACCCCGAGGGGCACCCCCTCCGGCCGCTCGACCTCGCGCCCACGCTGGCGGGCGTGGAGGGGCTGCGGCGGGAGGACCTGCAGGTCTTCCACCGGCGCTTCTACGGGCCCAACACCACCACCCTGGTGGTGGTCGGGCGCGTGAAGGCGCCCGAGGTGTTCGCCGAGCTCGAGCGCCTGACGGCCGGCTGGCCCACCGCCGAGCTCGTGAAGCCCGAGGTGCCGGCCGTGGCGCGCGGCCAGGCCCAGCGCGTGGTGGTGCCGATGCCCGACAAGACCAACGTGGAGGTCCGCGTCGGGCACCCCACCGCGCTCAGCCGCCGCAGCCCCGAGTACCACGCCGCCCAGCTCGGCAACTACATCCTCGGCGGCGACCCGCTCTCCAGCCGCCTCGGGCTGCGGCTGCGCGACGAGCTCGGGCTCACCTACGGCACCTACAGCGTGCTGCGGCCCGGCGCCATCGGCCCCGGGCCCTGGTGGGCGAGCCTGACGGTGAACCGCGCCAACTTGCCGACGGGCCTCGCAGAGCTTGACGGCGTGGTGCGCGGGCTGCTCGCGAAGGGCGTCACGGCGCAGGAGCTCGCCTTCGCCAAGGGCAGCTACGTGGGCTCGCAGGCCGTGGGCCTCGCGACCAACGAAGGGATGGCGGGCTCGCTCGCCAGCATCGCGCTGCACGACCTCGGGCTGGACTACTGGCGGCGCTACCCCGGCGTGATCGGGGCCGTCACGCGTGAGCAGGTGAACCGGGCGCTGCGCAAGCATCTTCACCCGGAGGACGCCTGCACCGTGCTCGTGGGCCCGGTGCCTGAGGCCACGCCGTGACGCGCGCCTGGCAGGGCCACGCCGTCACGGGGCTGCTCGCGGCGGGGCTGGCCGTTGCCCTCGGCGCGCTCGCCACGGCCCGTGGCGAGGCCGTCAACGCCCTCTGGCTGGTGACGGCGGCGGGCTGCACCTACGCGATCGCCTACCGCACCTACGCGCGCTGGCTGGCAGACCGCGTGCTGGGGCTGGACGCGGCGCGTCGGACGCCCGCCCACCGGCTCGAGAACGGCCGGGACTTCGTCCCCACGCGCCCGTTCGTGCTCTTCGGCCACCACTTCGCCGCCATCGCGGGCGCGGGCCCCCTGGTCGGGCCGATCCTCGCGGCGCAGTTCGGCTGGCTGCCGGGCCTGCTGTGGCTCCTCGTCGGCGTGGTGCTCGGTGGCGCCGTGCAGGACCTCGTGATCCTGGTGGGCTCCACCCGGCGCGACGGCCGCAGCCTCGGGCAGATGGCCCGGGACGAGCTCGGCCCCGTGGCGGGGGGGCTCACGCTCGTGGCCGTGCTCGCGATCATGGTCGTGCTGCTGGCCGTGCTGGCGCTCGTGGTGGTCAAGGCGCTGGCGGCGAGCCCCTGGGGCACCTTCACGCTGGCGATGACCATCCCGATCGCGCTGGTGGTGGGCCTGTACATGCGGGTCTGGCGCCCCGGCCGGGTGCTGGAGGGCTCGACGCTGGGCGTGGCCCTGCTGCTCACCGCCCTCGTGGGCGGCCACCACGTCGCGGCGCACCCCGTGCTCGGCCCGCTCTTCACGCTCGACGCCCGCACCCTGGCCTGGGCGCTCATGGGCTACGGCCTCGCGGCCTCGGTGCTGCCCGTCTGGCTGCTGCTCGCCCCGCGCGACTACCTGAGCACCTTCGTGAAGGTGGGCACGGTGGGGCTGATGGCCGTGGGCATCCTGGCGACGGCCCCCACGCTGCGGCTGCCGCCCCTGACGCCGTTCCTCGACGGCTCCGGGCCGGTGGTGGCGGGCGCGCTGTTCCCGTTCTGCTTCATCACCATCGCCTGCGGGGCCATCAGCGGCTTCCATGCCCTCGTGGCCGCGGGCACGACGCCCAAGCTGCTCGACCGCGAGCCCGACGCCCGGGCGATCGGGTACGGCGCGATGCTGATGGAGTCCTTCGTGGCCGTGATGGCGCTCGTGGCGGCCTGCGTGCTGGAGCCGGGCGTGTACTTCGCCATCAACGCCCCGGCCGCGCTCACGGGCGCCACGCCGGCCGCGGTGGCGGCCACCGTCTCGGGCTGGGGCTTCCCGCTCGCCCCAGGCGCCATGGAGGCGCTCGCGGCGCAGGTCGGCGAGGCCTCGCTGTACCACCGCACAGGGGGCGCGCCGACCTTCGCGCTCGGGGTGGCGCAGGTCTTCTCGGCGCTCGTGGGGGGGCCCGCCATGATGGGCCTCTGGTACCACTTCGCGATCATGTTCGAGGCCCTGTTCATCCTCACGACGCTGGATGCGGGCACGCGGGTGGGGCGCTTCATGCTGCAGGACCTGCTCGGCCAGCTCTGGGCGCCGCTCGGGCGCACGAGCGCCTACCCCAGCGCGGTGCTGGCCTCGGCCCTCGTGGTGGGCGGCTGGGGCTGGTTCCTTTACCAGGGGGTGGTGGATCCGCTTGGCGGCATCAACTCGCTCTGGCCGCTGTTCGGCATCGCCAACCAGCTGCTCGCGGCGATCGCCCTGATCGTCGGCACGACCCTGCTCGTCAAGGCAGGCAAGGCCCGCTGGGCCGCCGTCACGCTCGGGCCGCTGGCCTGGCTCGTGGTGGTCTGCTTCGCTGCAGGCTTCGAGAAGCTCTTCGCGGCCAGCCCCCGGGTGGGCTTCCTCGCCCACAAGGCGATGCTGGAGGCCAAGGTGGCGGCAGGGGGCCTCGCCCCGGCGGCCCTCGCCGAGGCGCAGGCCATGATCCGCAACGACGTGATCGACGCGGCGCTGACCGCGCTGTTCCTGGGCCTCACGGCCGCGGTGCTGGCGCTCGCGGCGCGGCGCTGGTGGCGCATCGGGCGTGGCCTGGAGCCGGCAGCCAGCACCGAGGTGCCGCCGGAGCCGGCCGCGCTGCCGCAGGGGGCCGCGTGAGGCGCTGGCTGGGCCTGCTCGCGGGCCGTTTGCTGGGCGTGCTGCGGGACCTCTCGGGCGAGACGGCCCTGCGGCACCGGCTCGCCCGGGGGTGTGGGTGCGACGCCGCCGGCGTGAAGGCGGCATGGGAGGAGACCCACGGCGGCGTGCACCGGTGCTGCTGAGGGGAACGCCCGGGGCCAGCGGTGCTGGCCAGGGGCATCTGCCCGCCGCTATCAGGGGGTGATGGACCCGCTCGTGGACGGCGTCGGCGAGGCGACCAGGGGGCCTGAGGCAGCCGGCGAGCCCGTCGCCACGAACTGCGGATCGACCATCTCGAGCGTCTCAAGCTCGAGCGTGAGCGTGAAGGGCAGCTTGTCGAGCGACCCGAGCATGGGGTCCGACGACAGCAGGCCGGCCGGCAGCCTGTCGCCCCGGGCGACCTCCTTGACCATCCCCTCTTGCGGCGTCAGGAACATGTCGAGCTTCAGCGTGGTCGAGCCGATGGTGGAGTCGAACTGCTGGCGCACGGCGTCCGGGTAGGCCTTGCCCCCGACCGTCACCCCCTCGCGCGTGCTCACGGGGGCGGTGCTGGAAGCGACGCCCTCCCCACTCTGGTCGAAAAGGAGGCCCAGCAGCTTCGCGTAAGGGTTGCCGTCGGCCCGGTTCAGCGTCTGGAGGCGCTCGACATGGTACGGCCTGGCGTTGCTGCCCCCGAGCGGGGATTTGCTGGTGTCAACGTCGAAGACGCTGTAGACCTCCGAGCTCTCCGAGGACACGGCCTGGGTCGTGACCTGCAGGCTGCCCGGAAGGGTGAGGAAGGAAGCCCCGAGCGAGAGCTTGTAGGTCCAGCGCTGCCCCACCTCGGTGAAGGGAAAGCTGGTGGCCGAGGCCACCTCCTGCTGCGTGGCCGGTGGGCCCGGCGTGGGGGTGGGGGTGGGCGTAGGGGTCGGCGTGGGCGTGGGGGCGGGGGTCGGTGTGGGGGTGGCCGAGGGCGTCGGCGTCGGCGTGGGCGCCAGGGCGGCCACGGGCGTGGGCGTGGCCTTGGCCCTGGCCGGCCCGCGGGGCTTGGAGGTCGGCGCCACGGCCACCGGGGCTCCGGCGCAGCCAAGCCCCACCACGAGGGCCCCAAGGAGGGTCGCGCGAGAGAGATACCGGTTCATGGCGGGTGCTCCTGGCCTGGTCGGTAGCTTCACCATACCCGCAGGGGGGTAGGCTGCCACGCGAGGCCGGGGCCGCCGAGGGCCCACCAGGGGAGACCACTCCACCGGGTGGGAAGGGCGCGCCGGGGGGTGAAGGCCTCGCCGCTCCCCTCTCCGCCCCGGGGGGCCACGTCAGCGGGGGCGGCGACCGCGGTGTCAGGCACTGGCCACCGGTTTGCCGGATCAGGCAACCGGGTATGCCAGGCCGTATGGCGTCACGTCCACCCCAGGCCCTGCTCGCAGCCCTGCTGCTGACCACCAGTTGCCAACCCCTCGGGCCTGCAGGCCCCACAGACGCCCGTCGCACCGTGGCCAGCTCAGCCAGCCCCACCCCCAAGGCCGCCACCCCAGGCGTGCCCCAGCGTGGCACCGCGACGCGCCTGCTCGGCACGATCAAGCTCATCGCCAACCCTGGCGGTGAGCTGATCAGCGACCGGGGAGGCAGCCTCATCAGCGACCGGGGAGGCAGCCTCATCAGCGACCAGGGAGGCAGCCTCATCACCGACCGGAGCGGAGGTATCATCAGCAACACCTCCGGCCAGGTGCTGTCCAACAACGGCGGCGCGGTGGTGTCGAGCAATGGCGGGGTCATGCTCGGCAAGACCAAGTTCTATAGTCTGCAAGACGAAACCGGCCTCGCCGTCTACGGCCTCACCGACGCCCGCGTCGAGTTGCTCGACGCCGCCGGCCGCCCCCTCCTCGACGAGGCCGGCAGGCCCCTGCAGGCCGTCTCGGGGCCTGACGCCACCTACCGCCTCGAGGCCGTCCTGCCCCCCGGCAACCTGGTCGCGCGCGTGACCCTCTGGAACGGCGGCGAGCTGCGGGCCATCGTCGCCCGGGACGGCGCGCAGCAGGCCACCGTCAACCTCACCACGGCAAGCTCCCTCGGCGCCGCCTACGTCCTCAGCCTCGCGAGGGGCGAGCAGGCGACCCTCGACAAGCTCCCCCGCAGCGAGAGCGACCGCCTCAACGCGCAGCTCGACGTCGTCCGTGCCTTCGCCACCGGGGCCTTCTTGCACGACGACGCCACCCTCAACACCATCACGGCCAGGCTCCGCCAGCGCGTGCCCGCCGTGGACCAGGTCGCCGAGGACGTCAAGGCCCTGCTGCTCGGCCAGGCCAGGCTCGGCGCGGGGCGCCCCGCCACCGAGGTGCCCATCAACGGCGCAGCCGCCCTGTATGCCGGCCGCGGCGGCTTGCTCATCAAC
>JAYKHR010000040.1:0-11792 GCA_035285125.1 Candidatus Sericytochromatia bacterium | reverse complement strand
CTGCGCGAAGGCCTCGGGCGCGACGGCCTTGCCGGCGGCCTTCTTCGGCACCATCACCGTCATCATCTCGTCCTTGAACTTGCCCTCGCGCGTGGCGCGGAAGGCCTTCTTGTGCGAGTCGACGGCGTACTTGTCCTGCTCCTCGCGCGTGATGCCGAACTCCTCGACGAGGTTCTCGGCCGTCGCGCCCATCAGCTGGTTGCAGACGGGGTCGTTGAGGCCCTCCCACAGCGTGTCGATGAGCTGCGAGTGGCGCAACCGCTTGCCGAAGCGCATGTCGCGGTTGATGTAAGGCGCGTTGCTCATCGACTCCGCGCCGCCGACGACGGCCACGTCGCAGTCACCCGTCGCGACGGCCTGGTAGCCGCTGACGATCGCCTGGATGCCCGAGGCGCAGTTGCGGTGGACCGTGAAGGCCGGCACCTCCTTGGGGATGCCCGCGAGCAGCGCGATGACGCGCGCCACGTTGGGCGCGTCGGAGCCCTGCGCGGCGCAGCCGAAGACCACCTCGCCGACGATGGCCGGGTCGATCTTGGTGCGGTCGAGCAGCTCGCGCACGACGATGCGGCCGAGCTCCTGGGCCGTGAGGTCCTTCAGGGCACCGCCGAACGTGGCCACCGGCGTCCGGACGCCATCGATGACGACGACTTCTCTCATGGTTCAACCTTTCGCAACACGGGGGACTTCAACCGGCACCGGCCGCCTGGCCGGTCGTGGGAACAACGGCGCCCGCCTCGGCCTCCGAGGCCTCGTCGTGCATCAGGCGCTCGACGAAGGCGATCTCCTCAGCGTTGGCATGGGCGTGGTAGCGGATCAGGGCCCGGCGGTAGCGGTCGAGGCCCGAGCTCGGGATCTCCTCCATCTCGGCCAGGCTCTCCCGGTTCTCACGCAGGAACTTCAGCCGCTGGGCGAGCAGCGCCACGCGCGCCTCGCGGCCCAGGTAGCGGAAGAACGTGAGCCGCAGCGTGAACTTGTGCGGGTCGGAGATCTCCGTCGGCGAGGCCACCTCGGCCATCATCGCCAGGAAGGTCGCCTCCCCCTGTGGCGTCAGGGCGTACACGTGGCGTGCGGGGCCCTTGCCGTCGCGGATGGTCTGCCGCGTCAGCTCGCCGCGCCGCTCCAGCCGCCGCAGCGCCGGGTAGAGCGTGCCGTAGCTCAGCTGCCAGATGTGGCCCACGATGAACGACAGGTAGTGTCGCAGCTCGTAGCCGTGCATCGGCTGTTCCTTGAGAACCCCCAAAATGGCCAGCTCGAGCACCGTTGCTCTCCCCGTGGGATCAAGAGGACCTTATGCCAGGGTTGTACCCGACTTGCTATATCGATACACAATAACTATATCGATCGGAGATACTATATACCGAACCGATATAGGGGGCAAGGGCTGATCGGCTCGGCGCTGCGACCGGCGGATCGGGCCGCGCCCGTGACCAGCCGCCCTCAGGGGGCGACCGTGACCTCGCTGCGCGCGACGCGCAGGCCGGCGTCGCCGCCTTCGACGCGGCGCAGGGCCCGGGCCACGCCGGCCTGCGCGAGGCTGCGGGCGGAGAGGCCGGGGGCGTCCCAGGCCGACACCGCGAGCTGGTGCGCGCCGGGCTCGAGCCGGCCACCCGGCAGGGCCAGCACCACGCCGGGGCTCGCCGTGAAGGCCTCCCAGGGCCAGCCGCCTCCGCTGCGGGGGCCCGTCAGCTGCACGGTGTAGCCCGTGGCGCCGGCGACGGGCGCCCAGCCGACCGGGGCCCCCAGCGCCAGCCGGGCGGGCGGCGTCAGCTGGGGTGGCGCCAGCAGCGCCTCCGTCACGACGGTCCGGGGGCGGCCCCAGTCGAGCGCCAGGGCCGGCCGCTCGATCCGGCTGAGGTTGACGCCGTCCTGCGCCACGGCCTGCACCCGCAGCCCGTAGGCCACGCCCGGCAGGTCAGCAACCCTGACCTCAGCCCCGCCCTCCAGCGTCAGCACCGCGCCCGTGGGCCCCTGCATCACCACCTGGATCCGCGGCGCGGGCAGCGAGGGGACGCCTGCCACGCGGACCTCGAGCGCGTGGTCGCCCTGCACGGCGACGAGCGGCGGCAGGGCCGCGTCCCGCCCCGTGAGCGCCAGCCCGGTGGCAATGCCGAGGTGGCCGCCGCGGGGGCCAGCCGCCATCAGCGTGGCCCCCGCGGCGCCGCGCGCGGGCAACGAGGTCGCCAGCGTGAAGCGGCCGTCGGCCCCCGTGATGGCGACGGCCGGGCCCGCCCGCCCCGGGAGCCCCAGCACCACGAGGAGGTCGGGCAGGCCCTCACCCCCTGGCCCCTGCACCACCCCCGTCAGCGTCACCGGGCCCGCAGGCGCCCCGCCCACCGCGGCCTCGGTGGCCGCGAGCGGCACGAGGTGGAAGGCCTGCGGCGCATCGGGCCCCAGCCCGCCCACCAGCGACGTCACGTGGCCCTCGGCGCCCACCACCCAGGTGCCGTCGGCGGGAGGGGGCCCCTCCCAGCTGAAGCCGCCGTCGGGGCCCGCCGCGACGCGCCGGCCGTCCAGGCTGGCCACCCAGCCCCCCCGCACGGGCCTCGGCCGGCCAGCCCCCACCGTGAGCACCCGTGGCCCGCCCGTCCAGGGCGGCGGCTCGGGCTGGCCGACAGACAGCGCGGCCTCCGCCGGGCTCCCCACGGCGCCGGGCCCTCCCCGCGGAGGCGCTGATGCCTGCGCGTCGGCCCCCACGACCAGGCGCCACCCCAGCCCCGCGGGCGCCCCCGGCGCGCACCCCTGGGCCGGCCAGGCCAGGGCCAGCACCACCACGCCACGACGCACCACCCCGCCCACGGCTCAGTCCGTGCCGAAGCGGAACAGCCGGGGCACGCCCGCGCCCCCGTCGCTCAGGGCCATGTAGAGGTCCCCGCCCTTGGTCTGGAGGTTGTCGTAGGGCGAGATCACCATGTAGCGCGCCGCCTCGTTCGACGGGAAGGTGGCGGTGCCGGCCGAGAAGGTGTCGGCCCGCGTCGTCGCGACCTCGTTGCCGGCCCCCACCGAGATGTCGCGGTCCGCATCGCCGAGGTCCTGGTTCGGCTTCGCGCGGGTGCCCCCGTTCTGCAGGTTGAACGGCTGGAGGCGCGACACGGCCATGTTCCAGGCGCTGCCGCTGCCCGTGGCGCTCACCACGTGCATGTACTTGAAGTTGAACGCGGGCACGGGCGTCACGGTGCTGCGGTAGAAGGTGCCGCTGCCGTCTCGCGGGCCGGCATCGCCGGCCACCGTGCGCGCGAGCAGCCCGGCCTGATAGCCCGTGTGCTGGTTCGAACCCGCCCCCATCCAGGCCGTCTGGTCGTCGTACTTCAGGCTGAACAGCACGTTGGCGACGAAGGCGTAGCAGCGGAGGTTGGCCGCGTCGAGGATCGGCGCCGTCTCCACCGGGTAGGAGGGGCGCGCGGCCCAGGTCTCCGTCTCGAGGCGCAGCGCCGTCGTGGCCGTCGGGTCGAACGAGGCCGCGCCGCCGAAGGTCAGGCTGCCCGGGTCATACAGCGCGAAGGCGAGGTGGTCCATCTGCACGGGGCCGAGCAGCACGTCCTGCACCCGCCAGGTGTACTCGGTGTTGGTCGCGAAGCTGGTGGTGACCGTGTGCGTGGCGGTGCTGGCGCTGAAGACGCGCTGCCAGTTGACCGTCGCACCATCGAACAGCGTGGGCCCCGTGGCCGCCGAGAGCGTGTTGCTGCCCGCATCCCACGTGGTGCTGGTGCCACGCTGGTAGTAGCCCGTGGAGCCGCTCGCGTCGTACCCCCCCACCCGCCGGACCACGGGCGTGGTGACGTTCCGGTTGGCGGCAGCCGTCACCACCACCTCGGCGTCCTCCACCACCACGTCCGAGGCCACGCCGCTCGCGTCGGCCCGGAAGTACGCCGTCGTGCCGCCTCCGCCGGCCACGTTGGCGGCCGGCTCGAGGTTGTTGCCGAGCCACTGGGCGCCCCCGCCGAGGTCCCCCGTCGCGCTGGTCGCGACCGTCACGGCCTTGCCCTGCGGGCTCGTGGACTTCAGGTCGATGGTGACGGTGCTCGAGGCCGCCACGTTGTAGGCGTGGTTCTCCGCAAAGCCGAAGGCCGCGTTCGCCGGGTCGTTCTCGTCGAGGAACAGCGGCCGCGAGAAGCTCACGGTGCGCCGCGCGAGGTCGATCCAGGCGCAGCAAGGCCCCGAGCCCCGCGTCACGTTGACGAACGCATGGCGGGCCTCGCCGTCCGTCAGCGTGATGGTGCTCGCGCTATGGGACATCGCGAGCGCCCCGGACGAGCCCGTCTGCAGCTCCAGCGCAGGCGCCGCCGCGATGCCCGCCACCGTGGAAACGGGGTACTTCACGTCCGTGTCGCTGTCGATGGTGTAGTCGTGGAACACCCCCTCCGTGTCGCCCACGTAGTAGTGGCCGTTGTAGGCCACGCCGTAGGCCGCGAGCTTGTAGCCCGAGTAGGTGCTGCAGCCCGTGCACCCCGTCCGGGCCGTGGCCGTCGTCGCCACGTTGTGCGCGGCCCCCTGCACGGCAGGGATGCCGTCCGCGCCGCACACCACCTTGTAGACCGTGCCGTCGTTGAGCGGCACGTAGAGCACGTCGCGCTGGTCGTCGTGCTGGCTCAACGCCGGGTCGAGCGCCGGCGCCAGGTAGTGGGCCGAGGGCGAGCCCGACCCCAGCGCCACGGAGTGCACGGTGCTCATGTCCGCGGTGTTGACGACGAACAGGGTGCCGTCGGTGGCGAGGCAGTAGGCCCGCGTGCACGCGGGGCTCAGGACGACGGCCGTGAAGTTGAAGGTCTTGTTCAGGAAGCACGACGTGACGTTGGTGGTGTTGAGCGCCATGTCGGAGGGGATGCGCATCAGGTGGCCGTTGTTCGACAGCGCGAAGACATGGCGCCGCGTGGCCCCCGTGTCCCAGTACATGCCCGCGGCCATCGCGTTGTTGACCTTGGTGGCCGCAGCGTTCAGCGTGGTCACGGCCACGCCCGGCGTGGTGCCCGCCTTCCAGTTCGACACGGCCGTCGGCCAGGCGCTCGAGGCGGCCAGCGAGAAGCGAGGCAGGGCCTTCAGGGCAGCCAGCGACCGCTGCCAGCGATCCACGAAGGCCTGGCGCTGCTCGCCCAGGCCCCGGGCTGCGATCTGCCGCGTCTGCCAGTCGATGCCGCGGGGCTCGGCCAGATTGCGCTGGTCCACGGCCCCGACGCCCAGCACCAGCCCAGGCGCCGCGCCCCGCAGCGCCGCACAGCTGGCGAGCACCAGCCCCACAAGCACCAGCCCTGCAGCGAGCGCCCACCCGGGCCGTCGTTGATGGCCTGGCATGCCCAGGGCCCCTCCTTCCGCCTCCTGTGATATACCACAAGCAGGCGGCGCGAGCCCCGAGGCCGGGCCATCAGCAGGGCCCACGAACGGGCGGCCAACGACCTCAGGGCGACGGCCCCCTGAGCCCGGCCGACGTCGCTAGCCGGTGCTCATCTTACAGCCGCTATCAGGGCGTGGCCGCGAGCTCCACCCGGGCGACGCGCAGCCCCGTGGCGCCGCCCGAGATGCGTCGCAGGGCCCGCGGCGCGCCGACCTGGGCCAGGGCGCGGGCGGAGAGGCCCGGGGCGTCCCAGGCCGACACCGCGACGCGGTAGGGCCCCGGCGGCAGCGTGCCACCGGGCTGGAGCAGGGTGGTGGCCGGGGCCACCGTGAAGGCCTCCCAGGGCCAGCCGTCGGCGTTGAGGGGCCCGGCCACCTCGACGGTGTAGCCGGCAGCACCCGGCACGGCCGTCCAGACCAGGGGCGCGCCGAGCGCGAGGGGCGTCGGCAGCGTGACGTCGGGCAGCGCGAGCAACGCTTCCGTGAGCGTCGTGCGGGGCTGGGCCCAGTCGAGCGTGAGGGCCGGGCGCTGGAGGCGGCTCGACCGGAGCCCGTCGTTCGAGAGGGCCTGCACCTGCAGCGCGTAGGTGACGCCCGGCAGGGGCGCCAGCCTGAGCCCCCCCGCGGCGTCCAGCGTGAGGGCGCTGCCCCGCGGGCCCTGCATCACCACCCGCACGCGGGGCGGGGGGAGGCTCGCGGGCCCCGAGGCGGCTACCTGCAACTCGTGTGCGGCCGCGGTGGCGACGACGGGCGGCAGCGCCTGCGCCTGCCCCGTCAGCGCGAGGTCGGTGGCGACGGCGACGTGGTCCCCCTTAGGACCTGCCACCAGCACGGTGGCCCCCGCCACGCCCCCGGCCGGCAGGTCCGCGCGCAGCGTGAAGCGGCCGTCGGCCTCGGTGAAGGCCGCCGGGTTGCCCGCGAGGCCCGGCGCGGAGAGCACCACAAGGAGGCCCGGCAGGCCGGCGCCACCCGCGTCTCGGACCTCCCCCGTGAGGGCCACCGGCTGCAAGGCCACGAGGGGCGCGGCCGCGCCCGTGACGGCGAGGGGCTCCAGGTGGAACGCCGCGGGCACGTCCGCGCCGTAGCCCTGCACGAACGAGGTCACATGCCCCGCGGCCCCGACCACCCAGCTGCTGCCGTCCGGCACGGGGCCCACCCACGTGAACCCGCCGTCCGGCCCCGTCGTCACGCGGCGGCCGTCGGCGCTTGAGACCCAGGCACCGGCCACGGGGCGGGGCGGGCCGCCCGCGAGGGCGAGCACGCGGTGGGGAGGGGGGCCGCCGGGGGCTGGGGCAGAGCCGCCGCCAGAGGCGTAACCTGGCTCGCTCGCGGCCGCAGGCGAGGGGTTCGGGACCTCGGTTGCGGGCTGCCCCTGCTCCCGCCCCGGTGCCGTGACCTGCGCCCCCCCCCCCCGAGGGGGCACAGGCTTCAAGGCCTGCTGCACCGCCACAGCCGGCCCCACGACAAGCCTCAATGAAAGAAGGGCTGTGGGGGCTGGGGCGCAGGCGACCACCCCGCACGCTCCCACCAGAAAGGCCGTTGCTGCCGTCCGTGAGGCGCGCACGCCGTTATTGGGTACCAAACCGGTACAGAAAAGGGAAGTCAGCGGCATTATCATCGTTGTCGCTCATCGAGACGTAGAGGTCACCGCCCGTCGTTGCAATGTTGTCGTAGGGGCTGACCATCATCGTTCGCGCCCCCAAGTAGCTGTCTCGCTGGCCACTGCCATCACCGAAGGTGTCGCTGCTGTCCGTTCTCGCCACGGCGGCTGACATGCGGTCTGACGTGCCCAGATCGTCGTTCGACCGCTGCGTCAGGCCCGAGTTTTGGACGTTGCCCGGGGTCACGCGCGACAGGGCCATATGAAAATGGGAGCCGCCCTGCGCCTTGTAAGACATCGCATAGATGTACTTGAAATTGAATGACGCCACGGGCGTGACGACGTTGCGGTAGAAGGCGGACCCCCCGTTACCATCTGTCGTGCCCGTCTTGTCCCCCACGACCCTCCCGAAGTACAGCGCCTGATAACCCGTGTGCTTGACGCCGTGCTCCGCGTCGGCCCACGCAGTGGGGTCGTTGTACTTCAGGCAGAAGAGGACGTTCGCCACCTGCACGTAGCAACGCTTGGCCGTGGCATCCAGGATGGGCGCCGTCTCAACGACAAAGCTGGGCCGGGTGTTGACGATGTCGTACTTGAGCCGGAGGGTGGTGGTGGAGGCCGGCGTGAAGACAGCGGCGTCGCCTGTGCCGGTGCCGTAGGTGCCGGGGTCCTTCATCGCGAAGGCCAGGCGATCCATCTGGACGGGCCCCGCCAGGGCGTCCAGGACGCGCCACGAGTACGTCGTGTTGAGCGCGAAGTTGGTGGGCGTGACGTACGCGCTGTTGGCGTTCGAGAAGCCCTGCAGCGGCGGGTTGTTGACGTAAGTGGCATCGAACACCGTGGGCGCATTGGCGGCGCTGAGCTGGTTCGACGCCGTGTCCCACACCGTGGTGGTCCCGCGTTGGTAGTAGCCGGTGGCACCGTTGGCGTTCACGCCACCCACCGCGTGGAACCGCGGCGGCGCCACCCCGGTGCGGACGGCATCCGCTGTCAGGACCACCTCGGCGTCAGTCAGCACGGCGGTGGAGGCCAACCCGCTGGCGTCCGCGCGGAAGTAAACGGTGCTGCCGCCACCGTTGGTGACGCCGGAGGCCGAGGCCTGCAGGCTGTTGCCGAGAAACTGCTGGGTGCCGGCCGTGACACCGTCGAGGTCGCCCGTGCTGGCGGTGGCGACGGTCTTGGCGCGGCCCGTCGATGCGCCGTTCTTCAGGTCAATCTCGTGAGTGGCACCCAAGGTGGATTCGTTGAAGTTGTAGTCCGCCAGCTTGCCGTACACTTGCGGGTTGGCGCCGCTGTCGTTTTCATCGAGGTACAGCGGCTTCGAGAAGACCACCGTACGCCGGGCCAGGTCCACCCACGCGCAGGCAGGGCCCGCGCCACGCGTGACGTTGACGAACGCGTAGCGCGCCCCCATGTCGGGCACCGTCACGGTGGTGCCGCTGTCTGAGACGTCCAAGGCCCCCGAGTTGCCCGACTGCAGTTCAAGAGCTGGCGGGGCAGCGATGCCAGCCACCGTGGAGACCGGGTAGGTGACGTGCGAGCCAGCGTCGACGTCGTAATCGTAGAAGTTCCCTGCCATGTCTCCGATGAAATAGTGGCCGTTGAAGGCCACTCCCGCAGCGGCCAGCCTGTAGCGGTTGGACCCGCCGTCAGAGTAATCCGAGCAGCCGACGCACGTGCTGATGGGCGTGGCGCTGGTCAAGGTGTAGGCAGCGCCCACCTGGCTCAAGACCCCGTTGGCGCTGACCTTGACCTTGTACACCTGCCCATCGTTGCGAGGCACGTAGAGAATGTCCTCGCCACCATAGTGGCTGCTGCGCACGGGGTCCAGCGACGGTGCCAGGAAGCGGGCTCCCTCCATGGCGTTGCCAGCGGAGCCGATGGCCAGGCTGCTCAGCTGGGCCGGGGGCGTGACCGTGACGTCCACGGCAAACAGGGTGGCGTCCGTGGAGCGCAGGCAGTAGGCCCGCGTACAGCTCGGGTTCATGATGACCGAGGTCTGTTTGAAGCTGTCCACGGCCGCCGGGCTCGTCAACTGGACCGACGCGACGTTGGCGGTGGAGGTGAGCGCCAGGTCCGAAGGAATACGCATAAAGTAGCCGTTGTTCGACAAGGCAAACACGAAGCGTTGCGAGGCACCGCTGTCCCAAAACATCCCGCAAGCGAGCCCGTTGTCGACCTTGTTGGCGCCGGTGCAGATGGTGCCTGGCGCAACCCCAGGCGTGCCCCCGTTGACCCAGTTGGCGTTCTGCGTCGGCCAGTTGCCCGCCGCCTTCAGCCCATACCTCGCCTGGCCCCCCGCGGCCGCGCGCAGCTGCGCCTCCACGAACGCCTGCCGCTTCTCGCCGAGGCCCGCGGCGTTGATGCGGGAGGTCTGCCAGTCGATGGCCCGCGGCTCGGCGAGGTTGCGCGTGTCGATCGCGAAGGTGCCGAGGCCGGTGAGCCTGGCGAGCCCCGCCGGGCCGAGCGCGGAACAGCCCGCGAGGATGCTCCCCGTGAGCAGGACCGACGTGGCAGACACGAACGTCTTCATCGCGGCTGGCCCTCCTGGCCACAGCGGGGACCCGTTCCCCTCCCGGCGTTATACCCGGCAGGCGCCGCCCGAACCCGCGGGCGTCCTCACAGGGGCAAGGCGTCGATCCGCCGCCCCGAGACGCGCAGCCCGGCCGAGCCGTCGACGCGCCGCAGTGAACGCGCCTGCATGAGGGCCCGCGGCGCGAGGCCGGGCGCGTCCCAGGCCGTCACCTCGAGCGTCCACGGCCCCGGCTCCAGCCCCCCTAGCGGCTGAAGCAGCCGGATCGCGGGCGTCGGGGTGAAGGCCTCCCAGGGCCAGCCCTCCCCCTGGCGCGGCCCGGCCACGCGGACCGTGTAGCCGCCGGCCCCCGGCACGGCCGGCCAGCCCAGGTCCCCCCCCACGGCCAGCACGGGCGGCGGATCCAGGCTCACGGGCGGCAGCAGGGCCTCGCGCCACGTCACCTCGCGGGCGGCCCAGTCGAGGCGGAGCCCCGGCCGCTCGACGCGGCTGTAGGCCAGCCCGTCGGCTGAGACGGACTCGAGGTGCAGGTCGAGGGACACCCCCGAGACCTCGGCCAGGTTGAAACCCTCGCCCGCGTCGACGAGCCCGAGCCGAGTGCCGTCCGGGGCCCGCAGCGTGAGCGTGGCCTGCAGCGCCCCCAGGCCGGGCGGTGCCGAGGCCGCCACGCGGAGCGCCAGCGTGGCAGGCGCCACGACGAGGTCCGGCAGCGCCTGCAAGCCAACCGGCAGCGCCACGCTGCGCAGCAGGCCGAGCTCCCCGCCCTGCAGGCCTGCCGCCAGCAGCGTCGCCGAGGCCAGGCCGGCCACGGGCAGCGCGGCCGTGAGCGCATAGCGCCCCGTGGCGTCGGTGGTGGCCGCCGGCGACCCCGCGACGCCCGGCCCGCCGAGCACCACCACGAGCCCCGGCCGCCCCTGGCCGGCGGCATCCACGACGCGTCCCGCGAGCGTCACGGACCGCGTCGCGGGGAGGGGGGCCCAGCCCCGCGTGACGGCCAGCGGCTCGAGGTGGAGCGTCGCGGGCACCTCGGCGCCCGCGCCCTGCACCACGGAGGTGAAGTGCCCCGGCGCCCCGGCGAGCCAGACGCCGTCGGCCGGGCCCGCCCCCTCCCAGCGGAAGCGGCCGTCGGGCCCTGCCTGGACCCGGAGGCCCGCCGACGTGGCAACCCAGGCGGCCGCCACGGGCCGCGGCTCGCCGTCCACGAGGGCCACCACGCGGCCAGTCGCCCCCCCGACCGCCGGCACCTCGGCGGCCGGCGCCACGGCCTCCGGCGCGGGCGTCGGGCCGGACGCGGGCCCCCCCCCCCCCACCGCGAAGGGGGTGGTCGGGGCGCCCGCCAGCCCCCCGACAGCCCCGGGCCCGCCGCCCACCGCGCCTGCCGCCGCGGCGCCAGGGCCCTCGGGCGGCCCGCCCAGCACGAAGGCCGTGCCGAGCGGCCGGCGGACAGCCTCGGTGCAGCCGAACGTCAGGGCCACGGCCAGCAGCCCTAACCCCCAGGCCTGCCCCAGGCGGGCGCGCCTAGTCGTCCGTCCCATAGCGGTACACGCGGTTCGGGTCGGCCAGGCCGACGTACAGGTCGCCGCCCTTGGTGAGGAGGTTGCTGTAGGGGTCGATGAGCAGGGTGCGCGCGCCATAGGGGCTCACCACCGACGCCCCCGAGACGACCAGCTCCTTGCCCGAGAGCCTGGCTTCGTCGCGATCCGCGCCCCCAAGGTCGTCCGCGGCCCGCGTGGACGCGGAGCGGTTGGGCTTGACCTTGGAGAGCGCCACCTGCCAGGTGCCCGCGCTGCTGTCGTAGGCCTGGCTGAGCACGTGGATGTTGGACAGGTCGAAGGCCGGCACGGGGGAGGTCTTGTTGCGGTAGTAGACGCCGCTGGCGTTGCGGGCGCCATACTTGGCCGTGGCCGTGTCGCGGGCGAGGTACGCCACCTGGTAGCCCGTGTGCGAGTCGCCGCCGTCCCCGTCCATCCAGGCCGTGGCGTCGTTGAACTTCAGGCAGAACAGCACGTTCGAGACGTAGACGAAGACGCGCTTCCGCGTGGCGTCGATGAGGGGGGCCGTCTCGACGGGGAAGCTCGGTCGGCTCGCCACGGTGCGGTAGCGGACCCACAGCCGGGGGTAGTGCGAGCTGCCACTTTGAAACGCAGCGGCCGAACCATAGTTGGAACCAGTCTCCGCATCGCCGTAGCGCAAGGAGAAGGCGACGTGGTCAACGGGCGTCGGCGCCGGCAGCGCGTCGAGCACCTGCCAATGGAAGAGGCCGTTGAGGTTGAAGTTGGTGGTGGCGCCAAAAAGCCCGGAGCCAGCCAGGAAGCCCTGCCGGTTCTCGTGCAG
>JAYKHR010000039.1:0-2593 GCA_035285125.1 Candidatus Sericytochromatia bacterium | reverse complement strand
GGCTTTCCGAGCCGGAGCTGCGCACGCTGATGGACTATCTGGACGCCTATGTTCCGCTGGATGAGGCGCAGCGGGCCGAGTTCAAGGCCCTGATCCGGAAGGAGGACCCCGCGATGGAAGAGCCGCTGTTTGAACTGAGCAACCACTGGCTTCGGGAGGGGAAGGCGCAGGGCATGGCTGAGGGCATAGCCGAGGGCCTGGTTGAGGGGGAAGCCCGCGGACGGCATGACGGCGCCCTGCAGTTGGCCCGACGCCTGGTGGCGGCCAAGGTCGGCGGGGTGTCGGCAGAGGTGGGCGCGGCGCTCGCGGCCTTGCCGCTGGAGGGCCTCGAGGCCCTGGCTTCGGCCATCTTCGGGCTGGAGGATGAGGCCGCGCTGCGCGGCTGGCTGGCGGGGCGCTGAGGGGGCGAACCCGGGGCCTGCGCCAGCCCTCGACGAGGGGGCTGCCCTCTCAACCACACCTCGTCCCGGTTGATGGTCCCCCACACGGGCAGGTCCGGGTCGACCCACAGCGGCCCCTCGTCGCGGTCCGGGGCCTGGGCCAGGCCCCGGACCCAAGCCTCCGTGACGGCATCCACCAGGGCCTGGCCGCCGAGGATCATGCCGTCGACCCGATGCTGCGTCTGCTCGCCGGAGCGGGCCGGGTTGGGGGGCGGGGGGCAGGGCTTGCCCGGCACCGTCCAGGCCTCGGCGCCACGGGCACAGAGCGCCTCGGCGTGCCATGTCAGCCAGTCGTGGCCCCACATCAGGAACCGCCAGTCCTGCGGGATGGCCTTCTCCCCGTAGAAGGCCCCCGCGAGCGCGCCTGCAATCGCCGCCGTGGTGTCCGCGTCGTGGCCCAGGTTGGCGGCCGCGAGGACGCAGGCCTCGAAGCTCTCCGTGCGGGCGAAGCACCAGGCCGCGGCCGCCAGGCTGTCCGCTGCGTAGCCCCCTGAGTGCATGGCGTCTCGCTCCCACCCGAGGTAAGCGCCCTCGGCCGTGACGCGGACGTCCGGGTGCAGGGCGGCCAGCTCGTCCCCGAAGGCGGCCCGGGGCGCGGCCAGGAGGGTGTCCTTGCTCGCGCCCTGCAGGGCGTGCACCAGCAGCACGGCCATCACGCGGCAGGCGACGAGGCTCTCGGCCAGGCAGGCGGCCATGCTGGGGTCGTCCGTCCAGTCGCCCGGGCGCAGGGCGTGCGGGCCGCCGCCGACCACGTCGGTGACGGGGGGGAAGGTGTCGCGGGCCAGGAACTCGACCTGGGCGCCGAGCGTGTCGCCGCAGGCGAGGCCCAGCAGGACGCCGCGGGCGCGGGCCTGGAGGGCGAGGGGGGGCAGGGTGGTGGGCATGGAGGTCCTCCTTCGGTGGTGGGGGTTCTACCTGTCCTTCGCCACACTTCAAGGGGGGTGTCTGCATGGTCCTGCAGAGGGGGTCCACACTTGAGGCCGCGGTGAAACACCCTTGGACCAGAGCCTGACCTCGCCTTGACGCGGGGCCCTTGCCGCCGTGGGGGCGGTTGCGATTGCCGTCAACGCCAGCCCGCTGGGTGGGGCGGTGGCGATTAACTTCGTGCCGACGCCCGTCAGGAACGGCTGGCGGCGCCCGCCGTCGCGCTCCCGGACTCGGCCTTCACGGTTCAGCGCGATGAAGCGATGGGCCTCACCGTCTACGGGGGCCTGTCAGGCGTCGACCAGCCCCCGTCTCACGACACCCTGGCTGTCCCCTATGATGGCCGGGGCAACAAGTATCTCCACCTCTTCGATCAGGCGGGCGATCTCGTCGCCACGGCCGACCTGGCGTCGGACTCGGACCCGCCCCCGGACCCCCAGGACCCGATCCGTTCCTGGGCCTTGTCTGGCGACCTGTCGGCCTCCGAGACGGTGCAGTCGAACGGCCAGGATTTCGACATCACTCGCGACCTGGGGGCGTCGAGTGTAGACGCCCTTGCCGTCCGGGCCGACGGCGTCTCGATCCACATCTAACGGATCGACCGGGCCAGGCACCTGTGTCGCCACGCCAGCCCGAAAGCTAGCCCTCGCCGCCTGGCCGGGTATAATCCGGGTAGACGGGGCTTGCGGCGTGCGTGCCCCCTGATTGCGGGTGGGGCTGTGCGCTTGAGCGAACAGCAACAACAAGCCATCGTCACCACCTTCCACGAGGTGTTCGGGGGGGGGCGGGTGCTGCTTTTCGGCAGCCGCACGGACGACACCCTGAAGGGGGGGGACATCGACCTGTATGCCCAGCCCGCCGCGCGCGACGCCTTGATGGAGAAGCGCGTGACCTTCCTCGCCAGGCTGAAGCGCAGAATCGGCGAGCAGAAGGTGGACCTGGTGATCGCCAGCGACCCCGCTCGTCCGATCGAGCAAGTGGCCCTGCGACAAGGCATTCCCCTGTGTCCGACGCGCTGAAGTCCACACTGGGCGCTATCCATCGGATGATGGAGAGCGCGGACATCGACCATGCCCTGCTGACGTCCCAGCCCATAGAAGCCTCGTGGCTGGCCGACTACAGCCACCAGCGCATCGTCAACAGCTTCCTGTTCAACTACCTGAAAATCCAGGACAAGGTGGGCCGCAAGTTCTTTCGGTTGGCGCTCCGGCACTGGCGCGAGTTGGAGT
>JAYKHR010000038.1:0-10166 GCA_035285125.1 Candidatus Sericytochromatia bacterium | reverse complement strand
ACCTGGAGGACCCGCCGAGCTACCCGTGCAGCGACCCGGAGGACCGGCGCGAGGAGGGGCTGCTCGGCATCATCCCCGACGTGCCGACCAAGCCCTACGACATGCTGGACCTCATCGGCCTGGTGGTGGACGACGGCGAGCTGTGCGAGGTGCAGCCGCTGTACGCGCAGAACCTCATCACGGCCTTTGCGCGCCTCGACGGTCGCACGGTGGGGGTCGTGGCGAACCAGCCCAAGGTGCTCGCAGGCACGATGGACATCGACGCCTCGGTGAAGGGCGCCCGCTTCGTGCGCTTCTGCGACGCCTTCAACATCCCGATCGTGACCTTCGAGGACGTGCCGGGCTACCTGCCCGGGCGCCAGCAGGAGCACGGCGGCATCATCCGCCACGGGGCCAAGCTGCTCTACGCCTACTGCGAGGCAACGGTGCCCAAGCTGACGGTGATCGTCCGCAAGGCCTACGGCGGCGCCTACGACGTGCTCGGCTCGAAGCACGTCCGGGCGGACGTGAACCTGGCCTGGCCCACGGCCGAGATCGCCGTGATGGGGGCCGAGGGGGCTGTGAACATCCTGTACCGCAAGGAGCTCGCGGCGGACCCCAGCCGGCGCGACGCCCTCATCGCCGAGTACCGGGAGCGCTTCGCCAACCCGTTCGTGGCGGCCGAGCGGGGCTTCATCGACGACGTGATCGACCCGCGCGACACGCGCCCCTTGCTGATCCGCGCCCTGCGGACGCTGCGGGGGAAGCGCGTCGAGCGCCCCGCGCGCAAGCACGGGAACATCCCGCTGTAGGGGGGCCGATGGAGCTGGCGATCGACCGGGCGGCGACGCCCGAGGAGGCCGCGGCGATCGCGGCCGTGGTGGAGACGCTGCTGGCGGCAGAGGCCGCGGCGGCGGCGCCGCCGGCCCGTGAGCTGCGCGGGTGGTCCGTGGCCGCGCGCGTCGAGTCCCTCGGCCTCGTGCGGCGCGTGCCGGGCATCCTGGACCTGCGCTACATGAGCGCCCCCACGCGCGAGCGGCTCACGCGCGCGCGCTGAGCCCGACCGCCCGGCGCGCGCCGGGGCCAGCCGTCAGCGCAGCTGCGTCGGGCCTGCACGGTCCTGGGCCATCCGCAGCGCTCAGCACGCGTCGGGGGCCCGCCGTCAGCGCAGCAGCAGCAGCCCGGCCGCCTCGGGCACGTGGGCGCGCAGCCTGCCCACGACACGGCCCTGCAAGTCCCGCACCTCGCCCGAGTCCTCGACCGTCGCGACCAGGTGGTAGGCCGCGTCCGTGACCGACCAGCGGGCGAAGCACCCCTGGGCCGTCGCCCGGTAGGCCGCCGCAAGCTGCCCGGCCGGCCGCCCCGCGGCGTCCTCGACCACCCAGGCCCCTCCCTCGCGGCGCAGCTGGCCGCGCGGCCGGCCCTTCGCGTCGACCACGCGGCAGCCCTCGTCGGCCGGCTCCAGCCGCAGCAGGACCTGCCCGGCGCCATCTGAGAGGCTGCGGCCGTCGGCGGCGAGCCGAGGCCCCCCGGCCGCCTCGGCCTCAGGCGCCACGATGCCCACCACGAGGCTCCACGCCAGCCCCCATCGCCACGCACCTCCGAGCGCCAACGTCAGGCCCGCACGTCCACCTGCGCCCCGAGGTGCGCCGGCTGCGGCGCCTCCGGGATGGCCTGCAGCAGCTGCAGCACCTGGGAGGCCTGCGTGTCGATCGCCTTCCTCAGCATGCGGGGCTGGACCTGGGCCATCACCTCGCCCCGCTCAGCCGCCCCCACCGCTCCGACGTCCATGGGCTCCCCCTTCCGGCCTGCCGTGCCTTGCTGGTAGCGTACCCGGTGACAGGGGTCCTGAACCACCCGCCACGGAGGCCCGGCGGCGCGGCTGCGGCCGGTCGAGCCAGCCTGTCCAACGGCTGCGGCGCCCCACCGGTGGGTGGGGCGCCGCCGAGGGCCGGGACCGCGTTCTGGAGCACCAACCAAGGCTCCGCCCGGCGGCGGGCCCGTGCCTTGAGCGGCGCTCAGAGGATCGCGCGCGCGGCGTTGATGCGGCCGTGGCCGAAGGTGGGGTCGAAGCCCTTGGGCCCGAGGTCCTGGGCGCCCTTCTCGATGCGCGCCCGCAGGTCGGCGGCGCCGAGGGCGGGGTGCTTGCTCTTCACGAGCGCCGCGAGGCCGGCGACGTGCGGGCAGGCCATCGAGGTGCCCGAGAAGCGCTCGTACTTGCCGCCGGGGATGCACGACATGATGAGGTCGCCCGGGGCCGAGACCGAGATGTGCTGGCCGCGGCTCGAGAAGTAGGCGATCTCGTCCTTGCTGTTGGTGGCGCCGACGCCCATCACGCCGGGGATGGCGGCGGGGTACTGCGGCACGTCGTCGCCGTCGTTGCCCATCGCCGCGACGACGAGGATGCCCTTGTCCTTCGCGTAGCGCACGGCGCTCTCGAGCGTGGGCGAGGTCGAGGGGCCCCCGAGGCTCAGCGAGATCACGTTCACGTTCTCGTCCGAGGCGTAGATGATGCCGTTGGCCACCGACGAGTAGCTGCCGGAGCCCTCGGCGTCGAGGACCTTCACGGGGACGATCGTCACGTTGGGCGCCACGCCCACGACGCCGCCGTCGTTGATGCCGGCCGCCACCGTGCCCGCGCAGTGGGTGCCGTGCTCGTTGTCGTCCATCGCGTCGCCGTCGCCGTTGATGTAGTCGAAGCCCTTGGTGGTGCGGCCGCGCAGGTCGGGGTGGTTGTAGTCCACGCCGGTGTCGACGACGGCGACCTTGACCTGCCGCGAGCCCGTCGTGACGCCCCAGGCCTTGGGGGCCTCGATCTTCGCCATGCCCCACAGGCGCGGCAGCAGCTCGTCCTTGCCCGCGAGCGGCAGGGCGGGCGTGGCAGGTGCCACGAAGGCCTTCGCGACGTGGTCGAGCTCGGCATAGGCGACGCCGGGCTCGGCCCGCAGCGCCTGGACCATCGCCTGCGGGTCGGCCGCCCGCACCACGAGGGTATCGAGGCGCGCGATGCGCCCGACCACGGCCAGCCTCATCCGCTGCACGGTGGCCTGCTGCAGCCGGGCGTCCTTGAACTTCACGAGGACCCGGCGGGTCGTGGCCTGCGCCTGCACCCCACCAGCGGCGCGGAGGCCCGCGGCGTCCGGGCGGGCGAGGCCGCAGCCGGCGGCAGCAAGGGTGGCCCCGAGCAGCGCGAGGCGCGAGAGGTTGGAGGCAGGAGACGGCATCGACAGGGTCCTCTTCAAAGCTGGCACGGGCCAGACCAACACGCCCCAAATCGTAGAGGACATTAAGACGGGATGACCTTTATTTAACCATCGCTTAAACAAACACCCCCGCAGCAAATGGGGCCCTCCCGAAGGAGGACCCCAAAACTGGCCGCGACAAAGATGGCAGGGATGATGGTGCGACGAAGAGGCTGCGATGCTGCTGCGTTCGATGCGAGTTGCGACCAAACTTGCGTCTTCGATGCTAGCAAGCTGAAGACCGGGCCACTGTAACATGGGTCACGGGGCTTGTCCACCGCGCCAGAAGGGCCCGAAGAAAGGCGCCGAAACCCGCTCACAGAGCGGACCGAAGCCCCTTCGGGGCGGCGACGACGCGGCCTGCAACACGGGCGTTCGACGGGGGCGAGCGCCCTTCCTCACGTCACTTCATGGCGTTGTGCAAAATGAACCACACGTTCGCTGGGCGCTCCGCGAGCCGGCGCATGAAGTACGGGTACCACTGCGTGCCGAAGGGCACGTAGGTGCGCATGCGGAAGCCCTCCTTCACGAGGGCCTCCTGCAGGTCGCGGCGGATGCCGTAGAGCATCTGGAACTCGTAGCGGTCGCTCGCGATGCCGCGCTCGGCGGCATAGGCCTTGGCCTCCGTGAGGATGGCCTCGTCGTGGGTCGCGAGGCCGGGGTAGTAGCCGGCCTCCATCAGGCGCTTCATGCAGGCGACGTAGCTGCGGTCGACGTCGGCCTTGTCGGGGAAGGCCACCTCGGGCGGCTCGAGGTAGGCGCCCTTGCAGAGCCGCACGCGCGCCCCGAGCCGGATCATGTGCTCGACGTCCTCGGCCGTGCGGCGCAAGTAGGCCTGCAGCACGATGCCGACGTGCTTGCCGAACTCGGCGTGGAGGCGCTCGAACATGGCGATCGTGCGAGCGGTGTAGGCGCTGCCCTCCATGTCGAGCCGCACGAAGTTGCCGTGGGCCTGGGCCCGGCGGATGACGCCCGCCGTGACCTCGTAGCAAAGGTCCTCGGAGAGGTCGAGCCCCATCTGCGTGAGCTTCAGGCTGGCGTTGGCGTCGACGCCCTCGGCCGCGATGCGGTCGACGATGGCCTCGTACTCGCGGCCCGCGGCCCGGGCCTCGGCCTCGGTGTGGACGTTCTCGCCGAGCAGGTCGAGCGAGCCGTGGATGCCCAGCGCATTGAGCTCTCGCAGCGCGCCGATGGCCTCGTCGAGGCGCTCACCCGCCACGAAGCGGCGCGTCATCGCCCGCGTCACGTCGTTGCCGACGATCAGCTTGTACATCGCGTTGTTTTCCGCGAGCGTCAGGAACGTCTTGCGCATCAGGCCCATCGGCACGCCCTCCGTGGCTTAGTGTAGCACGGAGGCAAGCGAAAGCGGCGCGGCCACGCCCGCTCGGGGCGTTCAGGGGGCGGCTGCGGGGAGGGGCCCCACCCGGGTGCTGAGGCGCACCGTGACGCGCCCCAGCCCCCGCGGCAGGGCCAGGAACAGCCAGGGCTGGGTGAGGATCTGGACGGTGGCCTCGTCGGGGCCCGGGACGTGCTCCACGACGTGGACCGTCAGGCCTCCCCCCTCCCGACAAACCCCCGCGACGCCGAGCGCGTACCCCCCCGTCGGGTGCTGCCGGACGACCACCAGGGCCTGCTCGCTCGCGAAGTCCACGCTCGGCGGGGGCACCTCCGGCGCGTGCTGGCGCCAGAGGGCCTCCCAGGCGGCCGCGTCCCGCACGAGCTCGATGCGCTCCTCCGACAAGCCGCTGAGGATGCCGTCGCCGAGCTCCCGCGTGGCCACGGGGGCGGCGCAGGGGGCCCCGGCGGGCGACAGGACCCCCGCGGCGCCGCAGCCCCCCATCAGGGCGAGCAGGGAGAGGCTCACGCCGAGCCAGCGCGGTGTTCGGTGGCGTCTCATGCCGCCAGCATAGCCCGCCGCCGGGTGCTCCCCGAGTGGCGAGCGGTCTCCGCCTCGGGAGCGCCGAACGGCCTGGGGGCCCGAGCGGCGAGCGGCCCCCCGGGCCCTGGCCCGGCCGGGTATGATGGGGCCACCGCCATGGCCACCGCTTCGTCCCCCGCGTCCCTGCCTGCCGACTGCCCGGCCTGTGCGCTCTTGCGCGCCTGCCGCGACGAGCCCCACCCCCTGTTCGTGGCCGAGCTGGCCTCGGGGGTGCTGGTGCTGCACGGGGCCAGCGCCCCGGCGGGCCGGCTGCAGCTGGTCGCCAAGCACCACGTCCCGGACGTGCTCGCGCTCTCGGACGCCGAGCGCGAGGCGCTGTGGCGCGACCTCGACCTGGTGGTGCGGGCCGTGCGCGCGGCGCTGGCCCCCTTGCGGCTCAACATGGCCAGCCCCGCGGACGGCGGGTCAGACGGCCACCTGGTCTGGGAGCTGGTGCCCCGGGCGGGGGAGGACGAGGTGGAGGCCGCGAGGCCGTGGTGGGAGCTGCCTGCTGATCCGCTGGATCTCGACACGGCAGCAGAGCTGAAGCGACGCATCCTGCGTGGTTTTCTCGCCGTTTCCCCGGTGCGCCGGCTGGCCCCAGCCCCGGTGCGGCGGCGTCCCTGAGGGAGTCCGGGGATAAGGCCGGGTAAAATGCCGGTGGAGTCCCACGCCCTCGACGACAGGGCGACCCGCCGGTCCCTCGCGCCGTGATCGACCCGACCCACCTTCAGGCCTTCGCCTTCCAGCACGACCAGCCGGTCGACCTGCTGCTCCCCGGCGTGACGCGGGTGCAGTCGGCGCGCGTGCTCGACGTCCTCGACGACGAGGTGGTCGTGCGCCTCCGGGATGCCCAGGTGGTCGTGCCGCCGGACGACCTGCGGCTGTGCTTCGGCCACAAGAGCTGGTACTACCGGGTGCAGGTGCCCCTGAAGGCCTACTACGGCCCGTGCTGGTTCCTCGGCCTGCCGAACGCGGCCAAGGCAGAAAAGCTGCAGCGGCGGCGCTTCGTGCGCATCCGCTTCGCCGAGACGCTCTACGCCTTCGCCTGCAACCCGATGGGCGAGACCACCGGGCGGCCCTTCGGCCTGACGCTCGACAACATCAGCGCCAGCGGCTGCCTGGCCATCCCCGAGCAGGAGGAAGTGCCCGAGTACATGATGATGATGCTGGCCTTCCCGGGGCTGATGTCCGTGTCGCTGCTCGCCCGCGTGATCTACCGCACGCGGCGCAAGGACGGGCGCCACGCCATCGGCATCAACTTCGAGGGCATCCCGGCCGGCCTGCAAGACGAGTTCGCGCGGGCCATCAGCGAGGAGATCAGGGTCCACCTCCAGAAGGGGCAGGACATCACGGTGTGAGGCCCCCGCCCAGCCCCGACCCGAGCCAGGCCCCGGCGGCGGAGCCACCCGGCCCCCTTCTCACCAACCCCGCCTTCCTGGCCCTCTGGGGCGGCCAGGTCGCCTCGCAGCTGGCCGACCGGATGGCCTTCGTGCTGCTCGTGGCCCTCGTGACGCGCCATGACCCCTCGCCCGGCACGCTCGGCGTCGCGATCGCCGTGACCTCGGCCCCCACGGTGCTTCTCGGCGCCCTGGCCGGCGCCTGGGCGGACCGGCTGGACGCGCGCCGGGCCATGGTGCTGAGCGTGGTCGCCCGCGCCGGGCTGGTCGTGGCGCTGGGCCTGCTCGGCCCCTCCCACCTCGCCGTGGCCGTGGGGCTCGCCACCCTGGTGGCCGTGGCGGGGCAGCCCTTCGTGCCAGCCGAGGCCGCGGCCGTGCCGCTGGTCGTGCCCCGGCTGCAGCTGCTCGCGGCGAACGCCGTTTCCTCGCTCTCGACGGTCGGCGCGCTCGTGGCGGGGCTGCTGGTCGGCGAGCCACTCGTGCAGGCCGTGGGGCCAGGCCTCGCCGCTGTCGGCGTGGCGGCGGCCTTCGGGCTCGCGGCGCTGTGCCTGCGCCGCGTCACCTACACGGAGCCGGCCGTGACGGCGTCCCTGGATGAGCCGTACCTCGTTCAGCTGCGCGAGGGGCTCGCCTACATCCGCCGGCGCGGCGGGCTGCGGCGCACCATGGCCTGCCAGGTCGCGATCGTCTGCACCTTCGCGGCCGCCAGCGTGCTCGCCATCGTGCTCGCCCGCACCGGGCTCGACGTGCCCTACACCTGGCTGATGGCCGCCGCCGGGCTGGGGCTGGGGCTGGGCGCCTGGGTCGTCGGGCGCTGGGGCGCGCGCTGGGGCGCGGATGCGGCGATCGCGGGGGGCTTCGTCGGCTGCGGCGCCGCGCTCGTGGGCCTCGCGGCAGTCGGCCCGGGCCACGCGGGCGCGGCCTTCACGCTCGCGGCCGCCCTCGGCGCCGGCGGGGCGATCGTCGGCGTGCCGCTGCAGACGCGCCTGCAGGAGCGCGTGGCAGACGGCGTGCGCGGCAAGGTCTTCGGCGTGCAGACCACCCTGCTCAACGCCATGGCGATCGTGCCGCTGGCCGGGTCCGGCCACGCGGTGGAGGCCTTCGGGCTGCCGGCGGTGCTGGCGGGCCTGGGCGTCTTCGCGGCCCTCGCGGGGGCCGCGGCGTGGGGCGGGCGGCTGCGGGAGGGGTGAGGCGTCGGCGGGCTCAGCTCGCGCTGGCCGGGGAGGAGCGCAGCGCCGCCTGGTCCTCGCAGGGGGCGACGCCGAGGGCCCTGGGCCTGTCGTCGCCCGCCGCCTCCTCGAAGTGCACGGCCTGGCCCACGCGCAGGGCCTTGAGGCCGGGCGGGGCCACCTCGCGGGCGTGGAAGAAGAAGCTTCGCCCGTCCTCCCCAGCGATGGAGCCAAAGCCGCGATCGCGGCTGATGCGGGTGATGACGCCGCGCCCCCACTCCCCGGTGCCCACGAGGTTGGGCCGGGGCCGCGGGGCCGCGCCGGCCACGCCCCGCGGCCCCGCAACGGTGGCGGCACCGAAGGGACAGGCCTCGTAGCGCCCGACGCCCCCCTCCTTGCGTGCCTGGCGCGCGCCCTCGCAGCGACGAGGAAGGCTGTGGCCAGCAGCCAGATGCCGGGCGGCCTCCTCGCCAGGCAGCAGGAAGGCGCCGCCGCAGGCATCACAGGGCAGCAGCATCGGAGGCAGTGAGGGGGCGTCGGGGGTCATGGGGCCTCCAGGTCGAGCAGGGGGCTGGCGTCAGGCATTAATGATACTAGTTGCAATAGAAAACCTTTACCCAAGGGCCACGGCTTGCCTTCACGGACCTCAAGACCTTTATATTGACGTCATCCCCCGATTCACCCGGGCGACCACTAGGGCGTCGACCACCCCTGCTTAACGCAACCCTTGCAGGTTAACACCGAGCCCCCCCCCCCCGGCGCCGGCGGGCCTCAGCCGTGGCCGTGCGGCCACTGCCGCTCCACCAGCGCGAGGGCTACCACCACGGCCAGCATCAGCCAGAGGCCCCCCGGCGCCCGCAGCGCCACGGGCACGAGCTGCCCGAGCACCACGTAGGCGATCACGCCCGAGGCCAGCGCCAGCACCGCCGCGGAGCCCCCGAGCACGCCGCCGAGCCCGGCAGCCAGCCCCACCCCAGCCAGCAGGGCGAGCGCGACGGCGGCAGCGGCCCGGCGAGCCGCCTCCCGGCTCGCCCCAGCCGCGAGCAACACGCTGGCCGCCACGAGGCCTTCCGGCAGCAGGTGCAGCAGCAGGCCCGTCCCCAGCAGCGCGCCGAGCTGGGCGCTCGTGGACCACCCCGCCGCCAGGCTCAGCCCATCGAAGAAGGTGCAGACGATCAGGCACCCCACGGCCGTGCAGGCGGTGCCGTGGCTGATCACCCCGTGGGCATGGTGCCCGTGGGCGTGCGCCAGGGTGCCCGAGAGGCCCGCCATGGGCTCGGCCACGGGGTGGTGATGGTGGTGGTGGTGGCCATCGCAGCCACCCTGATGGGCGTGACCGGCGTGGGCGGACGCCTCACAGGCCGCCGCGGGCGCGAACCAGCCGTCGAGCCACGGGGCAGCGTACCGCTCGAGCACGAGCACGACGCCGATGCCCACCAGGAACCAGACAAAGGCGCGGTGGCCGAGGGCCTCGCTCGCAGTGGGCAGCATCTCCAGCCCCAGCGTGGCGAGCAGCAGCCCGGCCCCCGCCGCCACGAGCGTAGCGAGGCGGTCCTCCGTCAGCCAGGCCTGGGGGCGCGTGGCGACCCAGTAGCCCCCGGCGGCGGTGGCAGCGGCGGCGGCGAGGCTGTAGGTGACGACGTCCATGGGGGGCTCCTGATGGGGTGATGGGGTGGCGGAATTCAGGGCAAGGCGAAATGTCTGTAACAGGTTCGGTCAGCCGGGCTGGGTGATGGCCAGGCCCCCCGGCAGCGTGAGGGAGGCGCAACCAGGCAGCGCCGCTGCGCCCATGGGGCGCCGGACGAGCAAAGACCTAGCCCGAGCGAAGCTCACTTGGCCTCCCTGTACAGCACGTGGCGCCGGACGGTGGGGTCGTACTTCTTCAGCTCGAGCCGCTCGGGATCGTTCTTCTTGTTCTTGGTCGTCACGTGCTGGTGAGCGCTCTCGGTGCTTCTGAGCTTGATGGTGATGCGCATGAGGGCGCCTCCTCTAGCGAACGGTCCGAGGCGCGGCAGGTGGCTTCGGCGGCGGGGGGCTGGGGCAGTCGGGGTCGTCGCAGGCCAGCGCGGGCGCGCCAGCGAGGGCGATCGCCGCGGCGGCGAGCAGGGTCAGGAGCAGGTTCACGGGGTTCCTCCGGGCCGGGTGTGGCCGACGCCCTTACGCCGGACATATAGTGCATTTTTATTGCAATAAAGGGCAGGGGTCAAGCGAGGATCGTATCTTCCAAAACACAAGCAGATCAAGAAAAAAAAGCTCCTCAAGCAAGCTTGACAACCCGAACCGGCATGGTGTTGGATTAAATTATTGCAAAATTATTGCATTAAGGACGAAGCCAGATGACCACCCCCAACCTCTTCTCGTTCGAGCCGCTCGGCGACGCCACGGCGCAGGCCACCCGGCGCCTTCGTGGCTGGGCCGAGGCCGCCTTGCGCGTCAGCGCCGGGGACGTCGTGACGGT
>JAYKHR010000037.1:0-6477 GCA_035285125.1 Candidatus Sericytochromatia bacterium | reverse complement strand
CGCCGGCCTCGCCCACCTCCTCGGCGTAGCCCTGCGGCAGGCTGGCGATGTGCGCGTGGATCTGGGCGTCGCGCGCCGCCTGCTGCACGGCCGCGTCGTCGGCCCCGGAGCGGCCCTGCCGGATGTTCTCGGCGATGGTGGTGTGGAACAGGAAGGGCACCTGCTGCACCACGGCGGTGCGCGCGATGTAGGAGGCGCGCGTGAAGCCGCGCACGTCGCGGCCGTCCACGGTGATGCGGCCTGTGTCAGGGTCGTAGAAGCGCAGCAGCAGGTCGCACAGGGTGCTCTTGCCCGCCCCGGTGCGGCCCACCACCGCCACCACGCCGCCGCGCGGGAGGATGAAGGAGACCTCGTGCAGCACCGGACGGCCCGGCACGTAGGCGAAGGAGACCTGCTCGAAGCGCACGGCCTCGCGCACGCCGGGGAAGGCGACCGCGCCGGGGGCGTCGGGCGGCGGCGGGGGCAGCGCGAGGTACTCCTGCGTGCGCTCCACGCTGGCGGCCGAGTCCTGCAGCGAGTTGATCGACTTCACCAGCTTCTTCACCGGCTGGTAGAGGTTGGCCATCAGGAACAGGAACACGACCAGCTGCCCGCCGCTGACGTCGAGCTTGCCGGTGAGCACCAGCCAGCCGCCGCCGACGGCCAGCACCAGCGCCAGGAAGTTGTTGATGAACTCGATGAGCGCGTCGGCCGTGCTCTTGGCGCGCTGCACCTTGAGGCTGGCGCGCGCCACCTCGCGGTCGGCGCGGTCGAACTCGGCCAGCCGCTCGCGCTCGCTGCCGAAGGCCTTGATGACGCGGATGCCGCCGAAGATCTGCAGCAGCGACTCCACGCGGCGCGTGGTCTCCTGCTGGCGGCGGTGGCTGCGCTTGAGCGTGCGGCGCGTGAGCGTGCGCATGGGCAGCAGGAAGGGCAGGCCGGCCAGGCAGATGAGCGTGAGCTGGGGCGAGATGGCCACGAGGAAGAAGGCCGTGGCCACCAGCTGCACGACGCCCTTGATCACGGCGTTGAGCAGCAGCGTGAGCCAGGTGTAGAAGGCGTCCACGTCGCCCAGCGAGCGCTGCACCAGCTCGCCGCGCCGCTGGCGGTCGTAGAAGGCCACCGGCTGGTCGAGCAGCTTGCGCGTCACCTCGCGGCGCACGTCCATGGCGATGTCCAGGCTCACCTTGGCGGCCACGTAGCTCTCGAGGTAGGCAGCCAGGCACATGATCGCGATGAAGGCCACGAACAGCAGCGAGACGCTGGCCAGCGTGGCGTAGCGGTCGCGTGCGCGCGCCACGGCCTTGGAGGCCGCCTCGCCCTGCAGGCCGCGCGCGGCGTCCGCGACGCTCTCGTCGGGCACCCACGTGCCGGTGAGCGCGTTCATGCGGTCGATCAGGCCGTCGTAGGCGCCCAGCACCGGGCCCATCTTGTCGCGCGCGGTGGCCAGCAGCTGCGAGGCCTCGTTGCCGGGGCTGCCGCCCTCGCCGGCGGCGCCCACCTCCAGCACGCGGGTCATGATGGGGAAGAACAGGAAGATGCGGCCGGCGCTGGTGGCCGCCTCCACGCCCATCAGGGCCAGCGCCAGCACCAGCCCCACCCAGCGCGGGCGCGCGAAGCGCAGCACCGTGCCCAGGTTGCCGAGCATGCGGGCCAGGGTGGGCCGGGCGTCGGCGGGGGCCGGCGCCGCAGCACCCGGGCCGCCCGGGCTGGGCGGCAGCGGCGCCGCGGGATCGTCGGCAGGGGGCGGCAAGGGGTCGGAGCTCACGGGGTGCGGGGGGGGCGCGGCCGCTGGCAAGACTCCCGTGGGCGGCGCGCACGCGAGTCTAGGGGCGGGGTTGTGGCCCATGGAGGAATGCGGCCGCGGGCGGGGCGCCGGGGGGCGCGGCGTCCACGCGGCGCTCGGCGTGACACCCGCGCGTGGGGGCGGCGGGGTTCACGGAGCGCACGGCGCCGCCCCAGCTCCCTTGCGTTGCGATCGATCTCCAGGCGCCTGGCCATGGCCGTCCGGTTCAGGCCGGGTTCGCGCCTTCGGCGCCTGAGGTGATCGCCGAGGTGGTGGAGGTGCTCTGGAAGCCGGGGGGTGGGGGCCTTGGGGGCTCGGAGGGTCCAGTGGCAGGACGGCGACGCAGGCATGAAGTTTCGTTGCCTTTCTGCCACTAGTTCCCCGCCTTGGGGCGGCTGGGGTCGGAACCCCAGCTCGATGCTTACCTCCCCCTCGCCTACCGTGACCTTGTCCACGGCCTGTTCGACGATGCGGAGCTTCTCGTCGAGGGTCAGTTCGTCCCAGCGGCTGTAGAGGTCTTGGGCCTCCCGGATGACCTCGTCGCTGCTGGCGAGGCTGATCTTGAGGAACGAGATTTCCCCCTGGAGACGCGGAATCTCGTCTCGCAGGGTCGCCCGGCGGGCCTCAAGGGGCTTGTGGCGCTCGCCGAAGCCCTCCTTCGAGAGTTGGTCGGCGAGATAGAGCGCCATGACCTTGTCCATCTCGGCCGAGACCTTGGACTCCCCGGCTTCGAGCCCGACGAGGAGCGCCTCCTTGGCCTGGAGGTTCTCGTCGGCCTGCTCGACATAGCGGGAGACGTCGTCGGGCGAGAGGAAGAAGGCCCGGAGCTGCTCCTTGAAGACCGCTTCGAGGTCGGAGACCGGCATCTTGTTCCGGCAGGACGGGCAGATGTACTTCGGGCTGTTGGACGGCACGCCCATCTTGGCGCCGCAGACGCAGTGCGCGAGCCCTGCGAACAGGTGCCGGGTGCGCTTGGCCGGAGCCCGGCGCCCGGCCCTCCTCGCGGTCAGGAAGGCCGCGCACTGGTCCCAGAGGTCGGCGGGGACGATGGGGGGGACGTCGGTCCAGACCCAGTCGCTCTCGGGCTTGAGGTCCCAGTTCTTCCCGTCGCCCTTCGAGCGGGTGTAGTTGGCGCGGCGGGCGCCCTTGGACGTCGGGTCGAGGATGAGCCGGGCGACCGTCGTGTCCGACCACTCCGCGCCAGAGCGCGTGCGGTATCCGCGCTCGTTGAGCGCGCGAGCAACCGTCTTCTTCCGGCCGCCGTGTTCGAGGAAGAGTTCGTGGACGAGCTTGCGGATCGGCGCCTCGCGCTCGCCGAGAACGAGCTTGCGGTCCTTCCAGGCGTAGCCGAAGGGGGCTGCGCCTCCGAGGCTCTTGCCCATCTTCGCGCGGACGACCACGGAGGCGGCGACACGGCTCGCGATCTCCTCGCGCTCCCACTGCGCGAGCGCGGCGATCATCGTGTAGAAGAGGCGCCCGGCAGGGGTGGAGGTGTCGATCGACTCCTGAAGGCTGACGAGGTCGGCCCCGGCCTCGCGGAGCAGGTCGGCAAAGTCGAGCAGTTCGCGCGTGTTGCGGGCGAGCCGGCCCAACTTGCTGAAAATGAGCCCGCCGATGCGGTGCTGCTTGACGTCGTCGAGCATCCGCTGGCACTCGGGCTGGTCCTTTACGGACTTCCCGGAGACCGCGTCCAGTCGATAGACGGTGACGACCGGCCAGCCCTTGAACTGGGCGTACGCCCGGGCGCGGGCCTCGTGATGCTCCGGGCTCTCGCCCCTCACCTGGTCTTCGGTCGAGACCCGCAGCCAGATGCCGACTGCGCGGGCGGATGCCTCCTTGGCAGGCGTGGGCGTGGGCATGGCAACGGCTCCGACGGCGATCGCGGCGCCAACGCGGCCGTCACCCTCTTCCGTATCATGAGCGGTCCGGTAGGGAGACGCGCCTCGTGGGCACCACTTCACCCAGGTAGGGAGCCTCGCATACACCTCCGACAGTCGCCCTCGTGGGGACTATCCCCACCTGAGTCTCAGCCCCTGGCAAGGGAGGGCCGGACCAGTGGCCGGGATTCGGTAGGGATGCCAGGCGCGATGAAGGCAGTAGAGGTGTCGCCCCTCCGCGATAGGCTCCCAGCCCGCAGCGCCCGAAGAAGAACCCACGACCAGGAGCCTCGGGACGCGTGGACATCGTACTGCTCGCAACCGCATGGGGGTCAAGTGGAGGGGGGCTTAGTACCCTGAACACCTCGCTCGCGACGAGCCTCGCGGCCGCAGTCGAAGCCGCGCGAGTAGCCTGCGTCGTCAACCGGGCAACCTCCGCGGAGATTGCGGGGGCTGGGGCGAGCGGCGTCCTGTTGCTCTCGTTAGACCAGACCGATGGCGACGTACTTGATGGGCGACACGCTGAAGCGGTGAAGTCCCTACTGGTGGCGCGGAGCATCGGACCCTCCTGGCTGGTTGGGCATGACATCAAGACCGGTTGGGCCGCCGTAGAGGTAGCGAGGTTGATGGCAGGCAGTCGCGCCTTGGTTCTTCATCACATGAGCTATCGCGACTACGGCGATCTGAAGACCCCCGGGGGAATCTCGGACGACTCGAAGGCCCAGGAGCAGGCGAAGTTGTTCAAGGTCGCCGAGCGAGTCGCTGCGGTTGGGCCACTCTTGCACGATCGGCTCAAGGACTTCGCTCGTTCAGATGGTTACCTCCTCGTTCCGGGGCTTGATGACCTACAGGTCTCTGAGACTCAGCCCAACCAGACCTTGCGATGCGTAGTTACTGGTCGTCTTGACGCAAGCCACGATGCACTGAAGCAGACCTCCTTAGTTGTGCACGCGTTTGCAGAAGCGGTGCGCCGTGCGGAGAGTGGACGCAGCGGGGCGGATCGCATCGCATCGCTTGATGTGGTCGGCGTGAGCGAGAATGACGGGGCTGTCGAAGAGCTCCGTCGCGAGGCGGAAGACATTGCAGACAGGCATGTGAATATCCAGTTCTTCCCATTTTCCAGCGATCGCGCTCTGGTTCTGTCGAGAGTCAGGAACTCCAATCTGTTCATGTTTCTGTCAACGCACGACGGCTTTGGGCTCTCGGCTTGGGAAGCTATTGGCCTCGGCATTCCCGTGCTGCTTTCCAAGAATACTGGAGTTCATCGCCTGCTGAGCAGCCTTGGCCCGAGTGTGCGATCGCTGTTTCGTTCCGTCGATATCCGCGGGAGCACTGCGGGAAGCGGGCACAGCTATCGGATCGAAGATCGTGACGCAGTGGCCAGTGTGATTCTCGATGCAACTCAGGCGATTCCCGTGAATCTTGAGTGCGCAAGCAATCTGCGGAACCTCCTGCTCACTCAACGGGGCTACTCATGGGGGCTAGTCACGGAGGCGCTTTGCAAGAGCCTCGGAGTAGCCAGTCGACCTCCGCGAATACAGGCGCCCTCAGTGCGGGTGCTCCGCGCCACGTGCACACCAAGATTCAAGGTCGGTCCGCCAGACACGCCGAAGCTGCTTCCGACGCCGTACGGAAGCGTCGTGTTGCGCCCGAACGGGACCGTCGATGTGAGTCCTGTGCTTGAGGAAATGCCGCGCGAAAGCGATCCGACCCCTGTGAAATATATGGGGTGGCGCATGCTCGCCCTGGCCACGTTGAGGACAAGCACCTCGTTGTTCGCACGGGCGAGTACGTCGTTGTACTCCACGGCCTCCTGGCCAATGGTGCGCGGGAAGGCGCACCCGAGCAGGCCCGAGGCCACGGCGCCCAGCGACAGGAGCACCACGAGCATGCTGAGGGTGACGCGCTCTCGGGCTATGGCGGGCTCGACGTAGCTGGAACTGCTCGGGGCCGGGCGCGTCCCGACTCGGACCATCGCAGCACATGGGGCCGGGCTCGATGGATCCCCGACTGCCTGCCCGGGAGACAGACCGCCCGAGACATGGGGGGCGAGCGAGGACAGGCCCGCTCCCCGCTCCTCGCGCGACAACCACCCCGAAATCGGCATGGGCGACATGAGCCCTCCATCCTCGACGTTACGTCTCACACCTGCCTAGCATCCTCGCGGGCAGCGCAACCGCCCGAGACGAGATCTGAGCAAGGGACCGCCAGCCCGGTGGCGGCACCAATCGACTACTCTCACGCGGCGCCCGGCGTGACACCCGCGGGTGGGGGCGACGCGGTTCACGCTGCGCACGGCGCAACTCCAGCCCTCTGCGTTGCGATCGTTTGACCCACACCCTGCTCTCGGCTCGGAGGAGGGGCGTATAGGGTGCGGAGCACCGAAGTCGCTGAGGACGGTGTTCTGCTGGAGCCTGACCTCCCCACAGGGGCTCTTGGAGGAGCACGCCGCCGGCTCCGCCGGACCTGCTGGGTATATCCCATCTGGCGAGCTTGCGTGACATCGTGGTTGATCTCCGCGCGTGCCGAGCGGAACCCTCTCCACCCGGGCCGCGTTCCCGGGTACCATCCGCCGTCCTTGAGCAGGTCCTGGAGCCGATGTCCGTGTCCCTTCGACCGGCGTTCTTCGAGCGCACGGCAAGCCGTGCGAGCCGTCGCATCCCCGAGGATCGGGCGTTTCAAGAGGCGTTCGCTGGGCGATGCCCGAGCGCTTGGACGCTCGTCTTCCCCGCCCTGACGAGCATCTTCCGCAAGCACATCCGCCGGGTACTGCCGGGAGGCATGGACCAGGCCGAAGTCCTCTCCCAGACGTGGTATCACGCGTACAAGTACGCC
>JAYKHR010000036.1:0-3912 GCA_035285125.1 Candidatus Sericytochromatia bacterium | reverse complement strand
CCGGCTGCGGCCGCGCGGCCCTCCCTCGTGACGGTGCAGGGCGTGGTGCGCGTGCCCGCCCGCCTGCTGGCGGAGGCAGGCGGGGCCCTGATCGGCAAGGTCCGCATCTACAGGCTGGCGCAGGAGGCCGCGCTGCGCCCCCTGCCGGGGGCCGACGTCCACCTGGCAGACGCCCGCGGCGAGGCCCTTCCCGGGCTGCCTCGCGTGCGCACGGACGCGGCGGGGCGCTTCGAGCTGCCCGGGGTGCCCGATGGCCTGACCTACCAGGTCATCGCCCACGCCCCGACCACGAGCGGTGGCCGCGCAACGCTCCGGGGCCTGGCGAAGCCCGGTGCCGGCGAGATCGCCGTCGGTCTCGGCACCACCATGGTCGCCACCGCCCTGCTGGATCCCTCGCAGGGGCTGGGCCAGCTGGATCAAGGGGCCCTGCAGGCCCTGGCGGATCGCGTCGAGGCCGAGCTGCCCGCATCGCGCACGCCCGACCTGGCCCGCGACGAGGCCGTCGCGGCCTCCGTGGAGGCGATGCTGGCCGAGGACGCAGGCCTGCGCATGGAGGTGGAGACGCTCAAGCGGCGCCTCGCGGAGAACGGCCTGTCGCCGGAGGCCCAGCGGGCGCGAGTGCGGGAGGCCCTGCCCGGCGCGCCGACTGGCGGATGACGCCCCCTCCGCAGGCCCCCTTGCCCCAGCCCGTGCTGCGCCACGGGCTGCCGGCAGCGCCTGCGGTGGTCCTGGCCGCTGGCCCAGGCTACGGGAAGACCGTCGCCCTGCAGGCCCTCGCCGCCGCCCTGGGGGAGGTGCCGACGGTCTGGCTCACGCTGGACGCCTTCGACGCGGAGCCGACGGCCTTCTTCTCGGCCCTGCTGCGGGGGATGCGCCGGCATATTCCGGCCTTCGGCCTCGAGATGGAGCCCCTCCTGCTGTCCGGCGCTCCCCCCCCGAGGGTGCTCGTGCGCCGCTTCCTCGAGGCCGTGGAGGACTACAACACCCCGGGGCTGCTGCTCGTCTTCGACAACTTCCACCACGTGACGGAGGCCTCGCCGGAGCTCGAGGCGGCCTGGCTCGGGGGGCTCGAGCGCCTGCCGCCGGGCACCCGCGTGCTGGTCGGCACCCGACGCCGACCGGTGGCCCCCACGGCGCGCCTGCGGGCCTCGGGCACGCTCGCGCTGCTGGGTCCGGACGAGCTGCGGTTCACGCCCGACGAGGCCGAGGCCGTGGTCCGAGCGCGGCTCGGGGCCGGAGATGGGGCGCTGCCGACCCCCTGGCGCCAGCACCTCGATCGCGTCGCCGGGTGGCCGCTGGGCCTGGCCGTGCTGGCCGGCGGGACCCGCCCAGGGCTGCTGACCGGCCCCGCAGGAGACTCGCTGGATGCCCTCTCCGCGTACGTCGCGGAGGAGTGCTGGGCGGCGCTGGCGCCGGACAGACAGGCCTGGCTGTGTCGGGCCGTCACGCTGGAGGCCCTGACGCCGGAGGCCCTGGCGGCGGTGCTTGACGCACCAGGCGGCGCAGCGGAGATCCTGGCCGAGCTCGAGGCCGAGTGCCTCGTCACCCGCGCCGGGGAGGCCTGGCACCTGCCCGCGCACCTGCGGACGTTCCTGCAAGCCCAGGCAGCGCGGCAGCTGGCCCCGGCGGAACGCACCGCCCTGGCGCATCGGGCCGCGGCCTGGCACGTCAGCCAGGGGGAGGCGGAGCGGGCCCTCCCGCACCTGCTGGCCCTCGAGGACTGGCCCGCCGCCATTCGGGTTTGCCGGCAGGCCTTTCCGGCGATGCTGGCCTATGGCCGCTCCGCGAGCGTCGGGAGGTGTCTCGAGGCCTTCCCGCAGGCCGTCGCGGAGGCCCAGCCCTGGATCCTGCTGTGGCGCGGAAACCTCGCGTTGCGTCTGGGAGAGCATGCCGCGGCCCGCGCGTGCTACGGCGAAGCGCGGCGACAGTTCGAGGCGGCGGGCGAGCCTGCCGGGGCCTGCAAGGCAGCTGTGCACCTCGGGATGGTCGCGCTGTTCGCCGGGAACCTCGACGAGTACGACGAGGTCCACAGCAGCCTGAGGGGCCTGGCCCCCGCGGCTTTGCCCGAGGATCTGGCCGACATGGCCCTCGTGAACGGGCTCGCGGCAGAGCACCGCGGCGACCACCTCACGATGCGAACAGAAAACGAGGCCGTGCTGGCGATCCCCATCGGCACCAATGTCGAGGTGGCGGCCTGCCACGTCACGGCCCTGATCAACCTGCACTCGCTGGCCTTCTACCATGGCGACCTCGTCAGGGCCCGCACCCGTGCCAAGGCTGCGCTGGCGCTCGCTGAGGGCTGGCGGTTCCTGGCCTACCGCACCTTCGTGGTCTTCCTCCTGGCCCACGTCGAGCTGGTGGAGGGCCACGTCGCCGAGGCCGAGTCGCTGCTGCGGGCGCTGCCGGAGACCTGGGCCGACGGGCTGGATTTCCATGAGCGGGGCATCGGCCACCTGGTGCTCGGCCGGCTCCGGGCCGCCCGCGGGGACTGGCGCCAGGGCGAGGTCGAACTGGGGCGCGCCCACGCGCTCTTCGATGGCGCGGACCACGCCATCGGCCGGAAGCTCGTGCTGGAGCACCGCATGTGGGCCCACCTGGCCCACGGCCGGGTGGGGTGGGTCGCGTCGGCCCTGGAGCAGGCCGGCGTGGTTGCCGGGAGCGGCCTCCACGACGCCGCGCTGCTGCTGCCCCACGCCAGGGCCCTGCACCTGCTCGACCAGGCCGAGGAGGCCCTCGCCGCGCTGGACCTCGCGCTGCCGGAGCTCGGGCGGCAGGAGGCTCGGCTGCACCTGGCCCGTGCTCGCCGGATCGAGGCTGCTGCCGCCGCGAAGGCCGGCAGTCGGGAACGCGCGCTGGAGGCTCTTCAGGAGTCCCTCGCGCTGGCGCAGGCCTGGGGCTACGGCTTCCTCGAGGGCGAGGACCCCGCGCTGGCAGCGGAGCTGGTGGCCCTCGCGGCGGACGAGTACGGTGCCCCGGCCGAGACCCCGTCCCCCGCGCGGCTCACCATCCGCTGCCTGGGGTCTTTCGAGGTCCGCCGGGACGGCGTCCCGCTCGAGGCGCGGCTGCGACGCAAGGCGAAGCTGGTGCTGGCCGCCCTGGCGCTGAACCCCAGGGGGCTGCGGCCAGCCGACATCGCGGAGGCGCTCGGCCACGAGACCTTCACGGCAGCCAGCCAGAACACCCTGCAGGCCGATATTGCCGAGCTCCGGCGGGTGCTGGAGCCCGGGCTCGGGCGGGGCCAGGCCTCACGGTACATCCAGCTGCGCGACGGACGGTACGTGCTGGCGAGCGAGGCCGTCGACCCGACGGACGTCACCACCCTCGAGCGCGCCTTGGCGGAGGCCGAGCGGCTGGCGGCCTCCGCCTCGCCCCAGGCGCCCGAAGCCTACGCGGTGGCCGTGGCGCTGCACTCGGGTCCCCTGCTGCCGGACGGCTTCTTCCGCGACCACTTCCATCTGGAACGCGACGGGCTGACGGCCCGGGTCACCCGCGGCCTGGCCTGGCTGGCCGCCCACCACCGCGCGAGGGCGGCCTGGGAGCAGGCCGAGGCCTTGCTCTCGCGGGCGATCGCCCTGACGCCCTGTGACGAGGCCCTGTACGTGGAGTGGATGGAGCTCGCCACCCTGCTCGGCCGCCCCGAGCGGGTGCGCCAGATCTACTGGGACTGCCGCAAGGCCCTGAAGGCCCGGCTGGGGGCCGCGCCCAGCGAGGCCTTCGAGGCCGCCTACCAGCACGTGACGCTCAGGCAGAGTGGGCGAAGGCCCTGAGCCCGGCTCAGGCCCGCACGCGACGCGTCTGGGCTGCCGCCCGCTCCGCTCAGCAGGCGCGCAGGCTCACGCACCGTTCCCCTGGCGGGAGGCGCTACTTGTCCGACAGGGCGTTCAGCAGCTCCGGGCGGTTCGACTCGAAGTG
>JAYKHR010000035.1:0-10423 GCA_035285125.1 Candidatus Sericytochromatia bacterium | reverse complement strand
CTGCACGGAGGTGGGGAGCACCTCTTCCGCCAGCCCGCGGCGGCCCTGTACGTGCGTGTCCGCTTCGCCTACGCCGGGACGGGGCAAGCCCCCAGGTTCCGCCTGCGGGAGCTCGTGCCGCTCGGGCTTTGAGGCCGCCGGCCGCCTGGCCTTTCTCCGAGCTCAGGCCTGATGGTGCCAGGGGCTGGCCGCCCGGCAGCGCCCTCCAGCACAGGGAGTCAGCCAGCACTGGAGGCGACAGGGCGGCGAGACGGGCGCCTCCAACCGCCAGGACTTCTGAAGCCAGCGAAAAAGTTAACACATACTTAACCCCCCCCCCACCTGGAACCTGCCTGGAACCTGCCTGCACGACACCCTCAACACGGCCACGCGGTCGGTTGTTTGAGAGAGGAATAGAGAGATGATCAAAGAGACGAAGTCCGGGAATCCCTACCAGGCCCAACAAGCCCTGACAAACTGCTTTCCGAAGAACCCTGGCATCCCGGCTCCTCCTCCTCCCCCTCCCGCGATGTACGGGCCGGCCTTGGGTGGTGACACGTATGCTCGGGATATTGAGGAAGTAAAGCGCCTCGACAAAATGGTCAGGCTTGCCCAGATGATGACTAACGTCACCTTGAAAGATGATGAAAAGTACGTGGCAGTCAGCGACCTTGTCAATAAATTGGTCGCTCTCGACAGGAAAGACCCGAAGGCTGTCGACGAACTCGTGGCAAGCTTTGAAAAGAATTCCGCAGCTGCGACCCAAAATCCAATTGCGTTCGTCTGGATGTGGCTCTTTGACACAAAGAGTTTGGAGAAGAAAATTGAAGAAATTCAGACGGGCGCGAAGAAGGAATTGAACGACAGGATGAAGCGCGCAGGCCTCTAACCCGTCGGCATGTCCCCAAGCGCAGCCACGGCCGTCTCCCGACAGGTGAGACGGCCGCTTTTTTCAAGGGGAAAAGGGGGGGGGAGCCTCATCTGTGCACGCCAAGCCTAACCCCCGGCCACGCCGGTGGCCTTGACCGGCAGCGATCCCGGAGGCTGGCGTCGCCCGGGGCGGTTTGGCAACCGTGGTGCGTGGTATGAGCCCCTTGGGCAGGGGCCGAAGGGCGCCTGCCCTGGGTTTCCAGCAGCGTGGTGCGGCAGCGAGGCCAGCGAGGCTAGGCCGTTGCGGGAGGTGGGCTTGCAGCCGAGTCGTTGCCTGAGCGCGGGCCTGGCGGTGCTGCTCGCCCTCGGCTGCGCGGCCGTGGAGCCCGGCGGCGCACCCTCGGCCGGCCGCCGAGGGCCGGCCCCCACCAAGCGGCTGAGTGACGTGGTGAAGCTGCCCGTCGTGGCCTCGCCCCTGGAGCCCGCGATCCCCGGGGACCTGGTGGGCGGCTCACCCGGGCCCGGGCTGCTGGCCTCCCCGGCACCCTCCGCCACCCCGGCGGCCGTGGCCACCTCCGTGGTCGCCACCCCTGCGGCCACGGCCATCGCGGAGGTCGTGCCTGCCTCGCCCACGGCGACGCCCAGCGTGCCGGCCCCGCCCCCCCTGGGGCTCACCACGCCGACGCCGGCGCCGCTGCCCGCGCTCGGGGCGGGGCTCCAGCAGCTCGTGGAGGCGCGCCTCGGGGTGATCGCGCGCCTGAGCTTCCAGCAGGGTCAGGCCAACCTGATCACCAACAACTCCGCCTCGTTGATCGGCAACAACGGCGGCCAGCTGATCACGGACCGCGCGGGCGGGCTGCTCGGCAACAACGCCGCTGGCTACCGCCTGGCCCAGGCCGCCCCCACCATCGGCACCACGCCGGGCCCGGACGAGGTGCTCAAGCTGCGCCGCATCTGGGACGCAGGGGGCAGCCGGCTGGGCTTCGGGCGGGTGGGCGACACCCAGGGTGACTACGATCGCCGGGTAGAGGTCGACGCCGAGGGCCGCGCGGGCGTCCAGACAATCGCCACCGTGGAGTCGCGCCACGCCTCGAACCAGAAGGTCGCCGTGATCCGGCACGAGCGGCTCGATCTCGCCGCCGACGGCACGCTGAGGCTCGACCGCAGCAGCCGGCAGGCCGAGGATGAGACGGGGCTCGTCGAGCGCATCACCTTCGGCCCCACCCCCACCCGGATCCGCATGCCCGAGGTCGGGGTCGACCTCGACATCGAGCGCTTCGAGCTCGACCTGCCGACCGCCTCGGGTGCCTTCAGCTACCGCTACAACAAGACGGGCAGCACCGAGGTGGGCACCCTCGCGAAGGTGGCCCGGGACGCCAACGGCAAGCTGTGGTACAGCTACGGCGACCCGCTGGGGTACTACGCGGGAACGAGCGAGGTCCGCGACGCGAGCGGCACGCTCGTCGTGCGCAAGACGCGCGAGCTGGAGAACGGCGCCGTCATCCGGACGTACGACATGGGAGACGGCCTGGTGATGCGGCTGGTGCGTGGCACCAACAACGTCTTCCGCGGCCCGCTGCGCGCAGGCGACGTCGAGGTGGCCACGGTGGCGCTCGGCATCTTCTCGGACGGCACGACCATCTTCGACCTCGCCTACGTCGACGCGCCCGACCAGCCGCGGCGGGTGGGCTGGGGCGTGCCGCCGCAGACGACGGCGCCCTCCCCGACGCCCCGCCCGGCCTGGCGCGTCGAGACGCTCGCCGGGGGTGCGGCCGGCATGGCGGACGGCAGCGGGGCCGTCGCCCGCTTCAAGAGCCTGCGCATGCTGGTGGCCTCCCGCCAGGTGGCGGGGCGCTACTTTGCGTGCGACCTCGGCAACCATCGGGTCATCCGGATCGACCGGGGCGTGGGGGGCTGGAGCTTCACCACGCTGGCAGGCAACGGCACGGCGGGAGACGCCGACGGGGCCGGGCCCGACGCCCGCTTCCGGTCGCCGCTCGGGCTGGCGGTGGGCCCGGACGACACCCTGTACGTCTCCGAGCTCGAGGGCCACCGCATCCGGCGCATCCGCGAGGCCAACACGGCCCCGGTCATCGACACGCTCGCCGGCGCCCCCAACCCGGGCCGGCTCGACGGCAACGGGTCGGCGGCGCGGTTCAACGGGCCCTGCGGCCTCGCGCTGGTGGGCGATCGCCTCTACGTCGCCGACCGCGAGAACCACGCGCTGCGCGCCATCGACCTGGCGTCGCCGGCCTTCACCGTGAGCACCCTCGTGGGCGACGGCACCGCCGGCGACGCGGACGGCCCGGCCGCAGGCGCCCGGCTGCGCCAGCCCGTGGCCCTGGCCCAGGCAGCGGACGGCTCGATCTGGCTCTCGGAGATGAACGCGGGCCGCGTGCGTCGCTACGACGCCGTGGGCGGGCAGGTGGAGACGGTGGTGCCCGGGGTGCCGGAGGCCAGCGGCTGGCTCGACGGCCCGGCCGGCAGCTGCGGCCTGTTCAGGCCGGTCGGGCTCTTTCCGGACGGGGCGCGGGGCACCTTCGTGACGCATGTGGACATCCGGGCGATCGCCACGGATCGGAGCGTGCGGACCATCGCCGGGCAGGGGATCCAGCAAGGTGGCGACGACGGCCCGTATGACGCCGCCACCTTCACGGCCGTCTGGGGCCTGGTCCGGATGGGCGACGGCAGCTACCTGCTCACGGACTCCTCGCGCATCCGCCGCCTGGTGCCACCCGCCCCGTGATGTGGGCCTGGCTGCGGCAGCTGCGGACGCTGGTCGGGCCTCCCCCGGAGGTCCCCGCGGTAGCCCCCGAACAGGTCTCAGAGCGCGCGCCGGACTGGCGGCGGGAGCTGCTCGCCGAGGCCAGCTGGACCTGGGAGGCCGCGCGGGTGGAGCAGGCCGACCACGGGGAGGCCGCGCGGATCGGGCAGGCCCCCGCCGAGGAGGCCGCCCGCCCTGCCGCGGGCCCACTCCCCTGGGTGGCACCCGGGCTGGCGCTGCCACGCGCGGTGTTCACCCGCCACGGCTACGAGCCCGGGACGCGACCGCCGAGCCTGGGCGCCCTGCGCGCCCTGCTCGAGGCGGCGTACGGGCCGAGCCTGGCCCCGCTCGCCAGCCGGGTCCTGCACGATCTGGCGCTGTTCGGGGCCCTCGACGCCTGGCAGCCAACCGACCGGGGCAACCTCGCCCGCCTGCACGTGGTGTTCCGAGAGCTCTCGGGGCTGCTGGGCGAGGCCCTGGCCTTCAAACCGGCGCCCCTGGCCCTGATCGGAGACCTGGGCCCGCACCTGGGCCTCTACCGGGACGCCGAACGCGTCGTCTGCCTGTCGTCGAGGCTGCTGGCAGGCTCGGCCGCTGGGGTGGTGAACACTGTCGTGCACGAGCAGGCCCACCACCTCCAGCACCTGCTCGTGCAGCGCCTCCTGTACGCGCCTCGCAAGCTGACGCCGACCGAGCGCAGCCTGGCGCTGTACTGGTACGACCAGGGCACGGTGACGCCCGAGGCGAACTTCCTGGCCTACAGGCTGAGCGGCCGGGAGATCCATGCGGACGACACGGCCAAGCGGGTGGTGCGCGACCTCATGCCGCTGTTCGGCTGGGGCCCCGAGGCGCTGATGGCCTGAGACCGAGAGGGGGTGGCGGTCGGTGGGTACATCGAATCCGATGCGACTGGCGCAACCCTCCTGCGGCCTGCTCGCGGCCGTCCACCTCGCCGGCTGCGCCGCCCTGTCGATGGAGCAGAACTTCCAGGCGGCCGACGCCCCGCAAGCGGCCCCTGGCGCCCCGTTCGTGCAGACCTACGACAAGAGCGGGCCCGAGGTCAAGTACGTCAGCCTGGATCGGTTTGCGGGCATGCTGTATGGCGCCCGCGCCGTCCGCTACTTCAGCCAGAACCGCTCGCTCTACGCAGGCCCGATGTTCTACGGCACCTTGCCCTTCATCGGCAGCCGCCTCTCGCCCGTCTTCGGCTACATGGGCGTGCAGGCTGGGCACGAGGGAACCCTGGGGCCACTCTCCTACGACACGACGCTGCTCGTTGGTGCCACCACCAGCCTGCAGGACTGCTCCCCGAGCGACCTCGGGCAGCAGTTGCTCCTTGAGCCGAGCGTCGCCCTCGGCCTGCCAGTGCCGGGGCTGACGGGCTGGCACGCGTCGCTGGTGGCCGGGGCGCTGCTGCTCCCGATGCACCTGGACCAGACAGGCTGGACGGTGGGCCTGCGCATCGACCAGAAGACGCTCAACGCCACCGTCGTGGCGGCCGACTGAGCGCACCCTTCAGCGCGGCGTGGCGGCCAGGGCCGCCTCGACGGTCGGGAAGCGGCGGTGCTGCGAGACCCGCTGGGAGAGCCGGAAGGAGCCTTGCAAGGGCCCCAGGCCTCCCTCGAACGTGATGGAAAGGCGCTCCCGGCCCCACAGGCCGGGCCCGACGGGCCCCCGCACCAGCTCGATGCCGGCCCGGGCCGCTGCGGCCGGAAGCCGGGCGGGCACGTAGCTCACCCGCCGCACGTGGCCCTCGGCATCGAGGTCCAGCGTGCCGTCCCCATGGCGCTCGTCGCGGGGCACGCTTTGGAAGGTGAAGCGCCGCCCGCCAGCCGGACAGCCCTCGCAGCCCGCCTCGGCGAAGCGGTAGGCGTCGAGGTGGGCCTGGGCATAGGGCGGCTGGAACTCGCGCTCGCGGGTCTTGTACCTCTCGTTGATCTGGCGCTCGAGCCGCTGGCGCTCCTTCTCGTCGAGGGCGTCGCCGAGCCTGTACGTCAGCACCCGCGCCTGCACCGGCAGCCCGTCGCGCGAGACGATCCAGGCGCGCGTGCGGGCGTGACGGTCGACCAGCGGCCCCTTCACGTGGGTCTCGGCCTCCTCCAGCTGGGCGACGATGCCCCGGACGTCTTCCGCGTAGCGGTCGGCGGCGCGCTGCAGCAGGGGTGGCACGGCCGCCGCCAGGGCCTCGTCGGCCAGGGGGGCAGCCGACAGGAGGCCCACGGCCAGCAGCAGGGAAGGGCGACGCATCCGGGGCACCTCGTGGGGCCACCAGCATACCGGGCTGGCAGCATCCCCGCGAGGGGCCTGCCTGCCGCAGGGCTGGCTGGCCCCAAAAAAAGCAGACGCCTGTCTTGATTTAAAAAGCCCAGCCTGCTAGGCTGAACCTGGAGGTGCTTCCCGATGCCCGGTCCCCGCGGCCAGACCCGCCAGGCCATCCTCGCCTTCGTCCAGGAGCGGACGCGGGAGGGGCAGCCCCCCACCGTGCGCGAGATCCAGGCCGCCTTCGGCTTCAGGGCCGTCCAGACCGTCCAGGCGCACCTCGAGCGCCTCGTCGCCGAGGGCGCGCTCACCCGAGAGGCCGGCAAGGCGCGCTCGGTGCGCCCCACCGGGGAGGCCGTCGGGCGGGGCCTGGCCGTGCCCGTGCTCGGGCGCGTCCGGGCCGGCCCGCTCAGCGAGGCGATCGCCTCGCCGGAAGGCAGCGTGCTCGTCGATCCGGCCCGCCTCGGAGGCGCAGCAGGGCTGTTCGCCCTGCTCGTCCGCGGCGACAGCATGGTGGGGGCGGGCATCCTCGAGGGCGACCTCGTGATCGCCCGCCAGCAGCCCGAGGCGCTGCCTGGCGACATCGTGGTGGCCCGCCTGGGCGACGAGGCCACCGTCAAGCGCTTCAAGCTGCGCCAGGGACGCCCGGTGCTGCTGGCCGAGAACCCCGCCTACCCCCCCATCCAGGTGGGCCCCCAGGACGCCTTCGCGATCCTCGGCAAGGTGGTCGAGGTGCGCCGCTACTTGTCGCCGGGCTGAGCAAGGCCAGGCGACCGGCCCCGACCAGCCCCCCCACCGCGAGAGGCCCCCTCGATGACCCTCGTCGCTCGTCACCCGGCCGTGTCGGGTGTGTCGCCCGCCCGCTGCTTCCTGCCCCAGGCGGCCACCACCCCCACCCTCGACCTCGCCACGCTGCAGGGCCGCCTCACGGAGCTGCGCGCGGGGCAAGGCGCCCATGCCTGGGCCCTGCGCCTCGTCTGGCAGGCCCAGCGCGTGGGGGAGCCTGCGGCCTGGCTGGCACCCGGCGACCGGGTGTTCTTTCCGCCAGACGCCGCCGCTGGCGGCATCGACCTGGCGGCGCTGCCGGTGGTCCGGCTGGCGGAGCCGGTGGCCCGGCTGCGCGCCACCGACCTGCTGCTGCGCTCGGGGGCCTTCGGGCTCCTGGTGCTCGACTGGGAGGGGGCCCCCGCGCCCTCGGGCCATGTCGTCTCCCGGCTGGTGGGGCTGGCGCAGGCCCATGGGACCGCCCTTGTGTGCCTCGTCGGGGCGGCCGGGTGGGGGCCCCTGGTCTCCGCCAGGCTGGAGGCCAGCTGGCGCCGCGAGGCGCCGGGCCGCTACCGCTGCGAGGTGCGGGCCCTGAAGGATCGCCGGGCAGGCCCGGGCTGGCGTGAGGAGGTGGTCTTCGATGGCCCGGATGGCCTGTGTTGAGGTCCCGTCCCTCGCGCTGCAGCTGCTGCTGCGCGAGCAACCGGGCTGGCGGCAGCACCCCGTCGCCCTCGTCGAGGCTGATCGCCCCCTCGCCCCCATCCTCGAGGTCAACGCCCGTGCCCGGGCCGCAGGCCTGCGGCCCGGCGAGCGCTACGGCACGGCGCTCGACCGCCTACCCGCCCTGAGGGCTGGCGTGGTGGCGCCCGCCGCGCTCGCCGAGGCCGAGCAGGCGATGCGCGAGGCGCTGGCGGCCTTCAGCCCGACGCTGGAGCCCCACCCGGGCAGCCCGGGCGTCTGCTGGCTCGACGCAGGCGGCCTCGGCTACCTCCACCCCTCGCTGGAGGCCTGGGCCGAGGCGGCGCGAACGGCCATGCAGGGTCAGGGGCTGCAGGCCGGGGTCGTCGTGGGGTTCCGCCGCTTCGCGACATGGGCCCTGGTGCGGACCCTCCGGGGCGAGGGCGTGACGGTGCTGGCGACGCCAGAGGCTGAGCGCGCCGCCCTCGCGGAGGTCCCCATCGAGGCGCTGGCGCTCCCCCCTGCCGAGCGAGACGCGCTGCAGCAGCTCGGCGTGTCCCGCCTGGCCGAGCTGCTGGCGCTGCCCCCGGCAGGGCTCGCCCAGCGCTTCGGCCCCGCCGTGCGAGAGGCCTGGCGCCTCGCCACCGACGAGGAGGCGCTGCCGCTCCAGCCCCGGCGCCCGCCCGAGGCGTTCGCCGAGCAGCTCGCCTGGCCCCATGGCGAGCGGGACCTCGGCCGCCTGGTCTTTGCCCTGAAGCCGGCCGTGGACAAGCTGCTCGCCAGGCTGGCCGCCCGGGGGCTGGGCCTCGCGGCCCTGCGGCTGGTGCCCCGAGACGCCGATGGCCTGGCCGTCGGCGAGGAGCTGCTGCGGCCGGCGACCCCCGCCTTGTCCTCCACCTCCGTGATGGAGCTCGTGCGGCTGCGGCTGGAGGCCCGCGCCTGGCACGCGCCCGCCTTCGGGTTCACGCTGGAGGCCGAGCCCGGGCCCCTGGCCGAGGGCCAGCTGGAGGCCTGGAGCCGGGCCCCGCGGCGGGATCCCGCGGCGGCCGCGCGCGCCTTCGCCAGGCTGCGGGCGGCCTTCGGAGAGGCCGCGGTGGGCTGCGCCCGGCTCGTCGACCGCCACACGCCCGAGCACATGTGGCGGTGGGAGCCCCTCGCCCAGCTCCCTGCCGCCGCCCCGACCAGGCCCACGGCCCCGACGCTGGCCCGCGTGCTGCTGCCCCGCCCCCGGCGGCTGCAGGGCCCCGCGCCGCCGCCTGGCCTGCTGGGCTGGGCCCCGCTCGGCGCCGAGGGCGGCGTGGTCGTGCGGGCCAGCGGGCCCTTCCGGCTCACGGGGGGGTGGTGGCGCCACCCCCTGGGCCGCGACTACCACTACGTCGCGCTGGCCGACGGGCGGCTGCTCTGGATCTTCGAGAACACACGGCGCGGCGGGTGGTTCTTGCAGGCGACGCTGGCCTAGTTCGTGCCCGTGTCGCCCCCGGCGGTGCCCGAGTCGCCCGTCGAGAAGGCGGCGATGATGGCCTTGCTCTTCTTCTTGCCGACGCCAAACAGCAGCGTGATCTGACGGTCGGGGTCGCGGCTGTACATCAGCGCCCCGTAGTGCGTCCGCAACGTGGGCGCCACCTTGAGCACGCCGGGGTTGACGCCGTTGCCGATCTCCGTGCCCTTGAGATCCAGCGCCGCGTTGTCCTGCACCTCGGTCGCCTTGGGCAGCGGCGCGCCGCCGGTGGGCAGCAGCGACATCTGGGGCACGCTGGTCCAGGGGCTCAGTGGGTACCGGCCCCCCGTCAGGTAGATCATCAGCTTGAGGCCGTTGGCCGAGAAGCTGGTGACGCCCGTCGTGGTCTCGTCAGGGCTGGGCGGGTAGCTGCCGTTGTTGTCGGAGGCGTACTGCGCAAGGGCGAGCTGCAGCGTCTTGATGTTGGTGATCATCGCCGCGTTGCGCGACTTGTCCTGGGCATCTTGCAGCGCTGGCACCCCGATCGCAGCGAGCAGGCCGATGATCACCACCACCATCATCAGCTCGATCAGGGTGAAGCCGGGACGGGCCGTGGGCTGGCGCATGGGTGGCTGGACCTCGAGGCGATCGGACGGAAGGCCCACGAAGGGCCCCTTCTCTGCCGCTTGTACCCGCAGCCTCGGGGCTTGTGACAGCCACCTGCGCAAGGGGGCTCCGCCGGCCTCGCACGACAGCCCATGCCACCCGACCGAGGCAAGGCGCCCCGGGCTTGAACTGCAGACATTCGTCTGTCAAGATTGTCCCATGGGCGTGCCCCTCTGGTGCAAGAGCAACTACTCCTTCCTCGAGGGGGCCAGCCACCCCGAGGAGCTGGTCGAGGCCGCCGCGGCCCTCGGCTTGCCGGGGCTCGCGCTCACGGACCGCGACGGCGTGTACGGGGTGGTGCGGGCCCACCGGCGGGCCCGCGAGCTCGGGCTGCCGCTGCTGCTCGGCGCCGAGGTGACGCTGGAGGACGCCACCCGGCTGGTGGTGCTCGCGGCGGATCGCGGGGGCTGGGGACACCTGTGTCGGCTGCTCACGGCCGGCCGGCGCGAGGCGCCCAAGGGGCAGAGCCGCGTGAGCTACGCGCAGGTGGCGGCGCATGCGGAGGGGCTCATGGCGATCTGGGGGGGGCCGGGCTCACGGCTGCTGGCCGAGGCGCCGCCGGTGCACGAGGCGGCGCTGCTGCGCGAGGCCTTCGGCGATCGCCTCTTCGCCCTCGTGACGCGCCACCTGCTGCCCCGCGACGCGCGGGACGAGGCCCGCACGCGGGAGCGAGCCGCCCGCTGGGGGCTGCCGATCGTGGCGGGCACGGAGGTGCGCTACCACGACCCGGCCCGGGCACCCCTGCAAGACGTGCTGACATGCCTGCGCCATGGCCTGCCGCTGCAGGCCGCGGGCAGCCGCCTCGCGGCCAACGCGGAGCATGGGCTGCTCGCCCCGGCGGCGCTCGCAGCCCGCTTCGCCGACGACCCCGCGGCGCTCGCCCGCACCCACGAGGTCGCCGCCCGCTGCCGCTTCTCGCTCGACCAGCTGCGCTACCGCTACCCGGCGGAGCACCTGCCCGACGGCACGAGCACCTTCGAGCACCTGCGCGCGCTGGCGGAGGC
>JAYKHR010000034.1:0-29020 GCA_035285125.1 Candidatus Sericytochromatia bacterium | reverse complement strand
GCTGCCCTGCGGCGGGCGAGGCGTGTTGCCGGAGCCGAGCAAGCCCGCTGCCGTGGTGGCCTCCTGGCACACCCTGGCGGCGCTGCCCGTGCAGGTGTTCGAGCCCGTGCCCGCCACGGCCCAGGAGCTCGAGCGGGTGCACGCCAGGGCCTACGTCGAGGGGCTGCTGCTGCGAGGCCGGGCGAACGGGTACGGGGCGATGAGCCCCGAGGAGGCCGCGGCCCTGCCCTGGGTGGTGGGAAGCTTCGTGTCGGCGGCCCGGCATGCGGTCCGCACGGGCAAGCCCTGTGCCAGCCCCACGAGCAACTTCGGGCTCGCGGGCCACGACCGCGGCAGCGCCTTCAGCGCCCTCAACGGCCTGCTGGTGGCGGCCCTCGCGCTGCAGGCCGAGGGCCTCGCCGACCGGGTCGCGATCTTCGATGGCGACCAGCACTTCGCCGCCGGCACGGCCGACATCCTGGCCCGGCTCAGGCCGCCGGGCATCACGCACCTCAGCTTCGGCGCGCGCCGGCCGCGCCGGGACGCGACGGAGGCCTGGCTCGACGCCCTGCCTGGGGTGCTCGACGGCCTGCTCAGGGGCGCCGACGTGCTGCTGTACCAGGCCGCCGTAGATCCCCACGTGGACGACCCGCTTGGCGGGACGCTGACGACGGCACAGCTGGCGCGTCGGGACCGGCTCGTGTTCGAGCAGGCGCGCGCCACGGGCGTGCCCGTGGCCTGGAACCTCGGCGGGGGCTACCAGTCGCCGATCCGGCGGGTGCTGGACCTGCACGACCAGACGGCCCTGACCTGCCAGGCCGTCTTCGGCTGAGAGCGGCAGTCAGCCGAAACCGAACCAAGCGGGCTCGTTCGACCGCCGCCCTCAGGGGGCCGCGCGCCCGAGCGCCCGCTCCGCGAGCACGAAGCCCCCCAGCACGCCCGCGCGGCCCTCGAGGGCCGGGGGCACCAGCCGCCAGCCGAGCTCCGCCGGCAACGTGGCAGGGCGCATGTAGCCCCCCAGCCAACGCAGGGCCTCGTCGCGGGCCAGCGAGAGCAGGCGCGGGTGGCTGCCCACGCCCCCCCCCACGACGACCAGCCGCGGGGCATGCGTCAGCAGCAACGTGGCCACCAGCTGGCCCATGTAACTGCCCAGGGCTTCCCAGAGGGGGTCGTCAGGCGCCAGTCGGTCCAGCGTGGTGCCCCGACGGCCCACGATCGCCGGGCCGCTCGCGAGGCCCTCCAGGCAATCGCCGTGGAAGGGACAGCAGCCCGGGTAGTCGTCCCCCGGGTGGCGCCGGGGCCAGATGTGGCCCAGCTCCGGGTGCGCGAGGCCCCCCACGGGCTCCCCTGCCACGAAGAGGGCCCCCCCGACGCCCGTGCCCACCGTGACGTAGGCGAAGGCCCCGCCGGCCTCGCGGGCAGCCCCCCAGCGGCCCTCCCCGAGCCCCGCCGCCGCCACGTCCGTCTGGAGCCCCACCGGGCACCCCAGCGCGGCCCGTAGCGGGGCCACCATGTCGGCCCCCGCCCAGCCGGGCTTGGGGGTCGGCCCCAGGCAGCCGAAGGCCGGCGCAGCCGGGTCGAGCTCCAGCGGCCCGAAGGCGCCCACGCCAAGGGCCGCCAAGGCCCCGTGCGCGGCGCGGGCGGCCTCGAAGAAGGCCACCACCTCGGCCAGGGTCTCGGCCGGCCCGCGCGTGGCGAAGCGGGCCTCGGCGAGGATGGCGTCGGGGCCGCGACCCACGGCGCAGACGAACTTGGTGCCGCCGGCCTCGATGGCGCCGAAGAGGGGTGCAGGATCGGGCATCGGGGCCATCTTACCCCAGGTGGGGGCGGCGTCCAAGCCCCGGCGCCCAAGCCAAAAGAGCCGGCCCGAAGGCCGGCCCCCGTGAGGTCTGAGCGAGGATCAGCGCGTGGTGAGCGTGCTGTCCGTGGTGGTCGTGACGGGCTGGGTCGTCAGCGGCGGGCGCTCGCCGCACATCGCGACACCCCACTCCAGCCGGTCGACCTTGCCGTCGCGGTTGAGGTCGTAATTGTAGAACATGTCCTTGGTCCAGCCGAGGGTGCCGACCTCGTCGCCGGTGATGAAGCCATCCCGGCCTGCATAGTAGCCGAACTTCTCGTCACACGGGTTGGGCGCGGGCATCGCCGTCGGGACGGGCGTGGGCATCGGCTCCCCACACGTGGACCAGCCCCACTCCGCCCGGTCGATCCGGCCATCGCGGTTGGCGTCGTACTTGTAGAACATGTCCTTGGTCCAGCCGAGGTTGTCGATGGCCTCCAGCCCAATCAGGCCGCTGCGGCCCGCGTAGAACCAGAACTTCTCATCACAGCCCGAGGGCGGCGGCGCCACCGTCGGCATCGGCGAGGGCAGGGGCTCGTTGCAGAAGACGAGGGTGAACTCCCGGATGCCGACCAGCTTGTCGCCGTTCACGTCGACCTTCGGGAACGAGTCGCCCCAGCCGGCCCGCTGCGCCTCCTCGTAGCTGATCACCCCGTCGGAGCCCGCGACCTGCGCAAAGCGCTCGGTGCAGGGCAGCGGCGCCGGCGGCAGCACGTCGATCGGGTTGCAGAACTCCTTCAGGTCGACCCGGCCATCGCCATTGACGTCGTACTTGAGGAACCGCTCCTTGCCCCAGCCGAGGGCGGCGATCTCGTCGGGCGTGATGACGCCGTCGCGACCCGCGACGTACCGGAACTTCTCGTGGCAAGGGTCGAGCTGCGGCGGCACCCCGCCACAGGCCTCGGCGAGCGTCAGCTTGCCGTCCCCGTCGCGGTCGTGGTCCTTCAAGAAGCGGACGTTCGGGTCGCCCGTCTCGTTCTGGTCGAGCTTGGCCGACTCCTCGTAGGTGACAATGCCGTCGCCGTCGAGGTCCACGCGCTTGAACAGCGTTTCGCACGGCACGGGGTCGATGACGACGTCGGGCCGGCCGCAGAACTCGGCCAGGGAGAGGCGGCCATCCTGGTCGCGGTCGAGCCGCTTCGCAACGGCCATCGGGTCCTCGACAGGCGCCAGACGCTGGACCCCGGGCTCGTCGATCGCGATCTTGTTGACGGTCGGCAGCAACCTCGCCGCCTGCTCGAGGTCGAGCTGGCCGTCCCCGTCGGCGTCCGCCCGCTTGAAGATGGCGTCACAGGGCACGGGGTCGATGACGATGTCCGGCCTGGCGCAGAACTCCGCGGGCGTGAGCTTGACGTCGCCGTTGGCGTCGAGCGCCAGGAAGGCCTGGTGCCCAGCCTGGCCGGGCAGGCCGTCCGGGAACTCCTGGATCTCGATGAGGCCGTCACCGTTCTGGTCGAGCTGGACGAAGCGCTCCTTGCAGCCGATCGCCACGGGCGGCGGAAGCGGCATGTCGCAGACCTCCTCGGGCTGGATCCGGCCGTCGCCGTTGCGGTCGAGCTCCGTGAAGCGCTCGGGCTTGCCGGCCTCCTCGAAGTCCACAACGCCGTCGCCGTTCTTGTCGCGCGCCTTGAAGGCCTCGATGCACGTGAGCGGGCGCTGCGCGACCAGGGGCGGGAGGCTCGGCTCCGGCGGTCGGGCCGCGAGCTCCTTGCGCAGCGCCTCGATCATCGCCTTGGCCTGCTGCATCTCGGAGCGCAGGGCGTCGACGTCCTGGCGCAGCTCGCCGTACTGCTCCTTGAGCTTGCCGATGCGGGCCTTGACCGCCTCGCGGTCGCCCAGGTCGGGTGTGCCGCCCCGGGCGAGGTCCTCGCGGATGGTGTCCCGCACCTTGCGGAAGCGCTCGGGGTCGAGCTGGCCGAGGTCGGGGCCGGCCCCCTCGGTGATGGCCTCGGCGGCGAGCGTGGAAGCCGGGTCGATGTCGCCCCGGCCGTCCTTGCCGCGCAGGAGGGTCTTGAACTGGACGGCCTTGCCGGCCTTGCTCCGGGCGCGGGCGACAACCATGTAGGTGTAGCCCTCAGGCACGCCCGGGAACTCGAACTCGCCGCGCTCGTTGGTCATCACGGGGCGCAGGCCCGGCAGCGGCCTGCCCTCGCCGTCCGCCAGGTAGACCTCGCTGCCCCTGAGCGGCACGTAGTCCTCGTCGCCGAGCGGGGCGTCCTGCTGCAGGCGGTAGTTCAGGCCCCCCGCGGCGACGAGGTTCTGGCCCCCTGCGGCGATCAGCCCGGCGCCGCCGGCGAAGGGGTCACCGCCCTGCGCAACGTAGGCCGACGGCGCCTTCACGGCGCCCTTGACGGTGGTGAGGGCGCCCGTGTTGCTGATCAGGCCGGCATTGCCGCCTGCCGGGTTGACCCCCGGGGCGGTGGGCCCGAGCACGACGGGGCTGAGGGTGCAGGCGCTGAGGGCGGCGGCCGACAGCACCAGGCTGAGCACGCGGGTGGGTTTCATTCTCAGTGGACTCCTCTGGCTGGTGGCCCGCGCAGGGGGGCGGGCACGGTTGGTCGTGTACCCCAGCCCCGGCCGCACGAACCCGGGCGGCCCCGGTCATGTCAACCGGGTGGGCCGGGGCAAGCCCGCGGCGCAGGCCTTGCCAGGTGGATCGGCCAGCCCCGGGCGAAGCTGTAGGGCGCTTCATGTCATTGGTTCCGTCGCGGGCTGCGCGCGGGTGCCCCGGCCACTCCTGCTACAATGGACTCCCCGCCCGGCTGGCGGGCTCCTCGAGGAAGGACTTCGGCCCATGCCGTCCCCCACCGACCAGGCCCTGCGAGAGGCCAACGAGCGCGTCCGCGAATCGGCTGAGCGCCTCAACGAGGTGCTCACCGAGGTGCGGCGGGTGATCGTGGGGCAGACGGCCCTGCTCGACCGGTTGATGATCGCGCTGCTCGCCGACGGCCACGTGCTGCTCGAGGGCGTGCCCGGCCTCGCCAAGACGCGCGCCATCAACACGCTGGCCGAGGCCCTGCACGCCCAGTTCCGGCGCATCCAGTTCACGCCGGACCTGCTGCCGGCCGACCTCATCGGCACCAGCATCTACGACCAGCGCCAGGGCAGCTTCTCGATCAAGCCGGGGCCCATCTTCGCCAACCTCCTGCTCGCCGACGAGATCAACCGCGCCCCCGCCAAGGTCCAGAGCGCGCTGCTCGAGGCCATGCAGGAGCGCCAGGTCACCATCGCCGGCGAGACCCTGCCCCTGCCGCAGCCCTTCCTGGTGCTCGCCACCCAGAACCCGATCGAGCAGGAGGGCACCTACCCGCTGCCCGAGGCTCAGCTCGACCGCTTCATGTTCAAGGTCCGCGTCAGCTACCCGTCGAAGCAAGAGGAGCTCGAGATCATCGAGCGCATGACCAGCGGCGAGGCCCCCACGGCCCGCAAGGTGGGCACGCTGGAGGTGATCGCGGAGGCGCGGCAGCTCGTGGTGGGCGTGCACGTGACGGACAAGATCAAGCGCTACGTCGTCGACCTCGTGTGTGCGACGCGCACGCCGCGCGACCACGGGCTGCCGGAGCTGGCCGAGTGGATCGCCTTCGGCGCAAGCCCGCGGGCGAGCATCTACCTCACGCTTGCCGCTAAGGCCCACGCCTTCTTGCGCAAGCGGGCCTATGTGCTGCCCGAGGACGTCAAGGCGGTGGCGCCGGACGTGCTGCGCCACCGCATCCTGCTCAGCTACGAGGCGGAGGCCGCGGAGGTCCACGTCGACGAGGTGGTGCGGCGCATCCTGGCGACGCTCAAGGTACCCTGAGCCCGTGTGGGAGACCCTGGCCCGCTGGCTCGGGCTGGCCGAGCCCGCTCCCGTCGAGCCGCCCCCGACGCTCGGGGCGCGGCTGCGCCGGCTGGAGCTGCGGGCCGCGCGGCTCACGGACGCCGTCTTCGGGGGGGAACACCGCAGCGCCTTCCGTGGCCGCGGCCTCGAGTTCGAGGAGGTGCGCGAGTACCAGGAGGGGGACGAGCCGCGCCTCATCGACTGGAACGTCACGGCGCGCATGGGGCGCCCGTACGTGAAGACCTTCCGCGAGGAGCGCGAGCTGACGCTGATGCTGGTGGTGGACGTGTCCGCCAGCGCGGGCCTGGGCTCCGGGGCGCTGCTCAAGCGGGAGCTCGCGGCTGAGCTCGCGGCCACGCTCGCGCTCGGCGCCCTGCGCAACCAGGATCGCGTGGGGCTGCTGGCCTTCTCGGACGGCGTCGAGGCCTTCCTCCCGCCGCGCAAGGGGCGGGGCCACGTCCACCGCCTGCTGCGCACCCTGCTCACGCTGGCGCCTGCCGGCCGCGGCACGGGCTACGACGAGGCCGAGCGTTACTTGGCCCGCGTCGTGCGGGGCCGGTGCGTGCTCTTCTTCCTCTCGGACTTCCTGTCGCCCGGCTTCGAGCACACGCTGCGGCTGCTCGCGGCGCGGCACGAGGTGATCCCCGTCCAGCTGTCGGATCCCAGGGAGCGGGCGCTGCCTGCCATCGGCCTGGTGCAGCTCGAGGACCCGGAGACGGGCGACACGGCCGTGATCGACACCGCCAACCCGGCCGTCCGGGCGGCGTACGAGGACGCCACGGCCGCCCACCGGGCCGCCTGCGTGACGAGCTTCCGCCGCCTCGGGCTGGACCACGTGGCCGTCTCCACCGAAGAGGGGCACGTCCGGGCCCTGCTGCGCTTCTTCGAGCAACGGCAGCGCCGCCGCCCCCGCAGGCGCGTGGGGCCGACGGGTTAGCGCCGGCCGAAGAGGCCCTGGAACGACTGGGCGATGCTCTGGATGCTGTAGCCCAGCTGGTTGACGGTGTTCGCCATCTGGCCGGACACCTGCCCGACGGACTGCTGCAGCTGCCGCGTGCGCATCTCCGTCTCCCACTGGGAGCGCTGCATGTTGTCGGCCATCTCCTGCATCAGCGAGGCCACCCCGGTGGTGCCCGGGTAGGCCGGCCGCGGGTAGTAGCCGGGCTGCGGATAGCCAGGCTGGGGCTGCGGGTAGCCGGGCTGCGGCTGCGGGTAGGTGGGCCGAGGCTGGGAGTAGCCAGGCTGCGGCTGAGGGTAGTAGCCAGGCTGAGGGTAGTAGCCAGGCTGGGGCTGCGGGTAGCTGGGCTGCGGCTGGGAGTAGCCGGGCTGGGGCTGCGGGTAGTAGCCGGGCTGCGGCTGAGAGGCGGTGGCGATGCGCTGCTGCAGCTCTGCGATGCGGCTGCGGAGGGCGGCGATCGTGGCGGCCATCTGGTCCTGCCCGTAGCCGGGGGCCGGCGCCGGGTAGGCGGGCGCGGGGTAGGTCGGCGCCGGGTAGCCGCCGGGCATGCCGCCGGGGTAACCGGCGTGGTACTGCTGCAGGCGGGTGATCGGCGTCGTCATCGGGAACCTCTCGCGTGGAGCCTCGTTGGGCGCTGAGATCTGGTATCGTGTGGGGCGAGCCGAAACCCGGTTAGGGCGCGCTCAAATCGTCGTTAAGGCGAGCTCAAGGTTTCGAACGCGGGCGGCGCCAGGTCCATTTAAGGCGGGCTTAATCCCCATCGTGATGGCGCCCGCGCTACGGTGGGAGGAGCAGGAGAGCGGCCGAGCTCAGGCCGAGGGTGGGATGCGGTGTTGACACGGACGGAAGCGCCAGCTTGCCACGTGATCGATCCGGACGAGGTGCAGGCCTGGCCCCCTGACGAGTTAAAGCCGGTGCTGGCGCGGACGGGCCAGGACTATCCGTGCGCGCTGGAGCGGCTCGCCACGCAGCTGCTGGCAAGCGCCCCGGCCTTCCGGGCGGCCCGCGACGCCTGCCTGGCCTCCTACATGCACCCCCACAACTTCCTCACGCCGCTGGCGCCAGCGGAGGAGGACCACCTTCGGGCCATGCTCGAGCAGCCCCACACGCTGGACGCCAGCTGCTTCGAGCGCTGGGTGCCGCTCGTAGTGCGCAAGGCCAACACGCTGGCGGTGGAGACGTGGGTCCACGGCCACCTCGAGGAGGCAGCTCAGCTGCTGACGACCTGACGCCGCGATCAGCCCTGGCGGTCGCGCCGCGCCGGCGCGGGCAGGGCCAGGGAGGTCGGCGCCCCGGCCACGCCCGCCCGGTCGAGGGGCGTGACGGCCACCGCGTCGACGCCGGCGTCGAGCGTGAGCGTGCGCGTGTCGCCATCGAGCACGCGGGACCGCCAGGCCCCGTTCTCGCGGAGCTGGACGAGCCAGCGGGCCACGGGCTCGTCCCCGGCCCCGGCCCACGTCACGGCCTGGCGCCCCCGGGCGTCAGGGGCCGCCAGCGTGACGGTGGCGCGTCCCGGCGGCTTGCCGTCGGCGTCGAGCCAGGGGCTTGCGGGCACGAGCGCAGGCTCGGTGTAGGTGCGGGACGCCAGCAAGTCGTAGAGGCCGCCCCGGCCCGAGAGCAGCGGCCGCACCGAGTAGTGCGCGTGGCCGGTGACGCCAGGGGCCTGGCGGGCAGCCTCCACCTGGCGCCGGATCTGGTCGGCCTTCCAGGCCGAGGCGCTGCCGTCGGCCACCTTGCTCGTGAACATGCCAGGCCACATGTGGCGCCCCTGGGTGTTCTGCGACTGCCACCAGGCCAGCAGCTTCGCGAAGGGCTGCCCCGTGGACTCCAGCGGCCAGTACAGCTGCGGCGCGAGGTAGTCGAGCCAGCCGGCCTGGAGCCACTTGCGGGCATCGGCGTAGAGCTTCTCCGTGGGGTCCATGCCGGTGATGCCCGGGGGGTTGCCCGGCTTCCAGATCCCGAAGGGGCTGACACCGACGCGGACATGCGGCTTCTCGGCGCGCACCTCCTTGTAGAGGCGCTCGACGAAGCGGTCGACGTTGTCGCGGCGCCAGTCGTCGCGCGCGAGGGTGCCGCCGCCCTGCTGGTAGCGGCGGTAGGTGGCGTCGTCAGGGAAGGGCTGGTCCTTGCCGTTGGGGCCCTGCACCGGGTAGGGGTAGAAGTAGTCGTCGATGTGGACGCCATCCACGTCGTAGCGTTGCACGACGTCGCGCACGACGCGCATGACGTAATCCTGCACCAGTGGCTCGCCCGGGTCGAGCCACTGGTAGCTGCCGTACCGCCGGACCCACTCCGGGTGGGTCTGGGTCACGTGCTGCGGGTCTGCCTCGACGCCCGCCTCGGCCGCCGGGCGACGGAAGAGCCTGGCAAGAATGCCCCCGAGCCCGCTGGGCTGCACGCTGGGCTCCCGATCAAGCAGGCGCGCCCGAAAGGGGTTGACCCAGGCATGCAGCTCCAGCCCGCGCGCATGGGCCTGCTCGACGGCGAAGGCGAGGGGATCGAAGCCGTCGGCAGGCGCCTGGCCTTCCTTCCCCGTCAGGTACTGGCTCCAGGGCTCGATGGCGGAGGCGTACAGGGCGTCCCCGGCCGGGCGCACCTGCATCACGACGGCGTTGAGGCCGAGCGCCTGCGCCCGGTCGAGCATCGCGACCAGCTCGGCCTTCATCTGCGGGACGCTGAGGCCCGGCCGGCTCGGCCAGTCGATGTTCTTGACGGTGGCAAGCCAGGCCCCGCGGAACTCGCGCGCAACGGCAGGCGGCGTGGGCCCCTCGGCCACCGGGGCCGGGGTGAGGACGCGGGCCCCTGCGGGCTTCGAGGGGCGGGGAGCCGGGACGATGGGTCGGAGCATGCCACCCTTATCGCCGGTCAGGCTGGCCACCAGGATAAGAAAATAATGATCTAGGGTTATAATTTGTTTAAGACTGGCGCCCCATTGATGCCTGCCGGCTCAGCGCGGCGAGCCAGGCGCGCAGCATCGCGGCCTCGTCGGGCGTCAGCATGGCCCGGCTCAGCACCCGCCTCAGGGTGTGCAGCTTGCTCGCCCGCTCGGCCGTCCGGATCAGCCCCCGAGCCGCGAGCCCGTCCATCAGGAGGGCCGCCACGTCATCCAGCCCGGCCTCCGCCGCCACGCGCGTCGGGGCCTGCCAGGCAGGCTGGGCGGCCTCTCGCCAGGCGTGGGCCAAGACCGCCACGGCCTGCGCCAGGTTGAGGCAGGCGCCGGGCTCGCCGTCGATCGTCACGAGCTGGTGGCAGCGGCGGAGCTCGGCGTTGGTCAGCCCCCGCCGCTCAGGCCCGAAGACCAGGGCCACCGGCCCCGCCGCGGCGTGATCGGCCGCCAGGCTCGCGGCCGTGCCGGGGCCGATGGCCACCCGCTCAGCCGTGGCCTGGGGCCGGGCCGTGGTGCCCACCACCAGCACGCAGCCCGCCACCGCAGCCTCCAGGTCCTCCGCCTTGCGGGCTGTCTCCAGCAGGGCGTCGTGGCCGGCTGACAGGGCGCGAGCCCGCGGGTCGGTGGGGTCGAGCGAGCCCGTGAGCACGAGCTCCGACAGGCCGAAGTGGGCCATGGCACGGGCCACCGAGCCCACGTTCTCCGGCAAGGACGGCTCGACCAAGACGATTCGGGTGCGGTTCAACAGCGTGCTCATGCGTCGCCATGATACGATACGGCCCGCCCGCTGGAAGGAGGCACCTGATGAGCCACACCGTCACGCTCACGGACAGGCAGCTGGAGATCATCTACGACCTGCTCGAGGAGCGGCTAGAAGACATTGAAGAGGACATCCGCCACTACGAGGCGCACCCGGAGGAGCTCACCCAGGCCACCGAGCCCGACGAGGAGCCGCTCCGCATCGACGACTACGAGTCGTACCGCGACGAGGTCCAGACCCTGATCGACATGCTGCCTGCCCCGGAGGACGAGCTCGACTGACGCCCGTCAGGCAGGGCCGAGGCCAGCGCGGCCTGAAGGCCCCGCCGGCGGCCGGGCCACGGGGTCTCCCCGGGCCAGGCCCGCGCGCAGGCCCAGCGGCCGCGGCGCCGCAACCCCAGCTTTCCCAGGGCGTGGCGAGGGGCCTCGGCACGCCCTGGCGTTTTGTGACCTGAGACGGGCGGCCCCGGGACCTGCCAGGGGCCGTTTCAAATCCGTTACAACCTCGACAGCTTAATCTTTTATTTATTCATCAATATTATAAAATTAACCCGATGCCTGCCGGGCTTGCCGATGAACCAGGGCAGTGGAGGTTCCCCGTTGCGACTCGCGCCGATCCTGCCCCTGGTCCTCGCGCTGCTCGCCGGCTGTGGCCGGGCGGCCACGCCCACGCCTGACGTGGCCCCGGGGACCGGGCCCGCGACGCGCGCGGCGGCCCAGACCAAGCGGGGGACGACGCTCACGGGCTCTCACGGGGGCCGCGCCTACCACCTCTTCGTGCCCGCGGGCCTGAGGGGCCCCCGGCCGCTGGTGGTGATGCTCCACGGCTGCACGCAGGACCCGGCCGACTTCGCCACCGGCACGCGCATGAACGCGATCGCCGCCCGGGAGCGGTTCTACGTGCTGTACCCCCAGCAAACCCGCGAGGACCAGGTCAAGGCCTGCTGGCCCTTCTACGAGCCGCTGCACCAGGTGCGCGGCCTCGGGGCGGCCCACGACATCGTCGGCATGGTCGAGAAGGTCCGGCGCAGCCACGACGTGGACGCCAACGCCATCCACGCGGCAGGCCTCAGCGCGGGTGGGGCCTACACGGCCGTGCTCGCGGCCCTGTACCCCGACGTGTTCGCCTCGGTGGGGGTGCACTCGGGCCTGGCGTTCGGCGTGGCGACGACGGTCGCTGCGGCCAAGCTCGCCATGAAGGTCGGCGGGCCCCCGCCAGAGATCACGGGCGGCCTGGCCTACCTCGCGATGGGCACGCGCCGCCGGGTGGTGCCCACCCTCGTCTTCCAGGGCGACGCGGACGAGGTGGTGGCCCCCGTGAACGGCGAGCAGGTCACGACCCAGGCCCTCGTGATGAACGACTGGGCGTCCGACGGACTGCGCAACGGCGACGTGGACACGCGCCCCGACGGCACCGAGGCCGGGCGCGTGGACGGGGGGCACCGCTTCACGCGGACCTGGTTCCACGACGCCGCCGGGCACGTCGTCGTGGAGCGCGTGGCCGTCGCGGGCATGGGCCACGCCTGGTCGGGCGGCGACGCGAGGGGCACCTACACCGACCCCCTGGGCCCGGACGCCAGCGCGATGATGTGGGCGTTCTTCAAGGCCCACCGCCGCTGAGGGGCACCTCGCCGCCGGGCCGAGCCCCGGGCGGCCCACATCAAGGGGCGAGCCGGCTCGCGGCGCTGCCTCCCACCACCACGGCCGTCCCGTCTGCCTCCAAGGCGACGGTGCCGGGGAAGTGGCCCACGGCATAGGTCCCGAGCACCGTCCCGTCGGCGGCGAGCCGGCTCACCTGCTCGCCATGCATGACGCCCACCCAGGCCTCGCCCGTCACCGGGTTGATGGCCAGGCCCGAGGGCCCTGGCCCGACGGGGAAGGGCTCGCCGACCACGGCGCCCTCGGGCGAGAACCGCCAGATCCGGTTGCCACCGCCGTCGACGACCCAGACGCTGTGGTCGGGGGCGATGGCGATCGCGCCCGGCGTGAAGCCGGCGCCGTAGACCCCCGCCACCTCGCCGGAGGGCAGGAAGCGGGTGAGGGTGTCCTCACCCATGTTGGCCACCCAGACGGCGCCCGTGTCGCGGTCGATGGCGAGCGCCCCAGGCTGGGAGCCCGAGTAGAACGGAGAGCCCGCGACCTGCACGCCGTCGGGCCCCAGCACGCGCACGCTGCCGAGCAGGGCGCTCGCCACCCAGACCCGGTGCTGGGGATCGACGCCGATGCCCGAGGGGAACCAGCCCGCGCTGAAGGTGCCCGTGACGACGCCGTTGGTCGTGATCCGGCTGACAGAGTTGCCGCGGAAGTTCGCCACCCACGCCGTGCCGCTGGTCGGGTCGATGGCGATGCCGCGCGGCTCGACACCGACGCCGATCTCGGGCAGGTCGAAGGCGAGCTTGGCCGTCCGCACGCTGACGCGGCCGACGGTCTGGTGGGTGATCCAGATCCGGCCAGTGGGGTCGACAGCTGCCATGAAGCCCCCCGAGGTGCCGAAGCCCTGGTGGGCGAGCCGGGTGCCCGTGGGGGGGGCGGGCGGGGTGACAGCCGGGGTCAGCACCGTCTCGGGATCCTCTGACAGGGCGAACCGCAGGCCAGGCACCCGCGTCGTCCGGTGGCCCGTCGGGCTGTGGTAGGTCACGGCGAGGTCGTAGGGGGCATCACCCCGCAGCCCCTCGAAGCGGGCGCGCTGCCCGGGCCGCCAGGCTGCGCTGGCGACCACGTCCGCTGCCCCGGCCGGGTGCAGCGTGGCCTCCAGCTGGGTGGTCCAGGCGGGCACCGCGTCACCAGCCGTCGAAGGCAGGTGCAGCGTGCCGCTGAAGACCTCGGGATCGAGCCGGACGGCGAGGTCGAGCCGGCGGGAGGCCTCGCCCGGCCGCGTCAGATCGAGCCAGCCCCGCGATGGCACGCGGGCGTTGAGGCAGCGCGCCGGAGCCGTGCCCCCCACGTTGCCCATCGCCTGCACCATCACCTCGTAGCGCCAGCCGGGGGGGACGTCGTCGAAGATGGCCTCGCGCACCGCGCCGGGCCGCTGGACCAGCTCGATCGTGCGCGTGGCGGGCGGCGTGGCCCCCGAGGCCGCAAGGTCGGCCAGGGCAGCCGAGGCCGCTTCTTCAGCCAGGGCCCCGGAGGCCGTGGGATCCGCGTCGCCAAGAGCCGGGGGGGGCACGGGCGCAAGCGTCACGACGTGGCTGTAGACGTCGGTGGGCCGCCAGGCGCGCGCCGTGGCGAGCAGGTGGCGCGCGGGGGCGACCGCCACGACGACGCGCGTCCCAGCGGGCTGCCAGGCCCCGAGCACCAGGCCCGCCTGGGGCACCGGTGCGTGGCAGGCCGCCAGCGCGGCGGCCAGGGCAAGAGACAGCAGCGACCGCCGCAGGCCCGTCATGGCGTGGGCTCCTCCACCACGGCGGCCTCGCTGGCAGCCGGGTCCTCGAAGCCGCCGGCCTCCACCGTCAGGCCGAGCGACACCGGCGGCTCCGTCGGCGTCGGTGTTGGCGTCGGCGTCGGCTTGGCGGAGACGCCCCCGCCGCCAGAGCCCCCGCCGCCAGAGCCCCCGCCGCCGGAGCCACCACCGCCGGAAGGAGCCGGCGTCGGCGAGGGGGCGGGCACCGGGGACCACGACGCCGCTCGCGGCCTGGCGACGCGAGGGGTCTCGCGAGCCGGTGCGGGCGAGGCGAGCACGGGCCCTGGCTCGGGCACGACCTCCCCGACCTGCCCGAGCACGAAGCGCTGGAACGCAAGGGGCGACGCCGCCGGGGGCGCAGGCGGGGTGCAGGCGGCCATCAGGCCCGAGAGGGCCAGGCAGGCAGGAAGGGGGAGGCGGGGCATGCGGGGTGGACAGGGCCGGGAGACGGGCCGGCCCCATGAAGCCATCGGCCGCGGAGCCAGCCCGCTTGAGCCGCAGGCCCCGCCCTGATCAGGCTTGCGGCGCGGTGCGTGCCTCGAAGAGGCGCTGCCAGGGCAGCCCCGTGTCGAAGCCCGTCGGGCGAGCCGGAAACCGCGCAGCCCACGCCGCCGCCAGCCCCTTGCCCAGCTCGGCCTCGAGTGCCGGCAGCGAGGCCCCAGCCGCCTGAGACGCCCGCAACTCGGCGCGCAACACCCCCTGGTAGAGCCAGTCGTCGGCCACGCGTTCCGTGATGAACGGGGCCCGGGCAGCCTCGTCGGCCCCGGGCAGCAGCCCCGCGGAGGCCGCTGCCACGACGGTGCCAAAGGTGTTGCCCGCGGTGTTCCAGCCGGCGAAGGCCCGCAGCGCCCAGGGATCGACGCGGCCGACGAGGAGGGGCCACAGCCGAGGGTCAGCGCCGTTGGCGTAGGCCACGTCCGCAAAGGCGACCGGCCGCCGGGGGGCCTCCTCGAGGGCCATGATCACGGGCTCCAGGTTGCGCGAGGGCGTGTCGGGGGCCTCGAGGTGCAGCCCGAGGGCCAGGTCTCCCTGCCCGGAGGCCGGCGCGTTGACAACGATCTCAAGGTCCGCCGCGGCCGGATCCCCGACCTCCTTGCCGCCGGCGGCCCGGATCTGGCCCCGCAGCGTCTGCCACAGCGGCCGGTCCTCGTACATGGCCTGGATGCGCTTGCCGTCGAGCGGGTGCCACGAGACGGCGAAGGCGGGCGTGCGACCGGCCAGCCGGTTCAGGGCGCGCGCCACCAGCACGGCCGCCACCTCGTCGGCCCCGGGGTAGATCAGCACCCGGTCCTGGATCAAGGTGGTGTTGACCATCTGCAGGAGGTGCTGCTGCTCCTCGACGTTGAGCCCGAAGCTGGAGGTGTCGTCCTGCGTGAGCAGCAGGGTGTCGAAGAACCCCGCCCCGGCCCACTTGACCATGGTCTGGTTCAGGCTGAAGTTGCGCTCGCGCGTGGCGAGGTAGTCCTCGAGCACGTCGTCCGGGATGGTGGCCCGCGCCTCGCGGGCGATCGCCTGGTCTTGCGGGTCGTTGTGGGCCTTGAAGCGGTGCTGGTGGAAGCTCCAGCGGTAGATGGCCTTGCCGTGGCGGTCCCAGTAGGCCTTCTCCTCCTCGTTCACGTCGGAGTCCGACAGCCGCATGGTCACGGAGAAGGCGTGGAGCGGCAGCCGCGGGTGCGCCTCCTTGAGCTGCCGCAACGGGGAGAGGGCCTCCACGATCGTGGCCAGCTCGTCCGGCGACCGCCGGGAGGGAATCAGCCCCCCGTAGGCGAGGGTGTCGAGCGCGACCACCAGCGCGTCAACCTCCGGCCCGACCTCCAGCAGCCAGCGGCCGAGGGCCTCCCGGTCAGCGGGGCGCGTGAGGTTGCCGAGCAGCTCGCGCGGCGGCAGGCTCACCTCGGCCCGGGCAATGGCCCCGACGCGGGCGGGCAGGTCGTAGGTGACAGGCCGGTCGTCGAGCGGCAGCACCGCCAGGACTGGCATCCGGACCTCCTACAGCACGACGACGAGGCGCGCGCCCGGGGCCATCCGGCCGTCCCGCAGCGCGACCTTGAGCCGGTCACTGGCCTCGCCGCCGAGCACGAGGTCCGCCCGCAGGGGACCCTGCACGCGCTGGGCCTTGAGCGAGAGCGGGTTCAGGCCCGCGCCGTCGTCGAGGTCGGCGCCGTCGCGGATGTAGCGGGGCAGCAGGCCGAGCTCGATGGCCTTGCCGTCCTTGTCACGGACCTTGGGCAGCAGCGCAGGCTGGGCGCCGAGCCCGCGGGCGTCGAGCACCACCCCCGTGAGCTGGCTGCGAATGCTCACAGGTTCCGTGACGACCTCCTTGGCCGGCCGGGCGCTGGCGGCGGGCGCGGCGCTCGGGGAGGGGCTGGCCTCGGGGGCCGGCGAGGCGCCGGGCAGCACGAGCCCCATCAGGCTGCGATCGCCCGTCAAGTCGACGCCGAGCACGAGCTCCGTCGAGCCGTCGGGCCAGTGGTTGGTCTCGAGCAGGCGGCCCGCCTTCACGAAGTCGTTGAGGCGGGCCCGCAGGGCGTCATCCGTGACGGCGAGGTCCTTCACGCGGAGGTTGGCGTCGACGCGTAGCAGCTCGAGGGCGGCCGCGAGCCGCCTGTAGGCATCGGCCAGGGCCGCCCGCCGGGCGAGCTGGCGCCGGTAGACGGCGGGGCCGCGATCCGTCGGCGCCCCCACCCCGCTGGCCGTCAGGCGCCCCGTGGTCCAGTTGATGCGCACGCCGGGCTCGAGCTCCTCGACGAGCTCCGTCAGAGCCCCCGCCACCGAGGCCGAGGGCGCCGGCGTGGGCTTCCGCGCGGGGGCCGCGCCGGCCGGCGGCGGCGTGAGCAGGACGGCCAGGAGGGCAGCGGCGGCAAGGAAGCGGAAGGCGGCCATGGGTCGTTCCCCGGGGGCTTGGCGATGCGTTCAAGTTATACCATGACGCGGCCCCCCGGGCCGGCAGGCGCGGGGCAAGGGGGGACCCGCTATAATGGCCGGGTTCGACCGACCTGCAGGAGGATTCCCCATGTCACCCGTGCTCGAAAAGCTGACCTCGCTGGGCATCACGCTGCCCGAGGCCCCCAAGGCCGTCGCCAACTACCTGCCGGCCGTGCGCTGCGGCGACCTCGTGGTCGTCTCGGGCCAGCTGCCGCTCGCCAACGGCGCCCTCACGTGCACGGGCAAGCTGGGCGCGGACGTGACGATCGAGGCGGGCTATGCCGCGGCCCGGCAGTGCGCCATCAACGCCCTCGCCGCAGTCAACGGCCTGATCGACGGCGACTGGTCGCGCGTGGCCCAGGTCGTGCGCGTCGGTGGCTTCGTGGCCAGCACGGCCGGCTTCACCGACCAGCCCAAGGTGGTGAACGGGGCCTCCGACTTCGTGGTGGAGGTGTTCGGCGACCTCGGCCGCCACGCACGCGCCGCCGTGGGCGTGGCCGAGCTGCCGCTGGGCGCAGCCGTCGAGGTCGAGTTCACCTTCCGCCTGCACGCCTGAACACCGACCCTGAGGCCCCTCGCCGCAACGGCGGGGAGCCTCAGCCGTGCATGCGCGCCGCGACGGGCATCTGCGCCACGATGACGGCCTCTTGTTCGGAGAGCTCGGCCAGCCGGGCCCGCACGGCCTCCCGCGGCGCGTAGTGCATCGCGAGGTTCACGAAGGTGGTGTGGTGGCGGGCCTCCGTCGTGGCGAGCTCGCGGTACAGCTCCCGCAGCGCGGCGTCCGCGAGGTGCTCGGCCAGCAGGAAGAAGCGCTCCGCGCTGCGGGCCTCGATGAGGCTGCTGACGAGCAGCCGATCGACCAGGGCCTCGCTGGCGTCCCCCTTGCGCACCAGCGGCATCAGCGCCGCCACGTAGGGGTCCTTGTCCATGCCGCCGAGCGACACGCCCCGCGCCTGCAGCAGCTGCCAGAGCCGGTCGAAGTGCTCAAGCTCCTCGTGGGCGAGCGCCAGCATGGCCGGCACCAGCACCGGGTCGTCCGGGTGCCGCGCGATCAGGCTCATCGCCGAGGCCGCCGCCTTCTTCTCGCACCAGGCGTGGTCCGCGAGCAACGCGTCGACGTCGGCCTGCACCGCCTCAAGCCAGCGCGCCTCGGTCTCGGACTTCAGGCAGAACACGGGGCATCCTCCTCGGGCCACTCGAGCAGCCACAGCGGCAGCGGCTTGATCATGCCGCCTGGGGCCAGGGCCTGCAAGCGGCGCTGAACCGGGTTCCAGTTCGGCAGCGTGAGGTCCACCGTGCCCGCCTGCGCCAGGCCGTCGAGGAAGGCCGGCCCATGCTGGTGGCAGATCAGCACGGAGGAGGTCCCCTCCACCGTGGCCGAGAACGCGCCGAAGGCGCGGCAGATCGCCGGCCGCTCGTCGTAGAGGCTGCAGCGCCCGTCCGCTCCGAGCACGGGGCAGACGCGCGGGGCCGCCTGGTGCCAGGCCGGGTCCGGCCGCTCGCCGGCGGTCCAGGCAGCCGCCAGGGCCTCGAGCACCTCGCGGCGCGGGCCGTAGACCTCCTGCGCGCGCGCGAGGATGCCTGCCCGGACCTCGAAGGGCGCAGCCGCGAGGCCCTCCCGCAGGCGCTCCCACTCGGGCTCTGAGACCCGGAACAGCTGGTTGCGGCAGCAGTCCGCGCAGCCCCGGCCACACGGATGCCCGGCGTAAGCCTGATCGACGGCGTAGGCCATGTAATCGATCAGCCAGTAGAGGTCCCGCCGATCACCGGTGCGGCCCACGTTGTCGGCATCCGGGATCGCGGGGGCGATGGTCCGGATGGTGGCCTGCAGCAGGCTGGGGACGTCGGAGGCGGACACGGCGACATGATGGCGCTGCCCGGTCGGGGGGTCAAGCCAGGCCCCAGGAGCCGTCCTCGGGGTATATGACTGCTGCCCCCCCGGCCAGGACGCGAGGCCCGCCGTGCCCACCAAGGATCTCTGGTTCCTCCCCCGCAGCGGCCCGGGCCGCCGGTACGTGATGGACTACGAGGCCGCCACGCGGCCTGACGGCGCGCTGGCCGTGGACCTGCGCATGCACCGCCGCTACGCCGCCGGCGAGGTCGACGCCTCGGCAGCCTTCCACGTCGTGCTGGCCTTCAGCGCCCTGACGGTGTCCCAGCTCGGCCGCACATACGGCACCGCCCCGCCGGCGTTGGAGGCCTTCTTGCTGCAGACGGCCGAGCGTGCGGCCTCCTGCCTCGACATGCGCCTGCCGCCGCCGCTCGAGGCCCCGGTGCCCCACGGGCACGTCGTCTGGCTCTCAGTGGGTGACTACGCCAGCGAGCGGACGCTCACGCGCACCCTCGTCGAGGCCCTCGGCTGAGCGGTGTCGGCCGTCACGGGGCGGACAAATTTATTAAAGGTTCGGCAGAAATATTAAATCTTCGTGAAATCCTTGCAGATTTCGGGCTGGGGCGGTTGTAGCGGCAGGGAACAGGTGCTATTCTTGTCCGGTGGTTAAGCAAACCTTAACCTCTTATGTCACCCTCCGCTGCCCGAAAGCGTCGCCCCGTGTCCAAGCGCCTGGCCCTTGTGGTCCTCGCCGTCTTGAATCTCGTCGTGACCACCGGCTGCGGCCGGGGGGCGATCCCGGCGGCAGCCACCCCGGAGGCCCGCAGCGGGTGGCGAGCAGCCTCGATGCCCGCCCTGCGCGTGGGGGGCCGGGCACGGAAGCTCGGCTTCGACCTGGATCGCGCCCGCGCGCAGCAGCAGATGGCCCGCCCCGTGCAGCTGCCCCCGGTACAGGGGCCCACGCCGCAGCATGTCGACATGCGCCCGCAGTGCAGCCCCATCTACGACCAGGGGGACCTGGGGTCTTGCACGGCCTTCGCCGTCGGCAAGGGGGTGCGGGAGTGCCTGCAGCGCAAGCGGGCCGAGCGCTTCACGGAGCTCTCCGCGCTGTACCTGTACTACGAGACCCGGCGCCTGCGAAACGCCGTCAACCTGGACTCCGGCGCCACCATCACGGACACCATGAAGGCGATCGCCCAGGCCGGCATCGCGCCCGAGGCAACGTGGCCGTACCGCATCGATTTCTTCACCCAGCGCCCGCCCGAGGCGGCCTACGGGCAGGCCTCGACGTGGCGGCTGAAGACCGGCGTCCAGCTCGCGGGGCTCCCGGACATCAAGAAGGCCCTGGCCCGTAAGCAACCCGTGGTCTTCGGCATGCGGCTCTTCCAGAACTTCCGCGATGTCGGCTCCGACGGGATGCTGCCCCTGCCGCAGCCGGGGGACGTGATGGTCGGGGGCCACGCCGTGACGGCCGTCGGCTACGACGAGAAGCGCCGCGTGCTGATCGTGCGCAACTCCTTCGGCACGGCCTGGGGCGACCACGGCTACTTTTACATGCCGTACGACTACGTCACGCCCGAGCTCGTGATGGACGTCTGGACCGCGAGCTGAGGCTGCGAGACGGGCCTCAAGGGGCGCTGGTGAGCACCTCGCGCAGCCGCTGGTTGATGGCGTGGAGCGCCGCCAGATCCGGAGCCTCCGCAGCCTGATGCGCCAGCTTGAAGAGGGTGTCCTTGAGCTCGCCACGCGGGGCCTTCCCGAACGCAAGGCCGCCCACGAGGTCCTGCGTCTCCGCGACGAGCGCCCGGTGCTTCAACACGTCATCGAGCGTTATCTGGAGGCGCTGCAGCTCCTTCACGTCTTGGACGCCCTGGGCCTCGCTGGTCAGCGCCGTGGCCTGCTGCATGAGCATGCCTTGCCGCCAGTCGAGCGCCCGCGTCGCGTTGAAGAGCTGGGCGTCCACCGGTGTCGGGTTGGCACGTTTGCGGATGGAAGTGGCAATGGCCGCCAGCCTGGCAGGGTCACGCTCGTGGCCAGCCTCGGCGGCGAGCTTCGCCACGGCCTCGGAATCGCTCTCGGAGAGGCGCGGCCGCCGGACCGCGATGGCCGCAAGCGAGTCCCGCAGGTCCCCGAGCTGGGTCGCCGCCCGCTGGAGGTCCGCGATGGCCAGGCCGAGCTTGGTCGCCTCCATCGTGCTGCCGGCCTGGTCGCGGTCAGCGGCAAGGGCCTTGGTGCCGTCCGCGATCTGCTTGAGCCGGCCGTTGACCCCCTGCATGGCGTTGGTGATGGCGGGGTCTGGCGCCGCGGCGGTCTTCAAGGTGTCCGGCCGCATCGCGGACGCCGCGGGCTTCCCGGGCTTGGCAGCGGGCTTCTTCCCCACAAAGGGCGAGAGCCGCACGTGATCCACCAGCTTCCTGAAATCGACCATGGCGCCCCCTGCCCGTTCACGTGGCCAGCTTCATTGTGCCCCGAGGCGACAAAAGGGAGGCGGAATTTAGCCAGAACTTATCACCCTGAAACGAAGGTTTAACACGGCGAGAGGCGGCCTCACTCGAGCGGGAAGATCCCGATCGCGTTGCTCACGAGCCGCTCCACGCCAGACGAAAGCCGGTTCACGGGCTTGCCTGCGATCACCATGACCGTCGAGCCACCCCCGTCGAGGTTGATGGCCTCGACGGCGCCAAGCTCGATCATGAGCCGGGCGAGCTCACGCAGGGTGCAGCCGACGCTGTGCCGCGGCACGCGCCCGTCGACCGTCACCATCAGCGTCACGCCGGCCGGCGTGTAGCCGATGGCCGTGCGGGGGGCGCGGCCCGAGGCGATGTGGCTGCCGAAGCCCTCCTCGCGGGCCGTGACGTGGACCCGTCCGGCATGGACGATCGTAGGGCCGCCACCCACGGCGTAGCGCACGCCCTCCCAGACGCCCGAGAGCTGGGTGTAGACGAGGGCCCGCGCACCGGGCTCCAGATCCTGCATGGCCCGGTAGAAGCTGCGGCCGTTGGCGGACACGACGTAGCCCCCGCGCGGGATGGCCAGGTTCCCGTTGCTGGCGCCCACCACGTTGCCGCGGGCATCGATGGCGGCCTCGTAGCGGTAGGCGTAGGGGCGGGTGTGCGTCGTGCCCCCGAAGTGGGAGGTGTAGAGCGTGATCTGGTTCGGCTTGGCCCGCCGGTTGACGCCCGCGATCGCAAGCTCCCTGCCGTCCTCGAGCAGCACCGCCGCGCGCACCTGGGCGTCGTCGATGAACGGCGTGCCGTCGAAACGGACGCCGAAGACCGAGCGGTTGTGCAGGCTGGAGCTGATGATCTGGCCGTCTTGCACAAGCAGGCCGGCGGGCTCGTTGTTCACGAAGTTGAAGTACGAGCCGTTGATGGCCGCGAGGGCGCCGCTCGCCCGGGCGATCTGGCTGACGGGCGCCCGGGCGAAGCCCCCGCTGCGCCGCTGGGCGACCAGGCTCTTGATGGTGACGTGGTGGGGGTCCGCCCGCAGCACGTGGACGGCCATCGGGCCTGCGGGCGTGAGCCGCTTCAAGAACATGTGGGAGACGCCCGTGCCGAGGTTGCGCACCGCATAGTTGGCCGCGCCCTGGGCCAGGGCGAGGCTAGGTGGCTGGGTGAGGCCCGCGAACAGCAGGCCGAGGCAAAGGGCGTACAGGAGACGCATCGGCGGGAAGACGGGGCGGAGGCACCAAGTTATAGCCCAAGGGACGAAGGCGTCGCAAGCCACGGCGTGCCGCCGGATTGACAGGCGACCGCCCGAGAAGGACCATGGCGGCGATCCGGCCCGGTAGCCGGCGCCCTGGAGGAAACGATGCGAGCAGCGGTGCGGGCCACGTGGGTGGCCCTGGTGATCGGGGGCCTCGGGGCCTGCGCGGGGCCCGACGAGGCGCCCTCGTTCCCGCACGCCCTGATGACGCCGTCGCCGAAGCCCCTGCCGTCCGCGGCGCTGGTGCACGGCGACGGCCAGCCGGCCGCGCCCGACCTCGTGACGGGCCGCTGGACGTGGCTGTACTTCGGCTACGCCAACTGCCCGGACGTGTGCCCCGCCGCCCTCGACTTCGCGGCCCGCGAGTACCGCAAGCTCAGGCACCCCGAGCGCGTGCGCGTCGTGTTCGTCTCGGTGGACCCGGCGCGGGACCGCGCGCCCAAGCTGACGCAGTTCGTCCAGTTCTACCACCCGGCCTTCCTGGGGGTCACGGCGGACGTCGCCACCATCGACACCCTGACGCGCGCCGTGGGCGCGAGCTACGTCATCGACAAGCCCGCCACCCCTGGCGGGTCGTACACCGTCAGCCACAGCAACATGGTCTTCGCCCTCGACCCGGAGGGTCGGCTCGGCGCCGTGTACGCCCCGGAGGGGACGCCCGGCGCCCTGGCAGAGGACTTCAACCGGCTCACCGCCAAGGAGAAGGTATGACCCGTATGATGCTTGCCGCCGCCGTGCTGGTGGGCCTGGCCGCGTCCCCCGAGCCCGCCGCGGCCATCGCCAGGGGTGGGGGCGTCGCCCCGGACGGCGCGCGGCCCCAGCCCGTCGCCGAGGCCCCGGGGGGCTGCGTCGTCGCCAAAGCAGAAGGTCCAGCGGTGATCTTCGAGCCCTGGGTGCGCGAGGCGCCGCCCCAGGCCTCGGCCATGGCAGCCTACATGACGATCGAAAACGTCAAGAAGGCCCCCCTCAAGCTCGTGGGCGCCCGCAGCCCGCAGTTCGCCAAGGTCGAGATCCACGAGATCGTGACGGAGGACGGCATGGCCCGCATGCAGGAGGTCAAGGCGCTGACGCTCGCGCCGGGTGGCAAGCTGGTGCTGGAGCCAGGCTCCACGCACGTGATGCTGATCGGGCCGAAGAAGCCCCTGCCGGCCGGGGCACCCGTGGAGCTCACGCTGCTGTGGGCCGACGGGGGCAAGACCCTGATCAAGACGGCCGTGCGGCCGCGGGACGGCCACGGCCACCACGACCACGAGCACCACCACCACTGAGCTTCGGGGGAGGCCCCTCCCGCGCCCAGAGCCCCCGGCCGTCCCGGCCGGGGGCTCTGTCTATGGGGTCAGCGCCGGATGGCACAGGCAAGCCCCTGGCGACGGTCCAGTGAGCGAGGCCAGCATCGCGGTCCCAGAACGCCGCTGTCAGCGGTAGTTGAGGAACTGCAGGTCGATGTCGAGGTCCGCGGCCCTGAGCTTCTGAATCACGGCCTGCAGGTCGTCCCGGCTCTTGGCCGTGACGCGGATCTGGTCGTCTTGGATCTGGGGCTGGACCTTGAGCTTGGTGTCCTTGATCAGCCCGATGATCTTCTTGGCCATCTCCTTGTCAATGCCCTGCTTGAGCGTCACCACCTGCCGCACGGCGCCCCCGAGGGAGGCCTCGATCTTGCCGTAGTCCAGGCTCTTGAGCGAGATGTTGCGCTTGATGAGCTTGCCCTCCACGATGTCGAGCACGTTCTTGAGCTTCATCTCGTCCGGGGCCTTGAGCACGATGGATTCCTTCTCGAGCTCCACCTCCGAGCCCGTGCCCTTGAGGTCGAACCGCTGCTCGAGCTCCTTCTGGGCCTGGTGGATGGCATTGGTGGCTTCCTGCATCTCCACCTTGCTCACGATGTCGAATGAGGCGTCCTTGGACACGTCGCGTCTCCTGTCGAAAAGCCCCCGCAGCCGGCGGCAGGCGGGGGTCATTGTAGCAATGGGCGTGGCGCGCCGCCACGCCACCAGGTTCAGGGCGCGGCCGGCGTGACGTTCACGGTGCCCGTCATCGCGGGCACCAGCTCGCACTTGTACCTGGCGGGCCCCGACTGCGAGAAGGTGATGGTGGCGCTCGCCAGCGGGCTGATCACGGCCGTGCCGGTGAACAGGGTGTTCGCGTCCGGCACGATCTTGTGCTCCTTCACGTCGTCGTTGAGGAACGTGACCGTGGTCCCGACGGTGACGTTGAGCGTGGCGGGCGTGAACACCGAACCCTTCATCGTGATGGTGTTGGGCGGCGGCGTGGGGGTGGGGGTGGCCGACGCCGGGGTGGAGGGGCTCGACGACGGCGAGGGGCCACCGGAGGGGCTCGTGGAGGGCTTGGCCGTGGCGGAGGCGCCACCGGACGGCGTGGCCGAGGGGGAGGCGCTGCCCGTGGTGGCGGGCGAGCCGGACGGGGTCGCCGAGGACGGGGGGCTCCCGGACGGCGCGCCGCTCGGGCGGGCCGTGGCGCTGCTGCTGGGGCCGGGCTTGGGCGTCCCGGTGCTCGAGGCGCTCGCCTTGGGCTTGGTGGAGCCCTTGACGGCGGGCTTGGGCGCCGGCGCAGGCGACTCCGCGGGGCACCCCGTCAGTGCCATGAACACAGCGAGCGTGAACAGCGCGGGGGCTCCTTGACGCAGGGGCATGGCGGAACCTCTGGCAGGCTGGGCGGGCTGCCTCTCGTATACCCACCGGCGGCCTGCCGTGCGCGCGCCTGGCCGTCAGGCCGCCTGCCGGGCCAGGTGGGTCAGGATGCCCTGCTCCATCTGACCCACGCGATGCTCCCAGTCGCCGCGCCTGCCCACCGCCTGCCGAGCCGCCTCGCGGGCAGGCTCCCGATCCGCGAGGGCCGCCCGGATCGCGGCGGCGAAGCCGCCGACCCCGTCTCCGACGTGCAGCACCGGGGTGGCCTCGCCGAGGTCGGCGAAGCGCGTCGTCGCGACGGGCTTGCCGGTGGCGAGGTACTCGTGGAGCTTGAGCGGGTAGATCGCGCGGGTCTGGGCCGAGTGCACGAAGGGGATCAGCAGGGCGTCGCAACCTCGCAAGAAGGCGGGCAGCTGGTCGCGGGGCAACAACCCGGTGAGGCGCACGTTGGGGTGGCGCGCGAGGCGCTCGGCAGCCTGACGGCGGGAGGGCGCCACGGGCCCCGCCAGCACGAAGCGCCAGGTCGGCTCGGCGTGCGCGAGGGCCTCCAGCAAGGCGAAGTCCACGCGCTCCTCCAGGTGACCCACGAACCCGAGCACCGGCCCGGGGCCGAGCCCTCGCAGCGTGGGGTGGGGCGGCAGGCCAGGGTCCGCGGCGCGCTCGAACAGCGCCACGTCGGCGCCGTTGGGCACCCACCGGCAGTCCGGGTGGCCAGCCCCACGCTCCTCGGCGAGCACGCGGCTCGAGCAAACCACGAGGTCGCTGCGGGCGATCAGGCGCCGCTCGATGGCGTCTGCGAAGGGGGAGGCCCCGGGCATGGCCCCCACCGCGTCCGTGCAGTGGTAGACCACGAGGCGCTCGTCGAGGCTTCCGATCACGCCCTCGCTGGAGAGCACGTTGAAGCTGATCCACAGCAGGGGCCGCCGCATCCCGAGGACGCGGGCGGCCGACCGGACGCTGGCGCCCAGCCGTGCCTGATTGTAGGCATAGGCGGCCTCGAAGAGGCCCCGCTGGCGCAGGCGCCCCATGGGGAAGGCTGGCGGAGGCGTGTGGACCCACAGCCCGGGCGCCACGGGGCGGGGGTTGGGCTGGGCCCCCGCCCAGGCCCGCGCGATGCGGCGCGCCTGGGGCCGGTGCAGCCCGGCCGCGACGGCGAGGGGGTTGCGCTGGTTGTCGACGAACAGCACCCTGTTGCGCGCCGACAACGCCCGCATGAGGTGGTGCCGGCTGGAGGCGAAGGGGTGGTCCCAGTCCATCACCGAGACACAGACGATGTCGTGTCCAGACAGCCGCTCCAAGCTCACCTCCGGGCCGCGCCCCCCCGCCAGCCTACGCCGGGGTGAACGCCCTGCCCAGGCCACCTTGCACGAGGGCCCTTGTCCGCCCGAGGCGAGGGATGTGACCGACGGCCCTGCACCCGTGCGGGTGCTGGGGTATACTGAGGGCGAGGTGGCGTCCGTGCTCGTGCGCGAGACCGGGGCGCCGGGTCACTTGCCGAAAGGGCGCTGCGCGCGCATGTCCAAACGGGTCCTGATCTGTGATGACGCGGGGTTCATGAGAACCCTTCTCAAGGACATCCTGACCGCCGAGGGCTTCCATGTCATCGGCGAGGCAATCGACGGCGCGATGGGGGTGTTGCTGTACGAGGAGCTGCGCCCCGACCTGGTCACCATGGACGTCAACATGCCGAAGCTCGACGGCCGCGACGCGCTGGAGTCGATCCTGAAGCGGGACCCCGCCGCCCGCGTCATCATGTGCACCACGGCAGGGCAAGACGAGATCATCAAGCGCACGCTGCTGGCCGGCGCCCGCGATTTCATCATCAAGCCCTTCAAGAAGCACCAGGTCGTCACGACGCTGCGCCGCGTGGTCCGGGACAACGGCACGCCCCAGACCTTCATGGAAGAGCTTGTGGGCTGGCATGAGCTCGGCGAGATGCTGCTGCGGGCGGACCTCATCGGCCCCGAAATGCTCTCGGCAGCCCGCGACCTGGTAAAGAAGGGCATCGCCAAGAACCTGTTCGATGCCCTCAAGGACGGGGGCCAGGTGGACCCCCAAGACCTGAAGGACATGCTCGAGGACGGTCACAAGGAGGTCTCGATGGCCTTCTTGATGATGAAAAACAAGACCGTCAGCATCCAGCAGCTGCGCACGACCTTCGTGATGATGCGCAAGCAGGGCAAGAAGCTTGGCTTCACGCTGATGGAGCTGGGCTTCGCCTCCAAGGAGCAGGTGGCCGAGGCGCTGAAGCAGGTGCCCCCGAGCCGGTTCTCCGCCGTCTGAGGGCGGCTCAGCGCTCCATCGGGAGCTGCTGCGCCTCCCAGGCCAGCGTGCCGCCCTGGACGTTCAGCAGGGTCTTGAAGCCGCGCGCCTCCAGGGCGGCCGCGGCCTTGCCGCTGCGGCTTCCGGAGCGGCAGATCAGCACCACGGGCTGGGTCGCCTTGAGGGTGCCGGCCCACGCCGGCAGCTGGCCCAGGGGCCGCAGCTGGGCGCCGACGGCGTGGCCCTCGGCATACTCGTCCGGCTCTCGAACGTCGACGAAGGCGGCGCCGGGCGTCGCGGCCAGGTAGCGGGCGGCCTCCGCGGGCGTCAGCTGGCGGATGGCGGCAGCCTGGATCGCCAGGCCCGTCGGGCGCGCCGAAGGCGGCGTGACGGCATGCGCGGCGGCGCAGCCGCTCAGGGTGGCGACGACGAGGGTGAGCAGCGGGCACAGGCAGCGCATGGCGGAGACCTCCTTGGGGACACGGCCATTATAAAGCAAATTTAACCTGGTGAGAATGACCTTGGCGGGGTGGGCCGATGGCCGCCGTGCGGCCACCGGTGTATGCTTGGGCGGGTCTGACTCAGACAGGAGGGCTCGTGTCGCCCCTTCCCCCTCAGTCGGCGTGTCCCGGGTGCGGCCACGCGGTCGACGCGACCGGCACGTGCACCCGATGCGGCGCCCGGTACACCTCCTTGCGGATGGTGCGCAAGCACCCCCTGCGGGCACACGGCGTGTCGAACGCTGGCCGCAAGCGGCGCCGAGGCTACCCCTGGCGGGTGTTGATGGTGTTGCTGCTCGGGGTGCTGATCGGCGTCCCCATCGGCTGGTCCCTGCCCCACGAGCCGCCGCCACCGGTGGCCCCCGAGGCCTCCACGGGGGCCGTGGCGGCCTCGCCGACGCCCGGGGCCTCCCCGGTGGCAGCTGAGACGGGGCGGCCGTCGGTCGCTCCCTCGCTGAGGCCGGTGGAGGCGCCCGTGGCGCAGGCCTGGCGGCCAGCAACGCATCGGCCCGCAACGCCTCGGCCCGCGGGCCCGGCCTCGGCCCGGCCCATGGCGTCCGCCGCCAAGGCCACGGCCCGGTCGATGACGCGGCCCCCGGCCGCCCCGTCGGCGCGGCCGACCCCCAAGGCCGCGCCCGCCAGCCCCCGGCCAGCGGCGCGGACGTACGTGGTGCGCCCGGGAGACACCTTCGCAGACATCTCCAAGAAGGTCTACGGCACGCCGGGCCTGGCGGTGCTGCTGGTCCGGGCCAACCCGGACATCAACCCGCGGGCCCTGCCGCTCGGCCGGGCGATCGTGGTGCCGCCGGCGCCCCCGGGCAGCCGGCCGCCCCCCCCGTCGGCCCGGCCCGCGCCCCGCACCGCCGGGCCGACGCCCCGCCCCACCCCGGCCCGACCTCGCGCGCCCCGGCAGGCGCCCTGAGCCCCGGCGCCCGGGCACGCGGCCGGCGAAGGGCCCCCCTGCCGCGCGGGGAACAATTCGGCTCGCCCGCGCGTCTGGCCAGGGGAGGCCCAAGATGTCCGCTCTGACCCACCACCCATCGCCGCGCCCCGCCCCCCGTCGCCCGGGCGCGGCGATGGCGCTGGCGCTGGCGGCGCTTGTGGCGTTGATGACCGCCCCGGCGCTCGCGGCAGCGGGCCCGGAGGTGCTCGCCGTGACGGCGAGCTCGACCGACGGGATGCTCATGGACGCCGTCGATGGCGACGAGGCCACCGCCTGGCAAAACCGCCGCGAGGGTGAGCAGGCCGCCTGGCTGGCCGTCCGCTTCGCCCGGGAGACGCGGCTGCACGGCGTGCGCCTCGTGCTCGATGCGCTGCCGCCAGACGTGACCCTCGACCTTGAGACCTCGCGCGACGGGGCGCGCTTCACGCCCGCGCTGACGGGGCTGCACGGAGGTGGGGAGCACCTCTTCCGCCAGCCCGCGGCGGCCCTGTACGTGCGTGTCCGCTTCGCCTACGCCGGGACGGGGCAAGCCCCCAGGTTCCGCCTGCGGGAGCTCGTGCCGCTCGGGC
>JAYKHR010000033.1:0-12529 GCA_035285125.1 Candidatus Sericytochromatia bacterium | reverse complement strand
GCTCTTCGCCGCGGGCGACATGCGCCGCGGCCAGTCCCTGGTGGTGTGGGCCATCCGCGAGGGCAGGCAGTGCGCGCATGCCGTGGATGCGTTCCTGATGGGGGCGAGCCTGCTGCCGCGGTGAGGGGTCAGGGGGCCGGCGCCGCCGTCGGCGCCTCGGCCAGCGGCAGCCTGAACCAGAACGACGTGCCCTGCCCCGGCTCGCTCTCCACGCCCATCCGGCCGCCCTGCCGCTCGACGAGCGACTTGGCGATGGCGAGGCCCAGCCCCACGCCGCCGCGGGCGCGCGTGCTGGTGGAGTCGACCTGATAGAAGCGATCGAAGACCTGTGACAGGGCGCTTGCCGGGATGCCGATGCCCGTGTCGTGGACGGCCACGAGGGCCTCCGCGCCCCGCTGTTCCAGCGTGACGGACACGCGGCCCCCCGCTGGCGTGAACTTGATGGCGTTGCCCACGACGTTCAGCAGCACCTGCAGCAGCCGCTCGGGGTCCGCCATCACCCGCAGGGCGGGGGGGCAGTCCGTCAGGGTGGTGGCGACCCGCCCCGCCTCCCCGGCCGGGAGCAGCACGGCCAGGGCATGGCGGCTCACCGCCACCATGTCGACCGGCTGGACCGCGAGCGAGAAGGTCCCTGCCTCGATGCGCGCGAAGTCGAGCAGGTCGTCGACCATGCCGCGGATTCGTCCCTCGGCGGCCTGGATGGCCTGCACGTAGGTGCGCTGCTGGGGCGTGAGCGAGCCGTTCGTCTCCTCCTCCAGGAACTCCGCGTAGCCCGCGATCGCCGTCAGGGGCGTGCGCAGCTCGTGGGAGACCATGCTGAGGAAGTCCCCCTTCAACCGGTCGAGCTCCGTCAGGCGCTCGATCCGCGCGGCCTGGGCCAGGCCCTCCTCCACCCGGGCCGTCACCTCGATGGCGAGCAGGATGCCCTCGGGCCTGTCGCCCTCGCCCAGCAGGGGCAGGGCCAGCACGTCCCAGTGCTGGGCCGCAGCCCCTGAGGTCCCGGCCTGGAAGATCGGCAGCTGCACCGGGGCGCTGGACGTCCCCGAGGTGAACAGGGTCTTGAGCGTCGTGATCACGTCGGTCGGCGCCTGCGGGAAGAGCAATGGCAGGGAACACCCGACCATCTCCGCGCGGGGTCGGCCCGCCATCTGCACGAACGCCGCGTTGACCCAGCGGCAGACGAGGTCCCGATCCAGGTAGGCGATCGCGACGGGCAGGGCCTCGACGACCCGCGCGCTGCGCTGTTGCGCCTCGGCCACGCCTGGCAGGCTCGCGTCCACGGGGACGTCGAAGCGCGCCACCTGCCGCCGCAGGCTGGCAGCCTCCTCGCGGACGCGCACGAGCTCCACGGTCCCCGCTTGCAGGGCCTGCTCCAGCTCGGCGCGCGCGCGCGCCTGGGCCAGAGCCTCCCGGCGCAGCTGATCGACCAGCTCGGCGGTGGGCGGTTCAGGCCTCGGGGGCTCCGCCCCGGGCAGGTTGTTCGCCGCATCGGTCATGGGGCCATGGTGCGCGTGGGGCGGCGGCGCGCCAAGCGGGAGGCAGGCATTGACCCCGGACGGGCCCCCGGCAGGCCGAGGGGTTATGTTACACTGATGGCCGCGCGTTTGCGCCCTGCCCACCATGGACACCACCCACCTCCGCATCCAGCTCACGCACCCGCAGGCCGTCCTGCCCCGCGTCTCCCAGCCGGGAGACGTGGCCGCTGACGTGGCCGCGTGCGAGCCTTGCGCGATCCCCCCCGGGGGGCGGGCGCTCGTTGAGACGGGGCTCGTGCTGGAGCTGCCCGAGGGCTTCCGGGCGCGGCTGCACTCCCGATCGGGGCTGAGCCTCAAGCACGGCATCGAGGTGGGGGCAGGGCTCATCGACCAGGGCTTCCGCCACCCCGTGAGGGTCCTGCTGTACAACTTTGGCCCGGAAACCTTCTCCATCCAACCGGGCGATCGCATCGCGCAGCTGTGCATCGAGCGCTACACCCACCCCACCTTCGAGGCCGTCGAGGCCGTGACGGGCACGGCCCGCACCGAGGGCTGGGGCTCATCGGGGGTGCAGGCGTGACGGCCCCCATCCGCGTCGCCCTCACCGGCGCCGCGGGGCAGATGGGGCGCGAGGTCGTGCGGGCCGTGACCGCGGCCCCCGACATGGCGCTGGTCGCGGCCGTCGCGCCGCGCCATGTCGGCCAGGACGCGGGCACGGTGGCGGGCCTGCCGGCGCTCGGGCTGCCGCTGCGAGACGACCTCGAGGCCGCCCTCGGCGAGACCCGCCCCCACGTGCTGGTGGACTTCACACGGCCCGATACCGTGCACGGCGTGGCGGAGGCGGCCCTCGCGGCGGGCGTGCGCCCCGTCATCGGGACCACGGGCCTGACGGCGTCCGAGCTGGGCGCGCTGGAGGCGGCGGCCCAGGCCCGGGGCCTCGGCGTGCTGGTCGCCCCCAACTTCGCCCTCGGCGCGATCCTGATGATGCGCTTCGCCGCGGAGGCGGCCCGCTACTTCGACCACGCTGAGATCGTCGAGCTGCACCACGACCGCAAGCGCGATGCCCCCTCCGGCACGGCCCTCAAGACGGTGGAGGCGATGCGCGCCGACCGCGCCGACTTCCACCCCCCGGCTATCGCCGGCGAGGAGACGCTCCCAGGCGCCAGGGGCGGCGAGGCGGCCGGCATCCGCGTGCACAGCGTGCGGCTCCCGGGGCTGCTGGCCCACCAGGAGGTGCTGCTCGGTGGCGAAGGGCAGCTGCTGACGATCCGCCACGACGCCTTCTCGCGCGCCTGCTACATGCCCGGCGTGCTCCTCGGGATCCGCCGCATCCTCGATCGCACGGGCCTGGTCCACGGGCTCGAGCACCTGCTGTGAGGGAGAGACCCATGTCCGGCTTCCACGTCGCGATCCTCGGCGCCACCGGCGCCGTTGGGCAGGAAATGCTCAGGACGCTCTTTGCCCGAAAGTTCCCCGTGCGCGAGCTGACGCTGCTCGCCTCGGCCCGCTCGGCCGGGCAGGTGGTGACCCACGAGGGGCGCTCCTGGACGGTGAAGGAGGCCACGCCCGAGGCCTTCCGGGGCATCGACGTGGTGCTGAGCTCCGCCGGTGGCGAGGTCTCGGAGGCGCTCGCCCCGGCGGCCGTCGCGGCAGGCTGCGTCGTCATCGACAACACCAGCGCCTTCCGGATGCGGGAGGATGTGCCGCTCGTCGTGCCCGAGGTCAACGCCCATGCGCTCGACAGCCACCGGGGCATCATCGCCAACCCGAACTGCTCGACGGCGCCGCTGGTGGTGGTGCTGAACGCCCTGCGGCAGCTCTCGCCGCTGGTGCGCGTCGTCGTCTCCACCTACCAGTCGGTCTCCGGGGCTGGCAAGGAGGCGATGGACGAGCTGCGGGACCAGACGGCCGCGGTGCTCGCCGGCGGCGAGGCGGTGGCGCAGCACATCCGGCACCCCATCGCCTTCAACCTCGTGCCCGCCATCGACGCCTTCACGCCGAACGGCTACACCAAGGAAGAGCTCAAGGTCACGAACGAGAGCCGCAAGATCCTCGAAGACCCGCACCTGCGCGTCACGGCGACGGCCGTGCGCGTGCCCGTGATGGTCTGCCACAGCGAGAGCGTCAACATCGAGTTCGAGGGCCCCGTCTCTCCGGAGGCCGCCCGCGAGCTGCTGAGCCGGACCCCTGGCGTCACGCTGATGGACGACCCCGCCACCCACGCCTACCCCCGCCCGCGCGAGCTCGCCGGCACCGACGACACCTACGTCGGTCGCCTGCGCGAGGACGTCTCGCACCCGCACGGGCTGAACCTCTGGCTCGTCTCGGACAACCTGCGCAAGGGCGCCGCCCTCAACGCCGTGCAGATCGCGGAGGCGCTGGTCGCCCGCGGCCTGCTCGCGGCCCCCACCCTCGCCTGAAGCCCACGGAAGGAGTTGACATGAAGTCCCGCGAGCTCGGCCGCCTGCTGACGGCCATGGTGACGCCCTTCGACGCCGAGGGGCAGGTGGACCACGCCCGCGCCGGCGAGCTCGCCCTGCGGCTCATCGCCGAGGGCTGCGACGGGGTGGTCGTGAGCGGCACCACGGGGGAGAGCCCGACGCTGTCGGACGACGAGAAGGTGGCGCTGTTCCACAGCGTGGTGAAGGCCGTCGACGGGCGCGGCACGGTCATCGCCGGCACGGGCACCAACGACACGCGCGTGGCCTGTGCGCTGTCGGTGGCAGCCGCGGAGGCCGGCTGCGACGGCCTGCTGGTGGTCAACCCTTACTACAACAAGCCCGACCAGGCCGGGCTGCGGGCCCACTTCACGGCCGTCGCCGAGGCGACGGCGCTGCCCGTCATCCTGTACAACCACCCGGGCCGCACGGGCGTCACCATCGAGCCCGCGACGATGGCCGAGCTCGCCCAGCTGCCGACGGTGGTGGGCGTGAAGGACTCCTCGGGCAACCTGGACCTCGTCACGGCATACCGCCTGGCGGCCGGCCCGGGGTTCGTCATCTGGAGCGGGGACGACCCGCTGACCCTGCCCTACATGGCCATCGGCGCCCACGGCGTCATCAGCGTCTCGGCCCACGTGGCCGCCCGCGACCTCAAGGCGATGCTCGAGGCCTGGGCCCGCGGCGACGTGGCCGAGGCCCGCCGCCTGCACGAGCGGACCTATGCCATCGGCAAGGCCCTCTTCTGCGCGCCCTCGCCAGCCCCCACCAAGCATGCGCTCGCCACCTTGGGCTTCCCCGTCGGCGGCGTGCGGCTGCCGCTCGTGGGCTGCGACGCCCGGGCGCAGGCCACGGTCGACGAGGCCGTCGCGGCCGTGCGGCCGAGCGAGGCGCCCGCCCGGTGACGGACGCCCCCGCAGGCCACACCGCCGCCCCGGCCCCCGGCACCCTGCACGTCGTGCCCCTCGGGGGCCTCGGCGAGATCGGCAAGAACATGTGGTGCGTGCGGGCCGGCGACGACATCGTCGTGCTCGACTGCGGCTTCGCCTTCCCCAGCGAGGACATGCACGGCGTCGACTACGTGCTGCCCGACTACACCTACCTGGAGGCGCATGCGGAGCTGGTGCGGGGCGTGTTCATCAGCCACGGTCACGAGGACCACATCGGGGGCCTGCCGTACCTGCTCGACCGGGTGCCGGTGCCCGTCTACGCGACGCCCCTCACGAAGAGCCTGATCGAGGGCAAGCTGCAGGAACACGGGCTGCTCGGCCGCATCCCCCTGCTGCGGATGGACGTGCGCGACCCCGTCACGCTGGGGTCGGTGACGCTTGAGTTCCTGCGCGTGCCGCACTCGATCCCAGACTCCGTCGCCATCAGCGTGAAGACGCCCGTCGGCACCGTGCTCTACAGCGGCGACTTCAAGCTCGACCCCACGCCGATCGACGGCCAGCGGGCAGACTTCCACGCCCTCACGCGCCTCGGCGAGGAGGGGCTGCTGCTGCTGCTCAGCGACTCCACCAACGTGCTGCGGCCAGGCTTCACCCCCTCGGAGGCCGCGGTGGGCCCCGCCCTCGACGCGATCTTCGCGAAGGCCACGGGGCGCCTCGTCGTCACGACCTTCGCGAGCAACATCCACCGCGTGCAGCAGGTGCTCGACGCGGCCGAGCGGCAGGGGCGCAAGGTCGCGTTCGTGGGGCGTTCCATGGTCAACGTCTCGCAGCGCGCCCACGCCCTCGGCTACCTGCGCTGGTCGCCGGGCCTGGTCGTGGAGCCGGATGCCTTGATGGGCCTGCCGCGCGAGCAGGCGCTCGTGCTGACGACGGGCTCCCAGGGCGAGCCGATGGCAGGCCTGTCGCGCCTCGCCGTGGGGGAGCACCGGGGCATCCGGCTCGATGCCGGCGACACCGTCGTCATCTCGGCCATCCCGATCCCGGGCAACGAGCGGGCCGTGGGGCGCATCGTGAACGCGCTGTTCGATCGGGGCGTCCACGTCGTCTCCGAGAGCCACCGGCTCGGCACCCACGTCTCGGGCCACGCCAGCGAGGAAGAGCTCAAGCTCATGCTCGCCTTCACGAAGCCCCGCTGCTTCGTGCCAATGCACGGCGAGATGCGCCACCTCGTGCGGCACGCCGAGCTCGCGCGGGCCATGGGCGTGGCGGCCGAGCGCGTCGCGGTGCTGCACAACGGTGACGTGGCGGAGGTGAGCCCGGACGGCGTGGCGATCGTCGGTCGCGTGCCGGCCACCCCGACGCTGGTGGACGGCCGGGCCGGGCTGGACGTGGGCCCGCCGCTGCTCAAGGAGCGCCAGCGCCTCGCACGGGAGGGGATGGTCACGACGGTCGTGGCCCTCGACGCCGAAGGCGCCCTGCGCGCGGGGCCCGAGATGGTCACCCGCGGCTTCCTGGAGGGTGACGACCGGGCCGAGCAGCTGCTCGACGAGGGCAAGCGGCGGGTCGTGGAGGTGGTGGACGCCGCCCAGGCGCGGGGCGAGCGGGCGGTCGAGAAGCTGGAGAGGCAGATCGTCGAGGCGCTCAGCCGGTTCTTCAGCGAGCGGACGGGGCGCAAGCCCCTGCAGCTGGTGGTGGTGCAGCGGGTGTGAGGGGGCTTGCGCCCCGTCGGCTCACCGCAGCAGGCGCAGGCAGCGGTTGCCGCTGTCGGCGACCAGCACCTCGTCAGGGCCGAGCCAGGCCACGCCCGCGGGGGAGCGAAAGCGAGCCTCCGTGCCGCTGGCGTCCCGGAAGCCTCCGGCCCCCCCACCCGCGACGGTGGTGACGGAGCCGTCCCGCTGCACGCGCCGGATGGCGTGGTTGCCGGCGTCGGCCACCAGAAGGGCGCCATCGTCCCCCAGCGAGAGCCTCAACGGGTTCGAGAAGCGCGCATCGCGCCCGCCCGCATCGACGTGACCGGCCTGCTGCGCACCCGCGAGCGTGCGCACGTCCCCCCCGGGATCGATGCGACGGATGCAGTGGTTGCCTGCGTCGGCCACGTAGATGACGCCGGTGGCATCGATCGCCAGGCCCGCCGGGAACGAGAAGCGGGCCCGGGCGCCCCGGCCGTCCGCGAAGCCTGCCTGGCCGGTGCCCGCAACGCGCGTGATCGTCCCGCTGCTGGTGACCCGGTAGATGCTGTGCCGGCCGCGGTCGGCGACGACCACGTCCCCATTCGGGGCCACCACGACGCCCGACGGCGTGAGGAGCGTCGGGATGCCCGGCCGGGGCGCGGGCGTCAGGCAACCGAAGAGGCCCGTGCTGGGCTTGAGCATGTTGGTGACCTTGCCGTCGGGGGCGATCCGGCGCAGCAGGCCGTTGCCGGCGTCTGCCACGATCCAGCCCCCCTTCCGATCCGTGGTCACGTCACAGGGGTTGCGGAAAGCAGCCTCCAGCGAGCTGCCATCGCCGGAGCCGGGCCCCCCCCGGCCCGCCAGCGTCGCCACGCGGCCGTCCGTGCCCACCACCCGGATGACGTGGTGGGCCTCGTCCGCCACCGCGATCCGGCCGTCTGCCGCCACGCTGAGGCCTGCGGGCTGCAGGAAGCGGGCGGCCAACCCTGTCCCATCCGCTGGGACGCCCGACGGGGGCCCCAGCGTCGAGACAAGGCCCGCTGCCGTGATGCGGCGGAGGCTCCGGTTGCCCACGTCGACCACCAGCATGTCGCGGCGGGACGTCAGCGAGAGGCCCATCGGGCGGTTGAAGCGCGCCACCCCCAGCTCCCCGTCCCGATGGCCGGCGGTGCCTCCCGCCAGCGTCTGCGTGCGGCGCGGGGGCGAGATGCGGCAGATCCGGTGGTTGCCCGTGTCTGCCACCACGACCGTGCCGTCCGCATCGACGGCCACGCCGCGGGGGTTGCGGAAGGCGGCGGCGAGCGTGGCTTCGGTCCGCACCTTGCCCTGGCGCGTGATCCGGCGGACGCGGTTGTTGCCAGCATCGGCCACGACCAGCTCGTCCGCCTTGCCGTCGTGCGCCAGGCCTGAGGGTTGGTTGAAGAGCGCCAGGCCCGTGGAGCCGTCGAGGTACCCGCTGACGAGGCCCGCCAGGGTCGACACCGCGCCCGAGCTCGAGATCCGGCGAATCCGGTGGTTGCGCGTGTCGGCGACGTACACCACGCCGTCGGGCGCCACGGCCAGGCCTCGAGGATAGCTGAAGCGCGCCTGAGGCCCGTCCCCCTCCCGCAACCCGGACGTCCCGTCGCCCGCCAGGGTCGAGACCCGACCTTCTCGCGAGATGCGCCTGATGCAGTGGTTCCCGGCGTCGGCAACCAGCAGGTCGCCGCCGGGCGCCAGCGCCAGGGCGCGTGGCTCGTTGAACATCGCCTGGTCGGCAGGGCCATCCCGCAGCCCGGCCTGTCCCGAGCCGGCCACGACGAGGCGCTCCCCCGTCCCGGTGTACCGGAAGACGCAGTGAAGCTCGGCATCGCTGACATACACGGAGCCATCCGGGCCCTCGATGGCGCTGTCGGGCGTGTTGTACAGGCCTGGGTCGCCCGCGAGCCAGGACACCACCCCCCGCAGGCCGCTTCGCTCCCGCGACCCGATCAGGTCCAGCGACACCAGGCCAGACGCGGCGAAGATCCGGTCCAGCAGCACCACCTTCAGCCGCAGCTTGTCTTCCACGAGGCTACGCCCCGTGACGATCCGCGCCTGGGAACGGGCGGGGTCGCTCAGCACCGTCCCATCTTCCGCGCAGGCCGCGCCCTGCAGGAGGTAGAGGGCGTTGGAACGCAGGTTCCGGAACCGCAGGGGGCGGGACGCGTCAAGGGGCAAGGCGAGCCGCAGGCTGGCAAGGACCGGGCCCGGGACGCCCAGCTCCTCGCGCTGGAGGGCCACCTCCACGTAGGCCGGCGCCTGCCCCGCGGGCCCGTCGAAGAGCACCCTGGCGGGATCGAGGACCAGCTCCACCACCAGGGTGCGCGGGCCCTGCTCCTCGGCCACCAGCACGTCCGCGACCCCTTCTGCCTGGGCAGCCCTGAGCTGCAGCGCGGCCCGCCCGCCACACGCAACCAGGGCCCCGGCCGTCAGCAGCGAGGCAGCTGAAACCAGGGCCCCCCTCACTGGAGCAACCGCAGGGCGTGGTTGCCCTGGTCCGCCACCAGCAGCCGAAGGGGGCCGTCGAACCCCAGGCCCGCAGGGGACGCGAGCAGCGCCTGCGGGCGAGGGCCATCGACGAAGCCCGGCGAGGCGCCGAGCAGGGTGGACACGTGGCCGGTCGGGTTGACGCGCCGCAGGGCATGGTTGGCTGCGTCCGCCACGTACAGCTGGCCTCCAGCCCCGAGCGCCAGCCAGGCCGGCTCCCTGAACCTGGCGGAGGCCGCGGGGCCATCCTCCAGGCCCGCCACCGAGCCCGCCAGGGTGGTGACCCGCCCGTCGCGGGTCACCACCCTGAGGCGATGGTTCCCGGTGTCCGCCACGAAGAGCTGGCCCGTCCTCGACCACGCCAGCCCCTGGGGCCGCCGGAAGCCCGCTCGCGCACCCTGCCCGTCGGCGTCGCCGGCCACGCCGCCCGCCACCGTCGACACGGCTCCCTGCGGCGACACGCGACAGATGCTGTGCTGAGCAGCATCCGCCACCCAAAGCTCCCCCCCGTCCCCCAGCGCCAGGCCGGTGGGCTCGACCAGGGCCAGGGCGGCGGCGGGGCCCCCCTCCTCGCTGCCCGCCTTGGGCGTCAGCGTCTCCACCGTGCCCTCGGGGGTGACGCGCCGGATGCAGTGGTTGCCGCTGTCTGCGACGTACAGGAAGCCCTGGTCATCGCTGACCAGGCCCGTGGGGGCGCGGAACCTGGCGCCCGCCAAGGGACCGTCCTGGTGGCCTGGGGTGCCGCCAGCCAGCGTCCGCACCTCCCCCGAGGGGGTCAGCACCCGGATGCGGTGTGCCGAGGGCTCCGACACATACACCCGGCCTCCCGCCCCCACGGCCAGCCCCGCCGGCGCCTCGAGCTGCGCCCGCAGGGCCGGGCCGTCCGTGTGGCCTGCCGTCCGCTTGCCCGCCAGGGTCGTGAGCACCAGCCGCGGCACGGCCCGCAGCGGGAGGTGCAGCTTCAGGGGCGGCAGGCCCACGAGGTCCTCGACCCGCCAGGCCGCGGATGCCGCCTGTTCCGGCTCGCTCACCAGGGCACCCGCGTCGTCTCCGGGCGCCCCGTAGGCCCGTGCCGTGAGCCTGTAAACCGACCTGGACCGCAGCTGGCTGACGAGGATGGGCCGTGACAGCTCGGCCGGGGAGAGCTCCGCGCGGTCACGCGCGATCTCGGTGGCCCCGTCGACGCGGCTCAGGCTGAGGGTCACGTGGTGCACGTCACCGGCCGTGAGCGGCCCCAACGCCTGGAGCCGCCAGGCCCCTGAGACGTGCACCACGGTGCTCGCAGCGCCACCGTCGGCGGCCTCCAGGAGGGTGAAGGCCGCGGGAGGCTGAGGCTGAGGCAGCGGCGTGCAGCCGGCGGCCGCCCACGCAAGGCCTGCGACAAGGGCCCGGCCGCGCGCAGGCCATAAGGTTAAGAGGCGGTTATTTAGGCTCAATGCAAGGATCCCAGCGAAGCCCTTGAGTTGAGCCACTTTGAGCCCCACCACGGGGGCAACGGGCAGACCCCATCAGCCTTTTGAGAACATAAAGCCCACAATTCCTTGCGAGACAGGGCCCAGGTGCGGTCATCATCGGCGAATCAGGCGTCAATTACTTAATAAAATTAACACATTTAATGAGATATTCATAATTTCGAGCAAAGCTATCACCTTATTAACAATACGGGGGCGCGGTAAGCCGTAGTCGGAGGCGTCAGGCAGGGCCACGCCCCCGACCATCCCCCCGGAGATAGGAGTAACGAGATGCTTGAGTTGATTCCCAGCACAGCCAAGGCGTTGCGCGTGGCGGCGCTCGTCGCGCTGGCACCCACCGTGACGTCGGGCTGTCAGGCCTGGTGGGGAGCGCCTGGAGCGCAGTCGGGAGCGAAGCTCGTGACCCGGCGCGTGCTCGACGCCGAGCAGACCATCACGGTCACGGCGGCCGTGCGCGTGAACCAGGGGCGACGCCTGTTGCAGGCCGTCGAGGCCTGGCGAGAGGCGGACATCGACCACGCGAAGATCTACTTCTACCGTGGCACCGCAACCAACGCCGTCGAGTTCAGGGTGCCGAAGCAGCAGCTCGGAGCGGCCGTCAAGTTCAACAACCTGATCCGCAACACCAGCTACCGGGTCGAGGTCCGGGCCTGGGCCGATGCGGAGGAAACGGCGCGGATCGACAACCTCGACGCCGACGCGGGAAGCTGCACCACGAGCTTTGCCACCACCAACCTCGCAGAGATGACGCTGCAGGACGGCCTCCGGCTCAAGCTGCGCGACAAGGTCTTCGCGGGTCAGGCCGCCGGGGCCATCGGCGTGACAGACGGCGAGGTGTTCGACACGACCGAGCCCGAGTCGATCAGCTTCTAGCCCACGCGCGCTGGCACCCTCGGCCGAGGCGGCCGCCGCCCACCCCCTGTCAGGGGCCCCGACGACACCCTCGTCGGGGCCTCTCAGCCCTCGAGGACCGCCGGGCCCAGGGACGACGCCGCCGTCGCGGCGCCCACGCCCTCACCCCTCCGGCGTCGCAGGCACCCCCACGGGCTCTGCCGGAGGGATGCCCGCCCGCAGCACCTCCCGCACGGCCTCGAGCCCCTGGATCCGTCCCGCTAGCGCCTCGTCGGCCGGGCGACAGCGCTGCCAAACCCGCAGCCCCAGCAGCCGGGCCTTCACGGCCACCCGGAGCGCCGCGCGGGTGAGGCCGTAGCCGAGCCGGCCGTGGTGCTTGCGGGCCAGCAGCAGCGAGCCTCGGTAGGCCTCCAGCACGACCCGGTCCCGGATGTGGGCGCTGCTGCCCCCCTCGTGGTGGAACACGACGGCGGCCGGGCAGTACCAGAGCTCCCAGCCGGCCCGCCGCAGCCGCCAGCTGAGGTCGAGGTCCTCGTTATAGAAGAAAAAGGCCTCGTCGAGCCAGCCGACGGCATCCAGCGCCTCTCGCCGCAGCAGCACCGCGGTCCCTGGCACCCACGCCAGGCGGTGGGCCCGGCGCGGTGGGGGCAGGAAGCGCTGCCAGAAATGCGACACGGGGTAGCGCTCCCGGCCCGACGGCGCCAGGAGCCGGCCCGTCACAGCTCCGAGCGTCGGGCGGGCGTCTGCCATGTCCACGAGGGCCCGCAGCGCCCCGGGCTCCAGCATGGCGTCATTGTTCAGCAGCATCACGTGGCGAGCGACGTACAGGCGCCCACCCTGGTTGCAGGCCACCGAGAAGCCCTGGTTGATCTCGTTCTCGATCAGCGTGACGTCCGGGAACCGCGCCTCGACCATCGCCGCGCTGCCGTCCCACGAGGCGTTGTCCACCACCACAAGGCGGCCCCGAAGGCCGCTGTCAGCAAGCTCACGCCCCGCCGAGACCAGGCACTCGGCGAGCCGGACCCGCTGGTTGAAGCTCGGCACGACGATGACCACATCGAGGGCGGCGTCGCGCGAGGGAGGGGAGGCATCCACGGCCTGTCACCGCTCGAAAAGGGCGTTACGTCTACATCGTACCCGCAGCCCCGGTGTCGCGAAACGCCCGGGAGGCCCCCTGAAAAGCGGAAGGGCCCGCCTTGTGGGCGGGCCCCTGCCGACGCGGGC
>JAYKHR010000032.1:0-4634 GCA_035285125.1 Candidatus Sericytochromatia bacterium | reverse complement strand
CCACCCCAACCCTCGCGAGGAGCCACCACCCCATGCTGCGCGCCGGAATCGTCGGCCTGCCCAACGTCGGCAAGTCCACCCTCTTCAACGCCATCACCGCCGCCGGCGCCCAGGCCGCGAACTTCCCCTTCTGCACCATCGATCCCAACGTCGGCGTGGTCGAGGTGCCCGACGAGCGGCTCGGCGTGCTCGCCAGGCTGTCGAAGACGCTGAAGATCATCCCCACGGCCATCGAGTTCGTGGACATCGCGGGCCTCGTGCGCGGCGCCTCCAAGGGCGAGGGCCTCGGCAACAAGTTCCTCGCCCACATCCGCGAGGTGGACGCCATCGTGCACGTGGTGCGCTGCTTCGAGGACGACGACATCACGCACGTCGAGGGCAGCGTGAACCCCGTGCGCGACATCGAGACCATCAACCTCGAGCTCGCGATGGCCGACCTCTCGACCGTCGAGAAGCGCATGGAGCGCCTGCAGCGCGAGATCCGCGCCAACAACAAGGACGCGATCGCTGAGAACACCTTCCTGGAGCGCCTCAAGGAGATCCTGGAGGGCGGCGTGCCCCTCAACTTCGTCATCAAGCCCTCCGTCGAGGAGAAGGCCTGGCTGCAGCCGCTGAACCTGCTGACGGACAAGCCCGTGATCTTCGCGGCGAACGTGGCCGAGAACGACCTCGCCACGGCCGACGACCTCGCGCTCGTGAAGCAGGTGAAGGCCTACGCTGCCGAGCACGGCCAGGTCGTCGCCACCATCTCGGCCCAGATTGAGGCCGAGCTGCGCGAGCTCGGCCCGGAAGAGGCCCAGGCCTACCTGGCCGACCTCGGCGTCACGGAGGGCGGCCTCGGCCGGCTCGTGCGCGCCTCCTACGCGGCCCTCAACCTGATCACCTACTTCACGGCCGGCGAGAAGGAGGTCCACGCCTGGACCATCACGCGCGGCACCAAGGCCCCGCAGGCCGCCGGCGTCATCCACACCGACTTCGAGAAGGGCTTCATCCGCGCCGAGACCATCGGCTACGACGACCTCGTGACCACGGGCTCCAAGGTGGGTGCGAAGGAGAAGGGGCTCGTGCGGCTCGAGGGCAAGGAGTACGTGGTGGTGGATGGGGATGTGATGGAGTTCAGATTTAACGTCTAAACCCCTGCAAGTCAGGAACCACAGGCATCTTCGACACTTTCCCTGACTTGAAATCCAATAAGCCGGGACTTATAATTCAGGTGTACGCTGGACGGTCCTGACCACCGACGAGTTCGACACCTGGTTCTCGGCCCAGTCGCCGAAGGCCCAGGCGAAGCTCGACACGCACATCTTGATGCTGGAATCAGCCGGCCCGACTCTGCCCGCACGGTACAGCAAGCCGATCGTCACCTCGCGGCACGCCATGCGCGAACTGCGGGTGCAGGTCGGAGGCGATCCCTACCGGGTCCTTCACGTCTTCGATCCCCGCCGCAACGTCATCCTGCTCGTGGGCGGCGACAAGACTGGCGACGACCGCTGGTACGACAAGCACGTGCCGCTGGCGGACAAGCTCTACGACGCACACCTGGCCGAACTCGACGAACGGGAGGACAAGGAAGATGGCTAAGCCCTACCAGCGGCTCCGCGACAAGGTCTTCACGCCCGAGCAGCAGGCCGAGCACGCCGCAGAGGCCCGGCGGCTGCTCGACGAGTTGCCGCTCGCGCAGCTCCGGCAGGCGCTCGATTTCACGCAGGCCCAGCTTGCGGCCTTGCTCGACGTGAGCCAGCCGGCCGTCACGCAGATGGAGAAGCAGACCGACATGCTGATCGGCACGCTTCGGACTTACCTCGAGGCGATGGGCGGCGAGCTCGAGGTCCGGGCGCGCTTCCCGCAGGGCGACGTTGTCATCACCCAATTCATGCGTGTAGAGGGTGGGACGAGCGGTGTCGAGGGGGCTGCGGATGCAGCGACCACTCGGAAGCGGGTGCCGCGGTCGAGGGCGGCGGGTTAAGTGGGCCGATGTGGCGGTTGGCGCCACGGATGGCGCCCGCTCACGCGTCACCGCGTGTGCAACTGAACTTGCTGGTGAGAACTCGGTTGCGTGGCGCAGGATGGTGGTCTTGACCTGGTACTGGGAATTCCGAGCCAAAGCGATCACCGATTCCAAGCGAAACCGATCACCTGACTGCCTCCCGTTGGAACGGGTGATCGGTTTCTCGGAACAAGTGATCAGCTTGTCGGAATCCCTCTCGTCAACAGGTGGCGTGCGCTGGCCCCGCCCAGCCCACGGCGAATCTCCTGACAAGCATGTGCAGGAGGTTCGCCCATGCCCAACGAGAGGACATCCATGCGCAAAATCAAGGAGGTGTTGCGCCTCCACGCAGACTGTCGCCTGGCAGGACGAGCCATCGCGCGGTCCTTGGGGATTGCACCCGCCACCGTCTACGAGTACATCTCCCGCGCCAGGGTCGCGAACCTCACCTGGCCGTTGCCGCCGGAACTGGACGACGACGCCCTGGAGGCTCGCCTGTTCCCTCCCCAGGACGAGTTGCCGACCGAGCGCGTCACGCCAGACTGGAACGACATCCACCAGCAGCTCCGGTTGCCGGGCGTGACGCTTCAGCTGCTCTGGGAGGAGTACAAGGCCCGCCACGCCGACGGCGGCTACCAGTACAGCCGCTTCTGCGGCCTGTACCGCGAGTGGGCCCGCCGGGTCGACGTCACGATGCGCCAGCAACACCGGGCCGGCGAACGGCTGTTCGTGGACTACTCCGGCACCACCGTGGCCGTGGTGACCCCCGACTCCGGCGAGGTCCGCCAGGCGCAGATCTTTGTCGCCGTGCTCGGCGCGAGCAACTTCACCTACGCCGAGGCCACCTGGACCCAGCGGGTCCCGGACTGGCTGGCCTCGCACATCCACGCCTTCGAGTACTTCGGTGGCGTGCCGACGCTCGTGGTGCCCGACAACCTGAAGGCCGGCGTCACGCGGCCCGACCGCTACGACCCGGACCTCGCCTCGGCCTACAACGAGCTGGCCCGGCACTACGGCACCGCCATCGTGCCCGCCCGGGTGCGCAAGCCGCGGGACAAGGCCAAGGTGGAGGCCGGCGTGCTGCTGGTGCAGCGCTGGATCCTGGCCGCGCTGCGCCACCAGACCTTCTTCTCGCTCGTGGAGCTTAACCAGGCCATCCGGGGGCTGCTTGACCGGCTCAACGACCGGCCCTTCAAGAAGATGCCGGGCTCGCGCCGGTCGGTCTTCGACGCCGTGGAGAGGCCGGCCCTGAGGCCCCTGCCGCGCGACCGCCACCTGGTGGCCGAGCACCGCAAGGCCCGGGTCCACAGCAGCGACCACCACGTGGAGTTGCTCGGCCACTACTACAGCGTCCCCTACACCCTGGTGCGCCAGGAGGTTGAGCTGCGCTACACGACGAGCACGGTGGAGGTGTTGCACCGGGGCCGGCGCATCGCCAGCCACTTGCGGAGCTTCGAGCGCGGCAAGCACACCACGCTGCCCGAACACATGGCCCCGCAGCACCAGCGCTACCTGGAGTGGACGCCGGAGCGCATCACCACCTGGGCCGCCAGGCTGGGGCCCAGCGTGGCGGGGATGACTGCGGCCATCCTCGCGAGCCGGGACCACCCCGTGCAGGGCTTCCGCGCCTGCCTCGGGCTGCTGCGGCTCGAGAAGCAATACGGCGCCGCCCGCCTCGACGCCGCCTGTGGCCGGGCCCTGTTCTTCGGCACCCACGGCTACCGCAGCGTCGAGCGCATTTTGCGCGGCGGCCTTGACCTCAAGCCGCTGCCGCCTCGCATCCCCCTCCCCATGCCGCCCCCCGCCCACGAGAACGTGCGCGGCGCCGCCTACTACGCCCCGGAGGCCACCCATGCTTAACCACCCGACCGTCGACAAGCTCGTCGCTCTGCGCATGCACGCCATGGCCCGCGGCCTCGCCGAGCAGCTCCAGAACCCCGAGATGGCGCAGCTGTCCTTCGAGGAGCGCCTCGGCCTGCTCGCCGACCGCCAGCTCACCGAGCGCGAGAGCCAGCGCATGGCCCGCCGCCTCGCCAACGCCAAGCTGCGTCAGCAGGCCTACCTCGAAGACCTCGACTTCCGCGCCCCACGCGGGCTCGACCGCACCTTGCTCTCCCGCCTCAGCGAGGGCACCTGGCTGCGCGAGGGCCACCACATCCTCATCACCGGCCCCACGGGCATCGGCAAGACCTATCTGGCCTGTGCCCTCGCCCAGAAGGCCTGCCGTGACGGCACCGCCGCCTACTACGTGCGCATGCCGCGCCTCGTCAGCGACCTCGCCGCCGCGCGCGCCGAAGGCCGCCACCGCCGGCTCCTGGAGACCCTGGTGCGTAAGCCCCTGCTGGTCCTCGACGACTGGGGCCTCAACGGCTTCAGCGACGAGTTGCGCCGGGACCTCCTCGAACTCGTCGAGGAACGCCACGACCGCCGCTCCATCGTCATCACCAGCCAGTTCCCCATCGACCAGTGGCACGATCTCATCGGCGACCCCACGCTCGCCGACGCCATCCTCGACCGCCTTGTCCACAAGGCCCACAAGATTACCCTGAAAGGGGCCTCGATGCGCAAAACCCGCATCAGCCCACCCGATGGCGATGCTCAGGACGCCTGAGCCCACCGGCCCATCCATGGACCAAATCGATCACCG
>JAYKHR010000031.1:0-2921 GCA_035285125.1 Candidatus Sericytochromatia bacterium | reverse complement strand
CATGCTCCGGTCCAAGGCCTACCTCGGGATGCTCGCCTACACCCCGGACGCCGCCAAGGTCCCCGGCAAGCAGAAGGTAAAGGAGTGGCACGAGGGGCGCCACGCGGCCCTGGTCACGCACGAGCTCCACGCCAGCGTGGCGGCCATCCTCCACCAGCGGCACCAGGCCAGGCGCAAGCCCCCCACGCCCGGCACCAAGGCGCTGCTCTCGGGGATGTTCGTCTGCGCGTGCGGCCAGAAGATGACCCACTCCCCAAAGGGTCAGGGCACCAACGTCTTTCGCTACCGCTGTAACCAGAGCAAGAGGACGCGGGGCCAGGACTGCCAGATGACCAGCGTGAACAGCCGGCTCGTGGACCAGGTGGTCCTGCGGCTGCTCCTGCGGGGCCTCCAGGCCCGCGCTAGCGAGGTGCGCGCGGCCGCGTCCCGGGCCGGAGGCGACGGCGGCCGGGCCGCCCTCGCCTCCGAGCGCGAGCAGCTGGCCGGGAAACGCGACCGCGTGCTGGCGAAGGACGAGGACGGCCTGTTCGGCGAAGGCCCGGCCGCCAAGGCCGAGCGAGACGCCAGGCTCTCCCCCGTGCTGCGGCGCCTGGCCGAGCTCGACGTGGAGCTCGCCCCGGCCACCGCCGCGGCCCGGGAGGGGCTCGACGCGGTCGTGGCCCAGCTCCGCGCCACGTGGGACGGCCTGCCGGTCGAGGCCAAGCGCGAGGTGCTGCGCGCGTACGTGCCCGGCGGCTTCCGGCTGCTGCCGGGCCGCCGGCTGCGGGCGGAGGTCTGCGGACTGACCCTCGAAGGGGACCTCCCCGAGAACGAGCCGACCAGGCCGGGCGTGAAGTACGGCGGGCGGAAGCGGGCGGGGGGCCAGGGCCCCAAGGCCGGGTAGCCCGCCCCGGCCTACCCACCCCCCAAAACACTGACGGTCAGAACGCTTTGGGCGTTCTGACCGTCTGTTGTTCGTTGACTTCGCCCCCACGTTAGTGGGGGTCCAAGTCGGAGCGGCGGGAGCGGCATCCTGATGTGGCCCCCCACTAACGTGGCCCGCGGCGCACGCAGAGACTCACGCCTGGATCTGAGCTAGCACCGCTGTTCAGAGGTCCTTGGGCGACAACCCCGTCCGTTTTGCGACCCTCGCCAGCATGCGGGGTCCGATTTCCTCTCCATCGTGGAAGGCCCAGACGACATCCGGCCATCCGTCACGCGCCAGCACGCGATGGGACCTGCCCACCGACCGTTTCACCCGCCACCCGATTCGTTGCAACGCGTCCAGGACACGGCGGGCCTTGGAGGCAGGCCAGTCGCTCATGCAGCCTGAAACGAGATGGTGGTCTCACTCGCCAGTTCCCCGTGCTCGAGCTTGTCCGCCAGCGCATGGAGGGCGAGGGCCTGCGCCCGGGTGAAGGCCTCCTCGCGGCTCTGCCCGTACGCCAAGGCGCCAGGGATGTCCGTGACCTCGGCAATCCAGCGGCCGTCGACTTCCTGTTCCAGTTCGACTGTCAGCGTCATGCTTGCGTCCCCTCAGGTCCTATATGGGAAGTCCATCGTAGCACCCCGGTATCCCAGGGCTTTGCCCGAGCGACACTGGAGCAGGAGGGCCGGCAGGTTCTCGTCTGTCTTGAACCTCATCCGGCCTGGTCGAGCGCGACCACCCGCTCGCGGACAAGTTCGGCAGCGTAGGCCATGGCCGCGCGGAGGTCCTCGGGCCTCAAGGTGGGGTAGCTGCGCAAGATGGCCTCTTCCGGCTCGCCGGCAGCCAGGTTGTCGAGGACCACCGAGACCGGGATTCTCGTGCCTGCCAGGCAAGCCCGCCCGTGGCAGACCGCCGGGTCCACCGTGATGCGCGACCGCCAGTCCATCGGAGCCTCCCACGAGACGTCATCGGAGCCGAGACGATCATACCCTCTCAGGCCGAGCCGGCCACGCCACGGTCCCCGGCAAGGTCAAGCCCAAGGCCTGGCAGGAGAGCCGGCACGCCGCTGTCGTCAAGCGCCCCCCTCCCCACCGACTGGAGGCGCAGCCAGCGCCCGCAAGGCTGCCACCACGGCCTCGGGCGCCTCAAGCGGGGCCAGGTGGCCGCACGACGGCACCACCTCGAGCCGCGCCCCCGGCGCGCGCAGCGCCAGGGGCACCATGCGCGCCACCGGGTAGAGGGCATCCTCCGCGCCCATCAGGATCGTCGTCGGCACCGACAGGCGCGGCAGCACCTCGCCCAGCCCCGGAAAGCGCGTCATCACCGTGCGCACGGTGAGCGCAGCCGCCTGGCGGTCGAAGCCCGGGAAGGCCGACGCAAACGCCTCGACCCGTTCCGGGTGGGCCCGCCGAGAGGCTGGGGAGAACATCGAGCGCGCGACGCCGCGGCCCCAGAACCGCGTCGAGCCCACCCACCGGGTGCCCAGGACCTCGAAGGCACTCCCGCCGAGGCTCGGCCCGAGCGGCGCGTTCATGATCAGCACCCCCCGGACCCTCGCAGGCGCCTTCACGCCGACGTGCGTGGCGATCTGCCCGCCCCACGAGCAGCCCGCGACGATGGCTGACTCCAGGCCCAGCGCGTCGAGCAGTTCCAACACGGCCTCGGCGTAGGCGTCGGCCTGCACCTCGCCCCGCGGCGGCTCGCTCTGGCCGAAACCCGGCCCATCGATGGTCAGCGTGCGCCACCCGTCACCCAGCCCACGCACCACGTGCGCGAACAGCCGGTGATCGCTGAAGAGCGAGGGCCACAACACGACGGGCGTGCCCGTGCCCGCGTCGGCGAACGCGAGGGTGCCGACACGGGTCGGGAGGCGGCAAAGGTCGGACAGCGCGATCATCGGGAGCACCCAAGGGCCATGTTCACAGCGTCCACTTTGACAGTTCAAGTTCACGGCGTCAACATGGGGCCATGCCCCACCCGCGCGCGCCCTACCACCACGGCGACCTCCGCAACG
>JAYKHR010000030.1:0-6906 GCA_035285125.1 Candidatus Sericytochromatia bacterium | reverse complement strand
CGCTCCGCGCTGCAGAACGCCGCCTCGATCGCCAGCATGCTGCTGACGACGGAGGCCCTCGTGGTCGACAAGCCCGAGAAGAAGGCCCCCGCGATGGGTGGCGGCGCCCCCGGCATGGGCGGCATGGACATGATGTGAGCCCCCGGGCTCCCATCACCCGTCAGCTTCATCCCTGACGCCGCGGCCCCTGGCATTTGCCAGGGGCCGCGTGCTGTGGGGGCGAGACTGGCGCACGCCTTGCGGAAGCGAGCCAGGCGCCCGTCCGGGTCACTTCGGGAAGAAGAGTGACACAGGATCGACCAAAGCCGTGATGGCGCCCCCCAGCGCGGCCAGGCCCATGGATACCGGGAGCGGCATCCCGTAAAAAACCCCGACAACGGCGACCGAGTAGCCCACCGCGGCACCTGCCAAGGCCGCGGCCGCCACCTTGCCCATCTGCTCGGAGGTCAGGAACTGCACGCCCTGGTTCTTCTTGGCCGGGGCCTGGTTTGGCACGTTGGCCCGCACGATGCCAACCTCGTAGGTGTCCTTGGCCGCTTTGACCTTCGGGAGGGCCGCGGCTGGCTGCTCGGGCCTCGCGGCAGCAGCCGGCTTGGGCGGGTTCGCAACGATGGCGTTGGTGATGGTGGGCATGGCTCGATCCTCTCTCTCTCACGCGCGCCCCCGGCGCTGCGGCTCACATGAGGGCTTGTCCCGGTGGTGGGTTTCGCAGGGGTTCCAGATGGACCGCCTGTTGTTAATTGTGTGTTAAGTTACTGGGGCATCGGCTGCCTGGCCGAGGTTCAGGCCGGAGCTGAGCCTCGGCAGCAGGGAATGCACCCTCCCGATGCCGGGGCCTCGTCCTGCGGCCTGGGGGCCTTTCCCGGGTGGCATGGCCGGTGGGCAGTCAGGTGCTGTGGCGCCGGCCGGCTCCTGGGCCAGCTGCTCAGCCCTCGGCGACCTCGAAGCCGACGACGTTGCGCTGCTCTCGGCTGAACTCGATGCCGACGAGCGTCACCGTGACGCCTGGCTCGCGGTACTTCTCGGCGTAGCCCTTCGCCTGCAGCTGAGCCAGCGCGCGGCCGTCTGGCACCTGCTCGACGACCTTGAACTCGAAGAGGTAGACGCGGCTTGCCCAGGGATGGGCTGATTCCGCGGAGGCCAGGGATGGCCGGGAGAGGTCGCCGAGGCGGAGGGCGAGGTCGATGCGGCCCTTGTTGGTGGCGTCTTCGACGCGGGTGTCGAGGCCCAGGGCCGCGAGGTGGCTGTAGAAGACGCTGGCGTAGAAGCCCTCGAACTGGGCGAGGGGGTTGTTGCGGTGCCAGTCGTGGGGGATGCTGGCAAAGAGGGCCCGCAGGGCGGCCTCGACGGCAGCCATGTCGCCTGCGTCGAGGGCCTGGTCCAGCCGGTATCGGGCCTGTGCCGCCGGCCGCGCCGCGGGCCCGAGCAGCGGCAGCAGGGCCTCGTTGAGCGCCGCCTCGACCTCCGCGTTCGGGTAGCCCAGCGTGTACAGGCTCTGGCCGGAGCGCCCGGTCTCCACGCCGCGCAGCGTCAGGTAGCCCGCCTGCCACAGCAGGGCCTCCGGCTCGATGTGGTCCACGTCGAAGCTGGAGAGCAACGCCTCGGTGGTCTGCAGGCGCGCCAGGTCCGGCGTGAAGAACTGCCGCTGGGCCAGCAACTCGACCAGGAAGGTGGGCGTGCCCGTCTCGAACCAGTAGGGCTTGAACTGGCGCTTCTGGAACAGCAGCAGGAGGTCGAAGGGGTTGTACACGGCCTCCCCCATCCAGTTGTAGCCGTTGTACCAGCGGCGGACGCGCTCGCGGTCGAGGCCCGCAAGCTCGGGCGCGAACACGGTGTCGACGTCGTGCTCGGTGTAGCCGCAGAGGGCCGAGTACTCGGGGTCGAGGGTGATGTCGTTCAGGTTGTTGAGCCCCGAGAACAGGCTCACCTTCGAGAACTTGCTCACACCCGTGATGAAGACGAAGCGCAGGTGCGCGTCGGCGTCTTTCAAGACGCTGTAGAGGTCGCGCAGGCCCTCGCGCATCACGCGGGCGCGGTCGGGACTTGCCCCCGGAGGGGCTGATCCCGCGAAGGCCAGGGATGGCCGAGAGTGGGGCTCCGTGAGGTTGTCGAGGATGGGCTTGTCGTACTCGTCGACCAGCACCACCACGCGCTGGCCGAGCTTCTCGTGGAGCCCGCGGATCAGCCGCTTGAAGCGTCCCCGGATGTCTGGCACCTCGGGTGGCAGGCCATGAAGCGCCTCGTAAGCCGAGAGCTGCTCATGCAGGCTGGCCGCGAGGTCCTCTGCCGTCTTGAGCACGCCCGCCCCGAAGCTCAGCCGCAGCACGGGGTGCTTCACGGACCAGTCCCAGTGGTGCTCGGCGTGCAGCCCCTCGAACAGCGCGCGGTTCCCCTCGAAAAGCTCCTTCAGCGTGTCGAGGAAGAGGCTTTTGCCGAAGCGGCGCGGGCGCGAGAGGAAGTAGGGCTTGCCCTGATCGATGAGGCGCAGCGCGAAGGGCGTCTTGTCGACGTAGTAGTGCCCGTTCTCCCGGATCTCGCGGAAGGTCTGGATGCCGATGGGGAGCTTCTTGCGTTGCATGCCGCCTCCGCGACGATCTTAGCACGGGGGGCCCGGCCTGCCGCCTGGATCCTCCGGCAGGGGCCGGGTGCGGCTTTCGAGAGCGTGGCCCTCGACTGGGCGCCCGCGCGGGGCTCAGGGCGTCAGCGCCGAAAGCCCCGCCACGGCCCGCACGTCGTCGAGCGGCTGGTCGTTGGCGAGCAGCGCCTCGAGCTCGTCCTCGAGGGCCAGCACGTGCAGCCGCGGGTGCGGGTCGAAGCCCACGGGGTCGCCCCAGACGGGGGCGCCCGCGCTGCCGCCCTTGAACGAGAGCACCTCGTGCCGGCCGCCCGGCAGCAGGCGGCCGGTGCTGACCATGGCGTGGGCGCCGCCGTCGAGAGAGACCACATGCCCCGCCGGGATGGCGCCCGCGATAACCGTCACGCGCTCGCCGCGCACCTGGATGGGCAGGTCCGTGAAGCCTTGGGGAAACATCACGGCGCGAAACGAGGCGTCGTTGCCCGGCTGGATCCTGGCCATCAGCCGGCGGGCGGCCGCGTCCGTGATCAGCCCCTGCGCGATCGCCACGCGGAACAGGAACGAGTAGCAGTGGTCGTCGCGGTCCGTCCAGTCGGGGTGGTGGCCGCCGAGGTAGGCGGGCAGGCGCTCGGGGTGGGCGACGTAGGCCTCGAGGCCGCGCAGCAGCGTGAGGGGCCCGGAGGCCTGCCGGGCGTCGGCGGGGGCCTTCGGCGGTGTCGGCTGGCGGGGTCCGGGCCTGCTGGGGGTTAGCGGCCGGGGGCCCTGGGGGGCGGTGGGCTCGAGGGGCATGGGGATCGCGTACCCGATCCGGGAGCCGGTTAAGCGGGGTGGGCGGTCGCCTGGGGCAGCGTGCTCGGGGGAAGCCCAGGCTACCCGGCCGGCGACGGCCTACGCGGGCCGCTCGCCCCGCACGTCCCCCGCGAGTTGCTCGAAGATGAAGCGCACGAGGGCCTCGCGGTCGGCCTCGGCGACCTCCGTGAACTGGAAGCCGCTCGTGAAGTACTGGGCCGACACGCCCTGCGGGAAGGGGTTCGCCCGCACGACCTTGCCGTGGACCTCGATGGTGCCCTCCCCGACGGGGATGCGCAGCCGCAGCACCGCGTTCGGGATGAACGGCCTATCCCCCGCCACCTGCGCCCCGCTGCCTGACAGGTCGAGGATGCGCAGCGTGCTCTCCTGGAAGTAGCGGCCCGCCATGTGCAGCGCGGCCTGGGCCACCAGCGTCGTCGTGGTGCGCACGTTGCCGCGACGCTGCTCGCGCACGAAGGCGGCGGTGGCGGGCCGGGCGAGGATCCAGGTGTCGCCCATGACGCTCTCGATGCTGGTCTCGCAGGCCCAGACGTGGGTGTCGACGGGCAGCCGGATGATCACGGGCTGGGGGCGCCGGGGGGCGGGCAGCCCGACGCCATCGAGCACCGGGGGGGTGATCAGGAGGACGTCGGCCTGCACGGCCGTGACCTTGGCGAAGTAGGTGGCCTCCTGGCCGTCGGCCTCCGCCACGACGAGGTCGAGGGGCTGGTCGGGCTTGAGAGGGGGGGATGGTTGCTCGCGCACGGCTGGCCTCCAGGGCGTCGCCTTCAGGATACCCGACGGACGGGGCCCCGGGAAGGCCGACGGGGCCGGCCTCTGACCCGTTGCGCCCTCAGCCGCGGCGCGCGGCGACGAGCAGGTCCCGGTAGCTCTTGGTGATGCGCGGGTGGTCGCCCAGCCCGAGGTCGGCGATCGCCGCCTCGAGGCGGGCCAGCGTCGCGTCCCGCTCGTCGGCCACGGCCTCGACCTCGCAGTAGGTGCCGAGCCCCGTGACGTCGTCGATCACCACGTGGACGCCGTGGGAAAGCTCCCAGGTGCTGCGGGCCTTCTCGACCACCTCGCCTGCCGGCAGGCCGAGCCGCTCGAAGATCGTGAGCCACGTCGCCACGTCCTCGGGCCGGATGGCGGGCTCCCACTCGTCGCGCACCCGAATCCCGGCCACCTTCTCGAAGCCGGCCTTCAGCGTCACCCAGGCCTGCTCCCCGTCCTCACGCACCCGCAGGGCCACGGGCAGGCCGGCCGTCGCCATGTACACGTCCCGCTGCCGCGCGGCGTGCGCGGGGGGCCCGAGGCGGGCGCGCAGGGCCTCGGCCTCCTCGGGCGTCAGGGCGAACTTGGCCTCGATCTCCACCGGGTGGCCTCCTCAGGCGGGCGCGGCCTGGCTGGCGAAGCGCTCGGCGGCGGCCATCACGGCCGCGCACACCGCGGCCGCCTCGCCGTCCGAGAGCAGCTCATGGCCGCTGGCCTCGAAGTGCTCGGTGGTGACGGGGCCGCCGAGCTTGGTCTCGAGCAGGTGGGCCACGATCGCGTGGGTGATGGTGTCCTTGCGCGCGAAGATGCCGTGCACCGGCGTCTGGACGGCGGCGAGCAGCCGCTCCGTCTCGGTCGCGAAGTCGAGCAGCTCGCCGAAGGTGGCCGTCGGGAACTTCTTGTAGTTGGTGGAGGCGGCCCGGCAGGCCGGGTCGGTGTAGGCGTTCGGCGAGGGCCAGAAGGGCACGAAGAGCTTGATGAGCGGCGTGAAGCCGGCGAGGGGGTCGGCGAACCGCAGGCACGGCGCCAGCGTCACCACCCCGGCGATCGCCTCGGGGTGCCGGTGGGCCAGCGTCAGCGTCACGAGGCCGCCCATCGAGAGGCCCGCGACGACGATGGTCTCAGCCTCGGCGCGCAGCTCGGCGAGGGCCGCCTCGGCGTCGGCCACCCAGTCGCCCCAGCGCACGCCCACGAGGTCCTCGTGGCGCGTGCCGTGCCCGCGCAGCACGGGCATGCGCCAGGCCCAGCCCCGGGCCTCGGCCGCCGGCACCAGGCAGCGCACCGTGTCCAGGCTTCCCGTGAAGCCGTGGAGGATCAGCAGCCCCACCCGTCTCTTCTCGGCCATCTCTCGCCTCCCGGAGCCCCGCACGGGGGGCCCATCGCAGGATTGTAGCAGGAAACGGGGTCGTGCAACTTGCGTCAACTTGGGGCGGCGGCTTTGGCGGCCCTGAGCGTTTCGGGGCACCCCGGGCGGCGTTATGGTGGAGGGGCCAGGGACGCGCAAGAGGGAGGTCCGCCATGATCGAGGCCGAGGTCCACCGCAACGGCCAGCTGCTGCTCCAACGCACCTACAGCGAGCCCTCGCTGTCGCTCGAGGCCGTGCTCAAGCAGCTCGAGATGTACATCGTGAACGAGCAGCTCAACAACGCGGGCGAGTGCCTGCTGCGCGTGCGCTTCGGGAACCTCCAGAAGGCCACCTAGCCCCCGAAGTGGGCGTGGCCGGCGGCCCCCGTCAGGGGCGTGAGCTCCCCGGCCGCCTCGACCCAGGCCCCCCGACAGGAGGCCTCGACGCGCCCCACGCGTTGGCCTGGAAAGCCTTCCGCAGCCAGGGTCTGCGCCACATGCGGCCAGGCCTCGGCCGCGCAGGCGCCCACCAGCCCATAGTCCTCCCCGCCGTGGAGCGCCAGCGCGAGCGGGTCGTGGCCGTGGGCTGCGGCGATCGCCCGGGTGGCGGGGGCCAGCGCCAGCCGGGCCGCCTCCAGCACCACGCCGGCTGAGGCGCCCTCGGCCAGCAGCTGCGCGCTGCGGGCGAGGCCGTCGCTGTCGTCGAGCAGGGCGAGGCGCGTGGTAAGTGCCGCGAGCGCCAGCCCCGCCGCCACGTGCGGGCAGGGCCGCCGGTGGGCCTCGCAGGCCTCGGCCACGAGGCCCGCCGGGAGCCCGGCCATGGCCGCCGGGTGCTCCAGCGCCAGCAGCCCGGCGCCCGCGAGCCCCGGGCGGGAGGTCGTGAACACCACGTCGCCCGGCCGCGCCCCCGCGCGCGTCAGCACCCGGCCGCCGGGGCCAGGCTCACCGAGGGCCGTCACGCTCACCACCACCGGGCCCGGGGAGCCCGTCGTGTCGCCGCCCGCGAGCCACACCCCGTGCCGGGCCGCGAGCGCATGCAGCCCGGCCGCGAGCCCCTCGACCCAGCGGGCCGGCAGCGACGCCGGCGCCGACAGCGCCAGCAGCACCGCCACGGGCCGCGCCCCCATCGCCGCGAGGTCGCTCAGGTTCACGGCCAGCACCTTCCAGCCGAGGTCCTCGGGCGTCGTGGTCGCGAGCCGGAAGTGGACGCCCTCCACGAGCGTGTCGACGCTGGCGACCACCCCCGGGTGCCCGAGCGGCACGAGGGCGGCGTCATCCCCGATGCCGAGCGCCCCGGGGGGCCCGGCCAGGCCCTGGCGGCCGAGCGCCGCGATGACGCCACCCTCGCCGAGCGTGGCGAGGGTGGCGTGGGGGGAGGCAACCCGGGCGAGCTGCCCGGCCGGGCCTGTCGGCGTCACCGCACGCGC
>JAYKHR010000029.1:0-3930 GCA_035285125.1 Candidatus Sericytochromatia bacterium | reverse complement strand
GCGAGCCCCATGCGGCCCGCGCCGAGCTCAACGGCACGGGGCGCGTGCTTTACCACGCCAAGGACGTCTGGCCCCGCTTCGTGTCGTGCGCGCTGGTGGTGCACGAGCGCCTGATCCGCACCGAGCCGGACGTCGTCCGCGAGCTCGTGCGGGGCATCCACGACTCCGGCGAGTGGGCCGAGACGCACCGCCTCGAGGCGGCCCGCGTGGCGGCGCCCTACTTCCGCCAGGACGAGCGGCTCCTGCGCCACGTGCTGACCTGCCCGCCCGGCCGCGTGAGCTACCGGGGGCTGACGCCCACGGACGAGGAACTCGCGGGCATCTGCGAGGTGGGGGTGCGCGTGGGCATCCTGGCCCGGCCGCTCTCGATGCGGGACCTCGTGGATCGGCAGTTCATCCCGCGGACGTGAGGTGCCACCTCGTGCAGCCTGCCGGGCTGCGTGGTATGGGAGGGGCATGGAGCACGCTGATCACCAGGCGCACGTGAAGCGCTTCGCCCACCTCAAGCCGCACGACGGCCTCGCCGCCTTTTGGGTGTTGCGCGTGGCGGCCCTGCTTGCCGTGGCCGGGTGGCTCTCACAGGCCCCCGTCGGGCCCGTCTGGCTGCTGGGGCAGGCCCTGATGGCCGTCGGGATGCTGCAGGCCTTCTTCATCCTGCATGAGACGGGCCACCGCCACTACTTCCGGCGCGGCTGGGCCAACGTCGTGGTGGGGCACCTCGCCTCGGTCTTCGCCCTCGTGCCCTTCACGCCGTGGCGCACGCTGCACGGCGAGCACCATGTGTGGACGGGCTGGCGGCAGCATGACCCGACGCTCACGGGCGTGCGCCCGGGCCGCCTCCCGGCCCCCTTCCGGCTGTTCGTGGACCTCTGCTGGGCCTGCTGGATCCCCATCTTCACCTTCGCCTTCGGCGTGCTCAACTTCTGGAACCTGCCGCGCCTCTGGCGCGTCCATCCGGCGGGGGCGGACCGCGCCCGGCACACGCTGAGCGTGGTTTGGCTCCTGGCGGTGTACGGCCTCGCTGGCTGGCTGGCGGGGCCGTGGGTGGTGCACACCTTCGCGCTGGGGGCCATCGGCTACTTCGTGCTGTCGGACCCGCTGCTGCTGAGCCAGCACGCCCACATGCCCATCCGGGAGCCGGGCGAGGTGGCCGTGCAGCCCAACCGGCTCTGGGAGCAGGACGCCGTCACGCGCAGCATCGTCTTTCCGCGCTGGTTCTCGCGGCACGTGCTGCTGAACTTCGACGCGCACATCCTGCACCACCTCTTCCCGCACATCCCGAGCTACCGGATGGATCCGCTTTTCGCCGAGGTGCGCACCATCAACACGATCGACTGGTGGACGTGGCTGAAGGCCGCCAAGCGCACGCCGGGCCACGTCCTGCTGTTTCAGAGCCGCGAGGAGACGGGGTACACCTGGTGAGCGCGGGAGGCCTCACGCTGCCGCTGCTGCCGGGCGGCGAGGTCGGGCTGCCCGTTCTGCTGGGGGTGCTGGCCACTTACCACCTCGGCATCGGGCTGGTGTCGGTGGCCTCGGGCCGGTGGACGGCGGCCGTCACGCGGCGCCTCTACGGGCTGCACCTCGCGGCCGACCCGGCGCTGCGCCACGCCACCCGGATGCTCGGGCTCTACGCGCTGGCCCTCGGGGCCCTGCTGGTGGCGGCAGCCCTCGCGCCGCGCGAGCACCGCCTCGTGATCGCGGTGCTGGCGGGCCTGCAGCTCACGCGGGCCGTGGCCCGGGTGGCGGGCCGGCGCTTGCTGACCGACACTTTCGGCGTGCAGCCCCGCGCCAACGCCGCCGGCGCGGCGCTGCTCGTGCTGGAGGCGGCGCTGTTGGTTGCCTGGCTGCCGGGGTAAGCTACCAGCAAGGAGGCACGGCTTTGGCGACCCAGTTACAGGCTCCGATCGCGCTCGAGGGCGAAGACCTCGGCTTGGCGCTGCAGCGCATGAAGCCCAACTACGTGGCCGCCGCCGTGGGCGTGGTGTTCCACCTGCTTGGCGCCGCGGCCCTCACCCAGCCGTTTCACTGGCACTACGCCCTGATGTTCGCCTTCTTCTACGCGTGGGTGATGCTGTCGACCACGCTCTACCTGCACCGCTGCCTGTCGCACCACGCCTTCGAGCTCGCCACGCCCGTGCGGCTCTTCTTCACCATCGGCGTGGGGCTCGGCCTGCTGCTCGACCCGGCGTCGTGGGTGGGGCTGCACCGCTACCACCACGCCCACAGCGACGCGCCGGCCGACATCCACTCGCCCCGGCTGGGCTTCTTTCACGGCTATGTCGGCTGGTCGCTGCGGTTCAACTTCGCCCTCCAGCGCGACTTCCGCCGGCTGGCGGAGGACATCCGAGGCGACTGGTTCCACCGGCTCCTGGAGCACCCTGCCTGCTTCGGGGCCGTGCACCTCACGGGGGCGGCGATCGTGTACCACCTGACGGGCCTCGGCGGCCTGCTGTGGGGGTTCTACCTGCCGCTCGTGCTGGTGGTCCACGGCATGATGCTCGTCAACACCTTCTGCCACCTGCCGGGGTTCGGCTACCGCAACCACGACACGGACGACCAGAGCCGCAACAACCTGTGGATCACGTTCTACACGCTCGGCGAGGGCTGGCACAACAACCACCACGCCGCCCCGCGCAAGGCCCGCTGCGGCTTCGGGTGGCGCGAGCCGGACCCGGTGGCGTGGATCGTCGCGGGGCTCGAGCGTGTCGGGCTCGCGCGGCACGTCGTGTGGTAGCGGCCTGGCTGCTGCCTCCCCCGCCCGCTGTGAAACCCCTCCGATGACCCTCTCCGGCTCCGTCACCACCCCCGAAGCGCTCGATGCGACCGAGCGTGGGCGCATGCTTGCCCTGATGGTGGCCCACTTCGAGGGCGTCAGCCCCGAGGCCTTCCAGCACGACCTCGAGCAGAAGCGCTGGGTCATCGTGCTGCGCGACGCGGCTGGCGAGCTGCAGGGCTTCACGACCATCGGGCTCGACGCCGTCGAGGTCGAGGGCCGCCGGATCGAGGCCGTGTTCTCGGGGGACACCATCGTGCACCGCGACCACTGGGGCACCACCGAGCTCGCGCAGGCCTGGGGCCGCTTCGTGCTCTCGCTCGCGCGGGCCGACGGCGAGGCGCCGCTCTACTGGTTCTTGATCTCCAAGGGCCACCGCACCTACCGCTTCTTGCCGCTCTACTTCCAGGCCTACTGGCCGCGTCACGACGCCGACACGCCGCCCTTCGAGGCCGACGTGATGGCGCAGCTGGCCGGGGCCCGCTACCCGGGGTGCTTCGACCCCGAGGCAGGCGTGCTGCGCTTCGGCGGCACCAAGGACCGGCTCCGCGACGAGCTCGCCGAGATCCCGGCCGGGCGCCTGCGCGACCCCGCCGTGCGCTTCTTCCTTGAACGCAACCCTGGCTACGTCCACGGGGACGAGCTGGTCTGCTTGGCCAGGCTCGCCCCCGACAACCTGACGCCGGCGGCGTGGCGCGTGCTGCGCCAGGCCCCCGGCCCGGAGGTCCTGCCCCGATGACCGAGACCCGCCCCCTCGCCCCCGGCCGCCGCCTGCTCAACGGCTGGCAGCTGCCCACCTGGCAGGACCCGCGCCTGCCCTTCGGCTCGCTGCTGCTGGCCTACGCCCTCATCGGCACGGCCTTCCTCGGCTTCAACCGCACGGTCTGGCAGATCGGGCTCACGGTGCTGACGGGCTGCCTGCTCGACATGGCCCTGGCCTGGGGCCTGCGGCGCGAGAAGGTGGTGCCGATCTCGGCGGGCATCAGCTGCCTCTCGCTCTCGCTGATCCTCAACTACAGCCACAGCTACGTGTTCCTGTTCATCCCCGTGCTGCTGATGGTGGCCTCCAAGTACGTCTTCACCTTCAAGGGTCGCCACGTCTACAACCCCTCGCTGTTCGCCATCGCCACCTGCCTGCTGCTCGGCCAGGAGTGGAT
>JAYKHR010000028.1:0-11491 GCA_035285125.1 Candidatus Sericytochromatia bacterium | reverse complement strand
GCCTGACGCTGCCCGCCGAGGCCCCCTGGGCCCACCACGTCTACCACCAGTACACCGTGCGCATCGCCGGGGGCCGCCGCGACGCCGTGCAGCAGGCCCTCGCCGAGGCCGGCATCGGCACGATGGTGTACTACCCCGTGCCTGTCCACCGGCTGCCCGTGTACCAGGCCCTCGGGGTGTCCGCCCCCGAGGCCGAGGCCGCGGCCGGCGAGGTGCTCTCCTTGCCCATCTGGCCGCAGCTGGGCCGCGACGCGCAGGAGGTCGTGGCCCGGGCGCTTCGGGATGCGCTGGGGCAGGCTGTGGTGGCGCCGGTCTGCGTGGAAGGGCCCGTCATGTCGATAGCGGGGCCCGTAGCGGCTTACCGCACCACGCCGAACGCCGTCGTGGCTGGCGTCAAGGTCTTCCTGGCCCACGATGATGCCTACACGCAAAACTACGAGCGCATCTCGAGCGATCACCTGCAGGCCTCGGACCGCGCGCAGGGCAATCCCTTCATCGAGGAGGAGGTCTGGCGGGACATCGAGCGCAACACCTAGGCCGCGCTGCGGGCCGTCGCTCGGCCTGGCGACAAGGTGCTGGACATCGGTGTTGGCACCGGGCGGCTACTGGCGTCGGTGTCGGGCGTCGAGAAGCATGGCATCGACGTGAGCCTCAACTATCTCCAGCGGCTGGTGGGGGGCGACGTCGAGCTTGCGCAGGGGAGCATCGAGGCGTTGCCCTACAAGGATGGGTACTTCGACGTTGTCACATGCACCGATGTGCTGGAGCACGTGGTCGACCTCAACCAGGCCCTGCGCGAGCTCCGGCGGGTCTTGAGGCCGGGGGGAGCCGCCGTGCTCCGGGTCCCCTACCTGGAGGACCTGGCCCCCTACCTGCATCCCGACTTCCCTTACCAGTTCGCGCACCTGCGGAACTTCGACGAGTCGAGCCTGAGGCTCCTGCTCGAGAAAGTGGCGGGCTTCGAGGTGAGCGCGGTGCACCTCGACAGGGCCTTCATCGCCGCGAAGCTCACATGGCCCTTGCCGCGGGGGATGCAGGCCTTCACGACCCTCGCTGCCGGCCTGAGCCGCCGCCGACCCGCGTGGCGGAACTTCTTGCACGGCTGCTACCGGCCCGTCGAGATCACCGTGGTGGCCACCAAGCGTCTGGACTGAACCCTCCGTGCATCAGCGGGGTGACGGGGGCGGCCCCGGGCCTTTGCTGGTGCCGCCGCCTGCGAGCCGGGCGAAGGAGCAGCTGGCTGTGGTGGGGCCTGGGACTCAACGGTGGCTGCCAGCGGGTGGCCTGTGATGCCGGCGCGGCCAGGGGTGGGCCGCAGCTGTCGACGGGGTGTCGGCGCGCTCGGTCCGGCACCTCTATGGAGCAATTCTGGCGGCTTCCCGGGAGTTCTGGAGCCTGTCTCAGGCGTAGTTGGTGCCTGCGGTTCGTCACGGCTGGTTGGTCAAAATAATGACCCCGGCATTTTTTATTCGTGAACTCCGGTTTTTCCACCATTTAATTGGACTGATGTGGATGAATCCAATCTTTTTGCGTTTTAGGTGGTCTTCTGGTGGTGGGTTTCATTTCTTGGCGTCATGTTGAGGCGGTTTTTCAGGCCAAGGTAGCCTCATCTTCCGGGTTGATGCCTTTGCGACGGCTGCGCTGGCGTTGGCCGGGACGGTATGTTATCCATGGGGGCCGGGCAGGTCCAAGCCCACAAGGCGATTGCAGGTTCTGGGATGCGCACTCCAAGCTCATTTTTCAACCCTTGGCGCGGCTCGCAGGCTGGCCGGGGCCTCCTGCTGGGTGGTGAGGCCGTCACGCCGTCTCGCCCGGCCGGACCGGGCAGCCGCTGATGTGTGGCATCGCAGGCCTTGCAGGCCTTTCCGCCGCGCCGCTGCCCCACCTCGATGCGGCCCTCTCGGCCATGAACCGCCTGATCGCCCACCGCGGGCCGGACGGCGAGGGGCGCTGGGCCCATGGGCAGGGCACCGTCGGGCTGGCGCACCGCCGGCTCGCCATCATCGACCTCACGGAGGCCGGCGCGCAGCCGATGCGCAGCGCGACCGGCACCGTCATCACCTTCAATGGCGAGATTTACAACTACAAGGAGCTGCGCGACGGCCTGGCGGAAGGCTGGTCGTTCCGTACCGGCTCCGACACCGAGTGCATCCTGGCGGCCTACGACCGTCACGGCGAGGCCTGCGTCGACCACCTGCGGGGCATGTTCGCCTTCGCCCTCTGGGATGAGGCGCGCCAGCGCCTGTTCTGCGCGCGCGACCGGTTCGGCATCAAGCCGTTCTATTTCTGCGTCGTGGAGGGGGTCTTTTACTTTGCCTCCGAGGCCAAGGCGCTGCTCCCCTTCCTGCCGGCCATCACCACGAACCGGGCGGCCCTCGCGGAGTACCTCACCTTCCAGTACACCATCGGCGAGAAGACCCTCTTCGAGGGCATCCACCAGCTCCTGCCGGGGCATGCGCTCGTGGTGGAGGGGGGCGAGGTCCGCACCTGGCGCTACTGGGACGTCAGCTACGAGATCGACTTCGACCACAGCCCGGCGTACTTCCACCGCCGGCTGCGCGAGCTGCTGGAAGACTCGCTGGCGATGCACCTGCGGAGCGACGTGCCGGTGGGGGCCTACGTGTCCGGGGGCATCGACTCCAGCCTGATGCACATCCTGGCCCAGCGCAGCGGGGTGGCCTCCCCGCTCGGCTTCCACGGCCGCTTCCTCGAGTACCCCGGCTACGACGAGAGCGCCTTTGCCGAGGCCGCCTCGCGGCAGGCGCAGGGCCAGCTGCACGTGGCCGACATCCGGGCGAGCGACTTCCGCGAGCACATCCACCAGGTCATCTACCACCTCGACTTCCCGGTGGCTGGTCCCGGGTCCTTCCCCCAGTACATGGTCTCCCAGCTGGCGGCGCGGCACCTGAAGGTCGTGCTCGGGGGGCAAGGCGGGGATGAGATCTTCGGGGGCTACGCGCGCTACGTGGTGGCCTACTTCGAGCAGTGCATCAAGGCGGCCATCGACGGCCAGTACCGCAACGGCAACTACGTCGTCACCATCGAGTCGATCGTCCCGAACCTGGGCCTGCTGCGCGAGTACAAGCCCCTCATCAAGGAGTTCTGGCGCGACGGGCTCTTCGGCCCGATGGACGAGCGCTACTTCCGCCTCGTGGACCGCTCGACGGACCTGCGGGACGAGATCGCCTGGGACGCCCTCGACCAGGGGCGCGTGTTCCAGGACTTCTCCTCGATCTTCAACAACCCGGCCAACGTCCGCAAGGAGGCCTACTTCGACAAGATGACGCACTTCGACTTCAAGTGCTTGCTGCCGGCGTTGCTGCAGGTCGAGGACCGCATGAGCATGGCCCACGGGCTCGAGAGCCGGGTGCCCCTGCTCGACCACCCCCTCGTCGAGTTCGCGGCCACCGTCCCCGCCGACGTGAAGTTCAAGGACGGCAAGATGAAGCACCTGCTCAAGCAGGTCTTCGGGGCGGACCTGCCCCCCGAGATCCTCCACCGCCGCGACAAGATGGGCTTCCCGGTGCCCCTGAAGGAGTGGTTCGACCACGACCTCAAGGACTTCGTGCTCGAGACCTTCCACACGATGGCGGCGCGCCAGCGCCCCTTTGTCCGCTCCGAGGTCGTCTTGAAGAACCTCGGCACCGAGGCGCGCTTCTCCCGCAAGACGTGGGGGCTGCTGAGCCTCGAGCTCTGGCACCAGCAGTTCCACGACCGCGCGACCGAGTACCGGTGCATGCTCGACGCCGTCCCCAACTCGTGACACCATTAGGTCTCCGACCAGAGAGGGGGACACGGTGAAGGCGTTGATCACGGGGGGCCTGGGGCAGATCGGCTCGCATGTGGCCGAGATGATGCTGGAGCGCGGGGACGAGGTGCTCGTCATCGACAACCTCGCCACGGGCCGACGCGAGCACCTCGCCGACCACCCGCGGCTGCGCGTCGTGGTGGACACCATCGCGGACCGCGCGCTGGTCGACCGGCTCTTCGAGGAGTTCGCCCCCGAGGCCGTGGTGCATGCCGCCGCGTCCTACAAGGACCCGGACGACTGGCTCAGCGACACGACGACGAACTGCGTCGGCGGCGCGAACGTCGTCGATGCCGCCAGGCGCCACGGCGTGAAGCGCTTCGTCTACTTCCAGACGGCCCTGTGCTACGGCCTCAAGCCGCAGGAGCAGCCCATCACGCTCAACCACCCGCGCAACCCTGGGGGCAGCAGCTACGCCATCTCGAAGACCACCAACGAGCTGTACCTCGAGCTGTCGGGCCTCGACTACGTGACGTTCCGGCTCGCCAACGTCGTCGGGCCGCGCAACGTGGCGGGGCCGCTGCCGATCTTCTACCAGCGCCTCAAGGAGGGCAAGCGGTGCTTCGTCACCCGCTCCCGGCGAGACTTCGTGTTCGTCGAGGACCTGGCGCGTGTGGTGCTGCGGGCCTGTGACGGCGTCGGCCACGGCGCCTACCACTTCTCGTCGGGCACGGACGTCGACATCTCGGCCCTCTACGACGCCGTGGTGGCGGCCATGGCGCTCGACCCGGCGCCCGAGGCGGAGGTGCGCGACCTAGGCCCCGACGACGTGTACTCCATTCTGCTCGACCCCTCGCGCACCTTCGCCGACTTCGGGCCCATCGCCTTCACGCCCATCGAGCAGACGGTGGCAGCCGCCATCGCCTACTACAGGGAGCACGGCACCTTGGGCGAGTACACGCACCTGCGCCACACCGTGGCGCGCTGAGGCGGCAGGCCATGAGAATCCTCCTGACGGGCGGGGCCGGCTGCCTGGGCTCGAACCTCGTGGAGCACTGGATCCCCAGGGGCCACGAGGTCCTCGTGATCGACAACTTCGCGACGGGCAGCCGCGAGGTGCTCCCCGACGTGCCGGGCCTGACGGTCCAGCCGGGCAGCGTGGCGGACGCCGCCCTGGTCGAGGCGTGCTTCGAGCGCTTCCGCCCCACGCACGTGGTCCACAGCGCCGCGGCGTACAAGGACCCGACGGCCTGGGCCGAGGATGCGACGACCAACGTGCTCGGCTCCATCGTCGTCGCGCAGGCCGCCCGCGCCCACGGGGTGCGGCGCCTGGTCAACTTCCAGACGGCGCTGTGCTACGGGCGGCCGAGCGAGGTGCCCATCCCCGTCACCCACCCCGAGGCGCCCTTCACCAGTTACGCCATCTCGAAGGTGGCCGGCGAGGCGTACATGCGCCAGGCCGGCGTGCCGATGGTGTCGCTCCGCCTTGCCAACGTCTGCGGCCCCCGGCTTGCCATCGGCCCGATCCCGACGTTCTACAAGCGCCTGAAGGCGGGGCAGGGCTGCTTCTGCTCCGACAGCGTCCGGGACTTCCTCGACATGGCGGACTTCCTGAGCCTCGTGGACCTGGCGATGCAGGACGACGCCCCTGAAGGGGTGTTCAACGTCTCGACGGGCGAGGGCCGCTCCATCAAGGACGTCTTCGACGCGGTCGCCCGCTACCTGGGCCTCACGCCTCCCGAGGTGCCGATCGTGCCCGTGGGGGCGGACGACGTCCCCGCCGTCGTGCTCGACCCTGCCGAGACGGAGCGGGCCTTCGGCTGGCGGGCGCGCCACGGCTTCGAGGCGACCATCGCGCGCCAGCTGGCGTGGTACGACCAGCACGGCGTCTCGGCCATCTACAGCCACCTCGCGCCCCCTGTGACGTCCTGAAGGAGCGATCGATGCAGCACACCAAGGTCCTGGTCGTCGGCGGCGCCGGCTTCGTGGGCAGCAACCTCTGCAGGGCGCTGCTGGCCACGCAGGCCCCGGCTGAGCTCTGGATCGTGGACAACCTGCTGTCGTCCGACATGGCCAGCGTGCCTGAGGATCCGCGCGTCCGCGTGGTGTACGGCTCCATCGCGGACGAGCGCGTGCTGCGGCAGCTGCCGGAGGACCTCGCCTACGTCTTCCACCTGGCCTGCTACCACGGCAACCAGTCGTCCATCGCCGACCCCCTGGCCGACCACGCCAACAACACCTACACCTCGCTGCGGCTCTTCGAGCACCTCAAGGGCTGCCGCTCGCTCCGGAAGGTGGTGTATGCCGCGGCGGGCTGCGCCGTGGCGGAGAAGACCTTCGACGACGCCCGGCCCACGCTCGAGGACGCCCCGGTCTCGCTGTACCACGACAGCCCCTACTCGATCTCCAAGCTGATCGGGGAGATGTACGGCAACTACTACTTCCAGCGCCACGGGCTGCCCTTCGTGAAGGCGCGCTTCCAGAACGTCTATGGCCCGTGGGAGATCCTCGGCGCCGGCCGCTGGCGCGGCACGCCCCACACCGTGTGGCGCAACGTGATCCCGACCTTCATCTGGAAGTCGTTGCAGCACGAGGCCCTGCCCCTCGAGAACCAGGGCAACGCCAGCCGGGACTTCATCTTCGTGGAGGACATGGCCCGTGGCCTGATCGCCTGCGCCCGCGAGGGCCAGCCCGGTGAGGTCTACAACCTGGCCTCCGGCGTGGAGACCACCATCCGGGACCTGGCGGAGGCCATCAACGCCCTCACGGGCAACCCCACGCCTGTCGAGCTCCGGCCTGCCCGGGACTGGGACCGCTCCGGCAAGCGCTTTGCCTCCACGGAGAAGGCCCGCCGCGAGCTGGGCTTCGGGGTGGCCGTGCCGATCCAGGAGGGGCTGGCCCGGACCGTGGCCTGGACGCGCGCGCACGAGCCCCTGATCCGCCGCTGCATGGCCCAGCACGACCACTTCATGGCCCAGGCGCAGGCGCCCAGCCTGCCGGCAGGGGCCCCCGCGTGAAGCTCCTCACGGTCGTCGGGGCCCGTCCTCAGTTCATCAAGGCCGCCGTCGTCTCGCGCGCGCTCGCACGGCTGGAGGCCTCTGTGCGCGAGGTGCTGGTGCACACCGGCCAGCACTACGACCCCAACATGTCGGAGGTCTTCTTCACGGAGCTCGACCTCGCGGCGCCGGACCACCACCTCGGGGTGGGCGGGGGGACCCACGGCCAGAACACGGGCCGCATGCTCGAGCGGCTCGAGGCCGTGATGCTCGCGGAGCGGCCGGACCGGGTGCTGGTGTATGGCGACACCGACAGCACGATCGCTGGCGCCCTGGCTGCCGCCAAGCTGCACATCCCCGTCGCACACGTCGAGGCGGGCCTGCGGTCTTACAACAGGCGGATGCCCGAGGAGCAGAACCGCGTGCTGACGGACCACCTGGCCGACCAGCTCTTCGCGCCGACGCGCGTGGCGGTGGAGAACCTGGCCAAGGAGGGCATCGCGGGCCCGGGCGTGCGGCTGGTCGGCGACGTCATGTACGACGGGGCCCTGCACTACGCGGCCAAGGCCGAGCGCGAGAGCACCATCCTGGCCGACCACGGGCTGGAGGCAGGCGGCTACGTCCTGGCCACCTTGCACCGGCAGGAGAACGCCGACGACGCGAGGCGGCTGCGCGAGCTCGTGGAGGCGCTGGGGCGCTCGCCGCTGCCCGTGGTCTGGCCCCTTCACCCTCGCACCCGGCAGCGCCTGGCGGCGTTCGGGCTTGCGCTGCCGCCCACGGTCCGGTCGCTGGAGCCGGTGGGGTACCTCGACATGGTGCGCCTGGAGCAACACGCGGCCGTCATCGTCACGGACAGCGGCGGGGTCCAGAAGGAGGCCTACTTCCACGGCGTGCCCTGCATCACCCTGCGCCCGGAGACGGAGTGGGTGGAGCTGGTCGCCTGTGGGGCCAACGAGCTGCTGACGGACGACCTGGCTGATCGCCTCCCGGCGCGCATCGCCGCACGGGCGGGGGAGCGCGTCGGCCAGGATGGCCATCGGCCCTACGGCGACGGCACGGCGGGGGAGCAGATCGCGCGTGCGATGCTGGAGGCGGCTCAGAGTACCTGAGCCAGCAGCTCCGCCACCCGGTGCCGGTAGGTGTGCGCGTCGAGGACGTGCGCGAGGGCCGCGTCCGCCAGGCGCTGCAGGGCGGCGGCGTCGCGCAGCGTCTCCCAGACCTCCTCGACGTTGGCGTGGTCCGCCCGCAGGGCGAGGTAGTGGTGGCCCGGGGTCAGGATGTCGTTGTAGCGGCCCTCGAGGAGCAGCTGGGGCGTGCGCGTCCCGATCGCGTCGAAGTGCCGGGAGGAGATGCACTTGCCGTACACCGGGGGGCGAGCGGCCTGCGCGAAGTAGGCCGCGATCGCGGCCTCGTCGAGCCCCTCGGCGAACCGCAGGGGCGCGTAGGAGACCAGCCCGCGCTGGGCGAGGCCCACGGCCACCTGGCGCAGGCGCCAGGGCATCACGTGCACCAGCCGCCTGGCCCAGGCCCGGTCTGGCCCGGGGCTCAGGGGGGCGCCCGCCAGCGCCTGCAGGGCGCGCAGGTGCTCGTCGCTGGGGGAGAGGAACCAGGTGCCGGCCTCCGACGAGACGGCGCAGCGCGTGGCTGCCAGGAAGCTGGCCCACTGCGCGCGGTCGAGCCGCTGGTCGGAGATGTCGGTCTTGAAGCCGCGGCGCGGCCCTTCGGCCGTGAAGTAGTCCAGCAGCGCGTTGCGATCCTGGTCGCCCAGGGTGGCCGGGTAGCGGTAGGAGCGCGTCCCGAGCCCGATGGGGCGGCCCTTCACGGCGCAGCCAGGCTGGAAGGCCGTCGGGTTCAGCGCGTGGGGCACCGCCAGCACCCCCCGGCGGGGCAGATCCCCCCAGAGGTGGAGGCCGGCCTCCAGCAGGAGCTGCGTGGCGATGTGGTCTGGCTCCAGGGCGGCGAGCACCGCCCGCCGGTCGGTGACCAGGCACCCGGGCAGGCTCAGCTCGTTGCCGACGAAGCTGACCAGCGGGCACGGGCGGTTGCGCAGGGCCGCCGCCAGGGGGGAGAGGTAGAAGGTGTGGTCCGCGTTGACGGAGTGCAGCAGCACCACGAGGTCTGCCCCGCGCAGCAGCCGGCGGACCTTGAGGGGGGCCAGCGGATCGCACACGTTGAGCTCCCGCGTCGCGAGGCCCGGGTGGCTGCGGAAGGCCTCCACCCAGTCGTCGTAGTAGCTGGCACGGACGTTGTACTGGGCGTACAGGAGCAGGACCGCCGTCACGGCTGCGTCACCTGCCCCGCAGCCGGCGGAAGACACGCTGGGCCACCCTCACGAGCGGCTGCAGCGCGTGGTGGAGCTGGCGGGCAAGTTTGTCTCGGGTGGGCTCGGGCAGGAAGCCGAGCAGCCGGCCGAACAGGAAGAAGTACAGCCCCGTGAAGACCTCGCGCTGGCGTAACCTGCGGCGGTTGGCCTGGTCTGCGGCGGCCTGCACGGCGGCCATCTCGGGCGGGCCATAGGGGTTGGCCACCGGGGGCTCGCCCTTGGCGCGCAGGGCCGCCGCCACGGCCTCGTCGAACTCCGCCGCCGCTGCCCGGAACGAGTTGCGGGGGGCGCACGCGACCTCGTCGTAGGCCTGCTGCACGATCGCAGCGGCCCGTGCAGGGTCTCGCAGCACCGTCACGACCTCGCCGAAGTTGCTGTGGTCCTTCTTCAGGGGGACGTAGTGGCGCCAGGGCTCCAGCCGGCCCGAGTACTCCCCCTCGTACAGCACCATCAGCGTGCGCAGGGCCGCCGCCTCGAAGCAGCGGGGGGAGATCTGGTTGAGCCGGATGAGGCCCTCTGCTTGCGCGAAGTGCCGGCGCTTGAGCTCCTCGTAGGGCAGGCCCGGGTCTGCCGCCACGGCCTGGTCCACGGCGGCCTGGATCTCCCCGGTGAAGTCGAACACGCTCGCGCCGCTCTCGACCCCGAGCGTGGCCTTGCAGCGCGTCATGAAGGCGATCCAGGCCTCGCCGTAGAGGCGCTCCTCCTCGCGGTAGGCCAGGTCGACCTTCAGCCCGTGGGGGCGGGCATCTTCCGCCACGCGCACCCCGATGTTGTACTTCTCCTGCCCGAGATCACCGAGCCAGGCCGGCACCTTGCGTGCGCGGTAGCCGATGTCGATCGGGCGCTGGTCGAGCGGCGGCACCTTCCGGCCCAGCAGGGCCTCGTCCACGTAGCCCGTGAGCACGTTCACCTTGGCCATCCGGGGCAGGCGGGCCGTGGGGTACACCTTCTCCCACTCCTCCTCGGGCACGCATGTGAACAGCAGGTCGCAGCCGATGGCTTGCAGGGCGGCGATCGTCCGGTCCACGAGGCGGTACTCGTCCTGGATGAACACCGCCTTCACGCCTTTGAACGCCGCCAGGCGGGCCCGGCTGCGCTCGCACAGGTAGCCCTCGACGCACAGGTTCAGGGAGTAGTGGATCACCACGGCGTCGAAGCGGTCCAGCGCCAAGGCGTCCGGGAGGGAGCCGAAGAGCGAGAGCACCTGCACGTCGTGGCTGGAGTGCGCCCGCAGGGCCTCCACGTGCGCGCTGACGGTCGCCGCCGTGTGGCGCACCGCGTCCCACAACACCAACACCCTTGCCTGCTTGCCCGGTTGCAATGGCCCTCCTGGGCGCCTGTCGGGCGCCGTCGCGGATGCCATCTTAGCACGGGGCATCGGGTGGGCCCGCGGCCCCCGGGCCGGGAGGCGCAGGCCCACCCGATGCCTTCAGAACTGAAAATAAATAAACGGGCTCGACCGGGTCGGCATGTAGCCCAGCACGAGCAGGATCGTGAAGAACAGGGCGAAGAGCCCCGGGAACGTGTCGAGCTTGAAGTAGCTGAGCTCGTCCCGGGTGCGGCCAACGAGGTGGGCCAGGGGAACGATCACGGCGGCCGCCACCAGGGCCGGGGGCACCCAGCGGATGCCGCCGGGGTCCTGAAAGGCCAGCTTGCTGAAGACCTGCAGCGTGGTGCCGAAGTCGGCCGAGCGGAAGCAGACCCAGGCCAGGCTGACGAACGTGAACGTGAGCCCCCAGGCGGCGACCTGGTACAGGGGCAGGGCCTCCCACTCGGGGCGCTTCAGGCGGCCCGCGTAGAGCTTGTGCACCGCGAGGGCCGTGCCGTGCAGCCCCCCCCAGAGCACGAAGTTCCAGCTCGCCCCGTGCCAGAGGCCGCCGAGCAGCATCGTGAGGAAGAGGTTGACGTGCTGGCGCACGGGGCCTTTGCGGTTGCCGCCCAGCGAGATGTACAGGTAGTCGCGCAGCCACGTCGAGAGCGAGATGTGCCAGCGACGCCAGAACTCCGTGATGCTCCGGGAGAGGTAGGGGAGGTCGAAGTTCTGCGGGATCCGGAAGCCCAGGCAGCGCGCCGAGCCGATCGCCATGTCGGTGTAGCCCGAGAAGTCACAGAAGATCTGCACGGCGTAGGCGAGCACGGCCAGCCACACCGTGGTGGAGGCGTGGTCCTGCGGGGCCGCGTACACCGCGTCCACGAAGGGGGCGAGGTTGTCTGCGATCAGGACCTTCTTGACCAGGCCCGTGAGAAATATCTGGATGCCTGCCTCGAGGTTTCGCCAGCGGATGACGATCGGCTCTGCCAGCTGTGGGAGAAACTCCCGCGGCTTCAGGATGGGGCCCGCGATGAGGTGGGGAAAGAAGGCCACCAGCACGGCCAGGTCCCACACGCTCCGGGCAGAGCCGTTGGTGCGTCGGTAGATGTCGA
>JAYKHR010000027.1:0-30461 GCA_035285125.1 Candidatus Sericytochromatia bacterium | reverse complement strand
GCCTGACGCTGCCCGCCGAGGCCCCCTGGGCCCACCACGTCTACCACCAGTACACCGTGCGCATCGCCGGGGGCCGCCGCGACGCCGTGCAGCAGGCCCTCGCCGAGGCCGGCATCGGCACGATGGTCTACTACCCCGTGCCCGTCCACCGGCTGCCCGTGTACCAGGCCCTCGGGGCGTCCGCCCCCGTGGCCGAGGCCGCGGCCGGCGAGGTGCTCTCCTTGCCCATCTGGCCGCAGCTGGGCCGTGACGCGCAGGAGGTCGTGGCCCGGGCGCTTCGGGACGCGCTGGGAGAGGCGCAGCAGCCATGACCCACCGCGTCGACTTTCTGGTGGTGGGCGCGGGCATCCTCGGGCTGGCCCTCGCACGCGAGCTGCGGGCGCGCCACCCCGAGGCGCGCCTGGCGGTGGTCGACAAGGAGCCCGCCCCGGGCCGGCACCAGAGCGGCCGCAACAGCGGCGTGGTGCATGCGGGCCTGTACTACCCGGAGGGCTCGCTCAAGGCGCGGGTGTGCGTCGAGGGTGCCCGGGCGATGCGGGCCTACTGCGAGGAGCGGGGCCTGCCGCTCGACCGCGTGGGCAAGGTGATCGTGCCCGCCCGGGCGGCCGACGACCCGCAGCTCGACCTGCTGCTGCGGCGGGCCCAGGCCAACGGGGCGCGGGCCGAGCTGCTCGACGAGGCCGGGCTGCGCGCGCTGGAGCCCGAGGCCCGCAGCGCGACGGGGCGGGCGCTCTGGTCGCCCGACACGGCGGTGATCGACTCGCAGGCCGTGCTGGAGCGGCTCGTGGCCGAGCTCGAGGCCTCGGGCGTGGCCTTCCACTGGGGCGCGCCGATCCACGAGCTGGCCAGCATCCGGCGCACGGCCCGCGCGGGGCAGGAGGCCTTCAGCTATGGCCACCTGTTCAACGCGGCGGGGCTCCACGCCGAGCAGGTGGCGCAGGCCTGCGGCGTGGGGGCGCGCTACGCCGTGTTGCCGTTCAAGGGCCTCTACTACAAGCTCGACCCGGGGTCAGGGCTGCGGTTCAACCACCTGGTCTACCCGGTGCCGGACCTCAACGTGCCCTTCCTGGGCGTGCACGTGACGCGCAAGGTGTCCGGCGAGGTGTACCTCGGCCCCACGGCCATCCCGGCCTTCGGGCGGGAGCAGTACCGGGGCCTGGCCAGCGTGGGGCCCGCAGAAGCCGCGGCGATCGCCTGGCGGCTGCTGGGCCACTACGTGGAGGGCAAGCAGGGCTTCCGGGCCTACGCCCACGCCGAGGGCGGCCGCTTCCTGAAGGGGCGCTTCGCCGCCGCCGCGCGCGCGCTGGTGCCCCGGCTGGAGGCCCGCCACCTGCTGCCGAGCGACAAGGTCGGCATCCGCGCCCAGCTCGTCGACCGGACGCGGCGGGAGCTGGTCATGGACTTCGTGGTCGAGCGGGGCGAGCACTCGACCCACCTGCTGAACGCGGTGTCGCCCGCGTTCACGAGCGCGTTCGCGTTCGCCCGCCTCGCGCTGGATGAGAAAGGAGCCGCATGATGGATCTGAAGGGCAAGCGCCTGCTGGTGATCGGGGGGGCGGGCCTGATCGGCTCCCACACGGTGGACGCCCTGCTGCGCGAGGACGTGGCCGAGGTGATCGTCTACGACAACTTCGCCCGCGGCCGGCAGGAGAACCTGGCGGACGCCCTGCAAGACCCCCGCGCCCGCGTGTACGACGTGGGCGGCGACATCCTGCAGACGGACATCCTCGAGGCCGCCATGAAGGGCGTGGACGGGGTGTTCCACCTGGCCGCGCTCTGGCTGCTGCAGTGCCACGAGTACCCGCGCTCGGCCTTCGACGTGAACGTGCGGGGCACCTTCAACGTGATGGAGGCCTGCGTGAAGCAGGGCGTGCAGCGGCTCGTGTACTCGTCGTCGGCGTCCGTGTACGGCGATGCGGTGGAGGAGCCCATGACGGAGGGCCACCCCTTCAACAACCAGAACTTCTACGGCGCCACGAAGATCTGCGGCGAGGCGATGCTGCGGGCGTTCCACCACCGCTACGGCCTCGACTACGTCGGGCTGCGCTACATGAACGTCTACGGCCCCCGCCAGGACTACCACGGCGCCTACATCGCCGTGATCATGAAGATGCTCGACGCCATCGACCGCGGCGAGTCGCCCACCATCCTGGGCGACGGCTCCGAGGCCTTCGACTTCGTCGCCGTCGAGGACTGCGGGCAGGCCAACGTGTGCGCCATGAAGGCCGCCACCACCGACACCTTCTACAACGTCGGCACGGGGCGGCGCACCTCCCTGAAGGAGCTTGCCGAGCTGCTGCTGGTGCTCACGGGCTGCACGAAGCCGATCCAGTACGCGCCGCGCAGCCAGGCCACCCTGGTGCGCAACCGCATCGGCTGCCCGCGCAAGGCCCGCGTGGAGCTCGGCTTCGAAGCGGCCATCCCGCTGCGAGAGGGCCTGCAGCGCCTGATCGACTGGCGCGCCGGCCACAAGGCCGAGGTGGCCGCCCGACGGCTGGCCGTGGGGCTGGCCCGATGAGCCAGGCGTCCGGCTTGCAGGTCCCCATCGCGCGCACGAGCCTCACGGAGGACGAGATCCAGAGCGTGCTCGCGCCCCTGCGCAGCGGCTGGCTGGTGCAAGGGCCGCAGGTGCGCGAGTTCGAGCGGCTCTGGGCGGCCTTCACCGGCGCCCCCCACGCGATCGCCGTGACCTCCTGCACCACGGCGCTGCACCTGTCGCTCGCGGCGCTGGGCTTCGGCTCCGGCGACGAGGCGATCGTGCCGGCGTTCACGTGGATCGCGACGGCCAACGTCGTGGAGCACCTCGGCGGCAAGGTGGTGTTCTGCGACATCGACCCCGTGACCTTCAACCTCGACGTCGCACAGCTCGAGGCCCTCATCACGCCTCGGACGCGCGCCATCCTGCCCGTCCACCTGTTCGGCCTCGCGGCCGACATGGACCAGCTCACGCCGCTCGCCCGCCGCCACGGCCTGTGGGTGGTGGAGGACGCCGCCTGCGGCTTCGGCGCTCGCCTGCACGGCCGCCATGTGGGGACGCTGGGCGACACGGGGTCCTTCAGCTTCCACCCGCGCAAGGCCATCACCACCGGCGAGGGCGGGATGATCACCACGACCGACGACGCTTTGGCTGAGAAGCTGCGGCAGCTGCGGGACCACGGCGCCGCCATGAGCGACCTGCAGCGGCACCTCGGGCCGCGCCCCTACCTGCTCGCCGACCACCCGGAGGCGGGCTACAACCAGCGCATGACGGACCTGCAGGCGGCCCTCGGCGTGGCCCAGATGCAGCGGGCCGAGGCGATCGTGGCGGAGCGCCAGCGGCTGGCTGCCGTCTACGACGCGGCCTTTGCGGGGCTGGGGTGGCTGCGGACCCCCACGGTGTCGGCGGGCTGCGAGCACGGCTACCAGAGCTACCCTTGCATGTTCGACCCCGAGGGCGTGGCGGCGGGCCGCATCGAGGCCGTGAACGAGGCCCGCAACGCCTGGATGGAGGAGCTCCAGCGCCAGGGCATCTCGACCCGGCCAGCCACCCACGCCGTGCACATGCTGACGTTCTACCGCGAGAAGTACGGGCTGCGGCCCGAGGCCTTCCCGGGCGCGTACGCGGCCAACCACTGCAGCATCTCGCTGCCGCTGTTCCACGGGATGACCGAGGCCGAGCAGCAGCACGTGGTCGCGGCCGTGCAGGGGAGAGCCGGCTGATGTGTGGCATCGCCGGCCTGGTTCAGCTCGATGGCCTGACCGTCTCACCCGCCACGCTGCAGGCGATGACGGACGCCATCGCGCACCGCGGGCCGGACGGCGAGGGCCACTGGATCGAGGGGAACGTCGGGCTCGGGCACCGCCGGCTCGCCATCCTCGACCTCTCGCCCGCGGGCCACCAGCCGATGATCTCACCGGACCACCGCTGGGTGCTGAGCTACAACGGCGAGGTCTACAACTTCCGCGAGCTGCGCGCCGAGCTCGAGGCGGAGGGCGTCTGGTTCCGCTCCAAGACGGACAGCGAGGTGGTGCTGCACGCGCTCGCGCGCTGGGGCGTCGCGGCCCTGACGCGGTTCAACGGGATGTTTGCGCTGGCGCTGTGGGACCGCAGGGAGCAGACGCTGCTGCTCGCCCGCGACCGCTACGGCATCAAGCCGCTTTACGTCAGCCAGCAAGGAACGACCTTCGCCTTCGCCTCGGAGCAGAAGGCGATCCTGGCGCGGCCGAGCTTCCGCCGGCGCCTCGACCACGCGGCCCTGCTCGAGTACTTCACCTTCCAGAACATCTTCACGGACCGCACGCTGCTCGAAGACGTGCAGCTGCTGCCCGCGGGCCACCACGCCACGCTGGACCTGCGAGAGGAGGCCCCGACGCTGCGGCGCGTGCGCTACTGGGACTACCGCTTCCGCGAGCCCGAGCGGCCGGCAGCCAAAGAGGATTACCTCGAGGAGCTCGACCGGCTGTTCCAGCAGGCCGTGAACCGCCAGCTCGTGACGGACGTGGAGCTTGGCAGCTACCTGAGCGGCGGGATGGACTCGGGCTCCATCACCGCGATCGCCGCGCAGTCGTTCCCGTACCTCAAGACCTTCACCTGCGGCTTCGACCTGAGCTCCGCCTCCGGCATCGAGGTGGCCTTCGACGAGCGCCAGAAGGCCGAGGCGATGTCGGCCCGCTTCAAGACCGAGCACTACGAGATGGTGCTCAAGGCCGGCGACATGGAGCGCTGCCTGCCGCGCCTCGCCTGGCACCTCGAGGAGCCCCGCGTGGGCCAGTCCTACCCCAACTTCTACGCCGCCCAGCTCGCGAGCAAGTTCGTGAAGGTGGTGCTGTCGGGGGCAGGGGGCGACGAGCTCTTCGGCGGCTACCCCTGGCGCTACTACCGGGCGACGGGCAGCCAGGGCTTCGAGCACTACATCGACCAGTACTACCTGTACTGGCAGCGGCTCCTGAGCAACAGCGAGCTCCAGCGCGTCTTTGCGCCGATCTGGCCGGAGGTCTCGCACGTGTGGACGCGCGACATCTTCCGGGATGTGTTCGCCACCCACGACAACGCGCTCGAGCGGCCCGAAGATTACATCAACCACTCGCTCTACTTCGAGGCCCGAACCTTCCTGCACGGGCTCTTCGTGGTGGAGGACAAGCTCAGCATGGCCCACGGCCTCGAGAGCCGCGTGCCCTTTATGGACAACGACCTGGTGGACTTCGCGATGCGCTGCCCCGTGAACCTGAAGCTCAACAACCTCGCCGAGGTGCTGCGCATCAACGAAAACGAGCCAGGTGACAAGCAGGGCGCCTACTTCCAGAAGACGCGGGACGGCAAGCAGCTGCTGCGCGACGTGATGGCGCGCCACATCCCCGCGAGCATCACGGACGCCGAGAAGCAGGGCTTCTCGGCCCCTGACGCGAGCTGGTTCAAGGGGGAGAGCATCGCGTTCGTGCGGCGGCTGCTGCACACGCACGCCCGGATCTACGACGTGCTCGACCGCAGCGCTCTGGAGCCCCTCATCGCGCAGCACCTGGACGGTCAGCAGAACCGGCGCCTGATGATCTGGTCGCTGCTGAACGTGGAGGCATTCTTGCATGAGTACGTGTGACGCCGAACCCTGGCCCTGGGGTTCGCGGCTCGCGCGAGCTTGGAGGCCCCCGTGCCACTGAGCCGACCCGAGGTGCTCAAGCTGGCGGCGCGGGTCGAATCCGCGCTGCATACCTTCAAGCCGGACCTGAAGGGCTTGGCGGTGCTCACCGAGGCTGCAACAGGACCGTTCCTGGCCACGCCGATCCTGGCAGCCGCAGCAGGGGCCCGCCGGGTGGTGGCCTGCACCCGCGACTCCCGATGGGGCAGCGCTGCGGACGTGGAGGCCATGACCCGGACGTTGGCAAACCACTTCGGCGTGGCGGAGCGACTTGAGATCACCACAAAGCCCCCGACGACAGTCGCAAACGACATCGACCTGGTCACCAACCTCGGGTTTGTCAGGCCGATTTGCCGTGAGGTGGTTGCCAAGCTCTCCCCCCACGCCGTCATCGCGCTGATGTGGGAGCCCTGGGAATTCCGCCCTGAAGACATCGATGTGCAGGCTTGTGCCGAGCACGGTGTGCCCATCATCGCAACCAATGAGCATCACCCTGAGGTGGCGACCTTCCAGGCTGTTGGAATGCTCGCCTTGAAGCTGTTGCTCGAGCAGGCTTGCGAGGTGGCCGGGTTGACCGTCGCCGTCGTGGGTTCAGAGCCCTTCGGCGGAGCCTGTCAGGCCCTGCTGACGGCCTGTGGTGCCCGCGCGCCGCTGCTGGATCCGACCCTGGGATGGCCCAGCGACGAGGCCCTTGCGAGGTTGGCGGAGAGTGACGCGGTGGTGGTGGTCGAGCATCGCACGCACGCTGAAATCCTGGGCCCCACCACGCCTCACGTCGTCGAGGCGTTGGCGAGGCGAGCAGCGCCCCTCGTGCACATCTGCGGCAACGTGGACGCGGCGTACCTCATGGCGCACGGGCTGCAGAAGCACCCCAGCCACTCCGTCCAGCCTGGCTTCATGACGGTGACCACGTCCCATGTGGGCGTCAAGCCGGTGGTCGACCTTCACACGGCGGGGCTGCACGCCGCAGGCCTCGTCTGCAAGGCGCGCCAGCGCGGGAAACGCACCGAGGAAGCCCTGGCGTTGGCGGTGGCCTCGGGCTATGGCCTGAGGCTTGCGCCACGCTTGCGAGGAACAGGAACGGAGGCACACGCGTGATCGAGGTCCAGCAGGTCCTGAGCGCCCTCGCAGCGCAACCCTCGTTGAAGGGCTTCGGGCTCATCGCCTCCCGCCAGCCCGGCACCCTGACGTTCCTCGACTCGGCCCAGTTCCTGGCTGACCTCGCCAGAAACCCCAACGTCGCGGGCGTGATCACCACCAGCACGCTCGCCCAGGCGCTGGCCGAGCGGCGCCCCGACCTGTGGCTGCTGGAGGCCGAGGCGCCGCGCGCCGTGTTCTACCAGGCACACAACACCTGTGCCGTGACCGCGAACAGGGGGCTGGAGCCCAGCAGGATAGCGCCCTCTGCCCACATCGACGCCCGAGCCTACGTGGCCCCGTCCGGCGTCGTGATCGGGCCTGGCGTGCACATCGAGCCCATGGTCACCATCCTGCCAGGCGTGGAGATCGGCGCCAACAGCGTGGTGCGTGCGGGGAGCTCGCTGGGGGTCGAGGGCTTCGAGCACAAGCGGGTCGCAGGCGGTGTGTTGTCGGTGGTGCACGACAGGTTCGTGGTCATTGGCGAGGAGGTCGAGATCGGAGCCAACTGCACCGTGGCGAGGGGCTTGATGGGAGAAGACACCCAGATCGGCCACCAGACCAAGACGGACTGCCTGGTGCACATCGCGCACTGCGCCAAGGTCGGGGCGCGCTGCCTGGTGGCTGCCCACGCGATGATCGCGGGCAGCGCGGTCATCGAGGACGACGTCTGGATCGGGCCGAACGCGAGCATCTCGTCCCAGGTCCACGTCGGCCAGGGCGCCCAGGTGACCTTGGGGGCCGTCGTGGTCCGTGACGTCGCGCCTCAGGAGCGCGTGACGGGGAACTTCGCGATCAGCCATCGAGACTTCCTGAGGGACATGAAGGCCCAGGCCAGGGCCAGGAGACGCACGGAGGCACGGCCATGCTGATGGGTCAGCGCATCCTCGCGAACGAGGTGCGGCTCTGCTCGCGGTGCATCTACGACGCCACGCTGCCGGGCATCAAGTTCGATCACGAGGGGGTTTGCACCTACTGTCGGATGATCGAGGGGCTGGAGGCCGAGTTCAAGACTGGTACCCCCGAGGGGGAAAGGAAGTTCGAGGGGATCCTCGATCAGATCAAGGCAGACGGCCGGGGCAAGCGGTACGACTGCATCATCGGGGTCAGCGGTGGCACGGACTCCTCATGGCTGATGCACCACGCCGTGCGCACCTGGGGCTTGCGACCGCTGGCCGTTCACTACGACAACACCTGGAACTCGGCCATCGCGACGATCAACATCCAGAGGGTGCTGAAGCCACTCGGGGTCGACCTGTTCACCTATGTGGCCGACAACGTGGAGATTGACGACATCCACAAGGCGTTCTTTCTGGCCGGCGTGCCGGAACTCGACGGCCCCACCGACATCGCCGCCCCCCAGGTCATGTACATGGCCTGCGCGAGGCACGGCGTCAGGTACGTCCTGGAGGGCCACAGCTTCCGGACAGAGGGCGTTTCCCCCCTTGGCAACATGTATATCGACGGCGCCTACGTGCACAGCGTGCATCAACGGTTCGGGCGAAGGCCGATGAAGAGCTTCCCCAACATGCCGTTCTGGGCATTCATGAAGTGGCTGCTGCTCTACCGGATCAAGAAGGTTCGCCCCCTCTGGTACGTGGACTACAACAAGCCAGCCGCACGGGACTTCCTGGCCCGGGAGTACGGCTGGGAGTATTACGGCGGGCACCACCTGGAGAACCGCATGTCCGCCTTCCACCACAGCTACTACAACCCCCACCGGTTCGGGCTGGATCAGCGCAACAACAGCCTGTCAGCCGCGGTGCGTTCCGGCACCATGACGCGGGAGGAAGCCATTCAGGAGTACGCGACCCCTCCCCACTTGGAAGAGGAACTCCTGGCCTACTTCCAGAAGCGTCTCAAGCTCAGCGAAGCCGAGTTCCAGGCCGCGATGAGCGGCCCGAGGCGAACCTACCGGGACTTCCACACCTACAAGCGGCGGTTCGAGGCGCTGCGCCCGATGTTCAAGCTCATGGCTGATGCCAGCCTGGTCCCCAAGAGCTTCTACCTCAAGTACTGCTTCCCCGCCGAGGCCCCCAGGTGATCACCATCGTCTCCTACGGCGTCGGCAACCTCGGCTCGATGCTCAACATGTTCAAGCGCCTCGGCGTCCCCGCCCGGGCCGAGGCCGACCCCGACGCGATCCGCGCCGCGCGGAAGCTGGTGCTGCCGGGCGTCGGCGCCTTCGACGCCGCCATGGCCCGGATCGAGGCGGTGCCGGGGCTGCGGGAGGCGCTCGACCACCAGGCCCTCGTCGCCCGGGTGCCGGTGCTGGGCGTCTGCCTCGGGATGCAGCTGCTGACGCGCGGCAGCGAGGAGGGGGTGCGGCCCGGGCTCGGCTGGCTCGCGGCAGACACCCGCCGCTTCCCGCGGCAGCCGGGGCTGAAGGTCCCGCACATGGGCTGGAACCTGGTGGAGGAGGCCACGCCGAGCCCGCTGACACGCAACCTCGGGGACGAGCCGCGGTACTACTTCGTGCACTCGTACCACGTCGCGGTGGACGACCCGGCCGACGCGCTGCTGCGCGCCCACCACGGCGTGGCCTTCGAGGCCGCCATCGGGCGCGGCAACGTCTTCGGCGTGCAGTTCCACCCGGAGAAGAGCCACCGCTTCGGCATGCGCCTCTTGCAGAACTTCGCGGAGCTGTGACGATGCTGCGGACCCGCGTGATCCCCGCGCTGCTGCTGCGCGACGAGAGCCTGGTGAAGACCAGGCGCTTCGGGCCCTACACCTACGTGGGCGACCCCTGCAACACGGTGCGCATCTTCAACGAGCTCGAGGTCGACGAGCTGCTGGTGCTCGACATCCGTGCCACACCGGAGCGCCGGGGCCCCAACCTCGCGCTGCTGGGCGACCTTGCCAGCGAGTGCTTCATGCCGCTGGGTTACGGCGGTGGGATCCGCTCGGTGGAGGAGGCCGCCGCCATCCTCGACGTGGGGGTGGAGAAGGTCGTCGTCAACACCGCCGCCCTCGAGGAGCCCGCCCTCGTGGGCGCGCTGGCCGAGCGATTCGGCAGCCAGGCCGTGGTCGCCTCGATCGACGTGGGACGCGGCTGGCTGGGCAGGCCCCGCGTGCACACCCGGGGCGGCCGCCAGCGCACGTGGCTCGAGCCGGTGGCCTGGGCGCAGGAGCTGGAGCGGCGCGGGGCAGGCGAGATCCTGCTCACGGCGATCGACCGCGAGGGCACCTGGCGCGGGTTCGACCTGCCGCTTGTGCACGCGGTGGCATCGGCCGTCTCGATCCCCGTGATCGCCCACGGCGGGGCCGCATCGGTCGCAGACATCGGGGCGGTGGTGCGGGAGGGCGGGGCCTCGGCCGTCGCGCTCGGGAGCATGGTGGTCTTCCAGAAGCAAGGGATGGGGGTGCTGGTGAACTTCCCGGATGCCGGGGCGTTGCGGGAGGTGTTGCGGTGAGCGACCCCCCCCTTGCGCCCCATCCACCCGACCTTGCCAGCGAGGCGAGGCCAGACGCTTCCGATGAGAGACGCCTCTCGCTCGGGGGCTTCAACGTGGTGCTCCTCCTCTTCGGCAGCCTGCTGAACCTTGTCGCCTATCAGACCGCGGTGCCGCTCCTCGTTGGTGCCATCCTTCTGACAGGGGGAGTTGTAAGCCTGTTGCTCCCCAAGTGGGGAGGCCGCGAGGAGCGGCGGATCTTCATCCGGCTGTTCTGCGTCTACTGGGTGATGGCGGGGGTGGCGGCAATCTATGCCAGCAACCTCGGCGACTACATGCAACTCAACAGCGACCCCGGCGGGTTTCACGAGATCTCGGCCTACAAGGCCAGGGGGTTCAGGCTCGAGGAACTGCGCCTCCTGACAGAGGGCTCGCTGGCTGTGGTGGTGTGGGCCTCGGCCTACGACCTTTTCGCCGAGCTCGGCATCGAGCGCGAGCGGTACGTGGGGATCCTCATCAACGTACTGGCTGGTGGCTTCACGGGCGTGCTCGCCTTGAAGATGGCGCGCCACATCTTCGGGGAGGACCTGTACCGCTTCCGCCGCCTCACATGGCTGCTCGGGTCTTGCGGCCTGCTATGGCTGTTCGCCGGGATCCACTTGCGCGATGGCATGGTGCTTCTTGGCGTGACGGCGCTGGCGTGGGCTTGGGTGCGGTTCGTATCCAGGCCCAACACGCCAATGCGGCTGGTCCAGGTGACGGTCGCGACCCTCGTCAGCCTCCTGCTCCTGCCCTTCTTGCGGGCGGAGTTCTTCTATGTGCCGTTTGCCTTCGCCATCGCAGCGACCATTTCCTTGATCTTGGGAATTGAGTCGAACCAGGGCCGGCTCGTGGCACGCACGCTGGCAGCCTTGGGCTTCGTTTGCTCCCTGGCATACCTGTTGACCGCGGAGGAGTCACTCCAAGAAACGTTCTTGCAGCGCAATGAGGCCTACACCGAAGGGATGTATGAGCAGCACGGCGCTGACTCGCTGGGCACAGCCATGATCGTGGGTCAGAGCCTGCCCCTGCGGCTGTTGCTGGGTTCGGCGTACCTCTACGTGTTCCCGATCCCCGCCTGGGGCGGGTTCCAGCTGGAATCTGCTTACAACCTGTTCAAGTCAATCAACGTGCTGTTTTTCTACGTCGTCCTGCCGTTCGTCGGGCTTGGGATCTGGCAACTCTGGCGCGAACCAGCTCGCCGCAAGCCAGGCCTCATCTTCTGCCTGGTCGTGATCGCTGGCTTCACCCTCGGCATCGCCGGCACCAGCTTGGAGAACCGTCACCTCGGAGCATTTTTTGTGCCCCTGTTTCTGCTCGCCCTGGTGCCGGATACGCGTGACCCCGTGGCTGCTCGGTTGCTCCAGCGGATCCTCTTCGTCACCCTGGCGGCCATGGTTGTTGTACACCTCCTCTGGGCCACGCTCAAGTTCGCCTGAGGCCGTTGTGAAGCTATTGTGCGTGATTGACCACTTCGGTTCAGGCGGGGCCCAGCGCCAAATGACCAATCTCGCCTGCGGCCTGGCGACCCGGGGCCATCAGGTGGAGCTGTTCCTCTACCACCCCCGCCATGATTTCTTCCTGCCCGCCATCACTGCAGCGGGCCTGACGGTGCACGTGGCGGACCGCGAACAGCTCGGCGCAGCGAGGGTCACGTGGCGCCTGGCGAGGCTGGTGCGCCAAGGTCAATTTGACGGAGTTATCGCCTTTCTCGGCGCTCCAAGTGCGTGCGCAGAGCTGGCCCGGCTGGCCGCTCCCCGCACCCGCCTCGTGGTGTCCGAGCGGTCGAGCCACGAGGGGGACGGCCCACGACTGACCGCCTGGGGCAAGCGACTGCTGCACGGCTTCGCGGACGTGGTGGTTGCGAACAGCCACGCCCACGCCGCATGGCTCACGCGTCACAGATGGCTTCGCCACAAAACCCTCACAATCTACAATGGCTACGAGCTGGGTCCGGAACCCTTGCCGCCCCCCCCCCCCACGGCTGGAAAGCTGTCGCTGCTCGTGGTGGGACGCGTGGGACCAGAGAAGAATGGAGTCAACCTCGCGAGAGGCCTTGCGGCCTTTCGAGAGCGCCGTGGGTGGGTGCCGAGAGTTTCGTGGGCTGGCAGGCCCGACCAGACGTCAGGAGGCCAAGCCCACCGTGAGGAGATCGAGGCGGTGCTGAGGAGTCATCCGGAAGTTCAGACAGCCTGGCACTGGCTCGGTGAACGCTCCGACGTGCCGGCCTTGCTGGCAGGGCACCATGCGCTGGTGCTACCCTCACACTACGAGGGCCTTCCGAATGCCGTCTGCGAGGCCTTCATCGCCGCGCGCCCCGTGGTGGCTTCGCGCATCGGAGACCTCCCCCGGCTGGTGGCCGAGCCAGAGCGAGGCTTTTTGTTCGACCCGGGTTCACCAGCCGAGATCGCGACCGCACTGGAACGCCTGGCGGATCTTCCGCCCGCCGCGTGGGAAAGCATCGCGCGGAACGCCCGCAGCTGGGCCGGTGCCAACCTGCAACTTGGGACGATGGTCGAGGCCTACGAGCGCGCCTTGATGGCCCCCTCTTGAAGCCATGAGCAAGCCGCACATTCTCATCGTAGGCGCCTTCCCGCCCTCACACTCGACGGTCGTGGGCGGCATCGTCACGTGCTGCAGGCTGCTGCTGGAGACCAATTTTCCGGAACGCTTCGACATCACGCCCATCGACACGACGCAGATCAGCAACCCCCCTCCGGGACTGATGGTGCGCGCCTGGCTGGCTTTTTGGCGGTTCCAGCGCTATTTGTGGCACCTGCGCCGGCAACGCCCGAGCGCGGTGCTGCTGTTCGCAGCCTCAGGCCTCAGCATCGTGGAGAAGGGCATCATGGCGTGGTGTGCCCGGCTGGTGGGGGTGCCTGCCCTGATCTTTCCACGGGGCGACGTGGAGCACAGGCAGGGCCTGACTCGGCTCGTCCACCACTGGGCCCTGCGAGGGGCCGACAAGGTGTTGTGCCAGGGCCCGACGTGGCAGCGCTTCGCCGTCAGCGAGGTGGGCTTCGCCCTGCCAGACGCCCCCGTGCTCCCGAACTGGACCGCCAGGCCCGTGTTGCTCGCCGCCGGGCGGACGCGGCGCTACGAAGTCTCAGAGGTCGTCCGGCTGGTGTTCATCGGTTGGTTGGAGCGAACCAAGGGGGTCCTCGAGCTGCTGACGGCGTGTGCCAGGCTCAAAGACCTGTGTGCCTTCGAGCTCACGCTCGTGGGGCGCGGGCAACTGGAACCGGAAGCACGGGATTTCGTCTCGTCCCATGGCCTGCAGGACAGGGTCCACTTTGCGGGCTGGCTGAAAGACGACGAGGTGGACAGCATCCTGGAGACCTCGGATGCACTCGTGCTGCCCTCCTGGGCTGAGGGCATGCCCAACGCGGTGATCGAAGCGATGGCTGCTGGCCTGCCAGTGGTGGTGACGGCCGTGGGAAACATCCCTGACTTCGTCACCAACAACGCGGAGGCGTTGCTGATCCACCCACGAGACGTGGAGGCCCTGACGGAGGCGTTGCAGCGGGTGCTGACGGACCCGGCCCTGCGCGAGCGGATGGGTCGCGCAGGGCATTCCCTCGCCGCCACGGTGTTCTCGCCGGAGTCGGCCTCCGACGAACTGGCCCACGAGGTCGAAGACTCGATGGCAAAGGCTCGCCGGTTGCGCGAAGCCCACGGCGCCATGAGCAGGTTTTTCGTGAGGCCGGGGGCAGACCGGTGACGGCCAGAGATCCCACCAGCCTCGCCTTGTCGGGACGCCTGTCGTTCCTGATGCGGGACTCGATGGTCTACGGGGGGGCTTCCGCCCTGAGCAAGGCCTGCACCCTGATCACGTTCCCGCTGCTGGCCCGCCACCTCTCCACGGTGGACTTCGGGCTGCTCGACCTCCTGCTGACGGCGTTGAACGTGATTGCGATCGTCGTGGTGTGGGGTCAGGACTCCGCTGTCGCGCGCTACTACTACGACCACGAAGACGCTGAGGAGCGGCGCCAGCTGATCTCCCAATCGCTGGCCACCCAAATGGCCTGGCTGGCCCCGGTGCTGCTTTTGCTGTGGGGCACGACGGATGGCCTGGCCGCCCTGCTGCCCGACGCACCGACCGCCAGCTCGCTGTGGCCGTTCACGCTGGCCCAGTTGCCCTTCGTGCTGCTGCAGAACGTGAGCCAAAACCTGCTGAAGTGGACCTTCGAGCGAGGTCGGTTCCTTGCGCTGACGCTGGGCGCCGCCATCTCGCAAGCGCTGCTGGTCGGCGGTGCCGTGGTGAGCGGCTGCGCGAGCGTGCAGACCGTGCTCGTCATCACGCTGGTCACCAGTGCGACCTTTGGCCTGCTCGGTCTCTGGTTCATCCGCCGCTGGCTGAGCTGGCCGCACGACACCCGCTTCGTGCGCACGATGTTGCCCTTCGCGCTGCCCATGGGGATGATGGCGCTGCTTGGCGCCCTCTCGCCGCTGCTGGAACGAGGCCTCCTGGACGGGATGTTGGGCGCAGAGGCGCTCGGGCTCTACGCCGCCGGGTCGAAGGTCGCGATGGTGGTCGCCGTGGGCATCGGTGCCTTCCAGACCGCCTGGGGACCCTTCTCGCTCGCCTTGCGGCAGCAACACGACGCCATCGAAACCTACAACAAGGTCCTGGTGGGCTTCACCGCGATGGCCTGCCTGGTGGCACTCGGGCTTGCCGCGCTGGCCGAACCGCTGGTGGTCGGCCTCGCCTCGGCCCGCTATGCGGCGGCGGCACCGGTGGTCTTCCCACTCGTTCTCGGCCTGACGATCCAGGCGACGGCCTGGATCACGGAGGTCGGCATCACGTTTTCCAGGCGCAGTCACCTGGGCCTGGTGGCCCACGTGGCCTGCCTGGCAGCCTCTTTCACGGGCATGTGGGTGCTGACGCCGCCCTTGGGGCTGATGGGGCTCGGGCTCGGCGTGCTGGGTGGGCAACTGGTGCGTGCCGGGTTGGCGACGTGGCTCGCCCAGCGCGTCCACCCGCTGCGCTGGCGTTATGGCCCCGCTGTCGGCATGCTGGCGTGGACCGCAGGCGCCGGATTTTCGATGCCGTGGGCCGGAGCCGTTGGGGGCAACCCGATGAAGGCCCTGGTGGCGACCCTGGGCCTGGCCGGAGTCGCCGCCATCAGCGCCTGGGGGGTGCGTGCAACAGCACGGGGAGGTGTGGTGTGAGGATCGGGCTCCTCGGAAACATGAACAACAACTTCTTCGCCCTGATGCGCTACTTCCGCGACCTGGGGGCGGACGCCCACCTGATGCTCTATGACAACGACGGGGTCGGCAACCTGGCCCACTTCCGTCCCGAAGACGACACCTGGCACCTGGCACGCTGGCAGCCATACATTCACCAGACGGGCCTCCAGAATGGCCCCCTGGGCGGGGCTGCGCTGCCCTGGGCCGTGGCCCAGTACCTCAAGACCCTCCTGCGCGGGGGCGTGCCGGGCGCCCAGCGCTGGCCGCGCCTGGCGCTGGCAAACCCGGTGCGACGGGCCCTGGCTCCCTATGAGGTCTTGCTGGGCACTGGCGTTGCCCCCGCCCTCGCAGCCCGTGGCGGTCGCGCCCTCGATGGCTTCTTTCCCTATGCCTGCGGGATCGAATTCGTGGCCTCTCCCGAGGATCACCCCAGGCTGACCCGGGGGGGCTGGCTGCGCCGCAGCATCTACCGCAGCACGGCACACGCCCAGATTGCAGGGCTGCGGCGAACGCGGGTGTGCTTCAACGCCGACATGGGCCTGACGGCCACGACCTTCGAGAGCCTGGGCATCCCGTTCAGGGCCCTGGCGCTGCCCATGGTCTACAACCGCGAGGCCGTGAACCTCAGCCGAGCCAGCGAGCCGCTGCACCACGCGCTGGACAAGATGGGGCAGGCTGGTTTCCGGATTGTGGCCCACGCCCGCCACCACTGGCGCCAGCCAGCCACCCATGCCGCGAAGGACTGGCACCAGGAGAACAAACACAACGACTGGTTGATCCGCGCCTTCGCCCAGCTGGTGCAGCTGCGGCCGACACGCGAGCCGCTGCTTGTGTTGCTGGAGTATGGCAAGGACGTGGAAGCCAGCCGCGCGCTGTGTCAGGACCTCGGCATCGCGGATCGGGTGCTCTGGATGCCCAAGCGGCCCCGCCGGGAAATCATGGTGCTGCTCGAGGCCTGCGACCTCGGGGTGGGGGAGTTCCTGCTCCCCCCCGGCACGCTGTGGGGGGGCACAGGCTGGGAGGTTCTCGCAGCGGGCCGCCCCCTGATGCACGGCTTCCCGTTCGGGGAGGGGGCTTTCGAGCGGGCCCTCGGTCACCCGCCACCCCCGCTGCTGGCCGTGCAGCGCGAGGAGGACGTTCTCGCAGGCTTGCTCGCAGCCGCGGACGACCCCGGGGCGATGGCGCGGATCGGGCGGGACTCGGGGGCCTGGTTCGAGCGGCACAACGGCATCGGCCTTGCCCGTCATTGGCTCGAAGCCTTACACCCCCCACAGGCCACCCGGCCGGGAGCAAGGACCTCATGAGTGACGCGCGATTCTCCTTCGGCCGCAACTGGCGAGCCTTCAGCACGCACCTCGCTCCCCCGCGGGTCGCCGAGGCGGAAGCCTCGCTGCGCTCGAAGCTGGAGGTCGAGACGTTGGAGGGCCTGCGGTTCCTCGACATCGGGTCGGGCAGCGGGCTGTTCAGCCTGGCTGCCGCGCGGCTGGGCGCAACAGTCCGGTCGTTCGACTACGACGTCGACTCTGTTGCGTGCACCGAGGCCCTGCGCAGCCAGCACGCCGCCGAGCACCCGAGCTGGGAAGTGAGTCGGGGAGACGTCCTCGACGGCCCGTTCATGGACGGCCTCGGTACCTTCGACGTGGTGTATGCCTGGGGCGTGCTCCACCACACGGGCGCCATGTGGCTTGCCCTGGAGCACGCGATGCGGCGGGTCAAGCCTGACGGCAAGCTGTTCATTGCGATTTACAACGACCAGGGCCTGCGCTCCCACGTGTGGTGGATGATCAAGTACGTGTACAACAAGCTGCCGTCCCCCCTCGCGACGCCGTACGCAGCGTGCCTCGGCTTCACGGCATACGGCTTGAATGCGGCTCGCCACCTGTTGCAAGGTAACGTCAGGCAGGCCGTCGCCTCGCTGGACCTGGAGCGGCGAGGCCGTGGCATGCGCCTTTGGCACGATCTCGTGGACTGGATCGGCGGCTTTCCCTACGAGTTCGCCCGCTTTGAGGTCTTGCAGGCCTACACGGAGGCGAGGGGCTTCGAGTTCATCCAGGGGAAAGCGGAGTCCAGCCTGGGATGCCACGAGCTCGTGCTGCGACGCCGATGCTGACGTTGGTCACGGGCGGCGTGCCTGCCTGAAGACATGGGCCCGGGCACCACGCTCACCGCGCGGCGCTTACCCCATCCCCCTGGTTGCGTCACCCGGGGCCCCGAGCCCATCCCGGGCCGCCAGGCAAGCCCTCGCCACCTCCAGCACCTCAGCCACGGGAATGGGCGCAGCCCCATCGCCGCGCCAGGCACGCAGGAACGCAGCCACCCCGGCCTGGTGGCCCTTGTCCTGGCCCCAGCCCCCCAGCCGAGAGAACCCGGGAAAGCCCCAGCCGCGCAGGACCCGGAAGTTGTCGAGTTGCAGGATGCGCCCCCCGACGAAGACCTCCAAGCGCTCCTTGGGGAAGCCCCGGTGGCCATGGGCGAGGTAGTGCACCGTGCCGGTGGAGCCGTTCTGGAAGGCTAGTTGCAGCGTGAAGCTCCCCCCCCGCCCCCCATCCGCCAGCGGGTAGGCCGCCACGGCCTCCAGGGGGCTGTCGGCCAGGAACCGCAGCAGATCTACGAAGTGGCAGCCCTCCCCCACCAGGCGCCCCCCCCCCACCGCGGGGTCCACCAGCCAGTGGTCCGGCGGCAACTCGCCTGCGTTGACCGTCATCACCATGGTGCGCGGGCCAGGCAGGCCTCTCAGCAACCCGGCGGCCTTCGCCACGTGGGGCGCGAAGCGCCGGTTGAAGCCGATGCCGAGCAGAGGCTGCGTCTGGACCTCGGCCAAGGCGGCCTCGACCTCTGACAGCCCCGCAGCATCGATGGAGAGAGGCTTCTCAACGAACACGGCCTTGCCGGCCCGCAGCGCAGCCGCCACCAGGCGGGCGTGGCTGTCGTGCCTGGTCGCCACCACCACGACGTCGATCGAGGGATCCTCGAGCACAAGGCGCTCGTCGCTCGCCACGCGGGCGAAGCCATGTTGCCTCCCCGCCAGGGCCCCGGACAGGCCCGTGGCGCTGGCAACCATCTCCAGGCAAGCACCAGCAGCTCGGAAGGCTGGAATGAGGGTCTGCGAGGCGAACTGGCCAGCCCCGAGAAAGCCGACGCGCGGCGCGTCCGAAAGACGGGCGCGCCCAGGCCCCCCCGCGGCCGGAATGACCCGTTCCTGGCGCGTCACGGAGCCCGACTGGCGGGCCTCGTAGGTGAGCACCAGCCCGATGGCCTGCCGGGCCTCGAGCAGGCGGGCATATGCGTCTCCAGCCCGGCCGAAGGGCACCCGCTCGCTGATCAGCGGCCGGACATCCAGGCGCCTGTCGGCGAGGAGGCCCAGCACGGCCTCGAAGTTCCGCTGCTCCGTCCAGCGCACATGCCCGACGGGGTAGTCGTGGCCCTGCTGCTCGTAAGCGGGATCGTAGCGGCCCGGGCCGTAGGAGCATGACACCTGGAAGGTCAGCTCCTTCTCGTAGAAGTCCGCACGCTGCAGGGCCAGGCCCGTGACGCCGACGAGCACGATGCGCCCGCGCTTGCGACACATCTGAGCAGCCTGGTGCACGGGCTCCGAGGAGGCGGTGCTCGCCGTGAGCAAGGCGCCGTCGACGCCCCGCCCAGCCGTCGCCACAGCCACCGCCCCCACGGGGTCCGCAACTACCGACAGGTCGACCGTCGTGGCCCCCCACGAGGCCGCGAGGGCCAGGCGGTCCGCATCGAAGTCGAGCCCGATCACCTCGCAGCCGTGGGCCCGAAGCAGCTGCACCGTGAGCAGTCCGATCAGCCCCAGCCCGAACACGGCGAAGGTCTCACCGAGCGTGGGCGCAGCGAGCCGTAGCCCCTGCAACCCGATCGCCGCGATGACGGTGAAGGCAGCCTCCTCATCGGGCAAGTCGGCCGCATCGACAGGCACCCGGGCGCAGAGCCGCGCCGGCACACACACCACCTCGGCATGAGGCCCGTTGGAGACCACGCGGTCGCCCACCCGCAGGTGCGTGACACCTTCTCCGACCTCCAGCACCACGCCGGCGCTGCTGTACCCGAGCGGCAGGGCCTGCGCCAGCTTGGCGTTGACGGCCCGCAGCGTCGGTGCGAAGCCGTCCGTGCGCATCTTCGTGAGCACCTGGCGCACCTTCTCGGGCTGCGATCGCACCTTCTCGAGCCACCCGGCTCGCCCGAAGCTGACCAGCATCCGCTCCGTGCCGGCTGAGATGACGCTGGCACGGCTGGCAACAAGGACGTGTCCGGGGCGCACCCGTGGCACTGGCACCTCCACCAACTCGGGCGCCTTCTGGTTGAGGCCCTGAACCACCTGCTTCATCGCGTTGCAGCCTTCGCGGTGGCCTTGCGGGCCACCAGAACATGCAAGGACGGCCTGAGCGGCACCGGCAGCCAGGGGTCGAAGGGCAGGCAGGTCTCCACGCGAAGCCCGCGCGCCTCCAGAGCGGCCTGGGCCTCAGCCGCCGTGTACACCACCCGCGACACGTCCAGGTACCTGAAGCAATCGCGCCCGACCAGCCCAGCCAGCCTGCGGACCAGGCCCTGCGCCGCCCGCACGACTGAGGCCCGGTTCGCGAGCGACACGACCAGCAAGCCCCCTGGCCGCAACACCCGAGAGAGCTCGTCCAGCGCGGTATCCGGGGCCTCCAGGTACTCGATGACGCTGGAGCACAGCACGCCGTCGAAGCAGCCGTCGGGCAGTTCGAGCCGCTCGACGGTCGGCACGACGGAGAAGTCGAACCCGGGGACGCCAGCGGCGCGGGCCGCGGCGACCATGGCAGGCGACGCGTCAAGGCCCTGGCCGCTGACGCCGCGCCGGGCGAGCACCCCGGCCAGCACCCCCGCACCGCAGCCGACGTCGAGCCAGCGCTCTCCCGGGGTCGCGTGCGCGCTCAGGAGATCGGTCATCACGGCCAGGCGACGCCGGAAGCCCCCCCGGAGGTGGCCAGCCTGCCAGGCCGGCGCCAGCGCCTCGTGAAAGCGAGCCCCGGGCGGAAGCTCTGGACCCTCGGCAGACGACCCGAGCTCCATCATGGCGTGACCTCCTTACCAACGGTCCCGCCAGCGGTTTCGGCCAGCGTCCTGAGCAGGGCCAGGTAACGGTGGGCCAACACCTCCCGATCATAATGCGCCTCCACGAAGGCCCGCCCGGCCGCCCCCCGCTCGGCCCGGTCCAAGGCCTCGCGCTCGGCCCGCAGCGCCGCCACGAGCGCGGCCACGTCCTCGGGCTTCACCACCCGCGCCGCCCCGGAGGCCGCCAGGATCTCCGCCGGCTCCCCCTCCACCGACCCGATGATCGGCCGGGCGCAGCCCAGGATCTCGAAGATCTTCGACGGGATGAAGCTGTCGAAGAGCGGGATGTCGCGCAGGGGCACGAAGCAGACATCGGCGGCGGCGTAGCAGGCGGGCACCTCGGCCTTGGGGACAGGGTCGAGGAAGCGCACGTTGGTCAGGCCCCGGGCCTCGGCCAGCGCCATGAGGTCCCGCTTGCGGGCCCCGTCGCCGATGAAGACGAAGGCGAAGTCGGGCTCGTCACGCAGCGCCTCGGCAGCCGCGAGGTGGGTCTCGAGGGCCTGCGAGATGCCGTGCGTGCCGAGGTAGAGCGCCACGAACTTCCCCGCGACGCCCCACTCCAGGCGCAGCGCCTCGTTGACGGGCGCAGGCCGGAACAGCGAGAGGTCCACGCCGTTGGTGACCACCGTGACCTTGGCCTCGGGCACGCCGCGCTCGACCAGGATGCGCTTGAAGGCGTGCGTGACGGTCACGACGTGGGCCGCGCGGCGGTAGAGGAACAGCTCGAGGGCCTCGAGCCCCCGCAGGATCGGGCCGTCCTTGAGCACGCCCAGCATCACGAAGATGCCCGGCCACAGGTCCCGCACCTCGAAGACGAAGGGCGCGCGCCTGGCCCGGCTGATGAGCCAGGCGGCGACCACGGGGAAGAAGCTCGGGGAGCTCACGACCAGCACGTCGAGGGGACCGAGGCGCGGCAGCGTCTGCACCACGGCCGAGGCCGTGAAGCTCAGGTGGTTGAGGACCCGCTTCACGAAGCCCTCGTTGGGCGTGACGTAGACCCAGCTGCGGAAGACCGTGAGGCCCTCCATCGGCTCGACCATCCAGCGCCGCCCCCTGTACCCCTCGGGCACCACGCCCCGGGGGTGGTTGGGGAAGGCCGTGAGCACCTTGACGGCATGGCCCGCGTCGCGCCAGACGCGGGCCATCTCGAGCCCACGTGCCGACGGCGCGCTCACCTCCGGGGCGAAGTACTGGCACATGTAGCCGATGTTCACGGGCCCTCCCCCGCCGCCTCCACCCGCAGCACGACGCGCACCACGACCTCGGCATCGCCGCTCGGGAGGTGCAGGCTGAGCGCGGGTGCCGGCCGCCACTGGTGCCAGCCGAGGGCCACCCAGCCCGGCTCCGTGGCGAGCGTGAGCCCCTCCGGGCCCTCGAAGGCGAACACCGCCACGAGGCCGTCGCCCAGCTCCACCCGGGCCGTCATGTCAGCCAGCGACACGCGGCCCACCTCGGGGCCGAGCTGGAAGGTCCAGCGGTAGTGGTGCACGACCTGGCCGCCCGCCAGCAGCCGGTCCGTGATGGCCCAGCAGGCGTCCCCCAGCACGTCGACGACGCGGGCGTGGGTCACGGGGTCCGGCAGCCGCCGGTAGCCGTCGTGCGAGGCCGCCACGCAGTCGTCCGGCACCCAGGCGGAGACCTGCGCCGTGGCGAAGCGCGCCGTGCGGAAGGCGTGCCAGACCTCGGAGCTGTCCTCGCCATCGACGGCGACGGTGTTGTGCGCGGCCGTGCCCCGGAAGTGGTCGCGCCAGGGCCCGGGCCGGTAGTCCCCCACGCCAGGATCCACCAGCACCGCCCGCCCCCGGGCATACAGCACCACGGCCAGCGTGTCGGCGTGGGCGTGCCCGAGCTGGTGGCGCGGCCCGGGCAGGCCCGCGTCCAGCAGCATGTAGTCGGCGTCCGGGCCCCAGCCCGAGCGGATCACATGGTACCCCGAGGCGGCGTGGGCGAAGGAGGTCTGCTCAGGCGGCACCGCGGCGAGCTCGGCCAGGCTCGCAGCGCCCTCCTCGCCGAAGAGCCAGATGGTGTAGCCAATGTCCGCGTCGCCGGCGACCCATTTCCAGTCGCCGCGCGCGAAGTAAGTCGCGCCTGCCAGCAGCAGGGCCCGGGCATCCATCGGGTAGCCCGCGACGGCGTCGTTTAGCAGCGGCAGCTCGCCCGTGGGCGTCACGAGAGACATCACGTGCTCGAACATCGCGACCAGGCGCGCCTCGACCCCGTCCGGCACGCCCCAGCCCGCCCGCTCGGCCATCACGAGGGTCTCGAAGGCGTCCTGCAGGACCCCCACGGTGTAGCTGGTGCTCCGCTCCTCGTGCCCCCCGTCAGGCAGCACCTGCGCCAGCAGCTCGTCCCAGTAGCGCGCGGCGCAGGCGCGCAGCCGCCCCGCCAGGTCCGCGGGCAAGATGGGGGCCAGCAGGGCCTCGGCCCACGTGAGCGCATGCAGGTTGGCGAGGTGGTGGTTGCCCCGCAGGTCGACCTCCTGCGTCTCCAGCAGGCGGGCCACCTGGAGCGCGAGGGAGGGCAGCAGCTCCGGCAAGGCCGCCCGGATGGCCGAGGCGTCCTGAAGCACGGCCAGGGCCTGGCACCAGCCCACGACGCGCCGCGAGGTGGGGTAGGGGTGCCAGGCCGGCTGCCGGCCGGGCGGGTTGCGTCGCACCCAGTCCACCAGGAGCTCGGCCGCCCGCGCCGCGAAGGCCGGCTGCCCCGTGGCGGCGTAGGCCTGCGCCAGCGCCACGAGCCAGTCGTGGTAGTGCAGGTTGAACAGCCACAGCAGGCTCTGGTCCGGGGCGTGGCGCCAGTCCGGCAGGGTCGCCTCGACCGGCGGCAACCCGATGAAGGCGAAGCGGCCGTGCAGCACGTCCTCAGCCATCGCGGGCACGCCCGCGCCCCCCTGCACGAACGGCCGCCGCAGCGCCACGTTCAGGCGCACGCGGGGGGGGCGGAAGGGCCCCCCGAAGCGCATCCGCCAGAGCCGCACCAGCCGCCCGGAGACCTGGCCGGGCGCCAGGTTCTGCAGCGTGCGCCAGTACAGCCCCGGCAGGCGCCACCAGGGTCGGGCGGCGCGTGGGGCTGCAGGGAGCCGCGGGCCTGCCACGCCCCGGGTCAGGCGCTGCGGGGCAGCAGCCGCGCGAGCGCCGCGCCGCCGTCGCCGAGCGTGTGGACCTGGAAGTGGGCGGCCTGCCAGGCCTTCTTGTCGAGGAAGTTGTGCGTGTCGACCAGCACGCGGCCCGCCATCTGGGCGCCGGCCCAGCCGGGGTCGAGCCCGCGGAACTCGGTGTGCGCCGTGAGCAGCACGATCACGTCCGCCCCGGCCAGGGCCTCGGTCGCCGAGACCAGCGGCCAGCGCAGGCGGGTCACATGCGGGTCGTACAGGCGGACGTCGTGCCCCGCCTCAGCCAGCAGCCGGACCACCTCGAGCGCCGGGCTCTCCCGCGTGTCGTCGACGTTGCCCTTGTAGGCCGCCCCGAGCGCCGCGACGCGCAGGGGCTTGCGGCCAGAGAAGAGGGCCGTGACGCGCGCCTCGACGTGGCCGGGCATCCCGTCGTTGACCTCACGGGCCGTGGCGATGAGCCGGGCAAGGTCCGGGGCCTGCTCCACGATGAACCAGGGGTCGACCGAGATGCAGTGCCCGCCGACGCCGGGGCCCGGGTTGAGCAGGTTGACGCGCGGGTGCAGGTTCGCGAGCCGGATCACGTCCCAGGCGTTGATGCCGAGCCGCTCGGAGACGAGGGCCAGCTCGTTGGCGAGGGCGATGTTCACGTCGCGGAAGGTGTTCTCCGTGACCTTGACCATCTCGGCCGTGGTCACGTCCGTCAGGTGCACGGCGCCGCCCACGATGGCGCGGTAAAGGCCCCGGGCGAGCTCCCCGCAGCGCTTGGTGTAACCGCCCACCACGCGGGGGTTCTCGAGCAACTCGTACAGGATCTGGCCGGGCAGCACGCGCTCCGGGCAGTGGGCGAGGTGGACCTGCCGCCCCACCTCCAGGCCGCTCGTCGCGAGGATGGGGGCCACCACGCCGTGGCACGTGCCCGGCGGCGAGGTGGACTCGAGGATCACGAGGGCGTGGGGGCGCAGCTGAGGCGCGATGGCCCTGGCCGCCGCCTCGACGCAGGACAGGTCGGCCCGGCGGTCCTCGAGGATCGGGGTGGGGACGGCGATGATGTAGACGTCAGCCACGGGGGCCTCCGTCGTCGCCCGCAGCATGCCCGAGTTCGTCGCGGCCTGCACCAGCGTGTTGAGGCCTGGCTCCTCGATGTGCACCTCGCCGCGGTTGATGGTGTCCACCACGCGCGGGTCCACATCGACGCCCGTCACGCGGAAGCCATTGGTGGCAAAGAGGCTGGCGGTGGGCAGGCCGATGTAGCCCAGGCCCAGCACGCAGATGTGGTCGAACTTGGTCATGGCGGGACTCCCACGCCAGGCTCTTGGCCCCGTGAGGCTTTCAAGCGCGATGCGATCTCCTGACGACACCACCCTTTGGGATCACTACCCTGCCCACCTGGACACCAAACGGCGTCACAGCGTGGGGCCGGCGGTATCCTTGCGAGCATGCCGTCTGGGAAAGTGTGGCAGGCAAGGCCCGTCAAATCTGTGATGCAGCACGCAACGATCGTGCGTCGCTGGATCGGGGCAGGGTGTACGCAGCCCGGCCCGGTGCACAGGCCCCTGTGCTTTACAAATCGAAGTTTCAAACTTAGATTTGTAAAATGATCCAACGCGAGGCCCACGCCACCCTGCAGCGCCTGGCACGAGGCTTCCCCGTGCTGGCCGTGACGGGCCCGCGGCAGTCGGGCAAGACGACGCTGGCCCGGGCCACCTTCCCCGACAAGCCCTACGTCTCCCTCGAGACCCCGGACGAGCGCGAGTTCGCCCAGGCGGATCCACGTGCCTTCCTGGACCGCTTCCCGGGCGGCGCGATCCTCGACGAGGTCCAGCGCGTGCCGACCCTGCTCTCCTGGCTGCAGGGCGTGGTGGATCGAGACGGCCAGGTAGGCGCCTGGGTGCTGACGGGCTCCCAGCAGCTCGACCTGCTGGCAGGTGTCACCCAGAGCCTGGCGGGCCGCGTGGGGCGCGTGGAGCTGTTACCGCTGTCTGGACGGGAGCTCATGGCTGCGGACAGGCTGCCTGCCACCCTCGAGGCGGCCCTGCTGACGGGTGGCTACCCGGCCCTCCACGTCCGTGACGTGGCGCCCGCAGACTTCTTCGCGAACTACGTGGCCACCTACGTGGAGCGCGACGTGCGTCAGCTCGTGGCCGTGCGAGACCTGACGCTCTTCCAGCGCTTCGTGAGGCTGTGCGCAGCGCGCTCCGGGCAGCTCCTGAACCTCGCCGCGCTCGGGGCGGACGCCGGCATCTCGGCCGTCACCGCCCGGGAGTGGCTGTCCGTGCTGGAGGCGAGCTACCTCGTGGTGCGGCTGCAGCCCTTCCACCGCAACATGGGCAAGCGCCTCGTCAAGACGCCGAAGCTGTACTTCCTCGACACGGGGCTGCTGGCCTGGCTGCTGGGTGTGCGGGAGGCCGAGGTGCTGGCGACCCATGCCGCGCGTGGGGCGCTGTTCGAGGCCTGGGTCGTCGCCGAGCTGGCGAAGCAGCGGCAGAACGCCGGTGAGCCCGCCAGCCTGTGCTTCTGGCGCGACCACGTGGGCCACGAGGTGGACCTCGTGCTGGAGACCCCCTCGGGGCTCCGGCCGGTCGAGGTGAAGTCCGGCCGCACGTTCGCCGCCGACTGGCCGGACGCGGCCACGCGCTGGGGCCGGCTGGCAGGGGAGGAGGCCCTGCCCCCCTGGATCATCTATGGCGGGGAGGGCCGCTACGCGCGCCAGGGCTGCACCGTCACGGGGTGGCGCGAGGCCCTGGACGGGCCCAGCTGACATGCCCGCCCCACCCCCCGCCCACGAGCGGCTCGAGGGCCTCGTCGAGCGCGTGACCTTCCACAGCGAGGAGACGGGCTTCTGCGTGCTGCGCCTCAAGGTGCGGGGCGAGCGGGAGCTCGTGACGGTGCTCGGGCATGCACCCGTCGTCTCGCCCGGGGAATATGCCACCGCCCAGGGAGCCTGGACCCTGGACCGGGAGCACGGGCGGCAGTTCCGGGCAGCCCACCTCGCCATCACGCCCCCGACGACGCTGGCAGGCATCGAGCGCTACCTCGGCTCCGGGATGGTCAAGGGCATCGGCCCCGTGAACGCGGCCAAGCTCGTCCAGGCCTTCGAGGCGCAGGTGTTCGAGGTCATCGAGCAGGCCCCAGAGCGCCTGCGGGAGGTCACGGGCATCGGGCCGCGACGGGCGGCGCGGATCGTCAGCGGCTGGGCCGACCAGCAGGTGATCCGGGGCATCATGGTGTTCCTGCACGGGCATGGCGTCTCGACCTCGCGGGCCGTGCGCATCTTCAAGACCTACGGGCAGGAAGCCGTGGCCGTCGTGGAGCAGGACCCTTACAGGCTCGCGCGCGACATCCGGGGCATCGGCTTCCTCACGGCCGACCGCATCGCCCAGCGCGTGGGCATCGCCCCCGACTCCCCGCTGCGGGCCCGGGCCGGCGTGGCCCATGCGCTGGCCGAGGCCTCCACCGAGGGGCACTGCGGCCTGCCCCACGCCGCGCTGCTGGAGGCGGCCGTCAAGCTGCTCGCCATCCCCACCCCGATCATCGAGGCGGCCATCGGGGACGAGGTCGCGGAGGGCCGCCTGGTGGCGGACAGCGTGGCAGGCGATCCCTGCGTGTTCCTCGCCCCCCTGCACGCGGCCGAGCGGGGCATCACGAGCCACGTGGCCCGGCTGCGCGCGGGGTCGCCGCCCTGGCCTGCCATCGACGCGGACCGGGCCCTCCCGTGGGTGGCGCAGCGGCTGGGCGTCGCGCTCGCCGAGAGCCAGCAGGCCGCCGTGCGCCTGGCGCTGGCCGCCAAGGTGCTGGTCATCACGGGCGGGCCCGGCGTGGGCAAGACGACGCTGCTGAAGGCCATCTTGACCATCCTGCAGGCCAAGGGCGCCCGGCCCCAGCTCTGCGCGCCCACGGGGCGGGCTGCCAAGCGCCTGGCGGAGTCCACGGGGCTCGAGGCCAAGACCATCCACCGCCTCCTGGAGGTGAACCCGGCCGACGGGCAGTTCCGGCGCAACGAGCGCTCCCCGCTGCCAAGCGACATGCTGGTGGTGGACGAGGCCTCGATGATCGACGTGCCGCTGATGCACCAGCTGCTGCGCGCCGTGCGCCCGGAGGCGGCCGTGTTGCTCGTGGGCGACGTCGACCAGCTGCCCTCCGTGGGGCCCGGGCAGGTGCTGCGCGACGTGATCGCGAGCGGGGCCGTGCCCGTGGTGCGGCTCACGGAGGTGTTTCGCCAGGCCGCCAGCTCGCGCATTGTGAGCACGGCGCACGCGTTCAACCAGGGGCAGCTGCCCCCCTTCCCCGCCAAGGGCGAGGCGTCGGACCTGTACTTCGTGCCCGGCGAGGACGCCACGAGCATCGCGCGGCTCGTGGTCGACCTGGTCCAGCGACACGTGCCGCGCCGCTTCGGGCTCGACCCGATCCGCGACGTCCAGGTGCTGTGCCCCATGAACCGGGGCGAGGCGGGCGCCCGCGGGCTGAACCTGGCGCTGCAGGAGGCCCTCAACCCGCCCGGCCCGGGCAGCGTCGAGAGATTCGGCAGCCGCTTCAGCGTCGGCGACAAGGTGATGCAAATCGAGAACAACCACGACCAGGAGGTCTACAACGGGGACATCGGCCTCGTCAGCGCGATCGACCTCGAGCAGCAGGCGCTGACGGTGACCTTCGACGGCCGGCCGGTGACCTACGCCTTCGGCGAGCTCGACGAGCTCGTGCTCGCCTACGCGACGACGATCCACAAGTCGCAGGGCTCGGAGTACCCCGCGGTGGTGATGCCCGTCGCGATGCAGCACTTCACGATGCTGAAGCGCAACCTCGTCTACACGGGCGTGACGCGGGGCAAGCAGCTGGTCGTGCTGGTCGGCCAGCGCAAGGCCCTGGCCATCGCCGTGCGTGGCGCCCAGGTAGAGCGCCGGTGGTCGAAGCTCGCCGAGCGGCTGGCAGGGCTGCCCCGCGAGGGGACGTAAGGGCCAGCCAGCCGCGTGGCCTGCCCGCCCAGGGGGCCTCGCCCCTCGAAGGAGGCCCCGCGCATTTGCGGCAGGCCTCCCCGAGGTGGTAGCTTGGGGCGTCTCACAGCCCCCTTGCCGCCATGCCCCCCCGCCAAGCCCTGATCATCGGCGCCGGCCCCGCCGGCCTCACCGCGGCCCACGAGCTCGCGACGCGCACCGACGTCGTGCCCGTCGTGCTGGAGCAGACGGACGCCCTCGGCGGCATCTCGCGCACCGTCAACCACGGCGGGAACCGCATCGACATCGGCGGCCACCGCTTCTTCTCCAAGTCGGACCGGGTGATGGCCTGGTGGCTCGACAAGCTGCCGATGCAGGCCCTGCCCCCTGGCGCCACGCCGATCACCTACCACAACCGGACGCGGGACCTCGCCGTGGCGGGCGACGGCCCGGACCCGACGGCCACCGACGCCGTGATGCTGCTGCGCGAGCGCCAGAGCCGCATCTACTTCCTGCGGCAGTTCTTCCCCTACCCGATCCGGCTCGACCCCGACACGCTCGGCAAGCTCGGGCCGCTGCGGACCGTCCGCATCGGCCTGAGCTACATGCGCAGCGCCCTGTTCCCGATCCGCCCCGAGACCCACCTGGAGTCGTTCTTCATCAACCGCTTCGGGCGCGAGCTGTACCAGACCTTCTTCAAGTCGTACACCGAGAAGGTCTGGGGCCGCGCCTGCCGGGAGATCAGCGCCGAGTGGGGCGCCCAGCGCATCAAGGGGCTCTCCGTCACGAAGGCGATCATGCACTTCGTCGGCAAGCTGCTCGGGCGGGGGGCGGCGGGCAAGGCCGTCGAGACCTCGCTCATCGAGCAGTTCCTGTACCCCAAGCTCGGCCCCGGCCAGATGTGGGAGGAGACGGCGCGCCGCGTGCAGGCCGCGGGCGGCGAGGTGCACCCGGGCTGGCAGGTGGTGCGCCTGACGCACGCCGAGGGCCGCGTCACCGGCGTGACGGCCCGCCACGCGCAGACGGGCGAGGCCCGCACGTGGACGCCCGAGCATGTGTTCTCGACGATGCCGGTGCGGGAGCTCATGCAGGCGCTCGACCCGCCTCCCCCCCCGGCGGTGAAGGCCGTGAGCGACGCGCTCGAGTACCGCGACTTCCTGACGGTGGGGCTGCTGGTCGACCGCCTGACCGTGACCGAGCCGGGCCCGGAGGGGCCGCGCCCCATCCGCGACAACTGGATCTACATCCAGGAGCCCGACGTGCAGCTCGGCCGGCTGCAGGTGTTCAACAACTGGAGCCCCTGGATGGTGGCGGACGCCGGGACCGTCTGGCTCGGGCTGGAGTACTTCGCGAGCGAGGGCGACGCCCTCTGGGGCCTGGACGACGAGGCGCTCAAGGCCCTGGGGGAGGCCGAGCTCGTGAAGATCGGCCTGATCGCCCCGGGCAGCGTGCGCGACGCCTGCGTGATCCGCCAGCCCAAGGCCTACCCCGGCTACTTCGGCGCCTACGACAGCTTCGGCGAGGTGCGCGCCTACCTCGACGGCTTCGCGAACCTCTGGCTCGTGGGGCGCAACGGCATGCACCGCTACAACAACCAGGACCACTCGATGCTGACGGCGATGACGGCCGTGGACCAGATCGCGGCGGGCGTGCGCGACCCTGAGGCCATCTGGGGCATCAACACCGAAGAGGAATACCACGAGGAGAAGTGAAGGGGGCGGGGGCGCCAGCAAGAAACGCCTCGCAGACGCGGGGCGAAAGGCTGACACACGACCCAACGGCCCGATACCGTGGGCGCCATGTCCCACGATCGCCGCTACAAGACCCTCCTCGAAGGCTTCGCCCGGGACTTCCTGGCCGCCTTCGTGCCGGACCTCGAAGCCGCCCTCGATGAGGGTCCCCTCGAGCCGATCGACCCCGCCACCCGAGGCGAGGAGCCCCACACCCGCGACCGC